>JANMYS010000026.1:0-69759 GCA_031382385.1 Gemmatimonadota bacterium
GCCTGCGCGCGCGGAGCACCAGACTCGACGGCTCGGGCCCAAGCCACCCAGACGGGCGCCTCCGCGGGTCCGACGGCCGCCGAGGCACGGTTCTGGAACAGCGCCACGATCTACTTCCTCCTCACCGACCGCTTTTCCAACGGAGACACCACCAACGACCGGGCGCTCGGCCGGGCCCACGACGGTGCGCGCTACCGCAGCTTCGAGGGCGGCGACCTCGCCGGTGTGCGCCAGAAGCTGGAGGCGGGCTACTTCGACAGCCTCGGCGTCTCTGCGCTCTGGCTGACGCCGTTCGTGGAACAGATTCACGGCAGCGTGGACGAGGGGACGGGCAAGACCTATGGCTACCACGGCTACTGGGCCCGAGACTGGACCGCGGTGGACCCGGCGCTCGGCACCAGGGACGAGTTGCGAGCCCTGGTGGACGCCGCCCACCGCCGGGGAATCCGCGTGCTCATGGACGCGGTCATCAACCACCCGGGGCCGGTCACACCAGTGGATCCCGCCTGGCCCGACGATTGGGTCCGCACCTCGCCCCAGTGCAAGTATGCCGACTATGCCTCCACCACGGACTGCACGCTGGTCCCCACGCTCCCCGACGTCCGTACCGACCGGGACGCATCGGTTGAACTCCCACTGGCGCTGATCGAGAAATGGCGGGGCGAGGGCCGGCTCGATGCCGAACGGGCCTCGCTCGACACGTTTTTCACCCGGACCGGGTATCCCCGGGCCCCGCGGTTCTACATCATCAAGTGGCTCACGGATTGGGTGCGGGAGTTGGGGTTCGACGGCTACCGGCTCGATACCGCCAAGCACTTCGGCGAACGCGTGAGCGCGGAACTGAAGCACGAAGCGGAACTCGCCTTCGCCGACTGGAAGCGGGCGCACCCGAGTCAGGTGCTCGACAGCCTCGGTTTCTACATGGTGGGCGAGGTGTACGGCTACGCGCCGAACCAGGGGCGGGCGTTCGACTTCGGCAACCGGAAGGTGGACTACTTCACCTTCGGGTACGACGCACTGATCAACTTCGGCTTCAAGAGCGACGCCACGGCGCCACTCGACACCCTCTTCACCCGGTACGCCGCCACGCTGAATGACGGGGCGCTCAAGGGCGTCGCGCTGCTGAACTATGTGAGCTCGCACGACGACGGTGGCCCGTACGACGTGGAACGGAAGGACCCGTTGGGAGCAGGCACGCGCCTCCTCCTCGCCCCTGGCGGGGCCCAGATCTACTACGGCGACGAGCTGGCCCGACCTCTGGTGATTCCCGGCGCCAACGGCGACGCGAACCTCCGCTCCCCCATGAACTGGGCCGACCTCCAGCGCGCCGGGGCTCCCACCGCGATCCTGGCGCACTGGCGGAAACTGGGCCGATTCCGCCATCTGCATCCCGCCGTGGGCGCGGGAGTCCACCGCAGGCTGCAGGCGTCGCCGTACATCTTCAGTCGCACTCTCGAGGTGGATGGCATCTCCGACCAAGTGCTGGTCGCCCTGGATCAGCCCACGGGCGCCAAGACCATCCCGGTCTTCGGGGTGTTCGCCGACGGAGCCGAACTGGAGGATGGCTATTCGGGGGTGCGGGGCAGGGTGAGAAACGGAAGGCTGATGCTCACAACGCCGTTCACTCTGGCGCTGCTGAGCAAGTCGCGGTGACGGTCCACACGGCCCTCTTCGGCGGGATGCCCGATGGCAGGCCGGTCCACCTGTTCACTCTGACGAACGCCAACGGCCTCATCGCGAGGATCACCAACTTCGGGACCACCATCACGGAGCTCCACGTCCCGGATCGTGCCGGCCGGCTCGGCGACGTGGTGCTGGGCTTCGACAATCTCGCGCAGTACCTCGGGGGCCACCCGTACTTCGGTTGTACCATCGGGCGGGTGGCCAACCGCATTGCGCGCGGCCGGTTCACGCTGGGCGACGAGGTGTACACCCTTGCCATCAACAATGGCCCCAATCATCTCCACGGCGGCGTCATGGGATTCGACAAGATGCTCTGGCAGGCTGAGCCGCTCCCCGGTACAGTGGCCGGTGTGAGGTTCACTCACAGGAGCCCCGACGGGGATGAAGGCTATCCTGGGCAGCTCGACCTCGCGGTCGTTATGACGCTGACCGATGACAACGCGCTGGTCATCGACTACACGGCGACGACCGACCGAGCCACCCCGGTCAATCTGACCAATCACACCTATTTCAATTTCGTGGGAGAGGGCGAGATCCTCGGGCATCAGCTGATGCTCGCGGCCGATCGATATACACCGACAGACGACGCCACGATTCCCACGGGAGAGTTGCGGCCAGTGCGGGGCACCCCGTTTGACTTCACCGTGCCTCGACCCATTGGTGCACGCCTGGGTGAGCTCACTGGCGAGCCGCGGGGCTACGATCACAACTTCGTGCTCAACGTCCGCAACGGTGGGCGGGCCGTTGCGGCAGGCGTGTTTGAGCCGGTGACCGGGCGGGCGATGGAAGTCACCACCACGCAACCCGGCGTGCAGCTCTACACCGGCAACTTTCTCGACGGCACGCTTACCGGGAAGCGAGGCGTCACGTACCGCCAGTATGCGGGGTTCACGCTGGAAACCCAACACTTTCCCGACTCGGTCAACCAGCAGTCATTTCCCAGCACCATCCTGCACCCGGGCGACACCTACCGGCAGATGACCGTATACCAGTTCAGCGCGCGCTGACGAGGACGGTCGAGTCAGTGAAGTCGAGGGCGCTCACCACGGAAACATGGAACAAGGGGAGGCTGCACTGAGGCCATTCCGCGGGACCTCCGTGATCTCCGTGCCTCCGTGGTCTGCCCGCTACGTGGCGTGCCACACCGGTGAGCTTCAGTCCACGCACATCGGCATCCCGGAACTCAGGGAGGTTGCGTTCTAAGTGCCCCATCCGCGTCGAATCGATGATCCTGCTCCAGCGGCAATGATGATCTTCCGATACCCGGGGAGGTCGCGTGGCACTCATCGAGCATCCGACCAATATTGTCAGTGAAAAGACCATCGGGGCGGCGATCGAGGTCCATCGTCATCTTGGGCCCGGGCTTCTGGAATCCAGCTATCACGCCTGCTTCTGTCGAGAGCTGGAGCTTCGGAGAATCCCGTATCGCAGTCAGGTCGTGCTCCCTCTCGAGTACAAGGGAGTGCGGCTCGCAAAGGGCTATGTCATTGATCTGCTGATCGAAGAGTCTCTCATTGTGGAGATGAAGTGCGTTGAGAGGCTGTTGCCGATACACTCCGCCCAGCTGATGACCTACCTGCGACTCCAGCGTGTGTCCTCCGGGCTGCTGATCACCTTCAACGTGGATGTGCTCTCCCGCGGTATTCGGAGATTACTGCTCTGACGTCGGCCTCCGAGACCTCCGTGCCTCCGAGGTGTACCGTTGGCGCAGCACGGGCAGGTTCACCACGGGGACACGGCGTACACGGAGGCTGTATGGAGAGTGCTGACTGGAACCTGCTTGCTCTCCTTTCCGCGGCATCCGGCGATTACTACTCTGACGTCGGCCTCCGAGACCTCCGTGCCTCCGTGGTGTCCCATTGGCACAGCACGGACATGTTCACCACGGAGACACGGCGTGCACGGAGGCTGTATGGAGAGAGCTGACTGGAACCTGCTTGCTCTCCTTTCCGCGGCGCCCGGAGATTACTGCACTGATGTCGCCCTCCAGTACCTCCGTGCCTCGGTGGTCTGCAGTTGGCGTCAGTCATCACTCCCGAATCCACACCCTCGCGGTCCGTGGCGGCAATGCGGCACGGAGCGTCCCGCCGCCAACGGTCAGCGTGTCCCCCTCCGGGTAGAGGAGACGATACCGACCATCGCCGGCGACGGCGACTTCGTGTGCGTTGTCCGAAGCGTTGAAAGCGACAATGGCACGCTGGTCACCGAGGACGCGCTCATAGGCCAGCAGATCATTGGCGTCGTCGGCGAGGAGCCAGTTCAGGGTGCCGTCAACGAACAGGCGCCGGTGCTGCTTCCGCATCGCGATCAGGTCGCGGTAGACTCGGAAGAGCGCTGTGTCAGGTGCCACGGTGTTCCGCGGTCGGGGTCGCCCCAGTGGGTGGGCGGTCTCGTCATCGTAACGGAGGTCGTTCCACACGAGCGGTTTGCGTTCATCCGGATCATCGGCACCCCACATCCCCACTTCATCGCCGTTCCAGATGTGCGGTGCGCCGATGAAGGTGAATTGCTGCACCAGGATCATCTGCTGGATCCGGCGGGTGCGCTCGTCGGGCCGGTCGATCCGGTAGCCCGGGTCCTCGCGCGGGCTGGAATGGTATTTGTAGCGGCCGGGGTTGTAGACCGAGGTGCTGAATCGCGGTGTATCATGGCTCGCCGTCAGGTTCATCATTGCCCGCTGGTTCGCGAGGCTGATGCCGGTGGCCAGTGAGTCGAGGCTGGCGGCGTATGCCGTTGCCGTCAAGTGGGGCGGCGCACCGGTAAAGAAGCTCCGCGTGGGGGTGTACCACTGGTAGTGCATCACCGCGTCGAACACGTCGCCTTGGAGCCACGGCGCCGGATCGTAGAGCTTGTCGGGCCACGTCTCCCACCACACCTCACCGACCAGGTAGGCTTCCGGACTGACCCCCCGGACGAAGCGGCGGTAGTCGCGCCAGAAGCCGAGCGGCACCATTTCGGCGACGTCGAGGCGGAATCCATCAACGCCATCCGAGGGATCACCGTCCCCGTTGGGGTCCAGCCAGCGCCGGCTCACATTGAAGACGAGGTCCCGTACCCCGGGGATGAGGTTGCCCTCGATCGCGCCCTTGGTCTGCCCCGCGGGCCGCCCGACCTTCTTCCATTCCGGCAGGGAAGGGACGCCGGCCCAGCCGCGATACGCGAACTCGCTGGTGTCTGGCGTGGCAGGGTCGTCAAAACGCTCGATCTCGTACCAGTGGGCGAATCGCGACGCTCGCTGGTTCTTGAGCACATCCTTCCACGCCGGGAAACTGGTCCCGGTGTGGTTCCACGAGTAATCGATGATGATGCGCATCCCGCGCCGGTGCACCTCGCGCACCAGCACGAGAAACAGGCTGTCCGCTGCGGTCCACGTCCACGTGGCGGGATTGGTGAGATCCTCGCCCACGATGCGGGCTTCGTCGCCCCGCGGGTCGGGGCCAAAGTTGCGGTCGATGTGCTGGTAGTTGCGCGCGTCGTACTTGTGCAGTGACGGTGCGTCGTTGATCGGATTGAGAAAGAGCGCGGTGACGCCGAGGTCCTGCAGGTAATCCAGCCGGTCAAGCACTCCCTTGAGGTCGCCGCCGTAGCGGCGGAACTGCGCGGTGCCGTAGAAGTCCTTCCCGCTGGCCCTGGCCCACGGTTCCTGGCTGTACCAGTCCTGTGACCAGGGCGTGGGCCGCCAGCCGTCCGGCGTCGGCTCTGAGGAAAAGCCTTCGATGTCGTGCGCGGCGGGGTCGTTGGACGGATCGCCGTTGCGGAAGCGTTCGACAAAGATCTGGTACCAGGTCACATCCGCCGGCCAGGCAGGGACCGCAAGATTGAGCGCGGTATCGGTCACCGCCCGGGGCTGTTCCTTCGAGCAGGCGGCGGCCAGGAGCAGGAAGAGGAGGGGTGCGCTGCCGCGGATCGTGGTACTCAATCAGGCCTCCGTCCGAACAGGTAGGTCAGCGGGTCTTCGAGGCGCGCGCGCCAGGATGCTTCGTTGTGGGTCGCGCCCTCGTACCGGCGCATCTCGAAGTCCTTCCCCTCACTGAGCCCCAGCGACAGGAGCCAGGTGCGCACTGCGGTCTGTGTGGGCGCGTAGGTGGAGTCGAGCCCCAGTGTGCCGTAGTCGAACCAGTACCGCGTCCCGCTCGGCACCCGCAGGCCGTTCGCAATGTCGCGGAGAATATAGGGCGTCGTGTCCGGTGCCGCGGATGTGGCCCCGTCGCGGAAATACTGGGCGACCACGGCTTCCGACAGGGGGAAATGGGAGGAGAGACAGCCACAGGCGCCAAAGACGTCCGGATGATGGGTCACGAGGAAGAACGACAGCAGCCCGCCCATCGAGGAGCCCATGACGGCGGTGTTCGCCGGCCCGGTCCGGGTGCGGAACGCCGCGTTGACCCGTGGCATCAGCTCCTCGAGCAGGAACCGGGCGTAGTCCGGCGCTGCGCGCCAGGGGGAGTACTCCGGTCCCCGCGAAGTGCTGCTCCAGACCCCGACGACGATAACCGGCGGGATGATGCCCCGGTCCACCAGCCGAACCACCGCTTCGTCCACGCCCCAGTCCACTCCCGTGTTCGCGATGCGGGGGTCGAACAGGTTCTGCCCGTCGTGCATGTAGAGCACGGGGTAGCGGGTGGATCGGTCGTCGTCGTAGCCCGGCGGAAGCCAGATCTCCACATTCCGCGTGGGGCCCAGAAAGGCCGAGTGGACGTCGGTCCAGTACACCAGGCGGCCCAGGACCCCCGAGCCGCGCCAGTCGGCGATATACTCCCGCACGTCCTTCTTGAAATCGGCGATCTCATGCACCATCACCGTGTCGCGATCGAGGCGGAGCCGGTAGTTGGGCGGGACCACGCCGGCATAGCCCACCGCCTCGCGGTCCCAGCTGCCGAGCGTGAACTTGTATTCGAAGGTCGTGCCGGGTGGTGCGGTGATCTGCGTGGTTCGCTCACGGCCCTCGCCCGTCAGCGCGACGCCGTCCGGGCGCCACGGCCCGAGCTGGGGCAGGCTGCCGGCGAGATAGAGGGTGCCGGTGCCTTCCGGCACCCGCACCAGGATGGTCGCCGTGCAGCAGCGCGGGGCCACCGCGTGGACCAGCGGTGCCGCACCTTGGCCGGAGGAAATGGCAAGCAGTGCCGCGAGAGCGAGTGCGGATCGCACCTGTGGATTCCCTGGTGATGAGCGGTGGTGGAGCATGGTGTCAGCTGCGAAGTGACCTTCCGCGCGCGGATAAGCTGCAGGGCGGCGCGAGGCTGGGCAAGTTGTGCCGCGATGGCCGTGGCACTTCTCGGTCCTCATCGAGATACTGGTCGAATCCGCACCCGGACTGGCGGCGCCGGCCGGTCCAGCCCGACCGAGCACACTCAGGGGGCAGGCGGCATCGCCTTGAGCGCCGCGAGCCGTTTGCGGGCTGCAGCGATCGCGGGTGCCAGGGAACGTGGCGCCAACCGCAGGAATGCGGCGAAGTGTTCGGCCGACTCCTCGACAAACCCGCTGCTTTCGTATGTCACGCCGAGGGGGAAGTGGGGTAGCGCATAGTAGGGTTCCAGGGTTGCGGCCTGCTGCAGCACGGATATTCCGCTGTCGGCGCGTCCAGCCGCTATCAGGAGCACCCCCAAGTCGTATAGGTAGCCCGCGTCCTGCGGGGCGAGGTGTGCCGCCTGTAGATACTCGGCGAGCGCGCCCGCGGTGTCGTGTGCGGCCAGCCGTGCCCGGGCAAGCTGGCGGTGCGCCGGATGAAAAGTGACGTCATCCAGCAATGCCCGCTCGTACGCCGCCGTCGCAGAATCGCGTTGCTCGCTCAAGTCGAAGAGGTACCCCATGCTGTATTCGGCAAAGGCATGAGAAACCCATCCGTACGCGGATTCGTCCTCCGCACGGCGCTCTAGAGTGAGAGCCGTTCTGACGGCCGTGCGTGCACTGTCGATCTGTCCCATGCCGACAAACGCCAGGGCGCGCGAGAACAGCAGATCCGGATCGTGGGGGTGCTTCTTGATCACCTCGGCGTATACTGAGGCCGCCATCTTGTGATCCCCCCGGGCGTACGCGGCCCAAGCCGCGAAGCGACGGTCAAACATGCCAAGATCGCGTAACTCGGCCTGGCCGCCGGTTTCGCGGAACACCCAGGTTGACAGGACCACACCATCAAGCCGGCGATCCACCAACGGATTCTTGAGCACCGCCAAGTACCCGAGGGAATCGATCCGTCGCACCTTGGGATCGCGAAGCGCCCTCTCCCTGCTGGTGAGATACAGGGTGAGGTCGCCAGGAGGCCAGTCCAGGAGCAACGCGGCGTACAGGCCATAGAGCGGAGCCGCCCACGAGGGGTCGAGCCGGGACGCCCAGTAATACGCGGATGCGGCCTTGTGTTGATCCCGGTCAAGTACCGAGTTGCCGTAGAGGTAATAGTCGAGTGCGCTGTTGGTGTCCCGGTCGGCGGCCAGTCGAGGCCGGTCAGGGGGTTTATCGAACCCGAGTTGAGCCGCTCCCGGGTTAGCTCCAGCTCCGGTGAGCAGGAGAATGGCGAAGGCGCGGACGTAGCGCTGACGAGTCGTCCGAGCGCCCGGGGTCGTATTGCTACCGTGACTCATCGGTGGATTCCTCGGTCAGCGGGTTGGATGAGCAAAGAGGCAGTGGCGTAGCACGCGGGGAGATGGTCAGGCTCCCGGCTTGTCCCGCTCCTTCTTCCCCTTCTGGCTCACGAACCAGGTGAGGGCGGCAATCACCAGTGCTGTCGCGGTGCCGTACCCCAGCAGGTCCCGTACGCCGTCCCACGTCGCGACCTGACCGAGAAACAGCACCGCCAGCACCACGATGATGACGCCGATCAGCTTTTCCTTCAGGTCGTTCAGGTCGTGGATCTCGAGCCAGTTGGGCAAGTCGAGCCGATCATCGATGAACAGCTCGAACAGCCCGATCGCAATTACATACAGCACGGTGGCGAGGAGGAAAAGATCGGTCAGTTCGATGACGGAGAGGATCAGCCCCTTGGCGCCCTTCGACGCCCCCGTTGCAGTAACGAGCCCCTGCAGAATGGAGAAGGTCTCGACCGTGCCGTACACCAGCAGGGCCGTCCCCGCCGCGAGGGTGGAGAGTACGGCGAGGATGATGAGATAGCGGCTGGCGCCCAGCAGGCGGAGGAGGGGCCCGCCTGGGGCCGGAGAGCTGGGTGGTGTCATGCCCCAAGATATGGCACGGCGGTCGGCGTGGCATGGGGGGCGGGGGCAAGCGCCTCTGGGGCCACTGCTGGCTTGACCCCGGCCGCCGGAGTAGGTTTCGCTGCCCTAACTTCCCGAGCCTCCTCTGCCTCCTGTCGCCCGCTCGCTGGCCCTCACGGGGCTGCTTCTGTCTGGCTGTACCCCGCTCGGGGCCTGGGTCTACGACGATCCCTCGTTCCACCTGACGCGGGTTGAGCCTCGCTATCCCGGCTCCACCGGGCCGGAGGCGGATTCGCTGAATCTGGTCTTCCTCGCGTGCAATCGGAATGACTTCGACCTGCAGTTGCAGACCGTCTCCGCTCAGCTTGCGGTGACGGGTCGAGCGCCCGGCCCCGCGGGTCACGCCGCGCACTACACCCTGCCGACCCGCACGATGAGCGAAATCGTCGTCACCGTGTCGCTAGCCGACTCCGCCATCGCCGCCGACCAGGTCCATCGTCGCTTCGACCTGGTAGGGCGGACGACGGTGAGCACTCCTTCCGGCGACCGCCTGGTTGCGTGGAAACAGCGTGGCTCAGTCTGGAAGAGTGGGGACTCGCTGCATTGGGCCGGAGAACGGGGTATGGCCTGCCGCCCGGGACTCTCGCAGCTCCCCGCCAATTTCACTCAGCCGAAAATCGTCGCTCCCGTGATCGAGGAACCGCGGCCGGATTCGAGCGGATACAATCGATCCCCAGGGAGGCCCTGAGCGGCGAGGGTAGCAGGAAACAGGCTCCGATAACGACAACAACCTCCTTCGCACAGCCCAACCGCCTAACAGCCCAATCGCCCAATCGCCCAACCGCCCAACCGCCCATCGTCACTCCCGCGCCGCCCGTTCCAGCCGATCCCGCACCGCATCCCATTCGCTGCCCGGCGGTGGTCGCTCGATCAGGATGAGTTCCACCCCCGCCGCATCGAGCTGGTGCAGCGACTCATACAGCGATCGGGCGTAGCCGGCGGGGTCATCGGGCTGGAGGATCGTCCGGTCCGCCGCCGGGCGGGCTCCGCGGACGAGCGCCCCCACCATTCCGCCCTCCGCCCTGACCGCCTCCACCAGCGGCAGGACGCTCGACTCCATTCCCCGCTCGAACAGCTGCACGCGGGCGGCGGGGGCGTAGTGCCGCTCGAGCATGCCGGGTGATGAACGGGGTGCATCCGCCGGCTGCAGTGCCGCGGGCAGCGCCAGCGGGCCCAGCTCCCCCTCCAGGTCGCGCCGGGAGACCATCCCCGGGCGCAGCAGAACCGGCGGCTGCACCGAGAGATCCACCACGGTGGATTCGATTCCCACTTCACACGCCCCGCCATCGAGAATCAGCGGGACCCGTCCCCCGAGTCCACGCGCCACATGCACCGCGGTCGTGGGAGACACCTGCCCTGAGCGATTGGCGCTCGGCGCCGCGAGGGGCAGGCCGGCGGCGCGCAGCAGCGCGAGGGCGACCGGATGGGCCGGTACCCGCAGCGCGACCGTATCCAGTCCTGCCGTCACCGCATCGGGGACGGCCGCGGCCCTCGGCAGCACGATGGTCAGCGGGCCGGGCCACCACCGCGCCGCGAGGCGCTCCGCCGCCTCAGGCCACTCCCGCGTCAGGCGCCGAGCCGCCGCCACATCCGGCACATGGACGATCAGCGGATTGTAGGCCGGTCGCCCCTTCGCGGTGTAGATCCGCGCCACCGCCGCCGGATCGAGGGCGTTGGCGCCGAGGCCGTAGACGGTTTCGGTGGGAAAGGCGACGAGATGCCCTGCGCGAAGCATGCTGGCGGCCCGCGCCAGCAGCGCCGGGTCCGGGTGGGCCCGGTCAATGGGCTCGATGGTCACGGGCGGGCGTCAGTCATCCGCCCTGGGCCGCTGGCGGTCCCGCTTTCGGGCGGACTGGGTCTTCTTCTCGGTGAGACGGCGCTCTTTGGAAGCCCTGGTGGGTCGGGTGGCCCGGCGCACGCGGGGGATCGCGAGAGCTCGCGCGAGCAGGTGCTGGAAGCGCTCGATCGCTTCCGCCTTGTTCTGCAGCTGGCTGCGGGAGGCGGCCGCCACGAGCCGCAGGACGCCATCGGCGGTGAGCCGGGCGCCCAGCCGCTCGATGACCCGGGCCCGCTGGTCCGGCGTCAGGCTGGGACTGTGCGCGGCGTCCCACCAGAGTTCGATACGAGTGGAGGATCGATTGACGTGCTGGCCCCCCGGGCCACCGCCGGTCGTCGCTCGCAGGGTGAGCTCGGCCAGCGGCACACTGACGCTGGCGGTGATCGGCAGGGGATCGGGGGTGGCCATGGGCGGGGAGGGGCGCATGCCGCGCCCCGGTGCTGGGGCTATGCCTTGGCCGCGGGGGCGCTCTTGGGGATCTGGTCGGAGCGCTCGATGATCTTGCCGACGAGGCCGTACTGGATCGCCGTCGCCGCGTCGAGCCAGAAGTTGCGGTGGGTGTCGTCCTCGATCCGTTCCAGGCTCTGGCCGGTGGCCTTGGCGAAGACCTTGTTGAGCCGGTCCCGCATCCGCAGGATCTCCTTCGCCTCGATCTCGATGTCGGACGCCGTGCCACCGGACCCGCCGGCGGGCTGGTGCAGCAGGAACCGGGTGTTCGGCAGGCAGAAACGATGCTCGACCGGGACCGACACGAAGATCAGCGCGCCCGCACTGGCGACCCAGCCGGTGCCGATCATGCGCACCTTGGGCGCGACGAAGCGGATCATGTCGTGGATCATGTCGCCCGATTCCACATGCCCGCCCGGCGAGCTGATGTAGATCGTGATGTCCTCGGGGGAATCCGCCGCCAGCGCCAGCAGCTGGGCGCTGACCGACGCCGCGAGCCGCTGGGTGATCTCCCCGCTGATGATCAGGGTCCGGGAGCGGAACAGCCGCTCGGCCATCTGGTTGGACAGGGCGGCCGCAGGCCGCTCCGAAGGATCTGGGTATTCCATCGCGCTGCTCGTCGTGGTGGTGAGAGAAGCGGAATCCTACCCGGCGTCAGCATCATGCCGCAAGCGGTGGCCGAGGCTGTCGCCACCCGGGGCAACGGCTTACGTTTTTGCCATGGGTTCTCTGGCACTCCTGGACGCGCACCTCCGCACGCTCGGCCGCGTCCTGCTCGGCTACTCCGGCGGGGTGGACTCCTCCCTGCTTGCACTCGCGGGCCGGAACGCGCTCGGACGCGACCGTTTGCTCGCCGTGATCGGGAGGAGCCCCTCGTACCCCGAGGTGCAGTACCAGGCTGCCCTCGCCACGGCCCGCCGATTCGACATCCCGCTGCTCGAGGTCGACACCCACGAGCTGGAGGATGATCGCTACCGCGCCAATCCCACCAACCGCTGCTACTTCTGCAAGACCGAGCTGTGGCGCGTGCTCCGTCAGGTCGCCGCCGACCGTGGCGCTGACACGATCATCGATGGGACGAATGCCGATGATCTCGGCGACCACCGGCCCGGACTGCGAGCTGCCGGCGAGCACCAGATTCGCTCCCCCCTCGCCGAACTGGGCTGGACCAAGGCGATGGTCCGCGCCGCCGCCGAATCGCTCGGCCTCCCGACCTGGGACGCCCCGGCGGCACCCTGTCTCGCCAGTCGTATCCAGTACGGGCTGGCGGTGACACCGGAACGGCTGCACCAGGTGGAAACGGCGGAGGCACTGCTGCGGGCGCGTGGGGTGGTCGGCGACCTCCGGGTACGCCATCGCGGTGAGCATGCCTCGGTCGAACTGCTCCCCGCCGAGGGCGCGCGAATGGCCGGCCAGTGGGACGCCATCCGGCGGGAGCTCGAGGCGGTCGGATTCGCCAGCGTCACCCTTGACCCGCGCGGCTACCGCCGGGGCGGGCTGCTGACCGAGCTTCCGGTGCTGGACGGCTGATGCGGCTCTGGATCCTCCCTTTCCGGCTGCTTGGAATCCTCGCACTGTCGATCCTGATCAGCGCTGCGTGGCTGTTGCGTCACGAGATCCTGAGCATTGTCCGGCCCCAGGTGCACCGCGTCACCGACGCGCTGGTCCCGCATGACGGGGCGCCTACCGCGACCGCCCGTACGCACGCTGGCGACAAGGTGGACAGTCTGCTCGGGTGGAGCGCGGATTCGGTGGTCCTGACCGCCGGAGAAATGGCCGTGCTCCTGCTCGACGGACTGTCGTCGGAGGAGCGGAGTCATCTTGATTCGGTGGTGGTGACGCTGGGCGACGGTCGGCTGAGCGTGGATGCCAGGCTGGAGACCAGCCAGATTCCGTCGGAGCTGCTCGGGCCACTGGCCGGGGTGCTGCGCGCCTGGGAGGCGGTGACGGTGGCGGGAGACGTCGCGTCGTCCCGGCCCGGTCAGGCGGAGTGGAGAATCGATGCCATCACGCTGCGCGGCATCACCTTGCCACCTGAGGCCAGCCGCACCCTGCTCGATCGAGGCCTGCCCGGATCCGAGCGGGGCAAGGTCGCGGTGACCCTGCCCAAGGGGGTAGCTCGAATCACGGTACGCCCAGCCGGCGTGGCACTCTTCCCGGAGCACACGCGGTGAGCCGGCGGCTGCTGGTGGTCGACGACGAGCCGGGAATCCGTGCGGCATTGCAGCAGATTCTCGAGTACGAAGGCATCGAGGTAAAGGTCGCGTCGAGCGGCGGGGAGGGACTCGCGCTCTTCGAGGAGTTCCGGCCGAACGTCGTCATGCTGGATGTGAAGATGGCTGGGCTCGATGGGCTCGACACCCTCACTCGTCTGCGCGAGCTCAACCCGGAAGCCACCGTCGTCATGATCTCGGGTCATGGCACTGTCGCCACCGCGATCGAAGCCACGCGTCGGGGCGCCTTTGATTTTCTGGAGAAGCCGCTCGAGACCGAGCGCCTGCTCCTCACCGTCCGCAATGCGATGGAACATGCGGCGCTGGCCGGCGAGAACACCCGCTTCCGGCGGGAGGTCGAGGCCCGCTACGCGATGATCGGGGACAGTCTCGCCCTCAAGGAAGTGCGGGACGTGGTTACCCGGGTCAGTCCGACGACCGCCCGGGTGCTGATCACCGGCGAGAGCGGCACCGGCAAGGAACTGGTCGCGCGGGCGATCCACGAAGGGTCGCCCCGCCGCACCCGCCCCTTCATCGAAGTGAATTGCGCTGCGATCCCCTCCGAACTGATCGAGAGCGAGCTGTTCGGCCACCTCAAGGGATCCTTCACCGGGGCGGTCGCCGACCGCGTGGGCAAGTTCGAGCAGGCCGATGGCGGGACGCTCTTTCTGGACGAGGTCGGGGACATGTCGCCGGCGGCACAGGCCAAGGTGCTGCGGGTGCTGCAGGAGGGCGTGGTCACGCGGATCGGCGGCGGGAAGCCGGTACAGGTCGATGTGCGTGTTCTCGCGGCGACCAACAAGTCGGTGGAGGAGGAGATCGCCTCCGGCCGTTTCCGCCAGGACCTCTTCTACCGGCTCAACGTGGTCCCGATCCGGGTGCCGGCGCTGCGGGAGCGGCGTGAGGATGTGCCCGCCCTGGTCGCGTATTTCGCGAAGCAGATCGCCGGTGGCGCTCGCGTGGCGGGAAAGACCTTCGAGCCGGCCGCCATCGAGCGGCTGCAGGAGCGCCACTGGGCGGGCAACGTCCGTGAGTTGCGCAATGCCGTGGAACGCCTCCTCATCCTGGCGCCCGGCAAGGTCGTGCGGGCGTTCGATGTAAGTCGCCTGCTCGGCGAAAGCACCGCATCTGAGGCGGCCGGCGAGATTTCCACCGCGAAGTACGGGACCTTTGAGGCCTTCCGGGACGATATGGAGCGACTCTGGCTGACCGGCAAGCTGAGGGAAAACAACTGGAACGTCACCGAAACCGCCAAGGTGCTGAAAATCCCGCGCTCCAGCCTGTACAAGAAGCTCGAGCTGTATGGCCTCTCAAGGGACGACTGATGAGCGAGCAGCCGCGGAACTGGGACAAGGAGATGGCCGATATCGACCGGCTGATGGCCAATCCATCGGCTAACGTTCCGGCCAAGAGCGGCGGCGGGTCGCCGCCCGCCCCGCGTGCCAGCGGATCCCCCGCCCTCAGCGGCGGGCGAATGACCACCATCACCACCTGGCTCCGGGTGCTCCTTGGTGTCGGTCTCGCGGTGGGTATCACCCAGTGGCCCTATCCGACCGCCTGCGGCTTCAATCTCGCCGTCTACCTCGGTGCCATCGTCACGGTGGTGGTCGCCGGCATCTGGAGCGGCATCTCCTCGTGGCAGCGACGGCTCGGCCTCGCCCACACCCTTTCGATGCTGGTGCTCCTCTGGGGCCTGGTGTTGTCCGCGCGCGAAGTGCTGCCGCGGGTGGGCTATGCCCGGCACCCCCGGGTGTGGAGCTGTCCGACCGGGAACGGGGTCGAAGCGCCGCAGTAGTCAAGCCGTTGGTCATCGGCCGTTAGCCGTTGGCGACCAACCGCCCGAGTTCGACCGTCGCTTCCCGTTCCCCGTTCCCCGTTCCCCGTTCCTACTTCTCTCTCGCCGCGCCTGTCATGCCTCCAACATTCAAGAATCTCATCAACGGGCAGTGGGTTGCTCCTTCCACCCGCCGCTACCTCGAGAATCGCAATCCGGCCGACGTCCGGGATCTCATCGGCCGGTTTCCCGATTCCGCCGCGGATGATGTGCACCGGGCCGTGGCCTCGGCGCAGGTCGCGTTCGAGCGGTGGCGCCGGGTGCCGGCTCCCGCGCGCGGCGATCTGCTGCGTCGCCTGGGCGACCTGCTGGCCCGGGAGAAGGAGTCGCTCGCCGACGGGATGACCCGCGAGATGGGAAAGGTGCTGGCCGAGGCGCGCGGTGACGTGCAGGAGGGCATCGACACCGCCTACTACGCGGGCAGCGAGTGCCGCCGGCTCTTTGGCAAGACGGTGCCGAGTGAGCTCCGCGACAAATGGGCGATGAGCTGGCGCCGCCCGATCGGGGTCTGCGGCCTGATCGCGCCGTTCAATTTTCCGCTGGCCATCCCGACGTGGAAGATGTTCCCGGCACTCGCCTGCGGGAACACCGTGGTGCTGAAGCCCTCGGAGGACGTGCCGCACACCGCCCATCGCCTGGTGGAACTGGCGCTCGAGGCCGGCTTCCCGCCGGACGTCATTCAGCTGGTCCACGGTCGCGGTGAAACCGTCGGTCGCGCGCTGGTCGATCATCCCGACGTCCCGGTGATTTCCTTCACTGGGTCCACCGCCACCGGATCGGTGATCGGTGAGAGCTGCGGCCGGCAGCATAAGCGGCTTTCGCTCGAGATGGGTGGCAAGAATGCGGTCATCGTGCTGGACGACGCCGACCTGGACCTCGCGGTGGATGGCGTGTTGTGGGGGGCCTTTGGGACGACGGGGCAGCGTTGCACTGCCACCAGTCGCCTGCTGCTGCACCGGAAGGTGCACGATCGATTCCTCGCCCGGTTGCTCGACCGGGCCGGCCGGCTCCGCCTGGGCGACGGCCGGAAGCGCGGCGTCGACGTGGGACCGCTGATCCACGAGGCCGCGCTGCACAAGGTCGAGTCCTATGTGGCTCTGGGACGCGGGGAAGGGGCGACGCTGGAAGCGGGGGGCCGCCGTCCGCGGCGCGCGGCGCTGGCGCACGGCTGGTTCATCGAACCGGCGATCTTCACCGGCGTCCGGCCGACGATGCGCATTGCCCAGGAGGAGATCTTCGGGCCGGTGCTCTCGGTGATCCGCATCGCGTCGCTGGATGAGGCGCTGACGGTTGCCAACGGTGTCCGCTATGGGCTGTCCAGTTCGCTCTACACCGGAAACGTCCAGGCGGCGTTCCGGGCGCTTGAGTCGCTCGACACCGGCATCACCTACATCAACGCGCCCACCATCGGTGCCGAGGCCCACCTGCCATTCGGCGGTGTCAAACAGACCGGGAACGGTCACCGCGAGGGCGGCTGGGGCGTCTACGACTTCTACTCCGAGGTCAAAGTGGGGTACGTCGACTACTCCGGGACGCTGCAGCGGGCCCAGATCGATAACTACTAGCCATTAGCCGTCGGCCGTCAGTTTGCTGTCATTCTGAGGAGGCCCCCAGGGGCCGACGAAGAATCTCTTGAGGCCGGAGCTGAGGCCAGGGTCGGGCTCCGAGGCAAAGAGATCCTTCGTCGCTCCGCTCCTCAGGATGACACCATTCGCTGGCCCATGGCCGACGGCTACTTCCCCGCTTGCCCGCCGTCCGGGCCTTGGGTAAGGTTCTGCCAGTAGCAACTTCCTGCCGGTGGTGAGGCTCCGCACATGAGACCGATGCGAGTGGGTTCGGGCAAACGAGGTTCGTCGGGTTTCGACGAAGGTTCGCTCGACCAGTATCTCCGTGAGATCAGCCGGTACCCGCTGATCAATCAGGAGGAGGAAGTCCGTCTCGCGCAGTGCATTCGTGCCGGGGACGCCGAGGGGCTCGACAAGCTGGTGCGCAGCAATCTGCGCTTCGTGGTTTCCGTTGCCAAGAAGTACCAGAACCAGGGAGTCTCGCTCTCCGATCTCATCAACGAGGGCAACCTCGGCCTCATCCGCGCCGCCCACAAGTTCGACGAGACCAAGGGGATCAAGTTCATCTCCTACGCGGTCTGGTGGATCCGCCAGGCCATCCTGCAGGCCCTCGCCGAACAGAGCCGGATCGTCCGGGTGCCGCTGAACCGCGCTGGAACGCTGCATCGGATCGGGAAGCGGTCGGCCGCACTGCTGCAGGAGCTCGGGCGGGAGCCGACCCCGGCGGAGATCGCCGAGGGCATGGATATCACGATCGAGGAAGTGCAGAAGACGCTCTCGATCAGCCAGACCCATCTTTCCCTTGACGCCCCGATGACGCCGGGCGAAGACAACAAGCTGCTCGACTACCTGCCAGACCTGGTGAACGCCGGACCGGATGCCGAGACGTTCGAGAAGGCCCTGACCGAGTCGATCGAAGAAGTCCTGTCATCGCTGAAGGAGCGGGAGGCCAAGATCCTGCGGCTGTATTTCGGGCTCGACGGCCCGGAGCCGATGACGCTCGAGGAGATTGGCGGGCAACTCGGGATCACGCGCGAGCGAGTCCGGCAGATCAAGGAAAAGGCGCTGACCAGGCTGCGCCATGTCAGCCGGGCCCGCGCCCTGGAGAGCTTCCTGTCCTGAACCGCCGCGCCTCGGCTGGGGTCAGCGTCGTCGCAACGACGCGACCAGCATCATGCCGAGGTTGGCGCCCGCGCACGCCCCCCCCACGATCACCAGCGCCCGCCCGGCCTCCCGCAGGAAATCGAACTGCTTCACGCTCAATCCAACCAGCAGCACCTTGATGGACAGCAGGGAGACCGCGGTCGAGAAGATCACGAGCTGCAGCAGCAGCAGCGGACGGAAACCGAGCCCACCGTACAGCCAGTACAGCGCAGCCGCCATGAGGATCCACGCCAGAATTGCGGTGCGGGTGGTCTGGCCGAGGGGAAGGGCCCGGATCGCCGGGCCGAGCACCACCAGCGCGCCAAGCCAGAGCGCCAGGCGCAGGCTGGCCGCCTTCAGTTCCTCGGGGGTCGCGTTCTCAGCGGTATTTCTGGCGGGGCCACTCACACCGAGCTCCAGTGGGAATCCCCCGGCCGCGCGGGCTATTCCCGGTCAGTTCGTCCGTCCCCGAGCAATCGTTCCACCTGATCAAACTCGATCAGGAACGCGTCGTGCCCGTACACGCTGCGGATTTCTTCGTATCGGGCGGTGACGCCGGCCGCGGCGTAGCCAGCGACCCAGTCCCGAATCTCGCGAGGATAGTACAGGATATCGCTGTCGATGCCAACGCCCACGACCTCCCGGACCCGCCACGCCGTCTGGCGGGCGGCGGCGGACAGGTCGCCAACATCGTGGCTGTCCATGGCCTGCATGAGGGAGACATAGCTGCGGGCGTCAAAGCGGTCGACCAGCTTCTGCCCGTGCCGGCGCAGGTAGTGGTCGACGTCGAACCGCCCGGGATTCCGCGTTTGCCGTCGCCCGAACCGCTGCTCGAATTCCGTCACCGAACGATAGGTAATCATGGCAATCGCGCGCGCCGCGGCCAGGCCAGCCTGCGGGCCCTCCCCGGCAGGATAGGCGCCATTCTCCCACGCCGCATCGGCCTCGATGGCCATCCGTTGCGCGCCATTCCACCCGATCGCCTGCGCGCTGGTGCGGGCTGGCGCCGCAAAGATCACGAGGCGATCGACCGGGACCGGCGTGAGCCGCCCCCACTGCAGCGCGACCATGCCGCCGAGGGACCCTCCGGTCGCCAGCGCAATATGCTGGATGCCGAGGGCCTGGATCAGCGGGACATGCGCCAGGGCAAGATCCGCGGTGGTGAGTGTGGGAAAACTGCCATCGCTCAGTTCCGCCGGACCGGACGAGCCGTAGCAGCTGCCCAGCAGGTTAGCGGCCACGACTGCGTGCCGGTTCGTGTCGAGAGCGCGGCCGGGCCCGAGGATCGATCCCCACCAGCCATCGATGTCGGCGTTGCCGGTCAGCGCGTGAAAGACGAGGATCCAGCCGTTCGCGTGGCCCTGCGCGGGGTCGCCAAAGATGCGGTACCGCAGCCGGGCATCGCGGATGACTCCCCCGCACTCCGGGTGGAAGTCCCCGAGCGGGAGTTCCACCGGATGGCTGCCCACCGCCGCGGGGATGGTCATGGACACTCGGGCCTCACGAAGCACGAGCGATCTGGCGGGGATCGTCCAGCACGAACACGGCGTGAATCACCCCGGTGGCCTTGCCCGCGAGGGCGGCGGGGACGAGGTAGCGACGGCCGTCGGCCGCGGGCTGAATCTCGATGAGCGGGACATGCGCCGCCCGCAGCGCCTCCCGAATCTGTTCCCACACGCCGTGCGCGACGGCCGCCCCCGTGGCGATCGTCGTGATCTCCGCGGTGTCGTCCGTGACCCGGGTGGCCACTGCGCGCAGCCCACGGTGCGCTGCATCGGCGGTGATCCGTGTGTCGCAACTCTCGCCGGTGAGCGATACGAACTCGAGCGGGAGCGATTCGGTTTCCGCGAGCCGGGCGGCGTCTGGCTGCAGCACGCGCGCGCCGGCGGCGGTGAGCGCGCTCAGGAATGCATGGGAGGCGAACGGAATCGGCTGCGCGTCGACCACCAGCTTGGGGTCGGCAGTACGAAGGCCCTCGGCGTCCTTCACGAAGACCAGGCGCGGGCTCCCCAGCGCCGCGGCCAGGGCGACCGCGGAGATATCGGTGCCGCCTCGGCCCAGCGTAGCAACCCGCCCGCGACGCCAGCCCTGGAATCCGGTGATGACGGGAAGCTCGCCGCGCGCGAGCCGACGGAGGATCCGGCTGGTCTCGATCTTCCGGATGTGCGCCTGACCGAAGCGGCCAGCCCCGTGGACACCGGCCTCCCGGGCATCCAGCGAAACGGCACGAATGCCGAGCTCTTCGAGCGCCAGCGCCAGGAGTGCCGCGGACACCACCTCTCCCGTTGCGACGGCCCGATCCACTTCCGCATGTGGGCGAGTGCTGCCCCCGGTGGCGCCCCGGACCTCCCGGACCAGGTCGAGGAGATGATCGGTGACGCCGCGCCGGGCGCTGGCGACGGCCACGACCGGCCCCTCCGCCGCGAGCCGGCGAATCCGGCGCGCGGCGGCGAGGATGCGCTCGGGGGAGGCGAGCGCGTCTCCCCCCAGCTTCACTACAACCGGATGCTCGGGCATCAGGCCGTTGCGCTGCCCGCGGCGGCGAGCTTGCCTGACGGGACCTCGCCCAGGGCCTGGTCCAGATCGGCGATGAGATCGCGCGCGTCCTCGAGGCCGACCGAGAGACGAATGAGCTCCGGCACGACGCCGGTGGCCCGCTGCTGCTCGGGCGTGAGCTGCGCATGCGTCGTTGAGGCCGGGTGGATGATCAGCGACTTGGCGTCGCCCACGTTCGCCAGCAGCGAGAACAGCTTGACGTTGTCGATGACGCCACGGGCATGCTCGTGGCCACCCTTCACGCCAAAGGTCAGGACGCCGCCGAATCCGCCTTCGAGGTAGCGCCGGGCGTTGGCGTGCTCCGGGTGCGAGGCGAGGCCCGGGTAGGACACCCACTCGATGCGGCCATCCCGCTGCAGCCACTCCGCCACCTGCAGCGCGCTCTCCGAGTGGCGCTTGATCCGCAGGGGCAGCGTCTCCAGTCCCTGGAGGAAGAGGAACGCATTGAACGGCGAGAGGGCCGGGCCGAGGTCACGCAGCAGCTGGACCCGCAGCTTGATGATGTAGGCCAGCTTGCCGAAGGCCTCGGTATAGATCAGGCCGTGGTAGGACTGGTCGGGCTCGCTCAGCTCGGGGAAGCGGGCCCGGGCCTTGTCGCTGGTCCAGTCGAAACTGCCGCCATCCACCACAACGCCGCCAATTGAGGTGCCATGGCCGCCAATCCACTTGGTGGCGGAGTGCACGATGATGTCCGCGCCGAACTTGAACGGGCGGCACAGGGTGGCAGCACCGAAGGTGTTGTCGACCACGAGGGGGATGCCTGCCTGGTGTGCGATATCCGCCAGGGCGGCGAAGTCGGGCACGTCGAGCCGCGGGTTGCCGATGGTCTCGACGTACAGCAGTCGGGTCTTCGGGGTGATGGCGGCCCGCACCGCGTCGAGGTTGTGGATGTCGACGAACGACGTGGCGATGCCCCATTTCGGCAGGGTATAGGCCAGCAGGTTGTAGGTTCCGCCGTACAACGTCTGCGACGACACCACATGGTCGCCCGCGCGCGTGAGGTTCAGGATTGCCAGCGTCTCCGCCGCCTGCCCGCTGGCCACGCCGAGCGCCGCGACGCCGCCCTCGAGCTCGGCGACCCGCTTCTCGAACACGTCAGTCGTCGGGTTCATGATCCGGGTGTAGATGTTGCCGAACTCGTGCAGGCCGAACAGGTTGGCCGCGTGCTCCGTGCTGTTGAACACGTAACTCGAGGTGGCATAGATCGGCACCGCCCGTGAGTTGGTCGCGGGGTCCGGCGACTGGCCGGCGTGAATGGCCAGGGTGTCGGGATGGTACGTCATGGTCGGACTCCTCATGGGTCAACGGTAGTGGCCTGGTTCGCGGGAATGCGAAAGGCCCGGTTCACGTTGGGTGAACCGGGCCTGGGGTACATCAACGGCTGGGTGTGCTGCCTACCCACCTGCCCGTGACATGCCGCCGGCACAGTCCACCCCGCGAGGGGTGCACTTACACTGGCGACAACACATCAACGGGCTGCGCTTCATTGCTGAAACGTCTCCGGGTGACGCGCGGCGCGGTAGGTGCAAAAAAAACCCCCGCGGCCACGAGCTCGGGGGGTTGGTATCCACCGGCTCTTTAGCTCTTTGTTTTGGGGTTCACAACCCCAGGCGGTAGCAAGTGGCCCTAAATCCGTCCGCCGGACTGCCGACAGTATAGGACGGCGTCCTGCCGTCGTCAAGAGTCGGGCGCTAGAAATCTCCCAGATCTTCCAGATCCTCGACCGCGTCAACCTCCGCCACCGGATAAAGCGCGATCGAGATGTACCCGTTCGGGTAGTCCCGGGCCCAGGCCCGAAACGAGAGCTGCTGCTGCAGCGCTGCCTCCATCTCCTCCCGCTCGCGAACCGAGAGCGGCGAGTGATCTACCCGCTTGTGACGGTAGATCTCCTGGATGCTGGCCGACAGCAGGGTGATCAGCAGGTCGCGGTTGATGCAGAGTTCCACCGGCATCAGCATGTTGATGCCACGCGGCAACGGATGCACCTCCCGCTGCGCGCTGGGCTCCCGCTCCGCCGGCTGCCCGGTTTCCGGCTCGAGCTCGGCGGGATTCCAGTCCTTCAGGAGATGGCGGATCCGGTTGGTCATCGTGCGTCCTTGCAGGGGTCTGCCTCTGTCATCGGCCATCCCCGTGAAAACTTGAGGCCCACCGTTTACATTCAAACCGCAAGTCCCAGAAGCACTTAGACCACCCCATCCGATTGCTCCCATGGCCAGCAACCCCACATTCGACATCTCCACCGGCGCCGACCTCCAGGAGGTGGATAACGCCGTGAATCAGACGCTCAAGGAGATCGGGCAGCGGTACGACTTCAAGGGAACCACCTGCACGGTCGAGTTCGATCGGGAGAAGGCGGAAATCCGCCTCGCCGCGGATAGTGATTTCCGCATGGACCAGCTGGTGGATGTGCTCCGCATCAAGATGATCAAGCGGGGCGTACCGGTGAAGAATCTCGATTTTGGAGAACCGGAGGAGGCCACGATGGGCTCGGTCCGGCGCACGGTGAAGCTCACGCAGGGGATCGAGACCGAAGCCGCCAAGAAGATCGTCAAGGCGGTGCGGGATCAGGGATTCAAGAAAGTGCAGGCGACCATCCAGGGCGACGAAGTCCGGGTGACCGCCCCGTCACGGGATGAGCTGCAGGCGGTCATCGCCTTCCTGCGGACGCAGGACTTCGAGATTGAACTCAAGTTCGGGAACTATCGCGGGTGAGACGAAACGCCGGCGGAAGGGGCCGCGTTCGACGGTACGCTGCGGCAGGCTTGCTGCTGCTGGCGACCTGCGCACCGCCGATGGGCGATCTGCAGTCGCCCCCCGCGCCCTCCGCAGCCGCGCCCGAGATCCGGATCGGCCTCCTGGTCGGGTCCTCCACCGTGGAGGTCACTGGCGATAGCGGCGCCGTGGTGCAGGACGCTGATGGGAACAGTGTGGGGGCTATCGAGCCGGGCTCGCCCTGGCGGGTCCGATCCGCCGCAGGTCTGGTCGACGCCGGTGCCGCTGGCGGGTGGCAGGTGACGGGACAACAGCAGCTGACCTTCCAGCCGCGGGTCGCCGGCGGCTGGCTCCGGGTGGGCGGACGCCCGTATCGGGGGCGCCTCACGGTTGCCCGGGACCGCACCGGACTCACGGTGGTCAATGTGGTGAGTCTGGAAGACTATCTCGCCGGTGTCGTCGCGGCGGAGATGGGGCGGCGGGATTCAACCGAAGGCCAGGCTCTCGCCGCCCAGGCGATCGTCTCCCGCACCTTCGCGCTGCGGAATCTGGGGAAGCGCGCCACGGAAGGCTTCGATCTGTACGCCAGCGTGGCCGACATGGTGTACGCCGGTGCCAGTGCGGAGTATGCGGCGGCCACTGCCGCCGTGGCCGCGACCTCCGGCCAGATCCTCACCTGGCAGGGGGTGCCGATCGATGCCTTCTTCTTCTCGACCTGTGCCGGTCAGACCGCGACTGGCACCGATGTCTTCGCCGCGGCGGACCGGCCCTACCTGCAGTCCATCCGGGATGTGGACTCCGAGGGGCAGGCGTACTGCCGGATCTCGCCCCGCTTTCGCTGGCGGGAGGAGTGGACCATCGAGCAACTGCGTGGCGTGCTGAAGTCCACCCTCCCGTCTGCGTCCGCCGTCACGGCGGAAGCCGCGGCGGGCGTCCGCGGCGTCAGCATCAGCCGCCGAACCGCGTCGGATCGGGTGTCACGGGTGACGATCCAGCTGCGGAGCGGCGATGTCGTCGTCGAGGGGCCCGCGATCCGGCGGGTGCTGCGCCCGGTGGCAGATGCGGTGCTGCGGAGCGCCATCTTCCAGCTCAGCGAGACGCGGGAAGGCGGCCAGCTCCGGCGGCTGGTGGCCGACGGCGCCGGTGCGGGACATGGGGTCGGGTTCTGCCAGTGGGGGGCGGTGGGACGGGCGCGGGCAGGGCAGGATGCGCCGACGATACTCGCCGCCTACTTTCCGGGCACATCATTGAGCCGCGCGTACTGAACCCACTGAGCGGGGAATCGCATGTCCGACACACTCAAACTGGGCATCATCGGCGCCGGGGCAATCGCCCAGGTGGCCCACCTCCCCGTCCTCCGGAAGCTCAAGGGCGTGGATGTCGTCGCCATCTGCGACACCGACGTCGCCAAGGCCCGCGCACTCGGCACCCGTTTCGGGATCCGCGATGCCTTCAACGATATCGAGGAGCTGCTGGAGTACGAGCAACTCGATGCCGTCGCGATCTGTACGCCGAACCACCTGCATGAGCCGCACGTGCTCGCCGCGCTGACTGCCGGTGTGCATGTGCTGGTCGAGCGGCCGCTCGCCTTCACCGCCCAGGGGGCACAGCGGATTCTCAAGCAGGCCGAGAAGCGGGGCAAACACCTGATGATCGGCATGAATCACCGGTATCGCGCCGATGTGCAGATCGTGCGCAGCTTCATCCAGAGTGGCGAGCTGGGCCGCCTGGAGAGCGTCCGCGGCAGCTGGCACGTCTTCCGTCCCAGTCGCGCCCAGCTCGGCTGGCGCCAGCGGCGCGACGAGTCGGGCGGTGGCGCGATGCTCGACCTCGGAGAGACGATCCTGGATCTTGGCTTCTGGCTGGCCGGCAATCCGAAGCCGCTCCGGGTCAGCGCCAGCCTCCATGGCGGCGATGGCACGAAGGGCGGGGTGGAGCAGTCCGGCAGCGCCTTCGTGGTGTGCGAAGGGGGATTCTCGATCTTCCTCGATGTGACGTGGCATCACGTCGGTGAGGGCGAACGCTTCGGACTCGGGGTGAAGGCCAGCAAGGGAAGCGCCGGCATCAACCCGCTGCACGCCTGGAAGGAGCTGCACGGCGTACCGACCGACGTGGCGCCGACCGGATCGATCAGCCGGGAGAATGCCTTCACCGCCTCGTACCGCGCGGAGTGGGCCCACTTCCTGGGTGTCCTGCGGGGAGAGGCGAAACCGTTCGACAACCAGGAGCAGCTGACGCTGCACCGCGTGCTGGACGGGATCTACAAGTCCTCGGCCGAGGGACGGGACGTCGAACTGTGAGGGGGGCTGGGAGACTGGGCGATTGGGCGATTGGGCGGGTAGGTCGGGCCTCCGTGCCCGACCGTCGATTAGGCGATTGGGCGATTGGGCGATTGGGCGGTTGGCTGATTGTCGCGCTGCTCTGCAGTGCCACTCCACTTTCCGCCAGTCAGGCGAGCGCCCGTCCGCCCGTCCGCCCGTCCGCCCCGCGCGTGGCCGAGCCCGGCTCCAATCTGCGCATCTCCATCCGCACCATGGGCCCCGGCGCCGACGTCTGGGAGCGCTTCGGGCACAACGCCATCGTGGTGGAAGACCAGGCCGGTGGCCGCCGGACGGCCTACAATTACGGGATGTTCAGTTTCCGGCAGGAGAACTTCATCCTCCGCTTCATCCAGGGCCGGATGCACTACTGGATGGCCGGCTTTCCCGCTGAGGAGGATCTCGCCCGCTACGTCGCCGCTGGCCGCTGGGTACGGGAGCAGGAGCTGAACCTCACGCCGACGCAGCGCGCGGCGGTCCGCGACTACCTCGAGTGGAATGCCCTGCCGGAAAACCGCTTTTACCGCTACGACTATTTCCGGGACAACTGCTCCACCCGGGTCCGTGATGCCATCGACCAGGTGCTCGGCGGCGCGCTGCATGCCCAGAACCTGGACCCCGCCAGCGGGACCTTCCGCTTTCATACCCAGCGCCTCGTCGATAACAGCGTGCCGCTCTACACCGGGTTGCTGCTCGCCCTTGGGGCCGGTGTCGACCGGCCGCAGACCCGGTGGGATGAGATGTTCCTGCCGTTCAAGCTCCATCAGTACCTGAGCACCGCGACGATCCGCGACGCCTCTGGTGCGGACATTCCGCTGGTCCTCCGCGAGCAGACGCTGTTTGAGAGTGATCGCTACCCCGTGCCCGAGGTTCCGCCCGACTGGTGGCCGGGCTACCTCGCGATGGGACTCCTGGTGGGGGGATTGCTCTGGTGGGGCGGGGTGGCGGGGAGAGCACGTGTTACGGCCAGGCGCACCATGCTGCTGCTCGGCACGTTCTGGGCGCTGTTGACCGGTGTCGCGGGGGCCATTCTCGCCGGACTGTGGGCGTTGACCGACCATGTCGCCGCGGCAAACAATGAGAACGTGCTGCAGTGCTCGCTGCTTGCCCTGGCGCTGGCGTTCGTGTTGCCACCCGCGCTCCGCGACCGGAGCGGTCCACTGCGCGCGGCGCGGATGCTGGCGATGCTGGTCGGTGGGCTGTCGTTGCTGGGAGTGGTGCTGAAGGTGCTGCCGATGTTCCATCAGGTGAACGGGCAGGTGCTGGCCCTCACAGTTCCGGCCAACCTGGGGCTGGCACTCGGTGTCCTCGCCTGGGCGCGTGGCACTGGTGAATCTACATTCGGCTGACGGCTGACAGCTGACGGCCCCTACGGCCGATTCACCGCCAGGCTATCCCTCCGCCGTTCCGGCCGTTCCTCCCAGATCTTCGCCTCAACAAAGACCTTGAACAGCTCAGCGTCGAGCTGGCCCTGTTTCACCTCGTCGCCGAGAATGTCCAGGGCGCGAGTGGCCGGGAGGGCCCGCTTGTACGGCCGGTCCTGGGCTGTCAGCGCGTCATAGATGTCGGCGATCGTCATCATCCGGGTCTGCAGTGGAATGGCGTCGCCACCGACCTTTCTGGGGTAGCCCGCACCATTCAGCTTCTCGTGGTGGCCGCGAGCGATATGCGGCACCTGCGCCAGCCCCGCCGTCCACGGAATCTTCCGCAGGAACTCGTAGGTGTGGGAGACATGGCTCTCGATTTCCAGCCGCTCCCGCTCATCCAGGCTGCCCTTCCGGATGCTCAGCAGCCGTACCTCAGGGGCAGTGAGGAACGGCTGCTCGACCCCATCGGGATCGGTGTAGTGGCGAGCGGCAAATTCGCCGAGCAGCGCGAAGTCCCCTTCCGCCAGCACCGTCGGTTCATTGGCGGCCAGCACGACCTTGAGGAAGCGGTCGGCGGTCTCCAGCGACTCGCGGTGCGCCGCGTCCAGCGTCGCGAGGAACTCGTCGTAGCCCGCTCGCCCGTGAGTGGCCAGAAAGTCGGCCCGGGCCTTCTCGAATTCCCACTCCGTGCTGCGCCGGATGAACGCATGCCGCTGACGGACGATCACGAGGTCGCCCTCGTAGAGCTTCTTGGCCTTGACCAGCACCTGCTCCCGGACGCCCACCTTGCCAAAGTCATGCAGCAGTCCGGCGTAACGCAGCTCGCGCAGGTGTTCCCTGGTGAAGCTGATGTCCCGGAACGGGCCGTCCTGCAGCGCGTCGATCGCTTCCGCCAGCCCGACGGTGCGGGTCGCGACCCGTTCGGAGTGGCCTGAGGTGGTAGGATCGCGCTGCTCGATCGCATGAACCGAGGCCCGCACGAAGCCCTCGAACAGCCGCTCGATCGACTCATAGAGCTGGCTGTTCTCCACCGAGACCGCGGCCTGACCGGCCAGGGCCTTTACGATCTTCACCGTGTGCGGACTGTAGGCGACGATCTGGCGAGTCGCCTCCTCCGGTGTGGTGAGCCGCGCTGCCGTATCCCGCTTGCGGTTGAGCAGTTGCAGGATCCCGATCACGTCGCCGTGGTGGTTCTGCATCGGGATGACGAGCATCGACTTGGTGCGGTAGCCATAGCGCTCGTCGAACGACCGGTTGAACGAGTACTCGACATCCGGCGGAAGCATGTACACATCCTCGATCACCAGCGCCTCACCCTCGGTGGCGGCGTAACCGGCCAGCGAAGCGTGATCGATCGGGATGGTGAATTCCACCAGCGGGATATCCGGCCGACTGTCGTTCTGACTCAGTTTGAATCGCAGTCGCCGGGTGCCGAACTCGTCGGTCTCGGCGATGTACAGGCTGCCCGCGTCCGATTGCGTGACTCGGCGGGCCTGGCTCAGGATCAGCTCGAGGAGGCTGTCGAGGTTCTTTTCGGTCGTCAGCCGCACACCGATATCGGCCAGCTCGGTGAGGTCGTTCAGCCGGGCCGCGCTTTCGGCGCGTGCCTTTGTCTGTTCTCGATGGGAGGCGGAGACCCTGAATGCTGCCCGGAGCGCGACCAGCAGCTGGCGCGGGCCCACCGGGGCTTTCAGGAACCCGCTCAGGAGTTCGGCGGGGAGATCGGCGGGAATGTCGGCTTCGGCGGCATCGCCCAGGGCCAGCAGGGCGACGCCACCGTCGCGCAGCCCGGTGAGTAGCTGGGTGGTGACCTGTTGCCGGGCCGGCAGGTCGAGGAGGTAGGCGACCGGTCGGTCATCGGCACGGATTTCGGACGGTGATGCCACGGCGCGCAGCTCCACCTGCTCGGCGGCGAGGGGAGCGGCCAGTTCCCCCGGCGACCAGGAGGGGGGGTGGAAGAGGAGGAACTTCACGGCTGCGACACCGGCAGGAGTGAATCCTGGGCGAGCGGGCGCACCCCGGTCACGAGCTTGTGCGGTCGGCGCGTGATCTCGTCGATGAAGTGATCGAGCTTCCGGCTCATGACATACATGTTGTTGAGCGTGCGCTTGATGTCCGGGCTCACATCCGTCGACAGCGCGGTCATGTGCGTCGTGAGCGAATCGACATCCTGCATCAGCCGGCGCGCTTCGGTCAGCGTTCCCAGCAGGGAATCCTGAAGCGTGCCCAGCCGCGCATCCGTGCTGCTGAGCATGCGTTGTGCCTGGGCAATCGTCGGCTGCATCTGGTCCAGTGTCTGTTGCGCGCTGGCGAGGGTCGCTCGAAGCGCGGGCGCGGTCGCCGTCATCTCCGACTGCGCGGTCGTCGCCGTCCGGTCGAGCGTCGAGAGCAGCTGGCGGGTGTCGCGCAGGATGCCGGAGACCTGGGTCCGCAGCGTGTCGGCCACTTCCTTCAGCACATCGGTCCAGCCCTGGGTCAGCGCTCCACGGATCGTGTCGCCCTCCACCAGCACCGCCTGGATGTCATTCTTGGGGACCACGAGCGCGATCGACGCACTGCCGATCAGGCCGGTCGACACGATCTCCCCCGCCGTGCCGAGCCGGAGCCGGATGGGAACGCCGTTGGCGAAGCGCTCACGGAGCCGCAACGCGACCAGGAATTCGGGCGGGCCCATGGCAAGGCTGTCTCCCATCGGCGAGATCGCCGAAACCTCGCCGATGTTGAGGCCCTGCAGGAAGACCGGCGTGTCCTGCTTCAGGTCCTGGACCGAGGGGCTGCGCATGTAGATGGTGACCCGCCGTTCGGTCCAGCCGCGCGTCAGCACGATCGCCGTGAGGGCGACGGCAACGGCGCCGAGGACGAGGAGACCGATGAGGGCATCGGCGGAACGGGTGCGGAGAGTCATCGGATCGTTTCCATCTGCCCGCGAGCCAGCCGGATCTGCCGGTCCACCCGGCGCCGGAGCACGGCGGGCAGATCCGTGCCCGTGAGGAAAACCGTGCGCCGGGCGCCTTCGGCCGTCTCGCCGCCGCGGGCCGCCTCCAGCAGTTCGCCGGCAGCGCGCTCGGTGATGCCATCGAAGGGGTCTTCGAGGATGACGAGCTCGGGATCGAACGCCAGCGCGCGCCCGAGGGCGGTGCGACGGCGGTCTTCGGCTGTCGCCTGAGCCGGCCGGAGATCGCCCACGCGGGACAGTCGCAATTGGGCCAGGATCACGTCAACCCGTCCTTCGATGTCCTTGGGTCTGTAGTCGCTGCCGAAGCGGAGCGGGAGTCGGATGTTCTCGCGCAGCGTAAGATTCTGCATCAGCCCCTCGCCGGCGGGAAGGTATCCGAGCTTCCGGCGGAAGGCGAGCCGGGCCCGTCGCTCGAGGTGGGCCACTTCCGTCCCCAGGGTGAAGACGTGTCCGGACGGTGCGGTCTCGAGGCCCAGCGCGAGCCCGCCCAGCAGGTCCACGCCACTCTGCTCATCGCCCATGACCGCCACGGTTTCCCGGGCGGCGACCGTCAGGGTCAGCGTCGTGGCGAGGTCGATTCCTGACGGGGGTCCAGCCAGGGTGGAACGCTGGACCCGGCCGAGCGGAATGCCGTCGAATACCAGGGGCGCGGTCATGCCCGCAGCACGGCGACGATGATCGCTGCCAGCACGAAGATGACGGCGATCGAGCCGACCGTGCCGCGGATCACCGCCTGCGGAATCTCGGTCGGGCCACGCCGAACGGAGAGCCCTTCATAGCTCGGGATCAGTCCGATCACCAGTCCGAAAATGAGCCCCTTGATCGCTGTCAGGACGACGTCGAGCGTCGTCAGCTGGGCCAGCACGATGCTGAAGTACCGCGCCCCGCTCATCCCGCCGATCACGCCGGCGGCGAGATAGCCGCCGCCGATAGCGATCACGTCGAACAGGATCATCAGCGTGCAGACCGAAACCACGCAGCCGAACAGGCGGGGCAGGACGAGGTAGTGGAACGGGTCGATTCCCATCCCTTCGAGGGCGCGCACCTCTCCGAGGACGGTGTTGGTGGCGAGTTCCGCGGCGATCGCGGTGCCGCTCCGGCCGACGATGGCCAGGGCGGTGAGCAGCGGCCCGAGCTCCCGCACGATCACGACGACCATGAGCTGCCCGATCAGTTCCGACGCCCCCACCTTGTCCAGCTGGGCGATGGCGCTGGAGATGGTGAGGTAGCTCAGGACGGTCGACAGCAGGACGATCAGGCCGACGGCTTCAAGTGCGGTGAAGCGGAGCTGATTGAGCAGCACCCGCGCCGCCACCCGCCTGCCGGCGCCGGGCAGGCTGGGCAGCGAGCTGAAGGCCTCAAAAGCGAAGCGCGCCAGCGCGCCCACCCGGGCGAGCCAGCGCGCCGTCCCACGCCCAATGGCGGCGAGGAAATCGATCACCGGCTCAGCCGCCGCTGATCTTCTTCAACCCCTCATTCGCCTCGGCGTAGTCGGGGAAGACATCAATGGCCTTGCGGTAGAACTCCGCGGCCTTCGTCTTGTCACCCCGATCCTGGTAGAGCAGGGCGCGGCTGTAGTAGGTGAGCGCCTCGGTGGGCACGTTGCGCGCCCGTACCGCGCGGCTCATCTCCGCGGTGAGTGCCGGCAGCTTCGTTTCGGCCATCAGCCGCTCCGCCACCGTCTGCAGCAGCTTGAACAGCTCTTCCCGCTTCTCGAACTTGGGGTCGCTGCGGACCACCTTGAGGATTTCGCTGGTTTCGACATCGACAATGCGGGCATCGACCCGGAAACGGCCGTACAGGTCGACGAAGCTGCCCATCACCATGTACCGGGCGCCGACCAGCTTGCCGATCTTCGCGGCGGTTGCCGCATCGGCCCGGCCGTCCTTGCCGAGGTTCTGCTCGTCCAGCAGCCGCTGGACGCTGCTGCGGTCCACGATGCGCGCGGCGGGATTCTGGGCCAGCTCGCTGATGAGCATGCCGGCGATGCCCTTCTCCAGCGCTTCGAAATTTTCCTTGTCCTGCCCGTAGGAACCGCCGTTCTCGAACGGCATGACCGCGATGCCGGGACGGGAATCCTGCGCCTGGAGTGCCGGGAGCGCGGGCGATGTAAGCAGGGCCGCGAGAGCGAGCGCGAACAGCTGTCGAGACTGCATAGTGTTGTACCTCATCAGAGAGACAGGGCCATACCTTCCTTGGCCGCATCGACCACCAGGCCGGGCGCGTGGGCCGCGGCATAACTCCGGGCGCCGATCAGCATGGCGTCCACTGCACTGTCATCGTGTTCCGGCTCATGGTGAAACAGCACCAGCCGACGGCACCCCGCCTCGTGCGCCAGGTCAACCGCCTGTTCGGGGGTCGAATGCCCCCAGCCGGCCCGCGACTCGATCATGGCTTCGGAGTACATCCCGTCATGAATCAACGTATCGACCCCCTGCAGGAATCTCACCAGTCCGGCCCGCCAGTCCGGTCCGACGTCGTAGCTGCCCCCGGTGCCAAGCTCGTTGTCGGTGATGTAGGCCATAGTCCGCCCGCCGCGCGCCGGGACCAGCTTGTAGCCCAGGGTGTTGCCCGGGTGCCGCAGCCGATAGGCTTCGACCAGAAATCCGTCGATCTCGAAGGTACCACTGACCACCTCGGTGATGGTCAAATCGGCCGTGAGCGCCTTCAACGGTACCGGGAACACAACCGGGTCCATCTGCCGGTCGAGGATCTCCTCCAGCGGGACGCCCGCTTGCGCGGCCCCGAAGATCCGCACCGTGTTCCCCTTGGTGTTCAGCGGCTGGAAGAACGGCAGCCCCTGAATGTGGTCCCAGTGGGTATGCGACAGCAGGATGTCCAGGTTCATGGCGCCGCTCGAGGCCCGCATCAGCTCGCGCCCCAGCAGCCGGATCCCGCTCCCCGCGTCGAGGATGACCAGCTGGTCACGATTCCCGGAGACCGCGACGCAGGAGGTGTTTCCCCCGTAGCGCGCGGTATGGACGCCGGGTGTAGGAATCGACCCCCGGGTGCCCCAGAACGTGACAGTGTAGGTCACTGTGCCTCGCGAATCACGGGTGCTGAGCTTGCAAGGAGCCTGCCAGTGAGACGGTGGGGACGGCGCACACGGGCGGTGTGCGCCGGATCACGACCGCCCGGCGGCGCGCTCGAGCAGCGGGCGATTGACGATGGTGATTTCCTTGCGGCTGACCTGAATCAGGCCCCGCTCCACGAAATCCCGCATCGTCCGGGAGACGGTCTCCCGGCTCGATCCGATCATCTGCGCGATCACATGATGGGTGATCTTCTTCGTGACCATGTCACCGCCCTCCTCCTCGGCGAGGCGCAGGACCAGATCGGCCACCCGCCCGTTCACGTCGAGCAGTACCAGGCTGCCGATCTTCTCATCGGCCCGGCGCAGCCGGCGGGACAGCTCCCGCATGAGGGCGATCGCCACCTCCGGCGAGCTGCGGAGGCGGGCCTGGAAGTCTTCGCGCCGCAGCACCAGCACGGCGGCGTCGATCATGGCGATCACCGTGGCGGAGCGGGGCTGATCGTCGATCAGCGACATTTCGCCGAAGAAGCTGCCCTCGCCCAACACGGACAGGATGACCTCGCGACCGTCCTCCCCGATCAGAACCACCTTGACCTGGCCGGAGGCCACGAGATAGAGCGCGTCGCCGGGATCGTCTTCGAAGACAATGACGCTCCCCTTCGGGTAGGTCCGTTCACGGACCAGCTCGGAGAAGGCGGTAATGTCACCCTCTCGCATAGTGGCAAAGAGCGGGACCTTCTTCAGTACCTCAAGCGGGCTGAGCGGCAAAGTGCCCTCAATGTTGTGGAAGTGTCGGTCCCTACGATACTTATGTCGTTTCAGCCTGTCAAACAGCCCCCACGGCACCAGTCGGGGGTGAGGTTGTTCCACCGGGGGAAGGGCTGCTATATTCCCCGGCTGCGAAATCCAGACTGTTTCACGGCCCCGTCCGCGGGGTATCAAGGAGCGATGTCGTGAAGGCCAATCTTCATCCGAAGTATCAGAAGGTCACGGTGCAGTGCGCCTGTGGCAACGCCTTTGAGACGCGGTCGACCAGCAGCGCCGTCAAGGTCGACATCTGCGCCAAGTGCCATCCGTACTTCACCGGCAAGACGCGGCTCATCGATACCCAGGGTCGGGTCGACCGCTTCCGCAAGAAGTACGCAGGCGACAAGGCCACGGCCCAGAGCTGAGCCATGGAGGCCAGACTCCGCCAGGCGCTCGCCCGGGCGGAGGATGTCGCCAAGGCGTTGGCCGACCCCTCGACCACCAGTGACCCGGCCAGGCTGAAATCGCTCGGCCGGGAGTACACCCGCCTCCTTCCCATCGTCCGTGCCTCCGACCGGCTCGACCGGCTCCAGCTGGAGCTTGCCCAGGCTCGCGAGCTGGCTTCCGAATCCGATCCCGAGATGGTCGAGATGGCACAGGCCGATCTCGACCGCCTCCCCCCGCTGATTACCGCCGCCGAAGCGGAATTGCACGACCTCCTGCTGCCGCAGGATCCGCTCGATGATCGCGATGCGATCGTCGAGGTCCGGGCGGGGACCGGCGGCGACGAAGCCGCGCTCTTCGCCGCGGACCTCTTCCGGATGTACCAGCGGTTCATCCAGCGGAAGGGCCTCACGCTCGAGATGATTTCGGTCAGCGACGGCACATCCGGTGGGCTGAAGGAAGCGATCTTCGCCGTGCGGGGGGCGGATGCCTTCGGGTTGCTGCGCCGGGAGGCCGGGGTGCACCGGGTACAGCGCGTGCCGGCTACCGAGTCGCAAGGGCGCATCCACACCTCCGCTGCCACGGTGGCGGTCCTGCCGGAAGCCGAGGAAGTGGATGTCTCGATCCACCCGAACGACCTGAAGATCGACGTCTTCCGCGCCTCGGGGCCGGGTGGCCAGAGCGTGAACACCACCGACAGCGCGGTGCGGATTACCCATCTGCCCACCGGTCTGGTCGTCTCGCAGCAGGACCAGAAGTCCCAGCTCCAGAACAAACTCAAGGGCATGGAAGTGCTGCGCGCCCGCCTGCTGGACCGTCGTATAGCCGAGCAGGAGTCGGCCCGGTCCCGAGAGCGCCGTTTGATGGTGGGCACCGGGGACCGTTCGGCCAAGATCCGGACGTACAACTACCCGCAGAGCCGGGTCACCGATCACCGGATCAACGTCTCGGTGCACAATCTCCCCGACGTGCTGGATGGAGCGCTCGACGGGTTCATCGATGCCTTGCGCATGGCCAGTCGCCATGAACAGGATGGTGACTGACGCCGAGGCAGGCCCCCGGCTGGCGGATCTGCTGCGCACCGGTGCTGCCCGGCTGGCGCGGGGTGGGGTCGATGATCCTCGCCGCGAGGCGAGCCGGATCTGGGCGGATCTGGCAGGAATGGTGCCGGGTGACGCGTCACGAATGGCCGACGGGCCAGTGGGCCGGGACCTCGTCGTGCGGTTCGATGGGGCGATCGAGCGGCGGGCCGCCGGCGAACCGCTGCCCTACGTCACCGGGCTCGCAGGCTTCCGGCGCCTCACCCTGCATGCCGACCGGCGAGCCCTGATCCCGCGGCCGGAGACCGAAGGGCTGGTGGAACTGGTCCTGACCCATGCGCCGGTCGGGCGGGTGGTGGATATCGGCACCGGGACCGGCTGCATCGCGCTCGCGCTCGCTCAGGAAGGGCGATACGATTCGGTCGTCGCCGTCGATCAGTCCGCCGATGCCCTCGCCCTGGCACGGGAGAATCGCCGGGCAACCGAGCTTCGCATCGAGCTGGTGCGGTCCGACCTGCTCGTGGCTTTTGGGCCGGGCGCCTTTGACGTTATCGTGTCCAATCCGCCCTATCTGACGGTGGCGGAGTACGCCTCCCTCGATCGCTCGGTGCGGGATTGGGAGCCGGCGGCGGCGTTGCCGAGTGGTGCGGACGGGCTGGAGGCCACTCGCCGGCTGATGGGGGAGGCGCTCGACCGGCTCCGGCCCGGGGGCCTGCTCGCCCTCGAAGTGGATGCGAGCCGGGCGCAGGATGTGGCAGAGCTGGGCCGGGCGCCGGGCTGGACCGGTGTCACGGTGCACCATGACCTTTTCAACCGTGCGCGCTACCTGCTCGCATGGAGGAGCGAATTCTCGTGATTTGGGACAAGGCAGAGGAGCTGGGGCGGTTGATCGGGCAGACGGCGGAATACAAGGCGCTTCGCCGGGCGGAGACGGTCCTCCGGGAAGATGCCGACGCCCAGGCCAAGGTGACACTCATCCAGAAGCTCGCCCGGCAGATGGACGAGTTGGTGACCCAGGGGCAGATGCCTGACCAGGCGACCGCCGAGACCTACGAGAACGCCGTCCGGGAGCTGGAAGTGAGCCCGATCGGGCAGGCCTATGCCGTCGGCCGGGCCAACTTCGAAAAGGTCATGGTCAAGGTGAACCAGCTGATCGCGCAGGGGATGGAGAAGGGCGCCACCAGCAGCATCATCACGCTGGGATGAGTCGCGGCTGGTTTCTGGCAGTGGAAGGCCCCGAAGGGGCGGGGAAGAGCACTCTGGTCCGGGCGCTCGCGGATCGCTTTCTGGCGGCGGGGCTCGACCCGGTGCTGGTCCGGGAGCCGGGCGGAACCCCGGTCGCCGAGCGGATTCGGGCGGTACTGCTCGATCCGACCCACGGGATCGAACCGGTCAGTGAACTCTTCCTGTTTCTTGCCGCCCGGGCGGATCTGGTCGCCCGGGTCATCCGTCCGGCGCTTGCGGCCGGGAGGCCGGTGCTGGCCGACCGGTTCCAGCTCTCGACCGAGGCCTATCAGTGTGGCGGCCGGGGCCTTCCGCGCGAGCTGTTCCAGGCCGCAAACCTGGCGGCCACCGGCGGCCTAGCTCCCGACCTGACCCTGGTGCTCGATCTGCCGCCGGAACTCGGCTTCGCCCGCATCCGTACCACCGGCGGGACGCTGGACCGCATCGAACAGGCTGGGGCGGCGTTTCACGCCCGAGTCGCCGAGGTATTCCGGAACGCGACAGGCGCCTCCCTGGTGCATCTGGACGCGACCCAGTCGTCGGAACAGGTCTTGCAAGCTGCTTGGTCCGCAGCGCGCGCCCTGCTCACCGGCGCACCGAGGACCGACCGACATTAGTTTACAGGGGTAGGCCCCACCCAGAGAGAACACTTCACGGGGCCGGCATCTGGAGGACGGCATGCGACAGCGTTGGGGCCTGATCGCCCTTGTGGCGGTGATTTCCTTTTTTACCGGTGGCTGGCTGCTGCAGCGCGGTACGACCCGGGACGGCAATGTCTACCAGCAGGCGCGCCTGTTTGATGACGTGCTGTCGCACGTCAGCGCCTATTACGTGGATTCGATTCCCGAGACCGAGCTCTACCAGCGGGCGACCACAGGGTTGCTCGATCAGCTCAAGGACCCCTACTCCGTCCTGCTCCAGGGTGATGACTACAAGGCCCTGACCGAGACGACGACCGGCAACTACGGTGGGCTCGGTATTCAGATCGATGTCCGCGACGGGTGGATCACGGTGGTGGCTCCGCTGCCGGAGACGCCGGCGGAGCGCGCCGGGGTGGAGACCGGCGACCAGATTATCTCGGTTGATGCCAAGTCCACCGAAGGCTGGACCAGCGATCAGGCCATCAAGGCCCTGCGTGGGATCGCGGGAAGCGAGGTCGAGCTCAAGGTCCGCCGGATTGGTTTCAGCACCGCGCTGACCTACAAGCTGACCCGGGCGGTCATTCACGTCCGTTCCGTTCCGCCCGGCAATCTCTTCCCCGGCGGGATCGGCTACATCTCGCTGAGCCCGGTCTCCGAGACCTCGACCCAGGAGCTGCGCAAGGAGATCACGGCGCTGCTGGCCAAGGGCATGAAGAGCCTCGTGTTCGACCTGCGCGGCAATCCCGGCGGTCTGCTCGACCAGGGCGTGAAGGTCTCCGACCTGTTCCTCGATGGCCAGCAGCAGATTGTTCAGACCCGTGGCCGGGCGCGGGGGGCCACCAAGACCTTCGTCGACGATGCACGGCAGGAATGGCCTGCCCTGCCGATCGTCGTGCTGGTCAATGACGGTACCGCGAGTGCGGCGGAGATCATCTCCGGCGCCCTGCAGGATCACGATCGCGCGGTTGTGGTCGGGACGCCGACGTTTGGAAAGGGGCTGGTCCAGACCCTCTTTCCCTTCTCGGACAACACCGCACTCAAGCTGACCACCGGCCGGTGGTACACCCCGAGCGGCCGGACCATCCAGCGTGTCGCCCGCAACGAGGTGGACCAGTACCACCAGGCCGCGCTGGAGGCAGATGGGGTGAAGGACTCGAGCGTCACCGATACCGTCGCTCGTCCGGTCTTTCGCACCGATGCCGGCCGGCTGGTGCGGGGCGGGGGTGGGATCGTTCCGGACCTCATCGTCCGCCAGGACAGTCTGTCCGGGAACGAGCGGGCCTTCGCGACGGCCCTGGCCGCCAAGTCAGCGGAGTATCGTGACGCGCTCACCGCGACGGCGCTGGACCTGAAGAACAACCACGGGGTGACGACCGAAGACTTCGCCGTCACCGCGGTGATGCGCGCCGCGGTCCTCCGCCGGATGCGCGCCAAAGGTGTCGAGCTGGCCGATACCACCTTCGTCAGGGCGCAATCGCTCGTCGACGAACAGCTGGGCTACGAAGTGGCGCGCTATGTGTTCGGACGACCGGCGGAGTTCCGCCGCCGCGCGCGCGACGATCGTCAGATGCAGGTGGCCCTGGACCTTCTGCGTCGGGCCCAGTCGCCTAAGGACCTGATCGGCCTGGCGATGACGCACGCCTCGGCCGCACCCACCGTGCAGCGGAACTAGCCCGGCGCCAGGTCCGCACCGGTCAACCCCATGTTCGCCCGGACGATCCGCGGTTTCGCGAGTCGTCCGGGCGTTCTCATGTCCGCCGCCCGGTGGCCCGCGTGATCGCCATCGTCGGTGGTGGGCGGATGGGTCGGGGCCTGGCCGTCGCTCTCGCCGATGCCGATGAGCGGGTGGAGCTGTGGTCGAGGCGGGAGAGCACCGGCGGAATAACCGACGCGGTGAGTGGCGCCACGGTCGTGATCCTGGCGGTACCCGACGACGCGATCGCGCTCGTGGCCGGGCAACTCGCCTCAACGGGCGAAATAGCTCCGGATCAGGTCGTGCTGCATCTCTCCGGGCTGCTCGACCGCGGGGCGCTTGCCGCGCTCGCACCGAGCGGCGCCGGGCTCGGGTCGTTCCATCCGATGCAGTCAATCGCCGATCCGGCACGGGCCCGTGAAGCGTGGCGTGGTGCAGCGGTGGGTCTGGAGGGTGACTCCCGCGCAGTGGCGCAGGGCGAACGGCTGGCGGGGCTGCTTGGGCTCGTTCCTGTGCACCTGCCTCCGGGGTCCAAGCCGTTGTATCACGCCGGCGGAGTGATCGCTTCCAACTACCTCGTGGCGCTGGCCGGGTGGGCCCAGCGCCTCGGGGAGTCGGCCGGGCTGTCACCGGCGGCGGCGCTCGCGCTGTATCGGCCGATCATGTGCGGGACTGTGGAGAACCTGCGGCTCCGGGCGCCGGCCGAGGCGCTCACCGGTCCGGTGGCCCGGGGAGATGTCGCAACGATTGAGGCCCACCTGCGGGCGCTGCCGGCGGCCGACCGGCCACTGTATGCGATGCTGGGGCTGGAGGCGCTGCGACTGGCACAACGCGCGGGGCTGGCTGAGGAGAAGGTGGCTGCCGTCGGCCGCGTCCTGCGCGAGGTGCTGCGCACGGGTGCGTGAGGTGGCTCGGCCTACTGATCGATGACCCGCACTCCGCTCGGCACGGTGAACTTGAACTGATCCGACGAAATGCGGCGATTCACCTCAACCGCGGAAAAGATCAGCGTCCGGCGGGTGCCGCCGCGCTCGCGAATCTCCAGTCGGCGGGGCAGCGCGTCATACTGATCCAGCCAGATGGTGGCCTCGGTGAACGGCAGCGACTTGTCGAGCGGGACCAGGGCAATGACATCAACACTCCGCCCCGCCACGGCGTCGGACCGGAGATAGCGGCTCTGATAGCGATCCGCCGGCCGGGTCAGGATCCAGGCGAGAACGTTGGGCCCGTAGGTCGGGTCGGTGGGCACTTTCATCCGGATGACCTGACCCGGTGTCGTGCTTGGTGTATAGACCCAGAGATGCTCGCCGTCCATGACGATTGCGTCGTCCTTCGGATCGGAGAACCGCATGACGAGCTGGGCCGGTCCCGCCTGGGTGAGCGTCCCCTGGCTCTCGTAGGTCCCGATCATGGAGTCCGCGATCACCTGGCGGAAGCTGGCCCGGAACGACCTGAGCGCGGCGTAGGCCTTCGCGGCCTTGTCGACGATCATCCGTGGGTCGGGGTCCTGCGGGCCGGCCCGTCGGACGGTCGGACGGTCGGGTCGAAGCAGCATCGTGATCGTGAGCAGTGCTGCGAAGCTGCCCATGATGACTCTCCCGTGGCGGCTCACTTCGCCACCCCGGACATCGTCCCGATCCGTCGGCCGATGACTTCCGCGATGCTTCGCGTCTCATGCATCAGCCGGGCAAACTGCTCGGGATAGAGACTCTGTGCGCCATCCGAGAGCGCCCGATCCGGGGTCGGATGGACCTCGACAAGCAGGCCGTCGGCGCCGGCGGCGACGGCGGCACGCGCCATCGGGATGACCATGTGGCGATGCCCGGTCCCATGGCTGGGGTCGGCGACGATCGGGAGATGCGACAGCGTCTTCACGACGGGAATCGCCGAGAGATCGAAGAGGTTGCGCGTCGCGGAATCGAAGCTGCGCACGCCCCGTTCGCAGAGGATCACCTCCGGGTTCCCTTCCGCCAGGATATACTCCGCGGAGAGCAGCAGCTCCTGGATCGTTGCCGAGAGTCCGCGCTTCAGCAGTACGGGCCGGCGCAACCGGCCGACCTTCTTCAGCAGCGAGTAGTTCTGCATGTTGCGCGCGCCGATCTGAATGATATCCGCGACCTCGGCCACCTGGTCCGCTCCCTCCGGGTCCATCGCTTCCGTGACGATCAGCAGTCCGGTCTCGGCGCGGGCCATCGCCAGCAGCCGGAGCCCTTCGGTGCCGAGCCCCTGAAAGGAGTAGGGGGAGGAGCGTGGCTTGAAGGCGCCGGCGCGCAATACGGTTGCACCGGCATCCCGCACCGCATGCGCCGCCGCGAGAATCTGGGCTTCGCTCTCCACCGAGCAGGGCCCCGCCATGACGACGACCTCATCGCCCCCGATGGTGACGCCTCCGGCCAGCCGGATGACGGTCGGCTCCGGGCGCCACTCCCGCGACACCTGCTTGTACGGTTTGGAGACGTGGATGACTTCCTGCACGCCGTCCAGTGCTTCGAGCCGCGACCCATCCACCCGTCCATCGTTTCCGATGAGGCCAACGGTCGTGCGCTGTCTGCCAGGCATGGGGAGTGCCTGGTAGCCCATTTCGACGATGACATCACAAACGCGCTGGACCTCGCTCTCGGCGGCGTCCTGGCGCATGACGATCAGCATGAGGCGACTCCGGGGAGGCGACGGATCACACGCGCTCCATCTCGCCCAGCCGCACGCCCACAATGGATGAGACGCCCGGCTCCTGCATGGTGACGCCGTAGACCGCCTCCGCGGACTGCATGGTGCGCGGATTGTGGGTGATGACGACGAACTGGGTCGAGTGCTTGAACTCCTCCAGCAACCGGATGAACCGGCCGACGTTCGCATCGTCCAGCGGTGCATCGACCTCGTCCATCAGGCAGAACGGACTCGGCTTGGTGAGGTAGATGCTGAACAGCAGCGACACCGCGACCAGGTACCGTTCCCCGGTCGAGAGCAGGTGGATGCGCTGCACCTTCTTGCCGCGGGGAGCGGCATGGATGTCGATTTCGCAGTCGAGCGGATCGTCCGGGTTGGCCAGGCGGAGGTCGCATTCGCCACCGCCGAACAGCGTCTGGAAGACATTCTGGAAGTTGGCCTGAATCGCGGTGAACACCTCCATGAACATCGTGCGGGCTGTGCCATCGATTTCCCGGATGGCCTGCTGCAGCGAGCCCCGCGCGGCGACAAGATCGTCCCTCTGGGCCGTCAGAAACTCGAGCCGCTTGCTCTCCTCCGCGTACTCCTCGACGGCGAGCGCATTGACCGGGCCGATGCTTTCGAGTCCCTCCGTGATCCGCTGGGCCTCCGCTTCGAGGGTGGGAAGGTCGAGGTCGAGGATGGGTGCTTCGGCCAGCAGAGTATCGACCGGTTTGCGCCACTCGTTCTCCACTCGCTCCACGATGGCGCGGCGGCGGCCAGCGGCCTCGGTCATCTCGAGCTCCAGCCGGTGATATTCGGCGGTGAGCCGCTCGACCCGTTCCCGCGCCTCATGCAGCGCCAGTTCCGCGCTCACCAGTGCCGCTCCGGTGTCCACGGCGGTCTGATCGGCTTCGGCCGCGGCAGCCTCCAACTCCTGCACTGCCACATGGCGCTCGGAGCGGGCCTCGATCCACTGCGCCTGCTGGGCGGCAAGGGCGGAGGTGTCGGTCTCGATCTGGGTCAGCTCGCCCATCAGGGTGCTGGAGGCCAGATCGGCCTCGGTGCCCAGACGCGAGGCGCGGGTGTGGGCCGACTGCGCCGCTTCCAGCCGGGCCTGGAGCTGGGCCTCCTGCACCTGCCAGTGGACTCGGGCATCGCGGGCAGCTTCCTGCTGTGTCTCGAAGTCTGCCAGCAGCACGCGACCCTGGCCCAGGGACTCATCGAGTCGCGCGCGGGCCAGATCACCCTCGGTGAGGCTGGCATCGATCTCCTGTAGCCGTCGTTCCGATCGCTCCACGCGCTCCGTGAGTGACGTCACCTGCGACTGGGCTTCGCCGAGTTCACGGGTCACGGCATTCGCCACCCGGATGGCATCCTCGCGCGACGACACCGCGATACGCTCCGTCTCCCGCGCCTGATCGGAGGCGTGTGTTGCGGCTTCCAGCGCCCGCTCGGTTTCGGCCAGCTTCGCGATGGTGGCACCGAGCGCCAGGTCGGTGCGATGCAGCGCGGCCTGCGCTTCCGCGACGTCGGAGGAGAGACTCTCCAGCTCGGCCCGGCGACGCAACGGACCGGAGGGACTCGGCGCCCCGGCCAGGAGGATGGCGCCATTGGGTCGGCGCAACGCGCGGCCGCTCGGCTCGAGTACTTCCGAGCCGCCGAGCAGCGACTGGACCCAGCCGGCGGCAGGGCCCTGCGCATAGAGCCGATCGCCCAGCGGGCTCGCGTTGCCGACAAATGCGGCCATCGCCGTGGCGGGAAGGAGGGCGATCGCCCCGGGATGCTCGGCTGCATGCCACGCCTGGATGGCAGGGATGACGTGCTCGTCGCGCACGAGGACCGCATGCACCCATTCACCCAGCAGGCGTTCCGCGAGCTCGGCATCGTCGCGGCCGGTGCGGAGGAAGTCGCTCAGGGGCCCGAGGATCGCATCGCCGAACCGTTCACGGGCGGAGAGCAGAGCGGCGGCTCCGGGCGCGAGCCCGACCCGGTCCCGCTCGAGTTCCTCCAGCGCCTGGCGCCGGGCGGAGAGCTGCGATAGCGCTTCCTCCGCGGTCCGGCGATCGGCGCGCTCCAGCGCCTCACGCCGGCGCAGCTCGCCGACGAGATGCCGGGTGCGCTCCGTCTCGGCGGCGAGGCGCTTCGCTTCCAGCACATGGCGCTCCGCGATGTCGATGGTTTCGGCCCGGCGCCGGTCGGCAACTTCCTGTTCCGCCTGGGCCGCCTCGCGGCGGGCGCTGGCGACGGCGGCCTGTTCCCGAAGCGAGGCGAGGTCGTTCTCCAGCGAATGGCGCTCTCCGGCGAGCGAACGCAGCGTCTGGATCCGGCGCTGGATCTCCTCCTCCAGCTGGCGGACCGTCTGACGCTGTTCCCCGAGCCTGAGGCGCACCTCCTGCTCGGCGGCGCTACGGGCGGAGAGCTCACCCTGCACCCGCTCGCGTTCCGCCTGCGCCGCGGTCAGCTCGAGCTCGGCCGCATCACGATCCCGCTGGGCCTGCTGGCGCCGGGAGTCCATCACGCCCCGCTCGTCGGAGGCGCGCAGCTTCCGCGCGGCGGCATTCGCCAGTCGCTCGGCGGCGAGGGCGAGGTCCCCATCCAGCTTGCCGAGCTCGAGTCGCACATTGCCCAGACCGCGCGCGATCTCGGTCCGCTGTGCCTCCGCGCCGGCCCGGGCCCGGGCGCACTCGTCGCGCCGTTCCTCAAGCTGGCCGAGCCCACTGCGCGCGTCGGGGAGCGTCTGGCCCAGCTCCCCATGGCGCTGCTCGGAGGTGGCCAGCTGCTCCGTCAGGTCGGAGAGCAGCCGGCGCGCGAGCGTGAGATGCACCGAGAACTTCTCCTCCGTCAGCCGGGCATGACGCTCGGCCTTGCCCTTCTGCCGCGCGAGGCTGCGGATCTGGCTCTGCACCTCGGCGATGAGATCCTCGACCCGCTGCAGGTCGCCCGCCGTTTCCTCCAGCCGCCGCTCGGTCGTCTGGCGCCGGTCGCGATAGAGTCCGATCCCCGCGGCTTCCTCGAACAGCGAGCGGCGCTCCTCCGCCCGGTCGGAGAGCAGCCACTCGATCATCTTCGACTCGATGACCACGCCGGCATCACCCCCGAGCCCGGTCCCGCGCAGCAGGTCCTGGATGTCGCGCAACCGGACCACGCTGCCGTTCAGCAGGTAGTCCGACTGCCCGCTGCGGGAGAGCCGGCGGGTGATCTGCACTTCCTGATAGGCGATCGGGAGGTCGCCATCGGTATTGTCGAGGAAGAGCGATACCTCGGTGACGTTCACCGGCCGGCGACCCGACGAGCCCTGGAAGATGACGTCCTCCATCTTGCCGCCGCGGAGCATCCGGGCGGACTGCTCGCCGAGCACCCAGCGGACCGCATCCGAGACATTCGACTTGCCGCAGCCGTTGGGGCCCACCACGGCGGTGACTCCGTCATGGAACGTGAGGGTGACGGTGTCGGCAAACGACTTGAATCCGGAGAGCTCGAGCTTCGAGAGCTTCATGCAGCGCGTCCTGGTTTAGCGGTCAGGTTGATAGATGAAAAACGGGCGACCCAGCCGGCGTCCGGTCGATTCCGCGACTTCGCGTGTGGGGTAGGGGCCAAGCACGACACGGAAGCCTTCTTCTCCGGGGCTGGGGTCAAGCACCGTCGCAGGGAGCCCCTGTTCGCCCAACTGACGCGCCAACTCGGCGGACCAGTCACGGTTTTGCGAACTTGACACCTGCAGGTATACCCTGGCCGGCGCCGCTGCCGGAACACCGCCGTCGTCAGCGATCACGGTGCTGGCGGTGTCGCTCGGTGCCGTTCCCGCCGTACCGGTTTCGGGGGTCCAGGCGAGCGGCAACCAATAGTCGGCGGCGCCGCCTTTGATCCGCCCGCTCTCCGGACGATCCGGCACGGTCAGGTCAAAGGCGACGACGTCGCCACGACTCTTGACCAGCAGGACCTGCTGATTGGTGATGACCGGGAGATCGGCGGCCCACTCGCTAGCGACACCACCGACATACTCGTTGGTCGACAGGTCCACCAGCCAGGCCGAGTCGGCCGCGGGCGGGTGCACCAGCAGCCAGCGACCGTACGGATCCACCCGCAGCGCGCCGGCGGTGCCGGGCAACGCAATCTCGGCGACCCTGCTGCGGGTGAATCGGTTGAACACCAGCACGCCGCCTTCGCGACGCGCCACGTAGAAGCGGTGTCCCGATGGTGAAAAGAGCACCGCTCGTGCGTGGCCATCAACTCGAATGACCACCGGATCCTCGGGCAGCGCCGGGTTCACCAGCAGGACGGCACTATCGGCCGCGATCGCGAGCAGGTCACCCCAGAAGGTGGCCGCAGCATCGCCGGCCGGGAGCAGCGCCCGGGTCGGTGGCTGATCGGGGCGGAGCAGGGTCAGCGCGTTCGTGGCGCCGCTGGCGATGGCGAGGAGACTCGTGGTGCGGGTGCCAAAGAGGTCGCGCGGTCGGGCGGTCAGGCGATTGCTGAAGCGCACCGGGTTGCGCCGCACGAACTGCACGACGCGGAGGCTGTCGTCCACAGTATAGAGGGTGCCGTCCGGCCCCATCGCGATTTCGCGGGCGTTGCTGATCAGCTGGGAGCGCGGCCGGGCGGTTTTCAGGTCCAGTGCAACGACGTCGTTCTTCGCGCCGAGGGCGTAGATGAGGCCCTGGTCGAGGTCGGCGCCCACGGGACGGCTGAGCGCCGGGAGGTCGCCCACCGATTGCCAGCCCCACGGCTCGAGCCGCGGGACGTGGTACAGCCGCGCGATCCCGCCGGCAGCGGGAAGCCGCAGCAGACTCGAGGGCGGCGTGGTCGAGGCCACCGACAGACCGCGGACGTGAGAGCTGGAATCGGACTGGCACGCGCCGGCCAGGAGGAGCACCAGGGCGGCCCGGAGGGGGCGGGTTGTCACGGGGGCAAAATAGTCGCCCCGGGGCGGGCGGGCGAGGCGCCCCCCGGGGCCGGCTAGAAGACCGGCCCGAGGCTCAGCGTCCAGTACCCCTTGATGGCTCGGCGCTCCTGTGGAATCGAATAGTCGAGCCGCAGGACCACGAAGTTGAAGAGGTTCATGCGCGCCGAGGCGCCGATCGTCTGGGCCGGTGTGCGGACCCGGATCGGATCGTCGCCGACGGCCCGATTGAACTTGAGCTTGTCACCCTCGTTCCAGGCCATCCCGACGTCGTAGAACAGCGCGCCTTCGATCGGCGGAAATCCGTTGGGGATGAACCCGAACGAACTGTTCAGCAGCGGAAAGCGGATTTCGGCGCTCGCCACGGCGAGCTGGGTGCCGACGAGCCGGTCCAGTTCGATGCAGCCGGTGTAGGTGCCCGGGTCGGTGGTGCGGCATTCGTTGCGGTAGTAGCTCCCCGAGGTATTGCCCCGGAGCAGCTCGGTGCTGCCAAGGTAGACCCGGAATCGATCGGCGTCGCGGCCGATCCTTCCAAAGTAAAGGGCCCGGGTTGCCAGAGTGAACGGGCCCACGATGTGGTCGTAGCGGCGGTAGTCGGCCAGTCCCTCGAAAAAGCGCCAGCCGCCGATCGATTGCGCGACCGAGAAGCGATACCGCCGGCCATAGAAGGGCCCCACGTAGCCGGGCAGCGAGTTGTCGAAGGCATAGGCGAGCGAGGGCTGGACATAGCTCGCGCCGTTCAGGCTGACCTCACGGGAGACGGCGTCGGCGGTGGCCTGGCCGCTGTTGGGATCGTAGCGCTCGAGGATCTGCTGCCGCTTGTCGCTTACCGCGGCGGCGCTGGCGCCGAACTCGATCCGGGCGAAGCGACTCAACGGGTAATAGGCCTGCGTGGCGACCGAGCGCACCACGATGCGCCGCAGGTTGGTGACGAAGATGCGGTCATCCGAGGTCGGCAGGAACGAGTCGCTGATGATCTGGCTCGCCTCCAGGAAGTAGTAGGGCTCCTGGCCCACGCCCACCGCCCAATTGATCCGATGTGCCATGTTCACGTACGTGGCGTTGACCGCCGCTTCGGTGATACGCCCGTTCACGTACGCCGAGAACAACAGGTTGTGATCGCCCAGCATGTCGGAAAGGGCGATCGCACTGCCGCCGTAGAAGCCCCGGCCGAAGCTGTCGCGGGTATAGCCCACGGAGGGGCGAGCGACATAGTCGGGCCGGTAGCGAACCCGATACTTCTTGATGGTGAACTCGGCGGTATCCGGCAGCGGAATGTCCACCTCATGCATCAGCTCCGTAATCGTCGCCGGCCGCGGGGCGGAGTCGGGCAGGGCGGGTGCGGAATCACTCTGCCGGAAGGTGTTGCCGCTGACATAGAGTGAGCCGGTGGACTCGAGCGGGTCACCGACCGCGGCGACGGTGTCCTTCGGGGTGGTCCGGCGCGCGGTGTCCGCCCGGGTGATCGGGGTATACCCAGTGACGACGCCATTGGAATCCGGCGGGTTGAGCACGCCGATCGGGGCCATGGCGGAGTCGCGCCGGGGAGGGATGGGGGTGTAGCCAGTGACGACGCCGTTGGAGTCCGGCGGGTTGAGTACGCCGATCGGGCCCATCGCGGAGTCGCGCCGGGCCAGCAGCGGGGCCGCCCACGGCTCCTGTTTCAGGCTCCGCGGATCGTCGATGCCATAGACATCGTAGCGGCCGCGCGAGTAGTAGCCGAAGGCGAGGCGATCGGCGTTCCTGGCCCACGACAGCACGGGGGAGAGCGGCGTGATCCCCTGCGCCCCGGTGTAGAGGTCGGTGATCGGGTAGGTCTTCTGGTCGCCCAGTTCATACAGATAGATGTCGCTCACACCATTGCGGTCGGAGACGAAGGCGATGGCCTGGCCGTCGGGCGACCACTGGGGGCTGCGGTTGGTGCCCAGGCCCATGTCCGCCAGCCCCTCGATGCGACCGGTCGCGACGTCGTACAGCGCGATGCGGGTATTGCCGATGCGGAGCGTGGCAAAGTCGGTTTCCGGCCCGCGGTCGGTGGCAAAGGCGATGGTCTTGCCATCCGGTGACCAGACCGGGTTCAAATCGGCGTACTTGTCGTTGGTGAGTCGGATGAGTCCGCCACCGCTGACATTGACGATGAAGAGATCGGAGAGCCCGCCATCGTAGCCGGCGAAGACCAACTGGCGCCCGTCGGGGCTCCAGGCGGGGGTGGTGACGCCATTCAGCTTCACCTTGATCCGGCGGTACTCCCGGTTCTTCGCCACGTCGATGATGACGATCTCGTCCCGCGCCCCGCGCTTGGCGGCGATGGCGATGTACTTCCCGTCCGGCGACCAGCTCGCGGCGGAATTGATGAAACGATACGTCTCGTAGTTGCTGCTGTAGGACGACTTGAGCAGCCGCTTCTTCACCTTGCCGGTATTGGCATCGGCCAGGTAGAGATCGACGAAGTAGAAGTCCTTCTCGCTGAAGTAGGCGACCTCGGAGCCGTCGGGCGACAGCGCAGGGGCCAGGTGCAGGGTCCCCTCGGAGCGGGCCTCGTTGAGCATCTCCCGGGCGACATCCCGCGCCTTCTGCCGGGTGCCGACTTCGGGCAGGTAGCGCTTCTGCACCGCCTCCTTCCACAGCTCGGAGAGCTCGCGGTAGTTCACGCCCAGCACCCGGCGGATGGAGCCCTCCAGCCCGCCTCCGCCCGCGAGGGTGCCCTGCATGATGGCCCCGATCGCCTCATCGCCCCAGCGCTCGCCGATAAAGGCGAGGAGCGCCTGGCCGAACCGGTAGGGGAAGATCTGCGGATCGGTCTCCAGCTGGTTGATCGAGGGGATCTTGCCCTCGAAGGATGCGTCGCGCAGCCACATCGCCGTATTCGGATCCACGCCGCCGATCGAGAAATACTCCGCCATGCCCTCCACGAACCAGAGTGGCGGATTCACGTTGATGATCGTCTGCAGCCCCGCCCCGGCGCGTCCGCGGCTCCAGATGTCATACTGGAACTGGTGCACCATCTCGTGCTGCAGCACATGCTCCAGCTCCTGGTAGGAGCCAGTGAACGGCAGAATGATCCGCTGCTTGAAGAAGTCGGTGACGCCGCCCGTGCCCTCGCCCGGTGCTTCCCCGCCGAGCGCATTGGTCTGCTGGAAGTCGGAGTGGGAGGCGTACAGGATGATCGGCTTCCGCTCCTTGTATTCGTGGCGGAGCAGGCGCGACAGGCGCTGATACGACCGTTCGGCCATCCGCCCGGCGTCCAGCGCCGCGGCGCGGGCCTCGGGATAGAAATGGATGTCGAAGTGTTCGGTCCGCAGGACCTGGAAATCGAAGGCGCGGTACTGGACCTTGTTCTGGCCGAAGTAGTACTGCGCGGACAGGGCAGCGGGCGCACCGGCGACGAGGCACAGCGCGAGCAGAGAGCGGCGAATCATCAGGACACCTGCCAGTCAGGCACCGGGACGGTAGTCCGGCGCATCGCTCCAGAGACGCTCGAGCTGGTAGAACCCGCGCGTCTCCGGATGAAAGAGGTGGACGACGAAGTCCACGAAATCGAGCAGCACCCACCGGCCACTGGGCAGGCCCTCCACATGGTGGGCCCGCACGCCCCGGCCCTGCAGTTTCTCCAGCACCGACTCGGCGATCCCGCGCACATGGGCGTCCGACGTCCCGGATGCCACAATGAAGTAGTCCGTCGCATCGGTCAGCCCGCGCAGGTCGAGGATACGGATGTCGCGGCCGCTCAGATCCTCGATTGCCTGGACGGCGGCGGCGACTTCCAGCGAGTTGAGCACTGTCACGCGGTACCCGCGGGACGCGTCGGAGTGCCATCCTCGACCTGCCAGAAGAGCGCCCAGGCCCCGAAGCCGACATGGGTACCCAGCGCGGCCGTCGCCAGTGAGACGAAGCAGTCTTTCGGCCGGTAGGCCGCCATCAGGGCCGCCCTGACCCGCTCGGCAGCCTCCGGCGCCTCGGCGTGTGCGATCCCGAAACGCACGGCAGCAGGCTTTGGCGAGAGCTGCTTCTCCAGCAGACTCAAAACCCGAGGCACGACGTTACTGCCTCCACGCACCCGATCCAGCGGGACCACGGCACCGTCCCCATCCAAACCGAGGATCGGCTTGACGTTTAGCATGCCAGCGAGCCAGGCCTTGCCTCGCGTCACCCGGCCCGACCGCAGCAGGCTATCGAACCGGTCCACGGTGATGAAGCAGCCGGATTGGGCCCGCAGACGGACGAGTTCGGTCACGATATCGGCGGCCGACCAGCCGGACTCCGCCAGTTCCGCCGCCCGCAACGCCCTCATGCCAAGCCCGAGGGAGGCTGAGCCGCTGTCCATGCAGGACACCCGGTCGATCCCGGCGACCTTTGTCGCAGCCACCGCCGACTGGTACGTCCCCGACAGCCGGGCCGACAGCAGCACCGCGATCACGTCATCGGCCTCCGCCCGCGCATCCCGCAGGACCCGGACGAACTCGCCAGGCGTTGGCTGTGAGGTCGTGGGGTGCTCCTTCGACCGCCGCATCCGGCGGTAGAAGTCCTCCGGCTTGAGCTCGACGCGGTCCCGAAACGTTTCGTCACCGAACATCACCTGGAGCGGCACGAGGGCGATGTGATGCCGGTCCAGTACCGCGTCGGGAAGGTCGCAGGAGCTGTCGGCGACGATTGCGACCGGGCGGCGGTCGCTGTGGGTCAGGCGACGGTGCTGCGCCCGCATGTCCTCGGCCTTCGTGGCGTCGATGGTGCCCCAGCGCGCTGCGTAAGTAAAGACGGCTTCCGGCGTATCCGTGTGCACATGGATCTTGAGAATGTCGCCGGCCACCACGACCTGAACGGACCCACCGAAGTTCCGGATCTGGGTCCGCACTTCGTTGGCCGCGGGGAGCTGGCTCCCCCGGATCCGCACTTCGGTGCAGAACTGGAAGTCCCGCTCCGCCGCCACTCCCGCAAGCGCTGCCGGCATCATCGCTTCCGCCACTTCGGTGAAGGGAGCGGCGGGGAGGATCGGATCGCCCTCGATGAGACGGACGACACCCTCGATCATGCGGACGAATCCCATCCCCCCGGCATCGACGACCCCCGCCTCCTTGAGGATCGCCATCAGCTCCGGCGTCCGGGCCAGGGAGAGCTCGCCCTCGGCCAGCAGCCGGGCCATGAAGACGGAGATGTCGGGCGAGTCGTTGGCGGCCCGTTCCGCGGCGAGGGCCGCCTCCCGGGCCACGGTCAGAATGGTGCCCTCGCGCGGATCGTCCAGAGAGGCGTAGAGCCGATCGGCGCCCTGGTGGATGGCGCGGGCGACCTCCTGGGCGCTGACCTGGTCCCGGCCGTCGATCGCGTCCGCGAAGCCGAGGAGGAAATGGGCCAGCATCATGCCGGAATTGCCCCGCGCGCCCAGCACGGCGCCACGCGCGGCGGTACCGGCGGTCTCGGAAAGCGACGCGTCGCCGAGCGCCCGAAGGGCGTCGGCGACGGCACGCAGCGTGAGACTGAAGTTGGTCCCGGTGTCCCCGTCAGGGACGGGAAAGACGTTGATCCGGTTGATCTCCTCGCGGCCGGCCGCCACCCAGTCGGAGGCGGCGAAGAGCGACCGCGCGAGACGCGGGCCGTCGACGTACCGGATGCCGACCGTCATTGGGGCGGAGGCTACTCCGCCGTGACGGTGACGCGCAGTTCAGCGTGAACGTCGGGATGCAGCCGAACCGGTACGGTGTGCAGGCCCACGGACTTGATCGGGTGCTCGAGCTCGATCTTCCGCCGGTCCAGCTCGATGCCCCGGGCGGCAAGCGCGTCGGCCAGGTCCTGGGCCGTGATCGAGCCAAAGAGGCGATCACCCTCGCCCGCCTTCCGCGACAGCGCGAGCGGGGCGGCGGCGAGCTTCGCGGCAACGGCCTCCGCGCCGGAACGCTCCTCGGCGACGCGGGCCAGCCGGGCCTTCGATTCGGAGGCGATCCGCTTCCGGTTGCCGTCCGTGGCCTCGTAGGCGAGCCCCTTCGGCAGCAGGAAGTTGCGGGCGTAGCCCGGCTTCACCTTCACAAGATCGCCGGCCTTGCCGAGCGTCTTGATGTCTTCACGCAGAATCACTTCCATCGATCACTCCGTTCGCTGCCGGCAGCGAAACGCCGCCGGAAATCCACCCAGGTGTCCGCCAGCCCGAGCGAGAAGCAGCCGCCCAGCACGACCGGCAGAATGATGATCACGCCAATTCCGATGACGACCAGCACCGGGAGCGGAAATCCCCCGATGCCGCCCCACATGATCGCGGCCCCGCGTGCGGCGTACAGCCCGCCCACGACTAGGGCGACGTTGCCCAGCGGCTGCCGCAGTTCGACCGGGAGCGGCACCACAATGGCGACCAGCGCCAGGACCACGCCCCACACCAGCTGATCGGTGAAACGGAACTCGGCGAACCGCTCCGCTGGCTCGCCGACCGGTGTGGCCGCCAGCCGGTGATACCAGGACCAGGCGATGGCCAGTCCGGGCAGCATCGCCAGAATCAGGAGGGCGGGGAACAACTCCGCCATCCAGCCGACGCTTCCCGCCATCGCGTCGACGAAGAGCCGCGCCGCCTCGGCTCGCTCGGGGCTGAGCGCCCGCATCTCCGCGAGCAACTGGCGGCACTGTTCCCAGCCCAGCCGCGTGACAGCCAGCTGCAGGTCCTGCCACCGCGTCCCGAGCGACCAGATCCAGCCCGTCGCCCCGCCCAGGCCGAAGATTGTCGCCAGCAGCGCACCCGGGACCAGCCGCCGTCGACCGGCGAGCATCAGGGCGACAAACGCCGCCGTGACGAAGCAGGGCCACGCCTGGGTGAGCTGCGACGCGAGATCGCCTGGCCGCCAGAGAGAGACCGCCAGCCATAGCCCCGCCGCTCCGATCCACAGCCACTCCCGGAGCGTTGCCGGTCGCGACGCCACCAGGAGTCCCGCCAACGGCCCCAGCACGAACAACGGCGGGAAGAGGAGCAGGTACCCCAACAGGAGGAGTACCGCCCGCAAGGTCACTCCCGGCCGGGGGAGTGCCTGACTGCCGAGTTCACCCACCACCCCTCACGTAGGGCAGCAGCGCCAGGTACCGTGCCCGCTTGATCGCGGTGGCCAGCTGGCGCTGGTGTCTGGCGGTCACACCGGACAGGCGAGCCGGCAGGATCTTGCCCCGATCGGTAATGAAGCGGGACAGCAGCTTTTCGTCCTTGAAGTCGACGTAGCGGAGGCCGGCTTCAGCGAGCGGATCGCCTTTCTTCATGCGCTTCATGATCATTCGTCGTCTTCCTCCAGCTTGCGGTCAGTCGTGTCGCGGGACGGGGTGTAGTCGTTTTCATCCGCCACGACGAGAAAGCGGAGCACGCCCTCGTCGAGCTTGATGGCACGCTCGAATTCGGGCAGCTGCGTCGGCAGCGCCTTGAAGGCGGCGACGACGTAGTACCCCGTCTCCCGGCGCTTGATCGGGTAGGCGAGCGTGCGCTTTCCCCAATGGGTCAGCGTCGGCTGCTCATCCCCGTCCTGCTGGACGAGGGCATGAAAGCGATTGAGTTTTTCGGTGATGGCGGTCTCTTCGAGCGCACTGTCGAAGATATAGACCGCCTCGTACGGACGGGCCATGGCACCTTCCTTTGGTCTGGACGCCCCGGCCCTGGTGCAGGCGCGGGGAGGCAATTTGTGAGCCGGAAAACGTAGCAGGACGATGGGGTTAACGGTAGTAGGGGTCGCATACATGCGCCGCGTACGACCGGCGGCGGTGGGGCGGCATATATGCCGCCCCTACCCGGCGCCCTGCGGGCGCCTACCGCCGCCGGCCGAACAGCCGGAGCAGCATCAGGAAGAGGTTGATGAACGCCAGGTACAGTCCGAGCGCGCCGACGACCGCATACGCGCCGACCTTCCCCTCGGGGAGCGCCAGCGCCATGGCCCGCAGCTGCTGGGCCCGGTAGGCCGTCAGGGCGGTGAACACCAGGACGCCACAGACGGACAGGACGAACTGGAACATGTCGTTCTGCCAGAAGATCCCGACGATCGAGGCGATGATCACGCCGAACAGGCCCATCATGGCGAACTGGCCGACGCCGGTGAGATCCCGCTTGGTGATCGTGCCGTAGAGCGCCAGCGCGCCGAAGGTGGCCGATGTCGAGAGGAAGGTGCTGGCGATGGACGCGCTGGTGTAGGCCAGAAAGATGAACGCGAGCTAGATGCCGTTCACCGCTGCAAAGACCGAGAACACGATGGCCGCGGTGCTCGGCGCCATTGTATCCACCTTGGCCGACAGGAAGAAAACGAACCCGAGCGGGGCGAGCAGGACGATCCAGAACAACAGCCGGTTCTGCTGCAGCATGCCGAGGAGCGCGGGGCTCGAGGCTACGAACAGCGCGGTGAGCGCCGTGATCCCCAGCCCCACGAACATCCAGCCATACACCTTCTGCAGGAAGCTGGCGACGCGGGCCGATTCGGCCGCGGCTCCGCTCATGGTCTGGGAGGGGGAGCCGAACGGGTTGGACATGCAGATCTCGCAGGACAGGGGTTGGGAGGAATCTAGGCAGTCCGCTCCTCCGATGCAGGAGCGGCTCGTCACCAGTCCCGATTGGCGCCCGGTCCCTTCTTCGGGCGCTGACCCTGGTGGCTGGAGAGCTGCTGCCGCTCCACCGCCTCCAGCAGTGAGCGGGCTTCGGCCTCATTCAGCTCCTCCACGGACTCGCCTTCGTCGCCGCCCTGACCGCCGCCCGCCATGGCACCCACCGCCGTGGCGGTGTTCGCGTCGAGCCCCTCCTCCCGCATGTTCCCCCGGCCGAAGTCCGCCCGCCCGCCCCGACCCGGTGAGCCGCCGGAGCGGGTGTCGCCCCGCTTCCGTAGCGCCAGTTCGAGATTGTACTTCGCGTCGACATCGTTGGGATCGAGCTTGAGCGCCTCTTCATAGGCCTGCACCGCGCGGCCGAGGTAATCGCTCATCTCATTGGCATCCTCCGCGGCGCGCACGTAGGCATTGCCCATGTTGAAGTAGGCCCGCTCCCGCAGCTGGTCCGATCCATTGAGCGCGTCGCGCCAGGTCTGGGCGGCATCGCGATACTGGCTCATCCGGTAGAGGGCATTCCCCGAGTTGTACTTGATCTCCGGACCGCCCTGCTGCAGCAGGACGGCCTGGTAGGATTCGAACGCCTCCCTGTACTTGCCCGATTCATACAACTGCTGCCCTCGCACCAGCTGTGCCCGGCCCCCGCCGCCACAGCTGCCCAGCAGGAACAGCCCGAGCACCGCGGCGGCGGACCGGGTGGCGCGGGCGACGACAGTGCTCGCGGTCCGCGCTGGCGCCGGGAGCGGCCGACGCACCGGTTGCACAAGCAGCAGCTCGAGGGTCAGCGCCAGCACCGCGAGCAGCAGCGGCCACTGATAGCGTTCGATCGGCTCGGTGGAGGCCTGAGTCGCCAGAGTGCGCGCCTCGAGGTTGCCCAGGGCATCGGCGAGGCTCTGCATGGCCGTCGCGTCATCCCAGCGGGCATAGGCGGCGTTGGAGGCATCGGCGATCCGCTTGAGGTCGCCTTCGTTCAGCCGCGAGACCACCGGCCGGCCGATCCCGTCGAGATGCCAGGCGCCCTCCTCGGCGCCGGAGTCGGCAGGGACGCGCGCGCCGGCCTCTGTGCCGATGCCGATGGCAAACACCGGCAGTCGTGCGGTGCGCAACAGCTGCAGCACCGGGGGCAGCTCGCCTTCGGAGCGCTCGCCATCGGAGAGGAGCAGGACGGCGCGGGAGCCGAGCAGCGTGCCCTCGCGCCGCAGGGCGCGCTCGGAGACCCGGAGGGCCGAGGAGATATCGGTCGCAGGATCGGCGATGTCGTCCGGCGTCGCGGCATCGAGGAACTGGCGGAGGGTGCCGAGTTCGGCGGTCGGCGGCAGCTGCAGGAAGGCGGAGCCGCCGAAGATCACGAGGCCGATGCGGTCGCCGGGGCGCGAGGCGGCCAGTTGCCAGGCCAGCTCCTTGGCGAGCTGCAGCCGGGTTCCGCCACTCACATCCGCGACTTTCATCGAGCGCGAGAGATCGAGGGCGATGATGATGTCGCGGCCGGTGCGCGAGAGCGAGGCGGCATGTCGCCCGATCTGCGGCCGGGCGAGGGCGAGGATCGCGGCGGCGAAGGCGATCCATCGCAGGGCCTGCCGCCACCGGGGCACCGGCCCGGGCAGGGTCGAGGTGCGGCCGAGCAGCGCCGGGTCGCCGAAGCTGCTCAGGGCCCGGTCGCGCTCCCGGGTGGCGATCCGTCCGAGCAGCCAGAGGGCGGGCAGGACGGCGATGAGCACAAGGGCCGCAGGCTGGGCGAAGATGTTCATGGCAGGGTCCGCAGCCAGGTGGCGCGGAGCAGCGCCTCGGTCAGCACCATCGCGAGTCCGATCCCGACGAGCCAGGGGAACAGCTCCTGATACTCCCGCGTCTCGCTGATCTCGACTTCGATCCGCTCCAGCGGGTCGATCACCGAAATCACATCCTGGAGGGCCTGCGGGTCGGTCGCCTTGTAGTACTGCCCCCCGGTGCGGGCGGCGATGTCCTTGAGCGCGGCCTCATCGCGATGCGAGAGGCGGCCGGAGAGGGTCCGCAGGCTCCAGACCCCGTTGAGCGCGACGGCGCCGGTATCGGCGGAACTCAGGCCGATCGAATGGATACGGATACCCAATGCCCGGGCCGCTTCCGCCGCCTGGACCGGGGAGGGCTCGCCGGTGTTGTTGGCCCCGTCCGTGATGAGAACCACGGCGCAGGCGTTCCGCTGCAGGTTCTTCAGCTGGTTGAGCGCCAGCGAGAGCGCACTGCCGATCGCGGTCCCATCCGGCAGCTGGCCGATCTCGACCTGAGCGACCAGACGGTCCAGCACGTCGGCGTCACTGGTGAGCGGCGCCTGCAGCAGGGCCTTGCCGGCGAAGACGACCAGACCCATGAGATCGCCATCCCGGCGGTGAATGAACTCCTGCACCACGGTCTTGGCGACGGCGAGGCGGTTGCCGGGCTGGAAGTCGGAGGCCTTCATGCTGCTCGAGATATCCAGCACCAGCATCAGGTTGCGGGAGCGCACCCGGGTCGGTTCCGCCTTGCCAGGGATCTGGGGTCGGGCAAGACCCAGCACGAGGAGTGCGAGGCCGCCCACGGCCAGCAGCTGCGGCAGTCGATGCCACCCTTCCTTTGCCGACGGCGGCATCCCCTTGGCGAAGCGCAGTGCCGGGAAGGCGATGCGATAATGCGGGGCGGCACGGCGATGCCGGAACCACCGCACGAAGAGCAGCAGCGGCACCAGGCTCAGCAGCAGGAACCAGGGGCTACCGAACCGCATCGGTCACCTCCGGTCCGGCGGCGGCGGCATCCCACCCCTGCAGCAGCGCACGGGCGCGTCCGAGATGCTCCTCGGCCGCCGGACGGTCCGGCCGGATCCGGGCGAACTTCACCAGATCGGCTTCGCCGAGCAGGCGCTCGCAGTTCACGCGTGCCGTGCCCGCTGCCAGCAGTGGGGGCAGGGAGCGCCCGACCTCGGGCGTGGTGAGGCCGTGATGCGGAATCGCCCCGGCGGCGAGCAGGCAGTCGCGCAGCACGACGGCGACATCGGCATAGAACGGGGCGACGCCATTGGTACTGGAGCGGAGCGCGGCGTCGAGAGCCTCCAGTCGCGCCAGTGCGGCAGCGAACGGCCCACGTGGGAGCAGCACCGGTTCGGCGGCGCGGACCCGGCGGCCGCCCCCGCGGCGCCAGAGCCAGTACGAGGCAGCCACCATGAGGACCAGCAGACCGGCGAGCGGCCCCCAGAGCGGGCCAGCCAGGGCAATGAGCGGCTTGATGTCCTTGAGCTGCGGATTTCCCTCTGGCGCGAGTGATGCGATCACCATGCGGATCGACGGCCCGAGCAGGGTATCCGGCGGTGCACCTGGTTTGGTGCGATAGAGCAGGCCGAAGATGGGCACCGGCTGCTCGCCGACGCGGTAGAACGCCATACGGATCTTGCCCCGCCAGATCCGGTCGCCGGCCCCGCGCAGCGTGTCGATGCTCAGGAGGCGCAATCCGTCGGGCAGATTCAGCATCACTCGCGGTGCGGTCTCCAGCAGCTCCTGACCGGGCGAGAGTTCCACCGTCACCAGGAAGGTGACCGGATCGCCGAGCGTGGCGCGGGGCACCTCCTGGCGCAGGTCCATCCGCTGGGCCACAAGCGGGCGGCACAGCGCGGCAACCAGGAGGAGCGGCAGGAGGCGGCGCGTCACTAGTACCTGCGGCGCTCCCGCCGGCTGAAGAACGCGGCGAGGGGCTCGCCATACTGCTGGTCGGTGTGGAGTCGGAGCAGGTCGATGCCGCGCCGCAGGCAGTGATTGCTGAACCCGTCATCGAAGGCCTGCCGCGCCGCCCGGAAGTGCTCACGTACGTCCGCGCGGCCGGCGTCGACCACCCGCCAGTCATCCTGCTCCGGATCCCAGAGCGTCACCAGTCCGACGGGGGGGAGCTCGCGCTCACGCGGGTCCACCAGCTGCAGGGCGACGACATCGTTGCGCCAGGCGAGGCGATCAAGCGCGGGCCAGCTGCTGTCGTCCAGAAAATCGGAGATGACCACCACCATGCTCCGGTGGCGCAGCAGCGGTTCGATGAGGTCGAGGCTCTTCCCCAGATCCGTCGCCCGCTCCTGCGGCGCGTAGGAGAGGATCTGACTCACCACGCCCAGGGCCTGTCGTCGTCCGCTGCGGGGCGGACTGAACCATTCGACCCGGTCGGAGAAGAACGCGGCCCCGACCCGGTCGCGGTGCCGGGTGGCGGAAAGCGCCAGGACAGCGCCCAGTTCCGCCGCGAGTTCCCGCTTGGTCCGGGTGACGCTGCCGAAGCCGCTCGAGGCGCTGACATCGAGCAGCAGCAGCAGGGTGAGCTGCCGGTCCTCGTGGAACCGCTTGATGAACGGGGTGCCGAGGCGGGCGGTCACGTTCCAGTCGATAGTGCGGATGTCGTCGCCGGGGAGGTATTCCCGCACCTCGGCGAATTCGATCCCCCGCCCGCGAAAGGTGCTGGCGTAGTCGCCGGCGACGAGATCCCGCACCAGCTCCCGCGTCGTGATCTCGATGCGGCGGACTTCCTGTTCGAGCTCCGCCGGCGTCACGGCACCTGCACCGCGGCGAGAATGCGGTCCAGCATCTGGTCCGAGGTCAGCCCCTCTGCCTCGGCCTGATAGGTCGGGATGAGGCGGTGGCGAATGGTGTCGTGCGCCATCGCCTTGATGTCCTCCGGCAGCACGTACGCCCGGCCCTGCAGAAAGGCATGGGCCTTGGCCGCCTTCACCAGGTAGATGCCGGCCCGGGGCGAGGCGCCGAACTGGATCATCGACTTGAGGTCGGGGAGCTTCCAGCGCTCCGGCTCGCGGGTCGCGGTGACGATGTCGAGCACGTACTCCTTGATCTTCTCGTCGACGTAGACCGAACGCACGATGTCCCGCGCCTGCAGCACCCGGTCGGGATGCAGGACGGCATGTGTCGTGGGTTCCGGGCCGTCGGTCATCCGGTCGATGATTTCGCGTTCCTCGGTCCGGCTCGGGTATCCGACTACCAGCTTGAAGAGGAAGCGGTCGACCTGCGCCTCCGGCAGCGGATAGGTGCCTTCGTGCTCGAGCGGGTTCTGGGTGGCGAGCACGAGGAAGAGCGGGGGCAGCCGGTGGCTCGTCCCGCCGATCGTCACCTGGCGCTCCTGCATGCACTCGAGCAGCGCGCTCTGCACCTTCGAGGGGGCCCGGTTGACCTCGTCGGCCAGGAGGATGTTGGTGAAGATCGGGCCCTGCTGCACCGAGAAGTCGCCGCTCTTCTGGTTGTAGATCATCGTGCCGAGCAGGTCGGCGGGCAGCAGGTCGGGGGTGAACTGCACCCGGCGGCAGTCGCAGTCGATGGTCGAGGCGAGGGTGCGCACCGCGAGCGTCTTGGCCAGGCCCGGCAGGCCCTCCAGCAGCAGGTGTCCATCCGCCAGCAGCCCGATCAGCAGGCTCTCCAGCAGCGTCTGCTGCCCCACGATCACCCGGCCGATTTCGGTGAGGACCTCGCGGAAGACCGCACTCTCTGCCGCGATCTCCGGAGTGCGGGCCAGGGCGGACTCGGGCGCGAAACGGGCGAGCGGTGCGCTCTGCGTGATGGTCATGCGGGCAGCATCCTCGGCGGAGGGGAGCGGGTGGCGGATCAGTGACGCTGGGAGTGGGTCAGCGCGGGACCGCAAAATTATACGGCGGTGCGGGTATGCGGGAGGGGCAGATGGATTACGGGACGCAAAGGTTGGACGGAACCTCCCTGGCGATGCACCTTTCCCGCTCACTCACCACACGGCGCCTCGGCAGCTGATGCACACAGAGCCGGACACCCGCGCACCGCGGGTCTTTCCTTCAACTCGCGAATCGCTGGTCCGCGCCTTCACCAGCGGGGACCCGGGTGTGCGCCGGGCTGGCTTCGAGGCGCTGGTGGCCGCCTACTGGCGGCCGGCATACGCCCATCTCAGGCTCCGCTGGCATCAGGAGCCGGCGGACGCGGAAGACGGGGTCCAGGAGTTCTTCACCGTCGCGCTCGCCCAGGAGTTTTTCAGCGCATACGATCCCGCGCAGGCTCGATTCCGGACCTTCCTCCGGCTCTGTCTCGATCGATTCGCCGCCAAGGCCCACCGCGCGGAGCGCCGGCTCAGGCGGGGTGGCGGCGCGGTGCACCTGTCGCTGGACTTTGCCGGCGCGGAGCAGGCGCTGGAGGTACTCGCGCCGGGGCAGTCCGAGGAGCACGCCTTCGACCGCGAATGGGTGCGTTCGCTCTTTGATGGCGCCATCGAGGCGCTGGAGCTGGAGTGTCATGCCGACGGTTACGAGATCCGCTTCGAGGTCTTCAAGCAGTACGATCTTGTGACGGATGGGGAGGCGGTTCGGCCGACCTATCGCGCGATCGCCGAGCGACTGGGAATCCCCGCGACCCAGGTGACCAATCACCTCGCCTGGTCGAGGCGCCGCCTTCGGGTGCTGCTGCTCGAGCGGCTGCGCGAGCTCTGCGGCAGTGAGGCGGAATTCCAGGATGAAGCAGTCACCCTCTTCGGGGTGGATGCAGCGTGAGTCCCATCAGTGGCGAGACCCTGCGTCATCTGCAGCGGGTGCTGGAAGAGCCTGAGCTGGAGGGGGATCGCTACCGGCTCGGGCCGCTGCTGGGTCGGGGCGGGATGGGAGTGGTGTATCAGGCTACCGATCTCGCCCTGGGACGTGAGGTGGCCCTCAAGGTGCTGCGCCCGGAGTTCGCCGAGGGCGCCGCCGATGTCCGGTTCCGCCGTGAAGCCCAGATCCTCGCTCGGCTGGAGCATCCAGGGATCGTTGCGGTGCACGATGTGGGGATGTTGCGTGACGGCCGCAGGTTCTACGTGATGAAGCTCGTGCGGGGAGCCCGGCTGGATGATTCGTCCCAGCGACGGTCGCTGCCGGAGCGGCTGCGCAGCTTTCTCCGCATCTGCGAGACGATCGAGTTTGCCCATGTGCGCGGAGTGATCCACCGCGATCTGAAACCGGGCAATATCATGATCGGGGAGTTCGGCGAGGTCCTGGTACTCGACTGGGGAATCGCCCGGGTGCTGGCGACCCAGCCGGAGGAAGCCGGGGCCGCGCCGGCGACCTCCCCCGCCGCGGGTGACACTGCATCCGGTACCGTTCTCGGGACGCCGGGCTACATGGCTCCCGAGCAGCAATCGGGGCAGATCGACCTGGTCGATGCGCGCAGCGATGTCTTCTCGCTGGGCGCCATTCTGCGTGATCTGGCGGCCGAGAGTGACCCGGCGCCACGACCGCTGCAGTCGATCTGGAGAAAGGCGATGAACCCGGAGGCCGGGGACCGGTACTCCTCCGCCGCGGCGCTGGCCGCGGATGTCGGCCGGTTCTTGGATGCCCAGCCGGTTCAGGCGCATCGGGAGACATGGCCTGAGCGCGCTGGCCGATTCTACCGCACGTATCAGACGGCCATTCTCCTCGTCCTGGCCTACCTCACGATGCGCCTGCTCTTCCTGGCGGGCCGGGGTTTCTAAAGAACCCGCCGGCAGCGGGTAACAGGTGGGTGGAAGCGATCAGCAGACAGACAATCCAACGGGAGAGGCGCATGAACAAGCCGGTGCTGGGATTGGTTCTGGGTGGAGTCCTCGGTGCGCTGGACGGTCTCTCCGCGCTGGTCTCGGCGCCGGAGGTCGCGCCTGGGATCACGGGCATCGTGATCGGGTCGATGGGGAAGGGCCTCGTCGCGGGGCTGCTGATCGGTTTCGTCTCGCGCAAGTGGGATTCGCTGGCGGTCGGCCTGATCGCGGGCACGGCGATCGCAGGGCTCTTTGCGCTCCCCATCGCGCTGATGAACAAGAACGCAGCAACGGGACAGCCCTACTTCTGGGAGATCATGATACCCGGTTCGATGGTTGGCCTGATCGTCGGTTACGCGACGCAGAAGTTCGGCTCGGCCCGGAGTGGTTAGTGGCCTGTCACCGAGGTTCCGATCGTAGTGCTGCGACAGTGAGACCACGGAGCCATGGAGGACACGAAGGGAGCACGGAGGCTTGTCACTCGTCTTCGCCAGTCACGCATCGGAGGTACTTGATCACTCCGCGCCCCAGGCCGATGCTACCGACCCCCAAGCTCAGGCGTCATTCAAACTCCATGAACTGATGACTATGCGGATTCCATTGCTACTCATTACCTCAGGGCTGATCGGACTGACCCAGCCGGCATCGGCGCTGCAGTCGAGTCCTCCCCCCGGCTGGAGGTGGGTGACCGACGCCCCCGCGCGCCAGAGCTCGGGCTCCGAGAGGATCGCGGATTCGACGTTCACCTTTGTGCAGATGCCCCCTGGCTGGCACATCACGATGGGGCCGGGTGGGGTGCTCTACGATCCGCGCTATTTCGGCGAGGGGATTTTCACTCTCGAGTCGCAGATCTTCCACTTCCCCAACAGCTCGAACGGCGAGTACGGGTTCATGGTGGGGGGAGCGGATCTAGAGGGTGCCGGTGCGCACTACGTAGTCTTCGCCGTCCGTGGAGATGGCAGTGTCGCAGCCTGGGAACGGCGGGGCGGGCAGGACCGCCTGCTGGCCGACTGGCGCCGAGCCGAGGCGGTACATCCCGCCGATGGCAAGGTGGTCATCGGCAATCTCTTCAAGCTTTCTGTCACGTCGAAGGAGGCGGTGCTGAAGGCAAACGGGCTCGATGTACTCGTCCTGCCGCTCGCGGGTCTGAGCCTGGACGGGCAATTCGGATTCCGGGTCGGGCGCGGGGTCAACCTGCACGCGAGCACCCTGAACGTCACCAGCCGCCTGGCTCCTGTACCCGCCCCCAGGAGCTGAAGGCCCACGAGACAAACGGGGCCCGGAAGCCTCGCTTCCGGGCCCCAGGTCGCCTCCCACCCATGGTCGCGCTAGACGTTGAAGCGGAACAGCATCACGTCGCCATCCTGCACGACGTATTCCTTCCCCTCCGCGCGGGCGATGCCCTGTTCCCGGGCCGGCTTCCACCCGCCGACACGGATGAAGTCGTCGAAGGCGACGGTCTCCGCCTTGATGAAGCCCTTCTCGAAGTCGGTGTGGATGACGGCGGCGGCCTGCGGCGCCCGATCACCCCGATGGATGGTCCAGGCGCGGACTTCCTTCTCACCAGCGGTGAAGTAGCTCTGCAGTCCCAGCAGGTGATACGCCGCCTTGGCGAGCCGGTCGAGCCCTGATTCCGTGGCGCCGAGGGAGGCGAGAAACTCCTGCCGGTCCTCGGGAGCAAGCTCGGCGAGCTCCGCCTCCACCTTGCCGGAGAAGATGACCAGCTCCGCGGCTTCGCCATCGGCTGCGATGGACTGCCGCAGCGCCTCGACGTGAGCGTTTCCGCTCACGATCTCGCTCTCCAGCAGGTTGGCGGCGTACAGCACCGGCTTGGCGGTGAGCAGGTTGAAGCTGCGCCAGACGGGCAGCTCCTCGTCGGTGGGCGTGACGGAGCGGGCCGGCTTGCCCGCAGCGAGGGCATCGCGTGCGGCGGTGAGCAGGCGGGCCTCGAGCTTCGCCAGCGCATCGCCGGACTTGGCGGTGCGCACGGTCTTCTCCAGCCGTTTTTCCACCGACGCGAGGTCGGCGAGCTGGAGCTCGATATTGATGACCTCCCGGTCCCGGGCGGGGTCGACCGAGCCCATCACGTGCTGGGTGTCCGGATCCTCGAAGCAGCGGATGACCTGCACGATCGCATCGACTTCGCGAATGTTGGCGAGGAACTGGTTGCCGAGGCCCTCGCCCTGGCTGGCGCCCTTCACCAGCCCGGCGATATCCAGGAACTCGACGGTGGCCGGCACGATGCGCTGGGGTGAGATGATCTTTGCGATCGCCTCGAGCCGCGGATCGGGGACGGTGACGACGCCGGTGTTCGGTTCGATCGTGGCGAAGGGGTAGTTCGCCACCAGCGCGCCCGCCGATGTCAGCGCGTTGAACAGCGTCGACTTGCCGACGTTGGGGAGTCCGACGATTCCGAGCCTGAGCATCTGGGGCTACCGGCTGAGTGAGACGAACCAGGGGGCCAGCACCAGCGACACGACGCTCATCAGCTTGATGAGGATGTTCATGGCCGGTCCGGAGGTGTCCTTGAAGGGATCGCCGACGGTGTCGCCCACGACGGCGGCGCGGTGGGCATCCGAGCCCTTGCCGCCGTGCTCGCCGCCCTCGATGAGCTTCTTGGCATTGTCCCAGGCGCCGCCGGCATTGGCCATGAACAGCGCCAGCAGGACGCCGGAGAGTGTCGCACCGGCGAGCATGCCGCCCAGCGCCTCGACGCCGAGCCCAGCCCCAACCACGACGGGGGCGGCGACCGCGATCACACCGGGCAGGATCATCTCCCGCAGCGCCGCCTTGGTGGAGATGTCCACGCAGCGGGCACTGTCCGGCTTGGCGGTCCCCGCCATCAGGCCGGGGATCTCGCGGAACTGGCGCCGCACCTCTTCGACCATTCCGGCAGCCGCGCGGCCCACCGCGGTCATGGTCAGTGCGCCGATTACGAAGGGCAGGGTGCCGCCGATGAACAGCCCGATGACGACCATCGGGTTGATGAGGTCGAGGACCAGCGGCTGTCCCCCCTGGGCCACGGCGGCGGCGTAGGCGCTGAACAGGGCCAGTGCGGTCAGTGCCGCCGAGCCGATCGCGAAGCCCTTGCCGATGGCGGCGGTGGTGTTGCCGAGGGCATCGAGCCCGTCGGTGATCTTGCGGACCGCCGGTCCGAGGTTGCTCATCTGGGCGATCCCGCCGGCATTGTCGGCGATCGGTCCGTAGGCGTCCACCGACATGGTCACCCCGACCGTCGCGAGCATGCCGACGGCGGCGATCGCGATGCCATAGAGCCCGGCGGACTGATAGCTCACGAAGATGCCGGCGCAGATCAGCAGCAGCGGCAGCAGGGTGGACATCATCCCGACCGAGAGTCCCGCAATGATGTTGGTCGCCGGGCCGGTGAGCGAGGCGGTGGCGATGTCCCGTACCGGCTTGGCGCTGGTGTAGTACTCGGTCACCATGCCGATGGCGATGCCGGCCACCGTGCCGGCAACCACCGACCAGAATGCGCCCAGTACCGGCAGCCCAGTCATGCCGATGGGGAGCTGCATGCAGATGAAATACGCCGCGACGACAAACGCCCCGGCGGCGAGCAGCGTGGTGGCGCGCAGCGCATTCGCCGGGTTGCCCCGTTCGAGGAAGCGCATGCCGACGATGCCGAGCAGCGAGGCGATCAGTCCCGCCACGGTGAGCAGGATGGGAAGCGCGACGGCATTTCCCCTGGAGTCGAGCGGAATGGCGGCGCTGGTCGCGGCAAGCGCCACGGTCGCGATGATCGCACCGACGTAGCTCTCGAAGATGTCGGCGCCCATGCCCGCCACGTCACCCACGTTGTCGCCCACGTTGTCGGCGATGGTCGCGGGATTGCGCGGGTCGTCCTCGGGGATGCCGGCTTCGACCTTGCCGACGAGGTCCGCGCCGACGTCGGCGGCCTTGGTGAAGATGCCGCCGCCGACCCGGGCAAAGAGTGCGATGCTCGAGGCGCCCATCGCGAAGCCGCTGATGATCTGGCTGAACCGGACGAACGCCGGTTGCAGCCCTTCGGTCAGCGATTCCACGCTGCCCTGCGGCATGACCAGCGCGGCGACGACGCCGATGCCGACCAGTCCCAGGGCGGCCACCGCCAGCCCCATCACCGCGCCACCGTTGAAGGCGATACGCAGCGCACTCGCCTGCCCGCTGGCGCGCGCCGCTTCTGCGGTCCGCACATTGGCCTTGGTGGCCGCTTTCATGCCGAAGAGGCCAGCGGCGATCGAGCAGAGGCCGCCGAAGATGTAGGCCAGCGCGGTCTGCACGCCGACCGCCCAGCCGAGCAGCAGGGCGACCGCCAGGATGAAGGGCCCGAGAACGGTGTATTCCCGGCGCAGGAAGGCCATTGCGCCCTGCTCGATCAGCACCGCAAGGTCCTGCATGGCTGGCGAACCGGCGGACTGGGTCGTGATGTAGCGGTAGATGACCGCCGCAACACTGAGGCCGAGCAGGCCGGCGGCGATCGCGATCAGGGCGGGGAGGGGGAGGTGCATGGGCAGGCTCTAGCCGTTGTTGTATCGGTTCATCGCGAGCTCGATTCCGTCGCGCAGCCAGCACTCCACGGCCTCGCTCATCGGATCCAGCAGGCTGGTCAATTCGGCGCGCTCCGCGGTGGTAAAGGCGCCGAGCACAAAATCCGCCGTATCCTTCGTGCCGGCCGGCAACGGGCCGATCCCGATGCGCAGCCGGGCGTAGTCCTGGCGCCGGAGTACGCCCTCGATGCTCTTCAGTCCGTTGTGCCCGCCAGCGGAGCCGGCGCCACGCAACCGGAATTTTCCCGTCGGCAGGGCGAAGTCGTCGACCAGGACCAGCAACGCCGTCGCGGGATCGAAGCCCGGAAGCGCTCGGAGCGGGGCCAGCGCGGCCCCGCTCCGGTTCATGTAGGTCAGCGGTTTCAGGAGCGTGACATCGTGGCCCAGTGCCCGTCCGCGGATCTCGCGGGCCGAGGGGACTCGGCGGAAGGGCAGCAGGTCCCAGCGGGCGGCGAGATGGTCGGCCAAGAGAAACCCGGCGTTGTGCCGGGTGTTCTCGTACTCCGGGCCCGGATTGCCCAGGCCGATGATGGTCCGCAGAGCCTAGGCCTTGGCGTCGGGTTCCCCGTCGGGCTTGGCCTTCCGGATCAGCTCCGGCTCCGTGCCGACAGCGGCGACGGCAGCCACCGGGGCCACCACCTCTTCGGTCCGCGGAGCGACCACCGAGCAGACCGGCAGGTTGGGATCGTTGAGGATCTTGACCTTGGGCAGCGTCACATCCCGGACGAAGATCGACTTGCCGATGCCGAGCGGGGTCACATCGAGATCGATGTGGGCCGGGATATCGGCCGGAAAGCAGCGGATCTCCAGCTTGTAGAGCACCTGGTCGAGTACGCCGCCGAAGTTGCGGACGCCATCGGAGGTACCGGTGAGGTGCACCGGGACCTCCAGCGAGATCTCCTCGTCGGCGCTGACCTCGTACAGGTCCACGTGCAGGATGTCGGTCTGGCGCAGCGGATGGCGCTGGATTTCGCGGATGAGCGCCTTGACCGCCGTCCCGCCGTCAATCGTGACGTCGAGAATTGCGCTGCCGGCGCCGCCCGCCTTGATCAGTCTGGCCAGGGCCGCGCTGTCGATGCTGAGCGACTCGGCGGCGCGGTTGTGGCCGTAGATCACGGCGGGGATCCGGCCAGCACTGCGGAGGGTGCGGGCGGCGCCCTTCCCGTGATCGGGGCGGCGGGTGGTCTGCAGGGGAGTCTGGTTTGCCATGGTCCGGTCCTTCGGGTCTCAGTCGAACAGCGAACTGACGGACTGATCGCTGTGAGTGTAACCGATCGCTTTCGCCAGCAGAGGTGCGATCGACAATACCTTTAGTCTGTCAAACTTCCGCTCGGGGGGGAGGCCGATGGTGTTGGTCACCGCCACCTCCGTCACCGGGCTGTTCATCAAGCGCTCGACCGCCGGCCCCGACAGCAGGGCGTGGGTGGCGCAGCAGTAGATGTCCTCCGCCCCAAGCCGCTTCAGGGCGTGAATCGCCTCCGACATCGTGCCGCCGGTATCGATCATGTCGTCGGGGATGATGCAGTCCTTCCCCTTGACGTCGCCCACCACATTCACGACTTCCGCCACGTTGGCCGAGGGCCGGCGCTTGTCGATGATCGCCAGCGTGGCGTTGAGCCGCTTGGCAAATCCCCGGGCCATCTTGGCTCCGCCCACATCCGACGCGACGACGGCAAGGTCCCGCAGCGACTTCTGCCGGTAGTGGTTGATGAACACCGGCGCGGCGTACAGATGGTCCACCGGCAGGTCGAAGAAACCCTGCATCTGGTGGGAATGGAAATCCATTCCGAGCACCCGGTCCGTCCCCGCTGTCGACACCATGTTGGCCATCAGCTTGGCGCTGATGGCGACGCGGGGCTGGTCCTTGCGGTCCTGCCGGGCGTAGCCAAAGTACGGAATCACCGCGGTGATCCGCGCCGCGCTGGCCCGCCGCGCGGCATCGATCAGGAGCAGGAGCTCGATCAGGTGCTCCGCCGGCGGATTGGTCGGCTGAATCACGAAGACGTCACGGCCGCGGACGTTCTCGTCGATCTTGATGAACAGCTCGCCATCGGCGAAGCGCTTCACCGTCACCTGGCAGAGCGGCTGGCCCAGGTGGGCGGCGACCTCCTCGGCGAGCGGCCGATTGGCCGACCCGGAGAGGAGAAGCATCTGGCTGCGCTGTAGCAATTCGCTCATAAGTCGAGCCGGCCAAAATAGCCGGGGATGAGGGGTTAGGTCAACTGTCAGCTCTCGGCTGTCGGCATTCAGGATTCAGCGTTTCGCCCGCCACCTGCTGCCTGCCACCTTCATGGATGAACGGCCGGAATGCCATATACTGCGGCCAGATAGGTCGTGATCGCCGGCACTCCCTGCGCGAAGCGGCGACCGGTTGCCGCGCTGGTCTGGATCCCGGAAACGGGCGGTACCGGTCGGGTGCCGATCACCATGACGGGACAGCTCTGATGCTCCGCACCCAGCAACTCCACCAGCGGAGCGCGGGGCCGGGGAAAGGTGAGGTGCTCGACCGAGAGCCGCGCGCGCAATTCCGGATGATAGGTCAGCACCCCCTCGATCGCGGCGCAGGCGACGCAGTAGTAGGTACCAGCCCCCAGCGCCGGATCAGCGAATCCGGGATGGAGGAGGAAGAGGCGGTCCCGTTCGGGCATGGAGGTAGCACGACAGGGGGAGAGAAGCGTGAGGCAGCGATTGGCCCCGGTGGATTCGAACCACCATTCGCAGATCCAAAGTCTGCTGTCCTGCCATTGGACGAAGGGCCAGCATCCCAAATGTAAGAGGTGCGAGGTAGGAGGTGAGAGGGGGGAGATGGGAAAAAGGGATGCCCCGAGGCCATTGCTGACCTCGGAGCATCCCGGCACCGACGCGTGACTCTGCCGCATCAGGACCAGCGCCCGGCCCGGGGGAGTGGGCGGACACTGTCTCTGGTGAACTCATGAGACGTGCCGCCGCCGCCGGACCTCACGACGGCCAGG
>JANMYS010000038.1:0-13183 GCA_031382385.1 Gemmatimonadota bacterium
AGGCGGCCCTTGCCCGGCAGCCGAAGCGCTGCCGCCACATTTGTGGTGAACGCGGGCAGCACTTGTTCGAGTGGATGGCCGGATCTGACCAGCTCCTGCAACGTCAGGGCCAGCGCCCCCGGCCGGCCGACATCCATGCTCGTCACCCGCCCCGCGGCATCGAAGACCGGCAGGCATCCGCCCCCGTCCGAGCTGATGGTGATCTGTCCCGCCGGCAGGCCGGCGTCGAGGTACCGGGCCAGGGCGTCCGCTGCGGACCAGGCATCTTCGTCAGGCCCGACCGGAAAGGCGGTGACATCGATCGTACATCCGCGACCGGTCAGGGCGCAGGCTTCCTCGAACAAGACACGGCGCCGGTTCACATGAGTCGGGTTGTAGACCCGCGCCGGAATCTCACCGGTGTCGAGCGCCTGACGCACCAGGTCGAGGCCCCGCGGTCCGTCGCCCAGATGCAGATGCACGATGCCGGCCTTGCCGGTCATCATCCCGCCCACATGCGCTTCGGCGGCGAGGCGGAGCAGCTCATCGAGCGTCATCTGGCTCGAGCGGTGATCGCTCACCGCGATCTCGCCCACGCCGATGATGCGGTCGATATGGACGATGTCGCCCCGCACCGAGCCGGTCAGCGTCGTCGGCGGATAGTGATAGCCCCCGGTATGGCACCACGCCGAAAGCCCCTCGGCGATCAGCCCGCGGGCGGTCGCCACCAGACCGCCGGTGTCCCGGGCAACATCATCGGTGCCCAGCACCCCCACAACCGAGGTGATGCCGCCAAGTGTGAAGCGGGTCAGGGCGACGGGGGGTACCCGGGTCTCGTAGCCCGCCTCCCCGCCGCCGCCGGTCAGGTGCACATGCCCGTCGATCAGGCCGGGAATCATCCGCCGGCCCGCGCAGTGATAGGTCGTGACCCCGAGCCCGGCACCGAGGGCCGGCCGTTCGGCGCCCATCCACAGAATCTTCCCGCCACCGATCAGCAGGTGCTGCCGGCCGCGGGATTCAGGGGCGTAAAGCTCGGCGTCGAGCAGAAGTTGTAACATGAGACGGGAAAGGTACTTTGCTCGGGGGTGATGCTCCAGTTGCAGGTTGCGGGTGGCAGGTGGCAGGGAGTAGGGGGTAGGGAGTGGGGAGCGGGCAGCACCCCTCCGGCTGAGCGCTAACGGCTAACGGCTAATGGCTAATAGCCAACGGCCGCCTCCAATCCATCCCGCCCCCTGCGGCGTACCTAGAACATTCCGTGCTCGACCGTCCGACCGCCTGACCGTCCGACCGTCTGACCGTCTGACCGTCTGACCCCCCGACCCCTGAGGATCGCCATGTCGTTCCGTACTGCAGCCGTTGCCGCCCTCGCTCTCGTCGCCAGCCGACCGGTGATGGCCCAGACCTTTGACCACTCCGGATTCGACGCACTGCTCCACGCCCACGTCGTCGACGGCATGGTCGACTACGAGGCCTTCCGCCAGGCGCCGGAGTTCGAGAGCTACCTGCAGCGTCTTGCCGCGTTCAACCCGCGGACTCTCCCGCGTGAGGAGCAGCTGGCATTCTGGATCAACGCCTACAACGCTTATACCATCAAGCTGATCGTCAAGCACGGTGAGACGAAGTCCATCCGGAACATCAACAAGACCGGTGGATTCATCAAAGGCTACGGTCCGTGGACCGAAAAGCTGGCGCTGATCGGCGACAGCGCCTACGGTCTCGACTTCATCGAGCAGATGATCATCCGGCCGGAATTCAAGGAACCCCGCATTCACTTCGCGCTGGTCTGCGCCGCGATGGGGTGCCCGCCGCTCCGGAGCGAGGCCTACACCGGTGCCCGGCTGGAGGAGCAGCTCACCGACCAGGGCCGGGTCTTTCTGCGGGAGTCGCCGGCCAAGAACCGGGTGGACGCGGCGAAGAAGACGGTATTCGTCAGCCAGGTCTTCAAGTTCCGCGACTACGAGAAGGACTTCGGCGGCAGCAAGCAGGCGGTGGGCCGGTTCATAGCCCGGTGGTACGCCGAGGGGCCGGAGAAGGCCCTGCTGGAGAGCGGTGCATGGAGTGCCTTTGAGTATACCGACTACGACTGGAGCCTGAACAGCCAGGCCAACGCGAAGAAGCTGGCGGGCAATTAGATCGCCATGCCCGCCAACCAAACCCTCTGGCAGATCCTCCGCGAGCCCGTGCTGGCCGAAACGCGGGCCAACCTCGCCCGCTCGTGGGCCCGTGTGCCCGAGCACCTGCGCACGCCGCATCAGATGCTCGGACGCGGGGGCAATGGGTGTGGCGCGACGATCGGCGCGCTGCCGCGCTGCGACTTTGCCTGTGTGGGGTGCTACCTCGGCGAGGAGGCCAACCGGATCCCGCCGCTCCCCCTCGAGGCGATCAAGGAACAGATGCGGCGGCTGCGGCCCTCGCTGGGGAATGCCGGCAATCTGCAGCTCACCGATGGCGAGCTGACGCTCCGGCCGGAAGCCGAACTGATCGAGCTGCTGCGCTACGCCCAGTCGCTCCGGCTTATCCCGATGCTCATGACTCACGGCGATACCTTCCGCCGCCGGCAAGGCCTGCTCGAGCGTCTGGTGCTTGATGGCGGACTGGTCGAGGTGAGCATTCACATCGACACGACCCAGCGCGGCCGTCTGGGCGATGCCTACCGGCACGCCCGGACGGAAGAAGAGCTGATGCCCCTGCGGGAGGAGTTCGCCGCCATGATCCGCGCGGTGAGCCGCCGGACTGGCCGGTCGCTCCGCGCCGCGACTACGATGACGGTCACCGCCGAAAACCTCGCCGGAGTTCCCGCGGTGGTACGCTGGCTCGCCCGCAATGCGGACGCGTTCCGCCTGATCAGCTTTCAGCCCGTCGCCCAGGTGGGCCGCACCCTCGACGGACTTGGTGGTGGCGCGACTGTGGAGGCGCTGTGGGAAAAGATCGCGGAAGGATTTGACGGACCCGGGGCGAGCCCGCAGCGGCTGGAACGGGGCCTGATGTGGCTGGGGCATCCCGGCTGCAACCGGTATCTCGCCGGGGTGGTTTCACGGCAGGAGAACGAGATCCCCCGGTTCCATCCGATGCGCACCGATGGCGACCCGATGGATGAGCGTGCCGTGGACGGATTCCTGCGTCGCTTCGGCGGGGTCAGCTTCCGGCTGGATGCCCCGGCCGAGAAACTCACCCGCATCCTGGCACTGGTGCTGCGCGAACCGGGCTTCCTGTTAGGCACGGCCGGGGCGTATCTTCGGACCTGGCTGAGGCGCTTCGACGGTGCGCGTCCCTGGCGCTTCGCCTGGCGGCTGCTGACCGGGCGGGCCCGGGTCAACGGCCTGGTGATCGTGAGTCACCACTTCATGAGCCGGGAGGAGGCGCTCTCCCCGGTGGGGCAGGAGCGACTCGGCCTCTGCGTCTTCAACGTCTCTGTCGGCGACCAGCTCGTCCCGATGTGCGAGGTCAATGCGCTCGGCGTGCGGGAGAAGTTCTATGAAGCACTGCGGACGAAGCCGCCGCGCATCCGGCCACTTCCGGTCGTCGCGGGCATGCCGGAGCGCCAACCGGTCCCGGCCCGGCCGGACGCGTAGCGTGGCCTGATGCGCCGGGGTCGCTGGGTCGGTGGGGGGCTGCTGCTCGCAGGGCTCGTCGGCCTCGCGCTGGGCGGCAGGCCACTGCTGCTCTCCGGGCTCACGACCATCATTCGACTGCAGTTCCCGTCGGTCCACTGGATCTCGTCGGCCGCCCTGCTGCGGTGGCAGGGCAGGACGGACTCGGCCGCGCCGCTGCTGCTCGACGTCCGGACGGAAGCGGAGTTCACCATCAGCCATCTGCCGGGTGCCAGGAGACTCGAACCCGGCGCCCCGTTGCCGCCCGAGCTGCTCGCCCTGCCGCGCACCACCCCCATCGTCACCTACTGCGCCGTCAGCTATCGCAGCGCCGTCGCGGCAGCGGCGCTGGAAGCCGCGGGCTTCTCGAACGTGCAGAACCTGGACGGCAGCATTTTCCGCTGGGCCAACGAGGGACACCCGCTCCTCGCGGACGGCAGGTCGGTACGCGAGGTGCACGGGTTCGGCTCACCGTGGCGCTTCCTGCTCAATCCCGACCGGCGCGCACTGCGTTGACAAGGGGAAAGGGGGAGGACAGGGGTAGCCGGCAGGTGGCAGGTGGCAGCTGGCGCGGGGTAGGCGATCCGCATCGACAATGGATGTTAACTTCCCTCCCCACGGCGCCAGCCGACCGCTGACGGCCGATGGCTGATGGCTGACGGCCAGTCGTTGATAGCCTACCGCCTACTTCCCACTCGCCTCGCCCATGACCAAATCCAAGCGCCTGACCAACAAGACCATCGTCATGCTCGTCCTGCTGACGGGCGTGATAGCCGGACTGGCCTGGGACGGGAGCCCGCTTGGCAGTCTCGCGGTGCGATCGGCGGTGCAGCTCCGCTTCAAGGATGTCCGGCACGTGACGCCCGCCGAACTAGTGGCGTGGATGCGAGATCCTTCCCGCCCGCCGCCGCTTCTCATCGATGCCCGTCCGCCGGCGCAGTTCCAGCTCAGTCATATCGCCGGGTCAGTGGAGATCGATCCCACCGCTCCGGATCTGGCACCGCTGGTCAACGTCGCCCGCGATATCCCGCTCGTCGTCTATGACGGGCCCGGGGTGGTGAGCAGCGCCATGGCGCAGGCGCTGGTGACGGCGGGTTTCTCCCGGGTCTCCAGCCTCGACGGTGGGCTGTTCCGCTGGGTCAACGAAGGGATGCCGATCGAAAACGAGCAGGGTCCGGCCACAACGGTTGACCCGGTGAACTGGTGGTGGGGCCGACTGCTCAAGGGGCGGTATCGTCCATGAGGCGACTTGCCGGTCCATTGTCCGGCGGTCTCGTCCTGTTCGCCCTCTGCTGGCTCAGCTTCTTCCCGCCGGCCCCACTCCCTCCGATTGGGGCCTTTCTCGATCCCATCCACGGAGTCTGGGCCGTCGCCCGCGCCGCCGAGCTGCCGGCGAGCGCGCACGAGCGGATCCCCGGACTGACCGCCCCGGTCGAGGTGCGCTACGACGCCCGCAGTGTGCCGCACATCGTCGCCGCCAATCAGCTCGATGCCATCCGCGCGCTCGGGTTCGTCGTCGCACGCGACCGGCAGTTCCAGCTTGAATTGCAGGCGCGTGCCGGGGCCGGGACGCTGACCGAACTCGTCGGCGCCGCCGCGCTGCCGCTCGACCAGGAGACCAGGCGGCTTGGTCTCCCCGACGCCGCCGAGCGGCGGTTCAGCGCCCTCGCCGATACTGCCTGGACCCGGCGCCTCCTTGAGGCGTACGCCGAGGGCATCAACGCCTGGCTCGACGCCTCTCCCTCCCGTCCGCTCGAGTATCAGCTGCTGGGCCGCACCCCGGCGCGGTGGCGTGCCGTGGACGCGATGCACTTCTTCGGGCGCATGGGCTGGACCCTGGCCTACAGCGAGCTCGAGGAGCTCCAGGCGTCCGCGCGGCAGCGGATCGGTCCTGCGGCGGCGGATGCGCTCTTTCCCCGCAACAGCCCGATTCAGGAACCGATCCAGCCGAACGGTCAACTCGCGCCTCGCGCCCTCGAGAACGCGTTTCCGCCACCCGACGCTCCTCCACCTACCCCGCGCCACTTCGCCTGCGCCTCTGGCTGCGATCCTGGCGCCGGCGAAGATGCGATCGGCTCGAACAACTGGGCGGTCGCGCCGGGCCGGACGCAGAATGGCTACGCGCTCCTCGCCGGTGATCCCCACCTCGAGCTCTCGCTCCCCTCAATCTGGTACGAGGCGCATCTCATCGTGCCGGACAGCCTCGACGTCTACGGTGTCACGATTCCCGGCGCGCCGGGCATCGTCCTTGGCTTCAACCGCGATGTGGCCTGGTCGTTCACCAACGCTGAAGCGGATGTGCTGGACCGCTATGCGGAGGTGGTGGATGATTCGCTCGCTCCGACGCAGTATCGACTCGACGGCACGTGGCGACCGTTGCGCCAGCGAGTCGAGCGCTACCTCGATAAGAGGGGCCGGCTGATCGGAGTGGACACCCTGCGTTTCACCCATCGCGGTCCGTTGACGCCGGCGGCGAGCGGAACATGGCAGTCGCTCCGCTGGACGGTGCTGGAATCGGGCGACGAGTTCACTGCAATGTCGCGCGCCGCCCGCGCCCGGAGTCTCGCGGAATGGCTCGAGGGGATGACCGCCTGGCGCGCTCCGGCGCAGAACATGGTCGTCGCCGACCGGCAGGGAGCGATCGCCATCCGGACGACCGGCCGCTTTCCCCTCAGGCCCGGTGATCGCGGCGACCTGGTCCAGCGCGGCGATACCTCCGCCAGTGACTGGTCGGGCGACTGGACCCTCAGTCAGCTGCCCCAGGCCATGAACCCGGCGCAGGGCTTCCTGGCCTCCGCCAACCAGCAGCCGATCGACCCTGCCGTGGACCGCCGCTACCTCGGCGCCAACTGGTACTCGCCCTGGCGGGCGCTGCGGATCAACGAGCTGCTGCGGGCTGACAGCCAGATCACGCCGGATGCCATGCGCCGCTTCCAGACCGACCCGGTCAGCGCCGCCGCTGAACGATTTGTTCCGGCGTTCCTTGCCGCTGCGGCGCGCTACCCGGCGAGGGATTCGCTCACTCGCGCCGCGGCGCTGCTGGCCGGCTGGGATCTCCGGTTCACCCGGGAAAACACCGTCGCGGTGCTGTACGAGGAAGCCGTGCGCCAGCTGCAGGGGCAGCTGTGGGATGAACTGGGCGACGGGTCGGCGGGCACACCGGGGCTGGTGATCGCCTGGGCGCTGCTGAAAGATCCGGCGAACGCCTGGTGGGACGATCAGCGCACGGCAGCCGTGGTGGAGGATCGGGACAGGCTTCTTGCAGATGCGCTGGTGGCGGCGTACCGGCAGACCGCGATGACCTACGGTCTGCCGGAGAGCGGCGGGTGGCGCTGGGACCGCATTCGCCACGCCAACATCCTTCACCTCCTGCGCATTCCAGCTCTCTCGGCACTCGGCATTCCGATCCAGGGCGGGGCGACGACGCTCAATCCCTCCAGCGGGCGGGGTGGGTTCGGCGCGAGCTGGCGGATGGTGGTGGAGCTTGGCCCGCAGGTGCGGGCCTGGGGGATCTACCCTGGCGGTCAGTCTGGCAATCCGGCGAGCAGCCGGTACCTTGATCGCCTGCCCCGCTGGCGGGACGGCGAACTCGATACGCTGCTCACGCCGGGTCGGCCCGAGGATCTTGCCGATGTGAAAGCGACGCTGGAGCTCGGGCCGTGAGCATTCGCAGGGCGCAGGTTCGTGCTCCGGATGCGAGCGCGCTTGCCTCGTCGACGTCAGCTGCTTAACGTATCGCTTCTCTCAAGGAGATCGCTCATGTCCCGCACCCTGGTCCGCCTCGCGCTCGTCGCCTTCGCCCTGGTTCCGCTGGGCGCCCTCCAGGCACAGGATATGTTTCCCGACGTCGAGTACGTCTCCGGCAAGGACAATTTCCCCGAGAAGAAGAAGGGGACGCTGATGATCGGGACGGACGAGCTGAGGTTCGTCGACAAGAACGGGCAACTGATCTTCGCGATCCCGCTGTCGAATGTGACCGAGGTGACTCAGGACGTGCAGATTCGCGATGGCAGCGTGGGAAAGAAGCTGTTGTTCGGCTCGCTGGCCGGCTCGCGCAAGCAGGAGTTCATCCAGATCACGGCGGAGAGTGAGAATTCCGCCGAAGGCGTCGTGTTCAAGGTCAAGCAAGGAACATCAATCAATATCATGGCGAAGGTGAAGTTCGCCGTGAAGAAGGCCGGAGGCAGGAGTCAGTCGCCGGCCGCCGCCGACTCGGCGCAGTAGTGCCGCTCGGGGCCGCCGCGCTCGGCGTAGTCGCGAGCATGGCGGCGGGGACCTGGCTGGGAGGGTGGTGGATGGTACCGGTGGTGGCTGTGGTCTGGGCCTGGCTGGTGCCGGCACTCCGGCCGTGGCGGATCGGGCTGCTCACCGGATGCGCGTGGGCTGGACTCCTCGCGGTTGAGGCATCCACCCCGGCATTTGCTGCCCTGCTCGACCGTCTCGGCGGCATTTTCAGCCTGCCACCGATCATGCTGGTGGGCCTGCCCCCCGTGTTTGCAGCCCTGCTGGGCTGGAGTGCGGCGGGGGTGGTGGGGAGGAGGTAGCTGTCGGCCAACGGCCATTGGCCATTAGCCGTTGGCCGTTAGCGTGCAGCATTGAGTTCTCAGCCAGTATCCCGACCTTTGCCACCTGCCACCTGCCACCTGCCACCTGCCTCCTGCCACCTGCTAGCTGCCACCTGCCACCTTCATCGCATACGTCACCAGCGCCCCGCCCGGCTCCCGCACGGTCAACTCCTCCATCCCGTAAAACGTCGTGTGGCGCTCGGCGACACGAGCGATCCCAGCGAGTGCCGAATCGATCCGATCGAGGTTGCTCACCTCGAGGAACAGCGCGATCGAGTGCCCCCGCGGGCCTGCGGCGGCGCTGGGCGATTCCTCCGCTACCGCCGCCCAGGTCTGGTACATCACTTCGATCCCGTCACCCACCAGGATGACGAACTGGGGCAGGCCATCCGGGCCGGGAACCTCTGCCACCTGGGCGAATCCGAGCCGTTCTGTCCAGAATGGCAGGCAGGGCGGGATCGAGTCTACCAGCAGGACAGGAGTGAGCTTCTGGAATAGGGGCATCGAAGGCCCTCCCCGGTGGGGTGTTGGGTCAGCCGTCAGCCAGTCTCCCTGCCACCTGCCACCTGCCACCTGCCAGTTACCCCTCTGGCACGAATCTTCCTTAGACCCTAGTCAGGCAAGGGTAGATCTGCCTAGATTGCAGTTGCACTACTCACCGCGGAGGGCTCCCCTGTACCCTGTCGCTCGACTGTCTCACTGAAGGAATCGTTCGTGTCACGTGCTAATCGTCGTCCCCCGTCTTCCCCCCCGCCGACCCGGGCTCGCAATCTTGGCCGCCGTTCGATGGATGCCCACCGTGAGTGGCTCATCAACCAGTACGGCCCCGTCTGCGCCTACTGCGGTACGGACATCCCGGAAGACCGCACCACGCTGGACCATGTCTATCCCCGGAAGGGACAGACCGCTTACGATCGACCAGACAATCTGGTCATCGCCTGCCAGCCCTGCAATTCCGCCAAGGCGGACACTCCGTTCATCGCGTTCATCGCCCAGCGGCGTTCGCGCGGGGTCTTCCTGCTCCATTATGGCGAGCACCTCTCCGACTGGGTCAAGGACATGATCCGCCAGACGTCGGAGCGGGAGTTGCTCCCGCCGAACCGGCCCCGCTTTGTGCCGCACGCCGGCAATGGGAACGGCAACGGAAACGGGCATCATTAGGGGCCACACGTACGGGCCGCCTATAGGCGGCCCCAACATGCGGCCCCGCTCTACCGCAGCGCCTCCTCCACAATTCGCTTCTGCTCGGCACCGTGCGCCGCCGGATACCCCTCCGCCGTACTCGCACGTTCCGGCCGCCCGACGTAGCGTAGCGTCGCTCCCGGCGGGAGGAGATTGCGCAGCCGAGCCTCGAGGAAATTCCACGCGCCCATGTTGCGCGGCTCTTCCTGGACCCAGAGGACCTCCCCGAGGGCCCCATAGCTCTGCAGCAGCGCGGTCAGTTCCTCCTGGGGGAAGCTGTAGAGCTGCTCCAGCCGGATGATGGCGGTGCGGGAGCGGTCTACCCCGGCGGCGCCGACCAGAAGGTCATAGTAGATCTTGCCGGAACAGAACACGATGCGCCGGATCTCGTCGCGATGTGCCTGCGCCAGCGGGTCGTCCAGCACCGGCAGGAAGCCGCCGCTCGCCAGGTCCTCCAGCCGGCTGGTCGCGGCGGGAAGCCGGAGCAGGCTCTTCGGGGTCATGACCACGAGGGGCCGCTGCCGGCTCCGCTTGGCCTGGCGCCGCAGCAGGTGGAAGTACTGCGCCGGTGTGGTGGGGTTGGCGACGCGGATGTTGCCCTCTGCCGCGAGCTGCAGGAAGCGCTCGAGCCGCGCACTTGAATGTTCCGGGCCCTGGCCTTCGTAGCCATGCGGCAGCAGCAGCGTGAGTCGGGTCGTCTGGCCCCATTTGGAGAGGCCGGAGACGATGAACTGGTCGATGATGACCTGCGCCCCGTTGACGAAGTCGCCGAACTGCGCCTCCCACAGGACCAGGGTCTCCGGCGCGGCGACACTGTAGCCATACTCGAATCCCACCGACGCCAGCTCCGAAAGCGGGCTGTTGTGCAGCTCCAGGCAGGCGAGCGCGCCCGGCAGATGCTTGATCGGGGTCCACGACTGCCCGCCTTCCGCATCATGCAGCACGAGGTGGCGCTGGCTGAAGGTGCCCCGTTCGCTGTCCTGACCGGTGAGCCGGACCGGCACCCCTTCTACCAGCAGGGAGGCCAGGGCCAGGGTCTCCGCGTGCGCCCAGTCGATGCCACCGTCCGGACCGATGGTCGTGCGCCGGCGCTCGAGCTGCTTGAGCAGCTTGGGGTGCACATGAAAGGTGTCGGGCCAGGTGAGCAGCTGGTCGTTGATCGCCCGCACCAGCTCGGCGGGCATGGCGGTCTCCGGGTCGACCCCGCTCGAACGATCCGGCGTCTTTCCCGGCTCCTGGACTGCGGCCCGGCCCGTCGTCGCCTTGAATGCCTGCTGGATATCGACCAGGCGCTGGTAGGCCGCATTGTAGCGCTGCTCGCTCTCCGCCGCGGGCAGCACCCCGCGCCGGGCGAGTAGCTCCGCGTACTGCTGGCGCACCGTGGGCAGGGTGCGGATCCGTTCGTACATCTGCGGCTGGGTATAGGCCGGCTCGTCCCCCTCGTTGTGGCCGTGCCGACGGTAGCCCACCAGATCGATCAGCACATCCTCGTGGAACTTCTCCCGATAGAGCATCGCCAGCCGCACCGAGGCGAGGCAGCCCTCGGCGTCATCGGCGTTGACGTGGATGATCGGTATGTCGAAGCCCTTGGCGAGATCGCTGGCATGGCGGGTGGAGCGCGAGTCGACCATATCGGTGGTGAAACCGATCTGGTTGTTGGTGATGATGTGCACCGTGCCACCGGTACGATATCCCGCGAGCGCGCCGAGGTTCAGCGTCTCGGGGACCACGCCCTGTCCGGCAAAGGCGGCATCGCCATGAATGATCACCGGCAGCGCCGCCGTCGGGTCGTGGTGCGCCTCACGGCCCCGGCGGGTGGTCTGGTCGGCGCGGGCGCGTCCGTCCACGACCGCACCGACAAACTCCAGGTGGCTCGGGTTTGGCGCCAGCGAGACGGTGACGACCTTGCCGCTGCGGGTCTTGTAGGCGCCGTCCGCGCCGTGATGGTACTTCACGTCGCCGGTACCGCCCTCCGGCGTCAGCATGCCCTGCTCAACGTGCCGGCCGCCCTCGAACTCCGCGAAGATCGTCTCGTACGGCCGCCCCACCGTATGGGCCAGCACGTTCAGCCGGCCACGGTGCGCCATGCCGAGCACGACCTTGCGCGCCCCCTGTTCGGAGGCGAGCTCGATCAGGAGGTCGAGCATCGGCACCAGCATGTCGACGCCCTCGATCGAGAAGCGCTTCTGGCCGAGGTAGGCCTTGTGCAGGAACTTCTCCATCGCCTCGACGTCGATCATGCGGCGCAGGAGCCACTCCTGGTCCTCCTGGCTGAGCGGGGCGCGGTGATGGCCGGTCTCGATCATCTGTCGCAGCCAGACGCGTTCGCCGTGATTGGAGATGTGCTCTAGCTCGTAGGCCATCGTCCCGCAGTAGGCTTCCTGCAGTTTCGGGAGCGCATCGGCCAGCGTGGCGCCCGGGGCGGAGATGCGGAGCACGGCGTTCGGCACCTTCTGCATCACCTCCGGCGTGAGGCCGAGCGGGAGCGGATCCAGCGCGGGATCGCCGATCGGCTGACTGCCAAGCGGGTCGAGGTGGGCGGCGAGGTGGCCATGCGTGCGGTGCGCCTTCACCAGCGCCATCGCGGCGGCAACATGGTAGAGATCGGCCTGGCCTTCCACGATCGGCGCGTAGCTGCGGCTCGAGCGCGGCGTGCGGGCCGCGCTCTCGCCATCGGGCAGCGGCACACCGGGAAAGGTCACGCCGAGGCTCTCGAATACCCCTTCGAAGAAGCCTTCAGCGCCCTGCAGCAGGGTATCCATGGTGCGAAGGAACTCGCCTGACTCGGCGCCCTGGATGACCCGGTGATCGTAGGTGCTGGTCACGGTCATGACCTTCGCGACGCCGAGCTCCCGGAGCCGGTCGTCGGAGAGGTCGCTGAAGGTGGGGGGGTAGTCGATGGCGCCGACCGCGATGATGCTGCCCTGGCCGGGCATCAGGCGTGGCACGCTGGCGACAGTACCGAGGCCCCCCGGATTGGTCAGCGTCATGTTGGCGCCGGCAAAGGCATCAGGCATCAGCTTGTTGCCGCGCGCCTTCTCGACCAGTGACTCGTACACCGTGTGGAATTCGGCGAAGCTCTTGCCGGCGGCGTCATGGATGACGGGAACGACCAGTCCGCGGCTGCCATCCTTGCGTTCGACATCGACCGCGATGCCGAGGTTGACGGTCTCGCCCGTGATCCGGTAGGGCGCGCCGTTCACTTCGGCAAAGGCGCTGGTCATCGCGCCGTGGCGCGCCGCGGCCCGGGCGATCGCGTAGCCGATCAGGTGAGTAAAGGAGACCTTCTCCGGGCGGGTCGCGGCGCGGAGCGCGGTGTTCAGCTCGCGGCGGCGGGACTCGAGCGTGGTGACCGAGAGCTCGCGGAACGATGTCGCGGTCGGCACCGACCGGCTCTCGTTCATATTGGCGACGAGTCGCGCGGCGGGGCCGATGATCGCAATGGCGTTCTTCGGCGGATCGGCGGCGCGCCGGTTGGGGAGCTCGGCGGCGGGCGCCGTGGGCGACGGAGTGGCGGTGGGCGCGGGGCGCGGGGCGGTGGCCTCAGTGCGGCCGGCGCCGGCGGTCGTGGCAGCCGTCATCCCGCCGGAGCCATTGCTGGCGGCCGGGTGGCCGTTGGACTCGGCCTCACTGCCGAGGCCGGCGCGGCCGCTCTCGAAGTAGCGGCGCCATTCATCGGAGACGGAGGCGGGGTCGCGCAGGTATTCCTCATAGAGGATCTGCGCAAAGCCGGCGTTGGCGGTTTCGAAGATGTTCGGTTCCACGGGTCCACACTGCCTTTCCTGGAGCAATCCACCCGCCCGGCCCATTCGTAGCCTCGGACAAGATAACCAGCGAATCGGGCCGGGAAGTGGGGCCGGAGTGTGA
>JANMYS010000102.1:0-21432 GCA_031382385.1 Gemmatimonadota bacterium
GTTGAAGGCATCCCGCAGCTGCAGCACCGGCTGCTGCGCCAGCACCACCCCGTTCGTCGCACTGGCCGAGGGCTGGGTCGTCAGGGCGAGCTGTGTAGCCGGGGCGGGCGTGCCCGTCGCGGTGAACGTCACCGGGCTGCCAGCCAGGCCGGCGGCGGTCGCCGTGAGGCTGTTGCTCCCCGCGACGGTACCCAGGGTCCAGCCACCGACAGTGGCGATGCCATTCGCGCCGCTGACCGCCGTCGTGCCGGTCGCGCTGCCGCCGCCTGCCACCACGGCGAACGTCACCGTGGTGCCGCTCACGAGATTGCCGCTCTGGTCGGTGACGAGCACCGCCGGCGCGACCGGGAGGAGGGTGTTGACGGTCGCGGACTGACCGTTGCCCGCACTGACCGTCATCGTCGTGGCCGCGCCGGGGAGGAGCCCGATGATGCTCGAGGTCGCGGCGGTGACCCCGGTCGCGCTGGCGTCGAGGGTGTAGGTCCCGACCAGACCGGTAAGCGACAGGTTGGTGAAGGTCGCTGTACCACTGCCATTAGTAAGGGCCGTCGTTGCCCCGCCGAGCGTGACGCCGGCCGGATTCCCGCTGAGTGCCACAGCAACGGTCACACCGGCGGTGGCGACGGCGTTTCCGCCGGCGTCACGGAGCTGGACCGCCGGCTGCTGCGCCAGTGTGCCCCCGTTCACCACACTGGTCGACGGCTGAGTGGTGAACGTCACCTGGCTCGCGGCACCAGCGGCCAGCGCGATGCTCGAAGAGGTGGCCCCGGTGAGGCCGCTACTACTGAAGGCGATGGTGTAACTGCCGAGCAGGCCGTTCAGTACGAGGTTGGTGAAGCTGGCCTGGCCGCTGGCGTTGGTGGAGACCGTGCTGGTGCCAGCGAGGGTGCCAGTGCCGGAAGCGGTCGCCGTGACGTTCACCCCCACCTGACTCACACTGTTGCCAAACGCATCGCGAAGTTGCAGGACGGGCTGCTGGGCGAGCGCAACGCCGTTCGCGGCGCTGGAGGACGGCTGCGTCGTGATGGTGAGCTGGCTGGCCGGGGCGGGCGTGCCCGTCGCGGTGAACGTCACCGGGCTGCCAGCCAGGCCGGCGGCGGTCGCCGTGAGGGTGTTTGCGCCTGCGGTGGTACCGAGCGTCCAGCTGCCGACGGTCGCGATGCCGCTCGCGCTGGTGGTGGTCGAGGTACCGGTCGCGCTGCCGCCCCCAGACGCCACGGCGAAGAGGACCGACACGCCGCTCACGGCGTTGCCGCTCTGGTCGGTTACGAGCACCGACGGCGCCGTGGACAATGCCGCACCGACTGTCCCGCTCTGATTGTTCCCGGCGTTGACCGCGATCGTGGTGGCGGCCCCGGCGGTGAGGGCAAAGCTGGACGAGGTCGCCGTCGTCAACGACGCGGCGCTGAAGCTCAGGGTGTGGGCCCCGGCCGTGCCGGTGATCGAGAGCCCGCTGAAGGTCGCCACGCCGCTCGCATTGGTGCTCGCCGTGGTCGTGCCACCGAGTGCGCCACCGCCCGACGCGATCGCGGCAGTGATCGTCACGCCGCTCTGTGGCACCGCATTGCCGAAGGCATCGCTCACCTGGACGACGGGCTGGGGTGACAGCGCCGCACCGTTGACTGCCGATGTCCCACCGGGCTGGGTCGTCACCACCAGGCTTGCCGCCGCGCCAGCGACCGGCGTCACGCTGAACACCACGGGCGTGAGGCTCGCGGTGGTCACACTGAGGGTGTTGATCGTGCCAGCCACCGCACCAAGGGTCCAGCTACCCAGCGTGGCCTGACCGGAGACATCCGTCGACTGCACCGCACCGGTGAGGCTGCCGCCGCCGGCGGTGACCGCAAAGGTCACCGTGGCACCGGCCACCGGGTTTCCGCTCTGGTCCGCGACGGTCACGGCGATCGGGGTGCCGACGACCAGGCCAGCGGTCCCGGCAAGCGTCGTCGCCCCGACGGCCGTCAGCGTTGCAGGTGCACCAGCATTCAGCTGAACGCCACCGGAGAGAAGCGCCGGCAACCCGGAAGTGCTGAAGCTCAGGGTGCGTACACCGACGGTCCCCGTGAGGGAGAGGTTGGTGAAGGTGGCCACGCCTGAGGCATTGGTGCTTGCCGTCGCCGAGCCGCCGAGCGTGCCGCCACCGGTCGCGATGACCGCAGTCACCACCACTCCTGCCTGGGGCACATTGTTGCCGAACTGATCCTTCAGCTGCAGCGACGGCTGGGGGGAGAAGGCCACCCCGCTCTGCGCGGTGGCCGGGGCGGTGGTGAGGAAGACCAGGTTGGCCGGAGCGCCGGCCGTGGCGGTCGCGGTGATCGCGACGGGCGTGAGGCCGACCACCGTGGCGGTGAGGGTGTTGTTCCCCGTCTGGGTCCCGAGGCTCCAGCCACCGACCCGCGCCACGCCACCAGCATCAGTGGTATCCGCCGCATCGCCGACGAGGGCACCACCACCCGCTGTGACCGCGAAGGTCACGACAACCCCGGCCATGCCGTTGCCGCGCTGATCCTTGACCGTCACCGCCGGGGCCACGGCGACCGCCGTCCCGACCGTGGCCGACTGCCCGTTGCCCGCACTCACCGCCAGGCTCGACGCCACCGGATCCGAGGGGCCGGTCCCATCGCCACCGCAGGCGGAGAGGACGGCAAAGGTGGCAAGGAGGGCGAGGCGAGTGGTGTTCCGCATGGGAGAAACCCCTGGGACGATGGCGTGTGGGCAAAGGCCACCAGGGGACCCGAAGGCCACCCGGTGGTTCGATGTCGCGGCATGCCCCTCTTTATAACAAGATTTGTGCCCGGAGGCGATACCAAGCCCCAGCCCGGCCGGCCGGGGGTCGGTATGGCCGGTACTGCAGCCGCCCGGCGACGATCGGGCGGTGTGTCGAGGAAGAAGAGTCTGGGCCGGCGGGGCCAGGATTCCGGCCCCTGCAGTCGCCTGGCGGCGGGGGCAGTCATCAGGCATCGCCCTGCGTGAGGACCAAAAAAAGAGAAAGCGGGCCGGGGAAGACTACCCCGACCCGCCTCCAGTGCGCCGCGAAGGAATCGAACCTTCAACCTAGTGATTAAGAGTCACTTGCTCTGCCAATTGAGCTAGCGGCGCTCGAGAAAATTGTCGGCGCCACACCGGAGTGCGACGCCGTGTCCGGAACCATAGCCCCAACGGGAGTCGAACCCGTCTCTCGACCTTGAAAGGGTCGCGTCCTAACCGATAGACGATGGGGCCGTTGGGGGCCCAACTGACCAGTACCGCTAACGGGATTCGAACCCGTGTACCAGCCTTGAGAGGGCTGTGTCCTAGGCCTCTAGACGATAGCGGCGTCAACCAGCTGACAGCTTTCAGCCGTCACCCCTCAGCAGTCCGGCTCGTTCCCCGCACCGCAACTTCCCGCAGCCGTGATCTCCGCCTGACGGCTGAAGGCTGACGGCTGTCGGCTCTTTCACAGGCCCGGCAGGAATCGAACCTGCAACCCCCGGTTTTGGAGACCGGTGCTCTACCAATTGAGCTACGGACCTTCGCGGTGAGTCGGGGCACGGGCGCTGATCGGGGGAACGACATCCCGCGTCACGCACGCAAACCCGGCACCCTCCGCCAGGGTGGCTGACGGGGATTGAACCCGCAACCTCCGGTGCCACAGACCGGCGCTCTAACCAATTGAGCTACAACCACCACGACCGCATCGCCCGGGCCTGCCGAGCCGGGGCATTTTACCGACCGGACCCCGCCCGGTCAACCCCAGAAGCGGGAGGCAAGGAACGCTGTCGCAGGGTGTTTGGGCACCGGCTCGGCATCCCAGCTGACCACGGGAACGACGCCGCGGAGCGCATTGGTGACAAACACCGACCTCCCGCGGAGTGCCGGCCGGGCAAGCCGCCGCTCTTCGACCGGCCCGGCCAGTTCCTCCACCCGCATCCGGGAGACCCCCGGCAGGATGTCGAGGCCCAGAGCCGGGGCGCAGAGTGTGTCGCCCTCCCACCAGAAGAGACACCAGATGCTGGCTTCGGCCACCTCACCGGCGGCGGTGAGCAGCAGCGCCTCGTCCGGCCTGCCCTGGGCCTGGGCGTTGTCGAAGGCGGCACGGTCGGTGGTCTTGTGGCGATAGCCGGGATGGACTGCGGCACTGGTCCTAAGCCGGACGGGAGCGACAGAGCCGATGGGACGCTCGGTGACGGTGACCCCACCGTGACCGACCTCGAGGCGATGGGCCCGGTCGGGGCCGCCCTCGGGGATCTTGAACGCGAGTGGAAAGGGGATGCCGAGCGCCTGGCAGCTGGCCACCAGGCGGCGGAGGTGAAGCCCATAGAGCGGCGCCTGTCCGCCGATAACACGAATGGTCTCGATCAGGGCCAGCGGGGCGCGGGCCATGGGGCTCAGACCGCGACCAGGGGGCGACGGGCGTCAAACCAGGCCTTCACCACGGTGGCGCTGATGATGATGAGTCCGCCGAGCAGGGCCCAGCGGGTCGGCGACTCACCGTGAATGACCCAGGCGAAGAGGGGATTGAGCGCCGGCTCCAGAAAGAGGAGCAGCGATACCTCCAGCGCGGGCACATACGGGATCGCGCGGGTGAGCAGCGCATAGGCCAGCCCGATCTGGAAGACTCCGAGATAGATGATCACCGACCAGTCCACCATACCGTGCCCGCCTAACGGGAAGAGACCGGGGAGCGCCAGCAGGAAGGCCAGCAGGTTGCCCACGGCGACTGCCGCGGCGGGCGACGCGCCCCGGGTGCTCATCCAGCGGAGGCCGAGCAGCATGACGGCGTAGGAAATCCCGGACAACAGCGCGAACAGGTTGCCCCGGACCGGATTCGGGGCGGTGGCGTACGTGGCCTGCCGGCCGACAAAGAACAGCGCCATCCCCATCCCGACTGCGGCCATGAAGGCGAGATCCCGGCGGGTGATCGCCTCGCGCAGCACCAGGGGGCCCAACAGCAGGATGTAGAGCGGAGCGGTCGACTGCAGGAAGATGGTGTTGGCCGCGGTAGTCAGCTTGTTGGCCAGCACGAAGAGAATGAGCGTGGCGGCATAGGCGAGCGCCACCAGCAGCGTCACCCCCACGGTCCCGCGGGGAATCCTCCGCGTAGCCGGCACCAGCAGCCAGACGGCGACCGCCGCAATGCCGGACCGGAGCCCGGCCACCTGCCAACTGGTGAACTGCGCCGCCTTGATCGCCGCACCACCGGTGCTGAAGAGCAGGGCGACGAGAAGGATTTCAAGTCGGGCGCGGCTGCGCGGGAGCATGGAGTTGGAGGTAGCAGGTGGCAGACAATGGCTGACGGCTCGACGCGGCTGCACGGGTTGAGGACCCCTCCACCGGCTCGGCTCCCGCGCTCAGGGTGGGCCGGTCACTAGGGATGGGCGGACGCAACGCCGGTTCCGGGGTCCTCACCCGCTTGCCGCTGATTGCTGACGGCCGACGGCTGACGGCTGACGGCTGACGGCTGACGGCTCACCAAGATACCCCAACGCCGACGGGCCGTCACATCATCCGCTCCAGGCGATTGACGCAACGGCCCGCGGCCTGAGGTGCACCAGGGCGCTACTTCAGCGGCAGCGGCGCCGTCAGGCGCAGATAGACAACCTGATTACGGTCGATCTGGCCGGTGACCGGGTTCTTTTTGGCGACGTATCCCGTCTTCCCGTCGCTGTCGATGCCGAAGTCATCGTCGTTTACGACGGCGATCGTCCGGGCATCAATGACGGCGAGCCCCTCGGGCTTGTTGTGCGCGTAGCCGAGCGCCGGATCGAGCAGATCCACCAGCGTGGTCTTTGTGGCGACGACAATTCCAGCCGCGGCAAGTTCGGCCGGCGTGAGGGTTTCCAGGGTCTTGCCGTCGACCTTGCGCCCCTCCGCACCATCGGTAGGATCGCTGACATCCGATGCGGTGGAGAGATCCACCAGCGTGATCCGCTTCTCAGCCGAGGGCTTCGCGGCGTTGCGCGGCCAGTCGGTATCGAGCTCCAGCACCAGGAAACGGGTCGGCGAGAGCGCCACGATCTCGCTGACCACATAGCTCGGCTTGTCGAGCGGATAGAGGTACTGCCGCGTCGTCCTGCTCGCCGGATCCAGCGCGACGATGCGGACCGACGTGGACGCCCGGCCCGCGGCCTTGGGATTGTCCAGCGGTGATTGCATGATCCCGAACAGCGTGCCGGTCGACGCCACCCAGGCGAGCCCTTCCATTCCGCGACCCGGACGTCGCTTCGTAAACACCGCCGGCAGTCCACCGTTGAACGGATTGCGACGCTCCAGGGTCCTGCCCTTCGCATCGACATGCAGCAGGTGCGGGCCGTACTCCTCCGACACCCAAAACGTCCCGTCCCCGAGCGCGACGAGTCCTTCGGTGTCGACTCCGCTGGGATCGGCCGCGAGCGGCTTCCCTCCCACCGCAACCGGGGACTCGCCGGTACTGCCCGGCCCCGCCGGATTGGGCAGCCCGGTGAGCGGCTTTCCGGCAGCGTCCGAGAGCAGGATCACCCCGGTCCGCTGCAGCGTCGCCCCCTTCAGCCGGAACACCCCGATCTGCGGGGTGAAGCTCGGGACCACAAACCCCTTTTCACTCGCATTCGGCGTATCGAAGTTCGGTCCACGGTCGGTCAGGAGGTAGAAATCCCGGCCGCGGATGGCGAGGGAGGAGCCATACCCGCCATTGAACGCCGCTGCACCGTTGAGCGAATCGAGTACGGTGCGCGGTTCGACCTCGAAGGTATGCAGGACGGCCACAGTGGTCCCGCTGGGCGCGACATCCGTCGTCGCCGGTGGGGCGGCGTGGCAGGCAACGAGCAGGAAAACCGGTCCGAGCCGGGGGGCAGAGCGTAGCCACACCATCGGGAAACTCGCGGTGAAGGGGAACTGAACTGTGCGAGCCTTGATTTTCCCAGCACGGCATGACCAGCGGATCAAGATCGCGTCACGACGGGGTCACGGACCCAGTTTTTCCAGTGCCTCGGTCGCCCGGGTCCACTCCGCGTACGCCTGATCCAGCTCGGCGCGGGCCACCTTGAGTCTCGCCGAGTGTTTCGCGGCCACGGCCGCGCCGTCTGTCGCGGCGTAGAGCGCGGGATCCTCGAGCGCGGCATGCAGGGTGGTCACCTCGGCATCGAGCTGGTGCACCCTCGCCTCGGTCGTCTCCACCGTCCGCCGGGCGGTGCGCTGGGCCGACTGACGCGCCTTCCGGTCGCCCTGGGACTCTTTCTCCCCGGCGCGCGCCTTCTCGCGCTGCCCTTTCACCACCTGGCGCGCGGCGGCCAGCACCCGGGCCTTCTCCTCCGCCTGCACCGTCTCCCACTCGGCGAAACTGCCGTCAAAGTCCCGCAGGCGCGAGTCCTCCAGCCGCCAGACCCGGGTGCAGAGCCCGCGCAGCAGCGCCCGGTCGTGACTCACCAGCAGGACGGTGCCCTCGTAGCCCTCAAGCGCATCCTCCAGCGCCTCGATCGATTCGACATCGAGATGGTTGGTCGGCTCGTCGAACACGAGAAGATTGGCCTTCTCCAGCGTCATGATGGCCAGTGCGACGCGGGCGAGTTCCCCGCCCGACAGCGAGCCGGAGCGGCGCAGCACCTCGTCGCCCGAAAAATCGAAGCGGCCGAGGTGATCGTAGACCTGCCCCCGGGTCCACTGCGGGCGCAGGTCGTGAATCGTGTCGAACAGGGTCTTCTCGCGCGGGACCTGGGCCAGATCCTGGCGGTACGAGGCGATGGTCGTGCTCTGGCCGATCCGGACTTCACCGCCCTCGGTGGGCCGCTGACCCAGGAGGGAGGCAAGCAGGGTGGTCTTCCCGGCACCGTTGGGCCCCACCAGTCCCACGACATCGCCCCGGCGCATCGAGGCAGAGAAGCCGGCCAGCAGCACCCGACCCTCGACCCCGACCGAGACGTTGTCCGCGACCAGCACCTGATCACCGCCGCGCTCCGGCGGCTGGAAGCGCAGCGCCATTGCCCCGGAGGTGCCCGGCGGTGGAGAGAGGCGCGGCATGCGCTGGAGGATGCGGCGCCGTCCCTTCGCCTGCTTGGTGTCCTGACCGGCGATGTTGCGGCGGATGTAGTCCTCCTGCGCGGCGATGACCTTGGCCTGCTTGTCGAAGGCGCGCTGGGTGGATAGCCGCCGCTCGGTACGCTGGGCGACGAAGGCGGTATAGCCGCCGGTGTAGGTGAAGCCGGTGCCGCCTTCGAGGTGCAGCATGTGATCGGCGACTTCATCGAGAAAGGCGCGGTCGTGACTGATGATCAGCAGGCCGGCCTCGAGGCCGCGCAGGTGGCCGATCAGCCACTCGGTGGTCTCGAGGTCGAGGTGGTTGGTGGGCTCGTCGAGCAGCAGCAGGTCGGTTGGGGCGACGAGCTGGCAGGCCAGGCCGAGACGCCCGCGCTCGCCTCCGCTCAGCGTGGCCAGCAGCTGGGTGACGGCGCGGTCAGGATCGAAGCCGAGTCCGTGCAGCACCGCCGCGATGCGGGCGTGGATGCCATAGCCATCGGCCCGCTGAAACGTCTCGAGGTCGTGGTCATAGCGAGTGAGCTCGGCTTCGGTGAGGGCATCACCGCGTTCGCCCATGGCATGCGCCTGGGCCTGGAGCGAGTGTTCCAGCTCGAGCAGCTCGGCGAACGGACCGCTGGCCGCTTCCCAGACGGTGGTCGCGCCGGGAAAGGCGCGATGCTGGTCCAGCTCCGCCCAGCGCAGCTGCGGCGCGCGCATCACCGAGCCCTTGGTGGGGAGGAGCGCGCCGGTCACCATGCGGAAGAGCGAGGTCTTCCCGCTGCCGTTGCGGCCGATGATGCCCCACCGCTCCCCCGCGGCGACGGTGAGGTTGATATCGGTGAGCAGGATGTTGGCGCCATACTGCACGGTGGCGCCGGCAATGGAGAACAGCGTCATCGCAGCCGCCGGGCCGGCTTGTAGGGATAGATGTCGATCACCGCACCCGCCACGGCGAGGGCCTGCATGCGCTGCCAGAATTCCACGGTGAGCAACTCGGCATGGGCCGCCATGAAGGCGTCGCCCAGTCGGCCGGGCAGGGTAAGGAAGGCACGGAACTCCTCGGGAAAGATGTCGTGCTCGCCGACCGAGAACCACGGTTCGGCGCTGTATTCGTCCTCATCGTGCCGGCTCGCCGGAATGGCACGGAACCGGCATTCGGTGAGCAGGCAGAGCTCATCATAATCGTAGAAGATCACCCGCCCGTTGCGGGTCACCCCGAAGTTCTTCAGCAGCATGTCGCCGGTGAAGATATTCGCAGCGGCCAGATCGCGGATGGCCTGGCCGAAATCCAGGGCAACCTCGATGGCCTGCGCCTCGTCCACCTGACGCAGGTAGAGATTGAGCGGCGTCACCTTCCGCTCGGTATAGAGGTAGCTGATGACGACCCGGTCCCCTTCGACGGTGACGCTGCCGGCACACTCCGCCTGCAGCTCCGCCAGCACCGCGGGGTCGAAGCGGCGGCGGTCGAACTCGAGCCCGGCGAACTCCTGGGCATCCGCCAGGCGGCCCACCCGGTCGCGGACGAAGACCAGGTGATACTTCTCCATCACCTGCTGCCGGGTCGTCTGCTTGGGCGGGCCGAACCGGTCGCGGATCAGCTTGAAGACGACGTTGAGTGACGGCAGCGCGAAGACGACCATCACCAGCCCCTTGTCCCCCTCCGCCGGCACGAACCGCGCCTCATGCTCCTCGAGATGGCGCAGCAGCGCGCGGACCAGCTCCGTCTTGCCGTGCTTGTGATAGCCCAGCGCGGTGTAGAGCTCCTCGACGGGCTTGCGCGGCATGATGGAGCGGAGGAAGTCCACCAGCGCGCGAGGACACTCCAGCTCGACGTGGAAATAGGACCGGGTGAACGAGAAGACGATGCTCGCCTCATCCTGCGTGGCCAGCAGAGCGTCGACCCGGAGTCCCTGCTCGTCATGCACCATGGGAAAGAGCAGCGGAATGAAGCCGGCCGTGGTGCGGGCCCGGCCAACCAGATACGCCCCCTTGTTGCGGTAGAAGGGGGCAGGGACCAGCTCGATCGCCTCGAGGCGCACCGACCCCGGCTGGCGGGCCAGCTCTTCTGCAAGCGCGGCCGCGAGCAGACTGGCATCCGTCACGCGCCCGGGGTAGTGCGCCGCGAAGGGAAGGTCGCCCAGCAGGTCGAGCAGGATGGAATCGAGCGCCCGACCAACGGGATAGACCTTGAGCCCCTCCAGGGCGGACACCGGTGGCAGCGCCAGAAACGTGGCGTCATCGAAGTAGACCCCCGCCGCAGGTCCCACCGCATGCAGCAATTCCCGCACGACCGAATTGAAGAAGGTGAGCGCCAGCTCGGCGTCCAGCCGCGGGCCCGCCGCGCGGACATACACCGGGCCGGCCGCGCGCCAGAGCGTCGGATCAAGCGCGTCATCGCCCAGGATCCGGCGGAGTTCCTGCACCGACCAGCCGACGAACCGGCGATACAGCGTGAGCCGTTCCACCGCGTCCTGCTGGCCGCCGCGCCAGTCCCGGTCCAGAAAGCGCCCTTCGGCCCGCCGGGTCACCAGACGGAACTGCGCCTGGTGCGCGTCGAAGGTGCCGAGAATCGACCGCGCCGCGGCGGCCGCGGACGCCTGCCGGGCCGCGGAGAGGCGAGGCGGGGCGGCGGGATCGGGGGCGGGCGAGTTCATAGGGGTTATTTTGCCAGCCTGTAGTTCAGCGCACGATCGAAGGCCCTCATTCCGGACCGGTATCAACTTACGAGGACGCAGCCCCCATGCCGACCCCTCCGACATTTGACAGCCTCGTGCCGCCCCCCGGCGGCGAGACCATCACGATGACGCCCACGGGACTCGTGGTCCCCGACCGGCCCATCCTGCCGTTCATCGAGGGGGATGGCACCGGGCCCGACATCTGGCGCGCGTCGCAGCATGTCTTCGACGGCGCCGTGCGAAAGGCCTATGGGGGAAAGCGTCAGGCGATGTGGTTTGAGGTCTTCGCCGGCGAAAAGGCGCGCGACAAGCTCGACAGCTGGCTGCCGGACGACACCCTGCGGGCGATCAACCATTATCTGGTGGGAATCAAGGGCCCGCTTACAACCCCGGTCGGTGGCGGCTTCCGCTCGCTCAATGTGGCGCTGCGGCAGAAGCTCGACCTCTATGCCTGCGTCCGGCCGGTGCGCTGGTTCACCGGCGTGCCCAGCCCGGTCAAGCAACCGGAGCTGGTGGACATGATCATTTTCCGCGAAAACACGGAGGACATCTACGCCGGTATCGAGTTCAAGGCGAGGAGCGACCAGGCGGTGAAGCTGATCGCCTTCCTGCAGGACCAGATGGGCGTCAACACGATCCGCTTTCCCCAGAGCAGCGGAATCGGCATCAAGCCGATCTCCGAGGAGGGCAGCAAGCGCCTGATCCGGTCGGCGTTCGATTTCGCCATTCGGCAGGGCAAGAAGAGCGTGACGCTGGTGCACAAGGGCAACATCATGAAATACACCGAGGGCGGCTTCCGCGACTGGGGTTACGAGCTGGCCCGGCAGGAATACGGCGCGGTGGAGATTGACGGCGGCCCGTGGTGCAAGCTGCCGGGCGGCGTGATCATCAAGGATGTGATCGCCGATGCCTTCCTGCAGCAGATCCTCACCCGCCCCGCCGAGTATGAGGTGATCGCCACGATGAACCTGAACGGCGACTACATCTCCGACGCACTGGCGGCGCAGGTCGGCGGGATCGGCATCGCGCCTGGCGCGAACATCAACTACCTCACCGGCCACGCCATCTTCGAGGCCACCCACGGCACCGCCCCCAAGTATGCCAACCAGGACAAGGTGAATCCCGGCTCGGTAATTCTCTCCGGCGAAATGATGTTCCGCTACCTGGGCTGGCCCGAGGTGGCCGACCTGATCATCAAGGGACTCGAGGCGACGATCGGACAGAAGCGCGTGACCTACGACTTCGAGCGCCAGATGGCCGGGGCGACCCTGCTGTCGTGCAGCGCATTCGGGAAGGCGATCGTGGAGAATATGTGAGGAGTGAGGAGTGAGGAGTGAGGAGTGAGGAGTGAGGAGGGCGATCAGTGACCTCACTCCCGACACTCGCCCGGCAGCCTGCCGTTTCGAGTTGTGTTCTTCATGGAATCATCATGTTGGCATGATATTATAACTGCCTCATGACGACCAACTCCGTCCCGACCTCGGCGCCACCGGGCGGTCCCCGGGCGACACCAGCCCCACAGGCCCTGCCCATTGCCGGGCAGGCCATCCCGCATTTCCCCCTCGTTGCGAGCCACTTTGCCGCGGGCTTCGGCTGGGCGCTGCTGGGCGGTGCGGGACTGATCGGGATCGCCGCCCCGCTCGCCGGCGGCACCTTCCTCGACCCGCGGGTGCTGGCGGCAACCCATCTCTTCACCCTCGGCTGCCTGACGACGGTGATCACCGGGGTGCTGTACCAGATCTTTCCCGCCATGCTCGGCATCGGTGAACGGAGCCGCCGGGTCGGCTGGGTCTCGCTCGGCCTGCACGCCGCAGGCGTCGCGTTCCTGGTCTGCGGGCTGCTGCTGGGCCAGCGCCACCTGCAGTCGCTGGGGTGGCTGGCGCTCTTTGCCGCGGTGTTCGGCACCGCGTGGAACCTCCTGCCCCAGCGGCGACGCGCGCCGCGCAACCGGCAGCTCGGCATCTATGTCTCCTACGCCCACATGAACTTCGGCCTGGCGATGTTCCTGGCCGGCGCCCGGATCGGCGATGCCTTCGGCTGGTGGTCCACCCCACGCCTGGGACTCATCGCGGCGCACTTCCACCTGGCACTCATCGGCTTCGTGGTGATGACCACGTTCGGGCTGGGAAGCCGGATGATCCCGATGTTCTACGGCAGCTCCTCCCCGATCCCCGCCTGGTGCGATCGAGCCATGCCGCGCCTGCTCGCCACCGGCGTCGTCTGCTACGCCCTCGGCGCCATCACTTCCCTGCCGCCGGTCGCATGGGCCGGAATCGTGATCATGGTTGCGGCGGGACTCCTCTTCTGCTGGCTGGGCCTCGGCTGGTTCCGGCGGCGGGCACGGCGCGGCCTCGATCCCGCCACCGCCTTCCTCACGCTGGCGCTCGCGTCGCTAGCGACCGCGATACCGCTCGGACTTCTCGCCGCGGTCGGCGGGTTGCGCCATCCGGGTGTGCTGCTGGCCTATGTGGTTGCGCTGATGCTGGGCTGGGCCGTCACCCTGATGCTCGGCGTGTCGTATCGGGTGCTGCCCACGCTCACATGGCACCATCGGTTCGCCGCCCGGATCGGGCAGGCGGGCACGCCGACCCTTCCGATGATGGGGCATGCCAGGCTGGGCTGGACCGCCGTCACGGGCGGCAGCCTTGGCATCATCGCCCTCCTGACCGGACTGCTCACGGCCAACGTGCCCGCCACTCGCGCCGGCGCCATCTTGTTCACCCTGGCGATCGTCACGACCGGCATCCACCACCTGCGCATGATGCTGATCGGTCGCGCGCGGCCAACAACACCGGGAACTGCCGCATGACCAACGACCTCTCCATCCAGCCCGACATGACCGTCAGCACCGTGGCAACGCGGTTCCCCGACACCGTGCCTGTTCTGGCGCGGCTCGGCATCGACCGCTGCTGTGGCGGCAGCCACTCGCTCGCATTCGTCGCCCAGGCCCATGGGCTCGACCTCACCGCCCTGCTGGCGGAACTGGAGGCCGCGGTGACGGTAGGCGGTGGGCGGTAGGCGGTGGGGGGACGGGGAACGGGGAACGGGGAACCGGGAACCGGGAACCGGGAACGGGGAACGGCGTCGCGCGCATCTGCGTTTCGCCGCTGCCCATGATCCGTCAGGCCCGGGCAGTGATTGATTCCGCCTTCCCCGTCCGTCGGTCCCTCCGTCTATTTTCCACCCATGCCCACCACGATCGACAGGACCATCAGCCGCTTCCGCGGCGCCGATACCCAGACGCGCCTCGAACTGCTGCTCGACTACGCCAACAAGCTGCCCGACCTGCCGGAGCGCTTCCGCGCCGCGCGCGATCTGGGCCTCAACCGGGTGCCGGAGTGCCAGTCACCGGTGTTCCTGTTTCTCGAACAGCTGGATGGAGGCGTCGTGCTTCACGCTGACGCGCCGCGTGAAGCCCCGACCGTGCGCGGCTTCGTGAGCCTGCTCAGCCGTGGCCTCAAGGGAGCAACACCGGATGAAGTCGCTGCCCTTCCCGGCGACCTCCTCGATCAGCTGGGCCTGACCGAAGCGCTCGGCATGACGCGAATGCATGGACTCACGGCGATGGTGGGGCGGATCAAGCGGATGGCGGGGGAAATGGGCGATTAGGCGATTGGGCGATTGGGCGATTGGGCGATTGGGCGATTGGGCGATCGGGCGATTGGGCGATTGGGCGATTAGGCGACGCGCAGGGGCGACCCGGCGGGTCGCCCCTGCGTGAGCCGACGATCATTTTTCGATCGGCAGCCCCACGCCGTTCCCCCACTCCGTCCACGAGCCGTCGTAGTTGCGGACGTTGGGAAAGCCGAGCAGGTAGGTCAGCGCGAACCAGCTATGGGAGGAGCGCTCGCCGATGCGGCAATAGGCGATCGTCTCATCCTCCGGCCGGAGCCCCTGCTCCTCCTGATACAGCGCGCGCAGTTCACTGGCGGGACGGAAAGTGTGGGTGTCGGGATTGACGGCGCGCGCCCAGGGGATGCTCTTCGCCCCCGGAATGTGCCCGCCGCGCAACGCGCCTTCGTTGGGGTACTCCGGCATGTGCATCCGCTCGCCCCGGTATTCCTCGGGACTGCGGACGTCGACCAGCTGGCCGCGTTTCCGCACATGGGCGAGGACCTCATCGCGAAAGGCGCGGATGGCGTGATCCTTCCGCTCGCCCACGACGATGTTCCCCTCCGCATGACGTGGGCGCTCAGTGGTGAGGGCCCGGCCCTCCTGGATCCAGCGTGCCCGGCCACCATCCATCAATCGCAGCTGGTCCATTCCGAACAGCCGGAAGACCCAGAAAGCGTAGGTCGCCCACCAGTTGTTCTTGTCGCCATAGAGCACGACGGTGGTATCCTGATTGATCCCCTTGGCGCGAAGCAGCGCCTGAAAGCGATCGCGGCCCAGGTAGTCGCGGGTGAGTGAATCATTGAGCTCGGTCACCCAGTCGATCTTCACCGCGCCAGGGATGTGGCCGGTCTCGTAGAGCAGCAGGTCCTCGTTGGATTCCAGCAGACGGACATTGGCGTCGTTCAGGTGCGCCGCGACCCACTCGGTCGAAACCAGCACCTCGGGGCGGGCGTAGCCGCGGGACGCGATCGGGGGAACGGCTGGGACTGTGGTTGGGTCGCTCATCGCCTGCCTCGTGCAGAAGGCGCCCTGAATCGGGCGCGGCAGCGAAATACGACTAAATCGTTCGTGATGTCAAGAGGAGGCCGCGGTCGCGCCCGCCCCGGAGGATGGCCTCGCTGAATGCCCCGACGACGCGGCCATCGAACTGGGTGACTGCGCTGCGCTCCAGCTGAAGCAGGGCGACGGTGGATTCCAGCCCCGGCCGGTCGGGGCGAGGGGCGAGCAGGGCGTCGAAGGCGTCGCAGACGGCGATGATCCGGCTCATCACATGGGGCTCCCGGGGGTAGCTGAGCCTGGGGTAGCCCGAGCCGTCTTGGCGAAGATGGTGTTCGTACGAGACGACGGCGGCCGTTTCGAACGGCTCGGACTGGCGGAGCAGGAGTCGTGCGCCTTCCAGCGGGTGTCCCCGCACCCGCGCCCGGTCCTGCGGTGAATACACCTGGTCGCCCAGCATCTCTGCGGGCAGTCGGACCATCCCGATATCGTGCAGCAGCCCCGCCAGCGCCGCCTCCCGCCGTTCCTCCGCCGGCATACCGAGCACCTCGCTCACCGCCAGAGCGAGAATGGCGGTATTGAGTGCGTGAGCGGACTGGTAGACCGCGCGGTCCTCGGGCACGAGGAGCGCGAGCCCGGGACCATCAGGAGTCGTACGGGTGGCCTCGAGCGATGCCACCACGGCACAGGCGTCGCCCCGTCGGATCGGCTCACCCCGCGCGGCGGCGGCGAGGATCTCGCCCATTACCGCGAGCTCGCTGGCGAGGGGATAGATGGTGTCGTGGTCAGCCGCATCCAGCAGGGTACGATCGTGCGACCAGCTCAGCCCGTCGCGTTCCTGCGGCCAGACCGGCGTCTCGGCCCGTTCATCGGCGGCGAGATCGAGGAAGGCGGCGAGCGTCGCGGCGGTGGGCAGGGAGCGAATGGCGAGATGGGCGATGCCGCGCCACGCCAGGTATTCGCTCCAGCTCCAGCCATCGAATTCCGCCAGGGGCAGTTGCTGGTAACGCACCCCGTAGTCCTGGAAATCGAAGCGCGGAGCGGGATCGGCGGCGAGCAGGTCGGTCAGCCGGGCAAGGCAGGCCTCATCGGCCGCGCGCCGGGGAATGACGCCGACATGCAGCTGCCGGCGCAGATCAAGGGCATGTCCCATCGCGTGGAGGAACCGGACGGCGTCGCGCATCAGCCGAGGGCCCGTGGCAGGGCGGGATGCGAGCGGCGGGCTGGAGCCCGGGCCGCATCACGGATTTCGGTGTCGCGTGACTGACGCGCCGCCTCCAGCAGCGGCACCACCTTGGGATGGGTGCTCCAATGCGCAGCCAGACCCCGGAGCGCCGCGAGCATGGTCGGGCTCGGTGGGGCGAGACGCCCCAACGCGGCGAGACCGCGGGCGACCACCATCCGACGGAGCAGGCGGAGGACGACTGCATCGTGGACCGGCGCGAGCGCGGTGACGGCGAGCGCCCGCAGCTCCGGCTCGATCCGCGGATCGGCGGCGTGGGCCATCAGCCGGGGGACGAATTCCTGCGGACACCGCTCGGCCAGCAGCCCGTACACCAGCCGCAGCGTCGGCTCGAACTCACTCTCGAGCGCATCGATGAACGCCTGTTCCTTCAGGTCCGGATCCACCAGCGCGAGCGCCAGCGCCTCGTGCCGCACCCGCGGATCGCGATGACCGCGCAGGGCGGCGGGCGAAAAGTCGGGCGGAAGATCGGGCAGCCGGCCAAGCAGCGACAGCAGATTGCGCTGCACATACCATGGCATTCCTTCGATTCGCTCCGCGGCCAGCGGCCCGATCGCCTGACCATACCGGGTCAGGAAATCGAGCAGGCGCAGCCGGACCCGACGTTCTCCCGAGTGCGCCAGCGCGTCGAGCAGCGCTGGCGCCGCCTCGATGCCGGAGGCCGGAATCAGCCGGTCAAGCGCCTCGAGATCGATCGGAGCCGCCTCGAGCAGAACCCGCACTGTCTGCGGGTGAAAGACACGACCCCGCAGCCCGCGGGCGACGGGATCCTCGCGCGGTACGGTCTCCAGCAGCGCCAGCAGCGGTCCCACCTGGCGGCGCGCGATCATCCGTTCGGCGGCGAGGAGCGTGCCCCGCTCGAGGATGCCGCTCTCCAGCGCGAGCTTGAGCAGCCGCTCCGGCTCCAGGCCCGGCCGCCCCGCGCCGGTCACCTCGTCCTGAACCGAGACCAGTCGCACCACTTCCTCTTCCAGCGCTCTGCGCGCCGCGCCATGCCGGGGATCCTCCGCCTGCACCGCCATGCGTCCCAGCACCGGCAGTATGCTCGGAGAGAGCCGCTCTTCCCGGCCAGGCACGAGCGCCTGGGCCAGTCGGTAGAGGCTCTTCGCATCGAGCACACCAGCGCATTCCTGGACGAAATCGCGCACCAGCACCTCATCGGCCTCGGGCGAGACGAGGCGGCGCAAGGTGACGAGCGGGAGGGCCCCGATGAGCAGCTCGAGGTCGGTGGCCAGCTCGCGATTGAGGACCGACTGGGCCGCGACCCCGAGCAGCGCCGCCAGGACACGATCGCGCCAATCAGGCTGCGCAGGATGCAGTTCGAGTGCGACGGCGAGCCCCTCGGGGTCGCGCTCCTCGGAGGGCTGGGCCTCATCGCCCAGGACCAGTCGCTCGAGTGCAAACCAGGGCGCCGTCCCGGCGGGAGGTGTCGGGCGCTGGGCGCGGAAGGCGAGGTTGATCGTCGCCGGGATCGAGCGCTGTCCGCCGCCGTGCAGCGCGACGGCGCTGAGCCCGAACAGCAGTTCCGCCGCAGTCACCCCCGGCCGCAGTTCGATGGCGCCGATCCCGGCGTCGCGCAGCAGCACAGTGAGGTCCCGCAGCGGCTCGTAGTCCGGATTGGTCTCCATCCCCTCGACCAGCAACTGCACCGTGCCGACCTTGATGGTGAGCAAGTCCCGCGAGGCGAGCAGTCCGGCCAGGGCACGCTCCAGCGCGCCGATCGCCCCGGTCACCTCGGGATGCGACTCCGGCAGGTGGCGCAGGCGCTGCACGACGGCCGCCAGGCCGAGCAGCACGTCGGCCAGGGGACGACTGGGCGAATTGGGGAGTGAGTGTCTCGGCGCCATGTCACGGCAATCTACTCCGGACCGTGCCCGCCGACACCCCGGACGCGGGCCCGGAAGGTGCGGGATGGGCCGGAATCAGATATAGTAGAAGCCATGTCGATCCCTCCGTTCCGCCGCTCAGGGCCCACCACCTCCATCAAGGGATGGGCGACGGCCACGCCCGGAGTCGCGGATCAGTTGCGGCGCGGTGCCTGGTATCCAGTCATCGACGAGCAGCCCGACGGAATGATCACGGTGGAGGTCGACCACGAACCGGTCCGGGTCCGTCGGGAAGACCTGCGGTTCCGGCCCGACCGACCCGACCAGTGGAGTGTCGTGACCCGCACTGGCGTCATGCGACCGACGCTGGCCGGCGTGAAGCTGGTATCGACCTACGCCGTCTGTCCCGACTGTACCGCACGGCAGGAATTCGACGGCGAACCCGAGTCCCTCATGTGCGTCCGCTGCCGCCGCGCAGCCAAGGTGGACTGGGACACGACCTACTGAGCCGGGAATGAGCCTCTGGTCCATTCTCGAACGTGCCCGTCGTCTCCACCCGGATCGTCCGGCGGTCGGAGATGACGGGCACGCTCTGTCCTATGCGTCACTCGGTGTCCGGGTCGATGCCCTGGCCCATCGGCTGGTAGCACTCGGCCTGCGACCGGGCGACCGGGTGGCCGCGCTGCTGCCGAACGGACGGGCATACCTGGAGGGGTACTTCGCCGCGGCCGGTGCCGGGCTGGTTCTCGTTCCACTCAACAGCCGTCTGGCCGCCAGCGAGCTCGGCTTCATCCTGCGGGACAGCGGCAGCACCCTCCTCCTGGCCGATCCCGCGCTCGCCCCGCTGGCCCACGCCGCGCTGGCCGAGGCGCCGGAGGTCGGACATGTCGTGTGGGCCGGGAGCACGACAGCGGGAAGCGGGGGAGCGAGTGGAGTGGCATGGCCCGAACCGGGTGGCCCGCCGTTCGTGCCTGTCGTGACGCCGATGGACCAAGTCGCGCATCTGTACTACACCAGCGGCACCACCGGTCCACCGAAGGGCGTCATGCTCACCCACCGCAACGTGTGGGTCCATGCGCTCGCGGCCATCGCCGAACTGGAACTGCGGGAGACGGACGTCTGGGGACATATCGCGCCGATGTTTCATCTGGCGGATGCCTGGGCGACCTTCGCGATCACCTGGGTCGGCGGGCGGCACCTGATGGTGCCCCGATTTGAACCCGGCGAGGTGCTGGCGACGTTGGAGCGCGAGAGTGTCACCATCACCAACCTCGTCCCGACGATGCTCAACCTGATGGTCAAGCATCCGACGGCGACCGAGCGCCGCTTTCCCCGATTGCGCCGGATCCTGAGTGGTGGCGCGCCAATCGCGCCTGCGGTGGTTGAAGCCATCATCAACGTCTTCGGGTGCGAATACGTACAGACCTACGGCATGACCGAGACCAGCCCCTACCTCACCCTGAGCCTGCTGAAGCACCACCTGCGTGCGCTGCCACCCGCGGAACGCCTGCGCCATCAGGCCAAGACCGGCCGTCCCTTCATCGCCATCGAGCTCCGGGTGGTGGACGATGCGGGTGTCCCGGTCGCGGCCGACGAGTGCGCCGTGGGCGAGATCCAGGTACGGGGCGACACCGTCACGCCAGGTTACTGGAAGCGCCCCGATGCCACCGCCGCCGCCTTCACCCCCGATGGCTGGCTCCGCACCGGTGATCTCGCGGTGCTGGACGGTGAGGGGTACGTCTCGATCGTCGACCGCAAGAAGGACATGATCATCACCGGTGGGGAGAAGGTCTATTCGACCGAGGTCGAGGCGGTCCTGTATCAGCATCCGGGGATTCTGGAGGCCGCGGTGTTCGGCAGCCCCGACGCGATCTGGGGCGAGGTGGTCAACGCCGCTGTCGTCCTGCGTGAGGGGGCACTGCTCACGGCCGAAGAGATCACCGATTTCTGCCGGCCACACCTCGCCGGATTCAAGCTGCCCCGGCACGTCCGCTTCCTGACCGAGTTGCCGAAGACCGGCTCGGGCAAGATCCTGAAGCGCGCCCTTGCGGGCTGAGCGGCCAAGCCCGATGGCGGGATCGAAGCGAGCACATCCCGTGTCGTACTCGACCGTCCTCCCATCGACGACGGTCTGGAACCGGCGTCTGGCGGCGCTGGTGGTCAGCGTCGTGTTCCACGTCTGCCTCGTCTGGTGGCTGCTCGCGGGACCGATGCGTGGCCGGGTGGCGAGCCTGCCGCAACAGCGGGAAGCGGTCCAGCCGATCCAGCTCACCTTTGCACCTCCGCGCCCGACCCCGACCCCACGTCCGGTCCAGCCCGCCACCGAGCCGCGTCAGGAAGTTCCGGCTGTCCCGCTCACACCGGGCCCCGATCTCGACCCCGGCTCCACGGCGCGGGTGACCCCCACTCCGGAGGAAGATCCGAACGCCCCGCCCAACACCACCCGGACCGAGGCCACCCGGCCCGATCCCTCCCCCGATGAGGGCGACCGGGCGACTCCACCCACCCGGGGTGACGCCGCGGCGGCCGAGCCGACCCCGGGACCCGTCGCTCCCGTCCCCATGACCAGTGGCGCCACCGCACTCGAGACCGAAGCCCGCCGGCTCTTTGGCCGGGGACCGAGCCGGTTGGGCGCCCTCGCTGGCCGGGCCGACAACCGGCCCTGGGAGACCGCCAGCCCGCTCGATTCACGCGGCTGCAGCCTGCCCCCCCCGGACCCGTCCGACTCCACCCTGCCCGCCGGCATGGCCGCAGTGGCGGGGCGGATCTACCGGGAGGACAATGGGCAGCCGCTGGCCGGCGCCCGGCTGCAGATCCTGGGAACGGCCTTCGGGACGTTCAGCAACGATGTCGGGGAGTACAAGCTCGTGTTCGACCGCTCGCTGGTGGACCGGTGCCGGACCCAGTCGGTGCGGGTCAGCGCGCCGGGCTATGCGGGGCGGGACGTGATCCTGTTCATCGGTGAGCCGCTGAGTTCGGATGTGCCGTTGCGGAGGTACTAGCCGTCAGCCGTCAGCCGTCAGCGGTCAGCGGTCAGCGGTCAGCGGTCAGCGGAGACCAACGAGGCGAGGCGATGTTCCAACCGCTTGCCGCTCGTGCGGCAGGA
>JANMYS010000103.1:0-5282 GCA_031382385.1 Gemmatimonadota bacterium
CCCGCCCGCCGCGCTCCCGGCCACCGGCAGCTTGAGGCCGAGCTGACCGTTGCGGACGACGCCGTATTCGAGCTCGGGCGTAAAGGCGTGGAGATCGGTACCGCCCCGCTCCCGCGCGTAGGCGTAGGGCAGGAGCAGCTCAAAGGCGTGGCGCTCCACCGGATACGCATCCTCGGTGAGCACGGGGCGGTCGTCGTCCAGGTTGCGATAATCAATCTGTGCGGCGAGGGGAGCCACAGGCGCGATGAGCACGACGGCCGCGAGGGCAAGCCGGAGGTGCGGCGGCGGGTTGTTCGTGGTGGGCATGGACGGAACCTACCCACCTGAGGTTACCTCGCTCTCAAGCAATGATTAGGGTTTCTTGAGAATCGGCATGGCTACCCGGGAGGCTGCTAGGCTATTTCCGGGCAAATACGAAACGGAGTTCCGATGCGGGTGCTGGTGGTGGAGGACGAAGCCAAGGTCGCTCGCTTCCTCGTGCAGGCCCTCGAAGAAGAGGGCCATGCCGTGGATGCGGCCGGCGATGGGGTGGAGGCCGGCAACCTGGCGCATGTCAATGCGTACGATCTCATCCTGCTCGATGTGCAGCTGCCACGGATGGACGGCCTGCAGCTCGCCGCCGAACTGCGGCGCAGCGGCCTCCAGTGCCCCATCCTCATGCTCACCTCACGGGATTCCACTCAGGATGTGGTCCGCGGTCTCAATGCCGGCGCCGACGACTATCTGACCAAGCCCTTCGCGCTGGAGGAACTGCTGGCCCGGGTGAACGCCCTCACCCGTCGTCAGCTCGGACCCGTCACCGGAATCCTCCGCTTCCAGGACCTGGAAATGGACCGGCTCCGGCGGGTAGTGAAGCGGGGCGGCCGAACACTGGACTTCTCCCCGCGCGAATTCCGGCTGCTGGAATTCTTCCTGCTCAATCCGGAGCGGGTGGTCAGCCGGACCACCCTGCTGGAGAAGGTGTGGGACATGTCCTTCGATCCGGAGACGAACGTCGTGGATGCCCACATCTCCAATCTCCGCAAGAAGCTTGAGGAGGGGGATCGCCCTCGCCTGATCCAGACCGTTCGGGGTGCCGGCTACGCGCTGCGGCCGGTCGGGACCGAGGCATGAACCGCTCGTTTCGGATGGCCCTCGCCCTGCGAACGGCCGTCGGAGTGCTGGCCCTGACGCTCCTCCTGGGAGGGGTGAGTGCCCTGACGCTGCGCAGCCTGCTCTACCGCCAGCTGGACGAAACGCTGGTGCACCTCGCGGAGGTGGAGGCGCAGGCGGGGGCGGCGCACACCAGTTCGGAATTCGAGTTCCACGAGGGGGTGCTGCTCACCGCGCGCCCGGGACCGAGCGCGGAACTGACCCGGTATGCCCAGCTCTGGTCCAGCAATGGGGAGCCACTGCTGCGGAGCCGGAACCTGCCGGCCGACCTGCTGCTGCCGGCGACCGCCGTTGCAGCCGCACGGGAAGGGCGGATCGTCTGGGACACGCACGACTGGCGGGGCGAACGGCTGCGCTGCGTGGTCTACCCGCTGCAGCTCGTGGGCGTCGCCCACGGGATGCACATGCTCCAGGTGGCGGCACCGCTCGCGCCGCTGGAGCGGACGTTGCGCGACTTCCTGCTGCTGGGCCTGCTCCTCAGCCTGCTGGCGGTCGGGGCGGCATTCCTCGTGGGCTGGCGGATCGCAGGACTGGCGCTCCGGCCCACCGCGGAGATCACCGCGCAGGCGGAGGCGATCCGGGAGGGGACTCCCACGCCGACGATCACCGCGCATGCCGATGCCGCCGAGTTCGCCCGGCTGGTTCAGGTGCTGAACGCCATGCTCGGCCGGCTCGACCGGGCGTCCGCGGTGCAACGCCGCTTCACCGCTGATGCCAGCCATGAGATGCGCGGACCGCTCACCGCGCTCCGCGGCGAGCTCGATCTCGCGCTCAAGCGCGAGCGGACTCCGGAGGAGTATCGCACGACGATCGCCCGGTGCCGCGAAGAAGTCATCCGCCTCACCCGGGTTGCCACCGACCTGCTGACCCTCGCCCGCAATGAAGCGGGACTGACCCCGCAGGATACGACCGACGTGGACCTGCACTTCGTGGCGGAGCGCGTGGTCGGCCGATTCCAGGCTGTCGCCGCGGAGCGCGGACTCCGCTTTGCCCTCTCGGGTCCGGCGACGGAGGTGCGTGGGGACTTCGCGATGCTGGAGCGCGTCATCGGCAATCTGGTTGACAATGCGGTCAAACATTCGCCCGCGGGGGGAATCGTCGCGATCGAGCTGGCAAGCGGGGATACCGTGGCGCTCACCGTGCGCGACCAGGGGCCGGGCGTTCCCCCGGCGGATCAGCCGCAGCTGTTCAATCGGTTCTTCCGCGGCGACGTGCGGCATGAGGACAGCCACAGCACCGGCCTGGGACTCGCCATCGCAAAGGCGGCCGCCGAAGCTCACGGCGGCCGCCTTGCGTTCCTCGGCAATGATCCGGGTGCGGTGTTCCGGCTTGAGCTCCCGGCCGGGATCACGCCGTCGTGAAGCTGAACAGCATCCCGTAGTAGCTGCCGTGCTTCCAGCCGGCACCCATCATGCCCACCGGTTGACCGGCGTGAGTCCCGCCCATCATGCCGCTCGTCGCCCACTGCCCACCCATCGTCGTCCAGTCGTTCATGTCCATCATGTGATTCTGCGCGTCGGTCATCCCCGCCCCAACGTGGATCGTGAACTGGGTACCGGCCGCGAGCGGATTCGTGGGGGTGCAGGTCAGCGTGGTGAAGTCGGGGCTCCAGCCACAGCTCATGGGAACCGCGGGGCCGCCGATCCCGCCCTGGTGCAGGTCCATGTACTGCTCCATCCCGGCCATCATCGGTTGCCCGAAGGTGAGCGTGATGGTCGTCGACGTGGCCACCGCGGTGGCAGCAGGGGTGGGGCTGACGGTAGTGAGGGTGGCCGTCGCGGGCCCCATGGAATCACTGCAGGCGCTCAGCGTCAGGGCAGCGATCCCGGCCATCGCGGCCAGTGAAATGGGTCGGCACATCGGGGGCTCCAGTGGGTCAGTGAAGCAATTGCCGGTGAAGGAGCGATCGGCCCCATCGGAGCCGTCCTGGGTACGTGCAATCGCCGGGACCGCGTTGCCGCGGTCCCGGCGGGTCGGCATCATGGCTTGCCGTGGGGGGTTGTCAGCTTGCGCGCCGCGCGCTGGGCGGGCACCAGGGCCGGGGCCTGGAACATCGCCTCCAGTCGTGCCCGCTGATCCGGCGTGAGGATGGCCAGCGCCTCATCATACGCCTGCCGCCGCGTCACCATCGGGACATGTTGCGTGTTGTGGGGCTTGCCGCCCTGATGGGTGAAGCTGTGCTTCTCGGTCCGGGTGGCGATGCTCAGATCGTCCAGCCGGTTGAACTGCTCATCGGTCAGCTGCAGCACTTCCTTCTGCGCCATGATCTGCTGCACCACCTGGTGAGGCTTGAGACCCCGGAAGGCCCGGGGAACCGGGCCATCGGCACGGGCGGTGGTCGTGGCAGTGAGCAGCAGGGCGGCGGCGAGACCAAGTACGGTGCGGGCGGTCATGGGATCCTCCTTGGTACATGATCAGCGGCTCGGCTGATCGCGCGTTCGGTGACTCGGTGTGTCATCCTTCGTGATCAATATTGCTCGGCGGTGCTGAGGCGAGCCTGAGGCCCACCTTAGGGAATGTTGAATATCGACCCTCTGCCGGCCGGTTGCGCGGAAACCCGATGCGCAGGGTGAGCCGGAGGTTACGGTTCCTTGAGATTCGTCGCGGACTTCCGGCCCGATCATTACGCTTGAGCGCTTCACCATCGCACTGGCGCGCGCCTGAGGACGACATGCCCGAACACGACCATCATCAACACTCCCCGACGACCACTGCGGCGATCCCAGCCACAACGCATGGCCAGCCGGCCAGGCCACCGGCCGCGCCGCAACATTCGGCGGGCATGCACCACGATCACGCCTCCGCCATGGCCGATCCGGCGATGGCGCAGCAGATGGAAGCCGACATGCGGCGGCGGTTCTGGGTCGCGCTCGGATTCACCATCCCGGTGGCGCTGCTCGCGGGCCATATCCCCGGCGTGCCGATGCTGGTGCACCCGCCACTGGCCAACTGGCTCGGCCTGCTGCTCTCGACACCGGTCGTCTGGTGGTGCGGCTGGATCTTCATCGCTGGCAGCTATCACGCGCTGCATGCCCGCAAGCTCGACATGTCGGTCCTGATCGCGACCGGTGTGCTGGCCGCCTGGCTGGCCAGCGTGTACCTGACCGTGATCGGCGAGCCGGTGGCGTTCTACGAAGCGGCGGCGATGCTGGTGACCTTCGTGCTGTTTGGTCACTGGATGGAGATGAAGTCGCGCCGGGGCACCTCCGATGCGCTGCGGGCGCTGTTCGATCTCGTCCCACCGACAGCGCGGGTCCTCCGGAACGGCGTGGAAGCCACGGTGCCGACCAGCGAAGTGATCGTCGGCGACCAGCTCCGCATCCGTCCCGGCGACAAGATTCCGGTCGATGGCGCAATGGTGGAGGGGGAGACCGACGTCGATGAAGCACTGGTCACCGGAGAGAGTCGACCTGTCAGGAAACAGGTGGGCGACGGGTTGATCGGTGGCGCGATCAACGTGAGCGGCGCAGTGACGATGCGGGCCACCAAGGTGGGAAGCGACACAGTGCTGGCCCAGATTGCCGCCCTGGTCGCCACCGCGCAGAACTCCAAGGCCCCGGGGCAGCGACTGGCCGACCGCGCCGCCGCGGTCCTGGTCGTCGTCGCGGTCGGCGCCGGTGTGCTCACCTTCATCGGCTGGACTGTCCTGGGCGACGCTCCGTTCGTCACCGCGCTGACCTTTGCCATTTCCGCCGTGGTCATTGCCTGTCCCGATGCCCTCGGCCTAGCCACCCCGACGGCCGTGGCGGTGGCGACCGGGCTCGGCGCCCGCCACAACATCCTGATCAAGGATGCGGCGACACTGGAAGGGGTGAGCCGGATCCAGACCGTCGTGCTCGACAAGACCGGCACCATCACGGAAGGGAAGCCGAGCGTGACGGATGTCATCCCAGCGCCCGGCGCGACAGAGGAGGAGGTCCTCCGCAACGCCGCCGCCCTCTCCCGTCAGTCCACCCATCCGCTGTCGCTGGCGATCGTCGCCGCGGCCACGGCGCGCGGACTCGGCGCCACTCCTCCCGCTGACCAGATCACCAACGTACCCGGCCAGGGGCTGCACGGAATGATTGGCGGGATGCCGGTTCTGGTGGGCAACGCCGCGCTGCTGCGCGAGGCGGGCGTCGACCTGACCG
>JANMYS010000105.1:0-134628 GCA_031382385.1 Gemmatimonadota bacterium
GCCGGTGGTACGCTGCTCCGAGGGGAGGTTGTCGCCGACAAAAGCGCGGAACGGCTCCATCGAGATGTTGATGGAGGCGTCCATGATCCAGAGCATCCCCGCCGCAACCCAGAGCGCCGGGGAGTTCGGCATGGCGAGCAGCGCGGCGGACGCCAGGATGGCGCCGACCAGAAAGTAGGGACGGCGACGACCGAGGCGGTTCCAGGTGCGGTCGCTCAGGTAGCCGATGATGGGCTGGATCAGGAGCCCGGTCACCGGCGCGGCGATCCACAGAATGGGGATGTCCTCCACCTTGGCGCCGAGGGTCTCGAAGATCCGACTCACGTTGGCGTTCTGCAGTGCGAAGCCGATCTGGATGCCGAGGAAGCCGAAGCTCATGTTCCAGATTTCCCAGAACGAGAGCCGCGGCTTGGTCCGGACGGCGGGGGCGGTAGCGGCGGTTGATGCCATGGTGTTCCGGGACCTCAGGAGTGGGCGGGAGGTGAGGCGCTCACTTCGGGATGTCGGGCGCGGTGGAGCCGGCGCAGCAGCCCGTCCACCTCGGGGTCAGTGAAGATCTCGTCGAGCAGCCGCCCCATCATGCGCTGCCAGTTGGGGCGCATGGTCGATGGCGTCCCGGGAAGATTGACCGCCACCGGCTCGAGCCAGAGGTCCTCGAACCAGGGAACCACTAACGGACTGTCCGACCGGCCGAGCCACTCCAGCAGAGCATTCAGAAGGGCGCGCCGGTCCTCCAGGGTGACGCCGAGCCGGTCGGCGAGCCACTGGATGGCCCGCCCCCGCTCCGCCACGGCCGCCGGCGCCCCCGACTCCGCAAGCAGCCCGTAGCGAATCCGGTCGGCGATGTCGTTGCCGGCGAGCCACCCGGCGAACGTCGGGGTGTCGTGGCTGCCCACGAGGGCCATGTCCGCCGCGGTCGGCGGGGCGACGTCGGGGCCGTCCGAAGCCTGGAACATCGCCAGATACATTCCCCAGATCCGGTGGCGCGGCAGCGCCTCGAAGATCTCGCGCGGCACGGTGCCGAGGTTCTCGCCCACGACCTCGCACCGATTGCGGTTCGACTCCAGCGAGAGCACCGCGAACAGTTCCTCGGCGGGATACGAGACGTAGGTCCCGTCGTGCAGCCCAAAGCCGTGGGGAATCCAGTAGAGCCGGGTCCAGGCCATGATGTGATCCACCCGGAGGACGCCAGCGAGCCCCGCCTGGTGGGCTATCGACGCCGCCAGATACCGGTGCCCCTCGCGGCGCGACGCATCGGGGAGCACCGGGCTGAATCCCCAGTCCTGCCCGCTGGGGAAGCCGCCGTCGGGAGGGGCGCCCACCGACATCCCCTCGCCGAAGAGGCCCTGGCGGGACCAGGGATCGTAGCCGTCGGGGTGGCCGCCCACGGCCAGGTCGAGACCGAGCCGGAAACCGTCGTGCTCCAGACGCTGCCTCAGCTCGTGGAGCTGGCCGCGCACCAGCGTCTGCGCGACGAGGTGGAAGTTCTCCTCCTCGGGATCGACCTGATCGGGTGTCAGGGTGCCGGCCCGTGCCGCCGGCGGCCAATCCCGCCAGTTCCTGCCGAGCCGGGCCTGCGCGCCGCGGAAGCGGGCATAGCGTACCAGCTCTCCATCCAGCTCTGCCACAGGCGGGACGGGATGTCCGGCGAGGGCGGCGCGGACCTCGGCATCCGCGCGACTCACGTCCAGCGTCGGGGGGGCGGGTGTCGGCCGATGCGCCTCCCCCAGATCAAGGACCAGCTCGGACCAGAACAGCCGACTCACCGGAGAGTACGGACTGCATTCGGGCCACTTGGTATTGAACGTGGGGAGCAGCGGAAGGACCGTCACAAGGTCGCCGCCCCGGTCCTGCACCCAGCGACAGAGCGACCGCAGATCCTGCAGGTCCCCGACGGAGCGGCTGCGAGCGGAACGCAGCGCGGCGAGATGGGTCCCGACTCCCCAGCTCCGGTGCGAACCCGGCCGGCGCCAGGCATGCACCGGGGTCGCGATCACCGTCGCGGATTCCTGCCGGCCCCCGGCCTCGACTGTCAGCCGGTGATAGCCGAGCGGCAGAGGACCCGTCAGGCGGAAGGTGCGGTCGATGTACTCCACTCCGGCCTGCCCACCCTGCTCGAGGTGCAATTCGGCGTGGACCGCTCCGCGGCTGGCGACATGTACCGGGGCGAAGGTGCCATCCCAGGCTACGACAACCGGCGGCACGAGCCCGGCGTGCTGCCTGGCGCGGACCGTGCGCAGGGCTTCGGTGGCATCGGCCGGACTGGTGACGGGAGCGCCGACCGCGGCGCAGACGCGCACCAGCGTCTCGGGCGCCGCGGTGACGCGCTTGCCCAGGCCGTCAGTGTAGCGGGTGAGGACTCCCACCGCCTTGGCGAGGGATCGGAGCGCCTTCAGCTCATCCATGGGCGTTGGTCATCATCTCGCAGGACGGATGCGGATCGCCTGGCCGCCACCGGGCGCCAGGAGCAGACGAAGCCGGGTGGCGGAGGTCACCGGGCGTCGGGTAATGGTGACCGGGAGGGGATTGTCCAGCCAGTTGGCGTTCGGGCCGTCGGCGTAGATCTCGGCGACGTAGCGCCGACCCGGCGTCAGGAATGAGAGCGGGATGTCGAGCGTGCGGCCTTCTTCGTCGGTGATCGCACCGAGGAACCAGCTCTGACCGCCGCGTTCGCGGCGCGCGACCGCGACGTAGTCCCCGATCCGCCCGTCCAGCACCCGGGTCGTGTCCCAGTCCACCGCGACATCGCGGATGAACTGGAAGGCGGGCTGCCCCTCGTAGTTCTCCGGCAGATCTGCCGCCATCTGGAGAGGTGAATAGAGCACGACGTAGAGGGCGAGCTGTTTGGCCAGCGTGGTGCGCACCCGCGGCTGGTCCGGGCGCTGCGCCGTGCCCGTGCTCCGATCCCTCAGGATGTCGAAGATGCCGGGGGTGTAGTCCATCGGCCCCGCCAGCAGGCGGGTGAAGAAGAGGTTGATCTCGTGGTCTGGCGGGTTGCCCCCGTCGCCGCTCCAGGCGTTGTACTCCTGCCCGCGCGCGCCCTCGCGTGTCATCATGTTTGGCCAGGTGCGGCGCTCGCCAGTGTCGTGCAGCGGTTCATGCACATCCACCATGATTCCGAAGCGGGCGGCGGTCTCGATCACCCTCCGGTGATGGCGTACGGCGTACTGCGACCAGTGGTCGTGGCCTCCGCTCAAGGTGTCGGTGACATACCCGCTCTTGATCGCGTCAAGCCCAAGTGAGTGGTACAGGGCGAAGGCGCTGTCCATCTGCCGTTCATAATTCTCGATCCCGCCCGATGTCTCGTTGTGAACGATCAACCGGACGCCCTTCTCCTGAGCGTAGGCGGCGAGGGCGGGGAGGTCGTAGTCGGGATAGGCCTGAGTGAAGGAGAAGGCGTTGCGGTTCTTGATCCAGTCGCCATCCCACCCGGTGTTCCACCCCTCGACCAGCACGCCACCGAACCCGTTGGCCGCGGCGAAATCGATATAGCGTTTCGTATTGGCCGTCGTTGCCCCATGCTCCGGTCCCGAGCTCCAGGTCATCGTGCCGATGTGCATCCCCCACCAGATGCCGATGTACTTCATCGGGTGGATCCAGTCGGTGGAGGCGAGCGCATTCGGTGGGTTGAGCTTGAGGCCGAGCAGCGAGGGGGCCAGTTCGGTGACGCGATCGGCCAGCTGAATCGTCCGCCACGGCGTCACAAACGGGGTCTGGCCGCGCACCAGTATCCCGTCGCCCATCGGCGCCAGGTCGGCCCGCAGGACCCGGCACTCGATACACGACCCGCGCAGGTTCATCCGGGCGTAATCCACGAGATTGGCCTCGTGGATCACCATGAAGGTGCGGCCATCCTGGGTCTGCATGGTGAGCGGCGTCTGCACCCGCTGCAGCAGACTCACCGGCCCGGAGGAATAGAGCATCTCCGAGCGGTCCATCCGGGGCCGGTCGGAGGGGATCCACCAGGCGCGCGGGTTGTCGGTGAAGGCAAACTCGGTCAGCTCTCCCGTAATCTCGAATGCCCGTAGCCCGGGCTGTTCGGGGAGTTCGTAGCGAAAGCCGATACCGTCGTCGAAGGCGCGGACCCGGAAAGTGAAACGGCGACAGTCGGTCGGGCGGTCGGCCGGACAGGCGGGCGGGGCCTCCTGAACCGAGACGGCGAGCTCGTTGTAGTGCTCCCTCACCCGCGCCACTTCGCCCCAGGGCTGGGTCCACCACTCGTCGTGCGACTGCCGCGTGGTATCGGCGATGCGCAACCCGTCGCCCAGCGAGGGTGCCCCACGGAACTCAAAGCCAAGTCGCGAGGGCAGGATCAGCACCCGGCCGTCGCGCGCGACGCTGTAGGTCAGCCGTCCCTCGCTGACCGCCACCGTGACCTGATTGCGACTGTCGGGCGAGCTGACTCGGATCTGACCCTGAAGCGCCCCGAGGGGCGCCACGACAGCGACCGTGGCGAGGCAGCGCACAAGAAGGGCGGTAGGGCGACGCATGGAGAAGTCCGGGGTGCTGGAGTCTGGTTCTGCCGGGCGCGGCGACGGCCAACCGCTGGGCCGATTGGGGACGACCCGCATCAGAAGGTACGGCCGATTTGACGCTTCTGCCAGCGGGTCTTGCGCCCCGAGTCGGTGACGCCGAACATACGGGTGCGCCGCAATCCCCGAGCGGCCCGACCGGGGCCCGGCGGCCCGCAGCACCCCTTCCTACCGCCCCTTCCCAGGGAGCCCTGCCCGTGCAGCAGATCCACCTCGGCGCGATCGACTACGCCATCCTGATCGTCTATTTCGCCTTCGTGCTCGGCATCGGCTGGGTCCTGCGGCGATCTGTCAGGAGCAGCGAAGACTTCTTCCTCTCGGGTCGCTCCATCCCGACCTGGATCGCCGGGCTGGCGTTCCTGTCGGCGAATCTGGGCGCGCAGGAAGTGATCGGGATGGCGGCCTCGGGCGCCAAGTACGGCATGGTGACCAGCCACTTCTACTGGGTCGGGGCGATCCCCGCCATGGTGTTCGTCGGGATCTTCATGATGCCGTTCTACTACGGCTCGCGGGCCCGCTCCGTGCCCGAGTACCTCAAACTCCGATTTGACGAAAAGACCCGGGGCTTCAACGCGATGACCTTCGCCCTGATGACAGTCCTGTCCTCCGGGATTTCGATGTACGCGCTCGCGAAGCTGCTGGAGCTCGTGCTCGGGTGGAATTTCCACACCAGTGTGGTCCTGTCCGCCGTCATCGTCCTGGCCTACATCTTCCTCGGCGGACTGACCTCGGCGATCTACAACGAAGTGCTGCAGTTCTTCCTGATCGTCCTGGGCTTCCTCCCGCTGGTACTTCTCGGGCTGAAGGATGTGGGCGGTTGGGCCGGACTGACGGCAAAGCTCGACACCGTCTCGACCAGTGCCGGGTACGCCCCGGGCGCCTGGACCCACTCGTGGCAGCACCTGGACTCGGCCACCGCCAACCCCATGGGCGTCGAGTGGTTCGGCATGGCGATGGGACTGGGGTTCGTGCTGTCGTTCGGCTACTGGTGCACCGACTTCCTCGTCATCCAGCGGGCCATGGCCGCCGAGTCGATGACCGCCGCGCGCCGCACTCCGCTCTTCGCGGCGATTCCGAAGATGCTGTTCCCCGCCCTCGTGATCCTGCCGGGGATGATCGCGATCGCGCTGCACAACAGCAGCGGAGGGCTGCTGCCCATCGGGAGCGATGGCATGCCGAACTACAATCTCGCGATCCCCGTGCTCCTCGCGCACTACCTCCCGTCGGGACTGCTGGGTCTCGGCCTCACCGCGCTCATGGCGTCGTTCATGTCCGGCATGGCGGGGAATGTCACCGCGTTCAACACCGTGTGGACCTACGACATCTACCAGTCGTACATCCGGCCGGGCCAGTCGGACCGGCACTACCTGCGGGTGGGCCACGCGGCCACGGTGTTCGGCATTCTGTTCAGCGTGGCTGCGGCGTATGCGACAACGCGGTTCAACAACATCATGGACATGCTCCAGCTGGTCTTCGCGTTCGTCAACGCGCCGCTGTTCGCCACCTTCCTGCTGGGGATGTTCTGGCGCCGGGCCACCGGCCACGGGGCGTTCTTCGGCCTGCTGATCGGCACGTTAGCTGCGGCGACCCACCACGGGCTGGTGCTGTCACACGGCGCGATGGCCGGACTCAAGGGGGGATTCCTCGGTGCGGTACTGCACACCTACCCGAGCGAGATGGCGCAGAACTTCTGGACCGCCATCTACGCGTGGAGCGCCTGCTTCGTGGCGACGATCGCGATTTCGCTGCTCACCCGGCACAACAAGTCGGACGAGGAGCTCAAGGGGCTGGTGTACGCCCTCACGCCGCGCCTGACGGACCACGACCTGGTGTGGTACAAGCGCCCCGCCGCCCTCGGTGTCGTCGTGCTCGGGCTGACCCTGATGCTCAACATCCTCTTCTGGTGATCGCACCATGAACCTGGACCTCCGACTCCCGATCGGGCTGATGTTCTCGATCTTCGGCGTGCTGCTCACGCTGTTCGGGCTCGTCTCTGACCAGGCGATCTACGTCCAGTCGCTCGGGATCAATGTGAACCTCTGGTGGGGGCTGGTGCTCCTCGGCTTCGGGTTCGTGATGCTCGCCTTCGCGATCAGGGCGGCAAGGAAACGCACCGGCACCGCCGGTTAGCGACGGGGCCGCCGGCGCCGAGTCGGCGCCACGGTGTCACTGCAGGCGAGCAGACCTGACTGAGGGGGACAAATGGATCGAAGACTCTGGGTTGTCGTCGCCGGACTGGCACTGGCCAGCAGCGCGTGCGCCAAGAACGCCGGCAGCGGTTCTGACGAACCCCAACCGCAGCTCGCCCCGGTCCATGTGGAGGTCATCAGCCACTATGCGCTGCCCATGGAAGTGTTCGTCAGTGGTGCCGGGAGTACCTTCCGGCTGGGGACGGTGGCTCCCGAAATGAGGCGGACGTTCACGGTGCCCCAGAACCTGCTGGCGAAGGGCACGGCGGAATTCCGAGCCCAGCCCACTGCCCGGGGGCCGTCGTTCCGGTCCGGAGAAATCCTGCTCTCTCCCGGAGCGTTTGTGGATTTCATGATCACCCCGCAGCTGTTCAACAGTACGGTCACGATCCGGCCGTAGCGGGGGTGAAATGGAGCGGGAGGAGAGCGCCGGGCGCACTTCTCACTGCCTCCCCTTCCCTGCGGTCCCCTCCGTTCCGCCGCCGAACTCGAGCGTCACCCACTCCACCTCCGCGCCGTAACCGCCCGGCCTGACAACGACCCCGTCTTCCCGCCGGAGCGACAGCTGCAGCCGCTCCAGATGATCGAGTCGCGGCCGGTCCGTTGCACCGCCCCGTCCCGCCCCAGGTCCCACCCAGTAGCTCCACTCGCCGGGAAACCCCTGTGGCAGCAGGACGCCACGCCCGATGGTGAAGGCCGCAAGCGGAAGCGAGGGCTCGCTCCAGCTGCTGTCCAGGGTTACGGCCGCGGTCCAGCTGGTGCCGTCGTCCTCCATCAGCGTGACGTGCAGGGTCTGGCGTCCTCCCAAGCCGCGCAATCGCAGGTGGAGCCTGTCAGCGCCGGCAACACTTTCCCGGCGCGCCCTGACGCGATCCACGATCACGAGCGAGGCAGTGTAATCCGCCGGGCTCCAGCCGCTCGGGTCCACCGGGAGCGGAAAGCGCATGATCGGCCGGCCCGTAGCATTGGAAAGCCCGACCTGGAACAGGCCGCTGCGCCCCGCGTCGCCGATGCGGGTGAAGGCGAGACGCCCAAGGTCGGTCGCGGCGTCAAACAGCCGTAGCGGCGTCCGGGCACTAGACACTTCGAGCTTCCAGGAGTCGCGGCTGTGGTAGTTCCAATCCCCGGGCTGACGCGGCAGGTCGCCCGGGAAGGTGGTGGCCGCACCGCCGCGGTAGAGCGTGATCACGAATTCAGAGGGTCCCTCACGCAGGTCGGCGGCTGGAACCGTGGCGGCGTAGTCGTAGCCGCCCACCGGCCGCAGCGGGTAGCCGTGGTACCAGTCGCCGGCAATCAACCGCAGGAAGACCTTGGCCGAGTCTGGCGGAGTCGCGTCGACCACGCGGACGCGGAGCTCTGCATCCTGGCCTGTGAGGTACGACGGCGCGGTCAGGGGCGTGACGGATACCGCCAGAGAATCAGCTCGCGGTCCGTGATATTCGCTGAAGCCGATCTGCCCGACGAATGCCGGGAGTGCGGCGACATCCACTGCACCAGCATTGCTCAGGACATAGACGCCGGGTGTCGCCGTGAAGCGGCCAGCTTCGGCCTGCTCGCTGTGCGGGTTGCCGGCCGTGACTGGCTGCACGGTGAAGGTGCCGCCGAGATCCGGCAGGGTGATTGTCATGGACCAGGCACGGCTGATCGCGCGGGTCACCAGCTTGTCCGGGCTCATCGGCTCGAACGGATCACGAACGGGTACGGCGTCGGGGTAGACCTCGAGGCGCCAGAGGCCGGGGCGGACCTGGTCGAGGAAGTAGGTCCCTTCCCCTTCGTAGGCCACCGTGGAGGAGGAGCCGTAGCCGGCGATCCGCCGCAGCGCGGACGGGTTAGGGGGCACCGAGAGCGTCGAGCCGGCGTAGAGGAAGGCATCGCGCGCGACGAGCTCTCCCAGATTGCCGTCGGAGGAAACGTGGAAGTCGCCGAACCGGGTGTTCTCGGGATACGGGCCGTACGTGCGCATTCGCGGCAGCCGGCGCATCGCCTCGGCGGCGATGATGGCACTGATCGCCTTGCGCGGCGTATAGACCAGGCTGAGGTAGTGGGTCTGCCATCCCAGGTTGCGCGAGGCGGTGCCCAGCATGTCGTAGGCGAACATGAGGGCGACCTGCGCCCCTACGCCACGCATGGTCCGCGCCATGGCCGGATACATCGTGCCGGTGCGCAGATCGGGGCTGTCGAACTCGTAGACGATGCGTGGGAGGCGGGCCAGCTCGGGGCGCAGCATATCGGGGAAGCTGTCGACTGTGCGGAGGTAGTTGCCCACCAGCTCATGGCCGGAATTCAGTCCGGTTGGATACCAGCCGAAAGTCACGCCCTGCGCGCGAGAACGGCGGATCGCCTCGCCGACCCGGAAATCCTGGCTCACGTTGTAGAACACCAGCTTGCGGCAGCCGACCGCGCGCACCGCGTCGGTGAGGGCGTTGATGTATTCGACTGAGCCCGGCAGGTCCTCGGTGTGGTGCCACGGCTCGTTCACCAACTCGATGAAGAGGATGGCCGGCTCATCCTTGAGCGTGACACCGGTGTACGGATTCACATGGTTCAGGATCTGGTGCAGGTAGTTCACCTGCGCCGCACGGGCGGCCGGGTCGGTGCCCATCCGCTCCTTGCCGAAGTGCCGCCCGAAGCCCGGTGCGGAGTTGTCGCTCAGCGCATCCGGCCAGTTTGAACCGTAGAGCTGGATCGGGCTGAACAGCATGTAGATGCCGCGTTCGCGGGCACGGGCGATGAGGTAATCCAGCAGGTCGAGATGGTCGTTGGGGAGCAGGTTGCCGGCGCTATCGGAGGCCTCCCAGTCACCCCAGAAGGTGAGCCGCAGCCCGTCCCAGCCCATGCGGGCGAAGTGGGCCATGTCCTCGTCGATCATCCGCTTGCGATCGCCATGGACGTAACCCGCCGCGCGGTAGTCCGAGGCGGTGTGGATGACGTAGTTCGCGCCGAAGAGGGCGACCTCATGGCGATTGTCCGTCCAGCGGATCACTCCCGTGCGATCAAGGTAGACGGCGCGGTCCGCAGCTCGTGGCGTCGTACCCGACGGGCGCTGTGCCTGCGCCATCACGGCCACCGATGTGAGCCACAGCGGGAGCAGGAGGAACGATGGGGGCATGAGGCGCATCCCTCGGAGAGGACTCACAGGTGCATTGGCGGCAGCGATCCAGCAGCGAGACCACGGAGACACGGAGGCACGAGTGACACGGAGGGGCTTCCGTGGCGCCTCCGTGATCTCCGTGCCTCCGTGGTGAGATGTTCCCAAGGCGGGGCTCCCCTGTCGGTCATCGCGGGTTCGCCGCCGGGATGGCCATGGGACCAGCGCCGTCCACGACCTGTAAGCTCAGCTTTCCAGCCTCGAGCCCGTCCGCAGTGGCGGTCAGGCGGATTGCTCCCGGCTCATGCGCGCGCACGATCGCGAGCCCGCGACCGTTGTACGCCTGTCGGCGGTCGGTACGGTAGGGCTCGAGGTCCTGCAGATCGGCATTGTCCACCACCATGATCGCGCCGCCGGCCACCGTAAAGCGAACGAGATTGTCCGCCGTGGGAACGACCGTCCCGGCCGAGTCCACGACCTCGAATGTCATGTGTGCCACGTCGCCCCGATCGGTGCTGATGGTGTCACGATCAGAGGTGAGGCGGATGGCGGCAGGCGGACCCGCCGTGCGCACGCTTGCGACGCAGGCCCCTTCGCCATTCCGAAGCCTGCCGAGAGCCCGCAGTTCCCCCGGCTCGTACGGTACATCCCAGCTGAGGTGCAGGTCGGTCGTCGTGGGGTTGACCACCGGCTCGGCGTAGCTGTTCCAGCCGCCGGATGTCCCCTGCGCCGGGAACTCGAGGCGCTTTTCGCCAAGGGAGCGGCCATTGAGGAACAGCTCCACGCTGTTGCAGTTGGTGTAGGCCAGCACCGGAATCACCTGCCCGGTTCGCCCCGCCCAGTTCCAGTGCGGGAAGAGGTGGAGCACTGGCCGCTCGGTCCACAGGCTCTGATAGAGGTAGTACACATCCTTGGGCTGACCAATGATGTCCATCGCGCCGGAGGGGAAGCCCTTGAAGGGCCAGGTGCTTTCGCCCAGGTAGTCGATGCCGGTCCACATGAAGTTGCCGGCGAAGTAGTCGTGCAGGGTGACCCACTTCCACAGCCGTTCGGCCTGGAGCATTCCGGAGGTGTAGTTCGGTCGCACGAGGCCCGGGTCGTCGCCCAGGGTGTACCGCTCGTCGAATGACTGGAAGATGGTGCCGCTTTCGGTGCCGATCATCTTCCACTCGGGATGGTCGTGCCGGTCCTGGTCGGCGAATGTCTCCCGGCGTTCGTGCCAGCGGTCGACGTAGTTGTAGCCCACGATGTCCAGTGCATTTAGAAAGGCGAGGGTGGCGGGACGGCCGTCGGCGGCGATGTTGTCGTTGCCGGTGGTGACCGGTCGCGTCGGGTCCTCCCGATGGAAGATGTCGAGCAGCCGGCGGAGTACCTCAACCCCTTCGGGCGTCACCTGCTCCCCGATCTCGTTCCCCGCACTCCACAGCACAATCGACGGGTGATTGCGGTCCCGGTGGACAAAGTCCGTGACGTCGCGCTCGGACCATTCGGCGAAGTACTGATGGTACCCTTCGGGCACCTTGCCGATGGTCCACTCGTCGAAGGCCTCCGCCATCACCAGAAAGCCCATGCGGTCGCACAGATCGAGCAGCTCGGGTGCCGGCGGATTGTGCGAGGTGCGGATGGCGTTCGCACCCATCGCCTTGAGCGCCTCCAGCCGGCGCTGCCAGACTCGCTCCGGCACGGCCGCGCCCAGCCCGCCCGCGTCGTGATGGAGGTTGACGCCTCGCATCTTGACCTGTCGGCCATTCAGCAGGAACCCGCGGTCCTTGTCGTAGGCAATGGTCCGGATCCCGAACGTCGTGGTCGTCACGTCGGTTGAGCGCGCCCCCTCCCGGACCTCCGAGCGGAGCGCGTACAGGTGCGGCGCCTTCACCGACCAGAGCCGCGGCGACTCGACCTGCACTCGTTCCTCCAGTTCGAGCTGCCCGCCAGCGGCAAGGAAGAACGGCGTTTCGGTCCGCCCGACCTCCCGCCCGGCGCTGTCCAGCACCGACGACCGGAGCACACCCCGGCGCGGCGTCGTGTGGTCGTTCTCCACCCGGGTGCGAATGACTACCGCCGCACCCGCGGAGTCGGCCTGTGGTGTCGTCACAGACACTCCCCAGTGCCCGACTTGCAGCGGATCCGCGATGGTCAGCCAGACGTGGCGGTAGATGCCGCTGCCGGTGTACCAGCGGGAATTGGGCTGCCGGCTGTTGTCGACCCGGACGGCCACAACGTTCACGCCCGCCACGAGGTGTTTGGTGATGTCGTAGGCGAAGCTGATGTAGCCGTAAGGCCGACGGCCCAGATGAACACCGTTGATCCAGACGTCGCTATTCATGTAGACGCCGTCGAACTCGAGCCGGAACTCCCGGCCGCGGGAGCCGGGCGGCAGGCGGAACGCCTTGCGATACCAGCCGATGCCCCCGGGGAAGTAGCCAACGCGGCCTCCGCCGGGGGCATCCTCACGCGGGGTGCCCTCGATGCTCCAGTCATGCGGCAGATCAAGCGGGCGCCAGGCGCGGTCGTCGAAACGGGGCGTCTCGGCGCCAGCCGGGTCGGCCAGGGTGAAGCGCCAGCCCGGGTCCATGGAGAGGCGCTGCCGCTGGGCGGGGCTGGGAGCGGCCCCCAGGGCGAGCGCGGCGAGGCCGAGGAGGAGGGCGCGGATCACGCGGACGGGGGGGATAGCTGTTGGCCGCTCAACACCGGGGTCATTGGAGCACCATGACTCCGTAGGCAGGCAGCGTGACCCGGGTGCCGCGCTGTTTGCGGCCGGACAACAGGTCGTGCCAGCCGTTGATATCGATGCCATTCACTCGGGCCTTCACCTGGTGGGACCTTGGGTTGACCAGCACCACAATCCCGCCGCGGCGATAGGCGATCAGGTCGTTGGGGGCGGTGGTCGCGATCTCCACGAAATCACCCCGGATGAGCGCGGGCTGGGTGCGGGCCAGCTCGAGGATTCGGCGGTAGAAGCCGCGGGCCTCCTCCGCCTTGGGCTGATCCCACGCCACCAGCTCCCGCTCGAACAGCGGCAGCTTCTGCGGGCTCTCCACTTCCTGCCCGTTATAGAGCAGGGGCCGGCCCGGAAGGAGCGCCATGGCAACATAGGCCGCACGCGCCCCCGCCCCGGCGCCGAAGATCGCCACCGGCGGTTTGTCCCAGGCCGTCTCGTCGTGGTTGGTGGTGAAGCGCAGCCGCATCCCGCCCTGGGGCATGGTCCGCATGTCGGTGAGCTCGCTCCGGACGAAGCTGGAGGCGGGTGCCCCCTTCCACACCTTCTTGAGACGGGCGTACGCGTCCCACGCGTAGGTCAGGTCGAAGCCCGCCCGATGCATCTCGACGTCGCCCCACTCCGCCAGGAAGAGCGTGGTCCTGGGCACTGCAGCGCGGAGCGCCGGGATCGCTTCGTACCAGAAGGCGTAGGGGACAAACCCGGCCACGTCCACCCGGTAGCCGTCAATCCCGAACTCCACGAGCCACCAGCGCATGGTGGCGATCATCTCCTGCCGGACCGCCGGATTGCCATAGTCGAGTTGTACCACGTCGGTCCAGTCGGTCAGCTTGCCGTCGGCGTCGCGGGGCACCATCGGCGCACCCGCCGAGTCGCGGAAGTACCAGTCCGGGTGCTGGGCCACCCAGGGGTGGTCAGGGGAGGTGTGGTCGGGCACCCAGTCGAGAATGACCTTCATCCCGCGGGCGTGGATAGCCGCCACCAGGGCGCGGAAGTCGTCCGCGGTGCCGAAGGCGGGGTTGATGGCGCGGTAGTCCATGGCCGCGTAGGGCGAGCCGAGCGACCCCTTCCGGTTCACCACGCCGATCGGGTGGATCGGCATGAGCCAGACGACATTGGCCCCGACGGACTGGATGCGGTCGAGGCCGGCAATGACGCCCTGGAGGTCCCCGCTGGGGGAGAAGTCCTGCACAAACACCTCGTAGAGCGCGCTCCGGGCGACCCAGGAAGTGTCGGTGGTGGGAGCCTGCGCCCGGGCGCTCGGCGCAACCGAGAGGGCGCAGCACGCCAGTACCAGCCAGATCAGACGATTCCGCATCGGTGTAGCTCCTTTAACGATTCAATCAACCTCTTTGTTCACCACGGAGGCACGGAGGTCACGGAAGAAGCTGCTCGTTCCATGTCCTCCGTGTCTCGGTGGTAAGCTCTCTGTCCCGCGCTGCGACAAACCCCTATTGTATCGGTGCCGCTTCTCAAACGCGTCCATCGACAGAGTTGTTCACCACGGAGGCACGGAGATCATGGAACGGGCTCCTCGCTCCGAGTCCTCCGTGTCTCCGTGGTAGGCTCTCTGTCCTGCACTGCGACAAACCCCTACTGCATCGGTGCCGCTTCTCTAACGCGTCGATCGACCGTGTTGTTCGCCACGGAGGCACGGAGATCCTGGAACGGGCTCCTCGCTCCGAGTCCTCCGTGTCTCCGTGGTAGGCTCTGTGTCCTGCACTGCGACAAACCCCTACTGCTGCGCCGCGGTGTCGATCGCGATGGCCGACAGCGGCGCGAGGTTGAGCTGGACCGCACCGGTCGAATCCACCGCGACTGTCGTTCCGACGCAGGCCGAGCCGGCAAGACCGCCAGTCAGCAGGTCGCAGTACGTACCGGCAGACATACCGGTCACGACCGTCGCCGCGATGGTCGTATCCTCCCGGTTGATGGCGACGAAGCCCAGGTCGCCACGGGCGAAGGCGATTGCGTTGCTCCCGTTGTCCCACCAGTGCGTGATACTGCTGCCCGCAACAGCGCGGCGGAAGCCCACCATGGCCCGGATGGACGGATCGCGGTGCTCGCAGACCCACTGCCCGATCGTGGCCGTCTCGAGACTGGAGGCACAGGTGACCGGCAGGGTCCAGCCGTTGGCGTCGGAGGGCGGGCCCACGGAGTTCCCCCCCGGGCAGTTGAAGGCAAAGCTGGACAGGACCGAGGGATAGCCGTAGGGCTGCGCCAGCATCCAGACATTGGCAAGCCGGAAGACGTTGCCGTCACGGTAGCCGAGGCCGCACTGGTGCTGGGTGTCGTGATTCTGCAGGAAGACCACTGCCTTGTCCGACGGCATGAGCCCCCACGCCACCGGGGAGAACTGACTTCCGGGCGGCCCGTTCGGGTTGAGCTGCGCAATGTACTGGCCACCCAGGCGGCGGAACTTGTCGCCGACGCCCACGAAGGTGAACTCGGTGATGTCGGCCGCGCCGCCGGAGGAGTATCCCTCGCCGAAGTAGTCTGCCTCGCCGATGGCCTCGCGCTGCCCCGCCACCACCTCGAGGTAGATGTAGGGCATCGGGGATCCCTCCCCCGCCAGAGTGAGGTTCACGGCGTCGAGAATCTCGTCGAGGTCCACCTGCTGGATGTGCTTGGCGGCGTCGATGCGGAAGCCGGCCACGCCCATCCGGGTAAGCATGAGCAGATAGTCGGCGATCGCCTGCCGCACGTTGGGCCGCTTGGTGTCCAGATCCGGCAGCGAGAGCAGCTCGCAGTCCTGCACGTTCGCGGCGCTCTGGTAGTTATTGAGCGCGCATGGGGAATGGAAGTCAGCCTGGGTGTACAGGCCGGGGTAGTTGTACTTGGTGTAGGCGGTGCCGTTGCTCCCCACGCCAGGGCTGGGAAAGTTGGTCATATGGTTGATCACCGCGTCGACGATAATGCCGACACCGGCTGCCTTGCAGCGGGTTACCATCGCCGCGAATTCGGTCCCCGTCCCCGAGCGGCTCCGCGCTACACTATAGCTCACCGGCTGATAACGCTCGCTCCAGTCGAAATTGGGCGTAATGCTGTGCTCCTGCGGCGGTGAGACCTGCACCGCGGCGAAGCCTGCCGGACCGAGCACCTGCTCGCACTCGGTGGCGATGTCGGTCCAGGTCCAGTCGAAGAGATGCACCACCACATCCCCCGCCGCCATATGGCCGCTGGGCCGGTAGGCCTGGGGCAGCGCCGGCCGGCCCACCGGAGGCGGATTCGATCCTGTGGGGGGAGCGGGGCCATTGCTGCAGGCAAGCGCACCGAGCACGAGCAGCCCCGCCGCGGGAATTCGGTGTCCAGGTGACATGTATTGAATAAGTCCTTAGAAGAGTCGAGTCCGGGGCAGTCACCACGGAGGCACGGGGCGCACGGAGCGCATGGAGGCTGCTCGAAACCTGACGAAAGTCTCGCTGGGCCCTCCGTGCCTCCATGGTGGATGGTTCCGATGCCGGATCCAGTGCACAGGTACGAGTCGCGGCCCCACCGCCGAAACGGTGGAGCCGCGAACCGGTCAAACGAAGTTGCCTCCCGGGCTCAGTAGCCCGGGTTCTGCGTCAGGTTCGGGTTGGCTGAAAGCTGCGTGATGGGGATCGGGTACAGGTTCAGGAACGGCTGGGTGGCCTGTCCGGCCTGCACATTCCCCTTCCACGACCAGATATAGCTGCCGCCGGTGAACTGGCCGTAGCGGATCAGGTCGGTCCGGCGATGGCCCTCCCACAGCAACTCCTTGCCGCGCTCGTCCAGAATGAACTGCAGATCGAGCTGGCCAATTGTGATGTCGCCGCTGTTGTCGCCGTAGGCCCGCTGCCTGAGCGCGTTCACGTACGCCAAGGCCTGGGTGGTGGAGCCGCCGCCACCGCGGAGCGCGGCCTCGGCGTAGATCAGGTAGGCGTCAGCCAGACGGAACATCGGGTAATCGGTGTCCGGGAAGGCCGCATCCGAGCCCTGGCCACCGACCGACTTGATGTTGGTGAACTTGGGCGCCGTGGCCCCTTGGGTGAAATCGGTGAGGCTGTTGATCGTCACCGGCTGCCCAGTGGGATTGAAGTACGCGCCGCGCGGATCCGCGACGGAGCGGTTGTAGGCCTCTGGCTTGAGGCGCAGCCCCCACCAGCAACCATCCACGCCCTGCGCCGCGGGGTCCATCGCATTGCCGCAGGAGGCATGAATCAGGAAGGTCGTGCCGCCGTAGCTCTTGGAGCGCAGCCCGTCCTGGACGATCGGGAAGATGATCTCGGGCGAAATGTCGTTATCTGCCGTGAAGTTGTTCAGATACACCGGATTCAGGCTGAACGGACCGGCGATGACGGCCGATGCCGCGGTCAGCGCTTCGGTGTAGTGTGCGGTGCCGGTGTAGACCTCGGCGTTCAGGTAGACCTTGGCCAGCAGCATGTACGCGGCCTCCTTCGTGGCCCGTCCGTAGGTCCCGGCGCCGGCCGAAGGAAGGTCCGGCTGAATCGCCTGGACCTCACTGACGATGAAGTCGTAGACCTCCTGCCGCGTGTTCTGCTTCGGTGGCGCCGGATCGTTCACCGTGACGATGGGGATGGGCCCAAAGAGGTCGAGCCCGTGCCACATTGCCAGCGCCCGGAGGAACCGGGCCTCGGCGCGGAACTGCTGGATCTGGGTCTTCAGTGCGGCGCTGACACCGCGCTCCGACAGCTTCGAATCCGTCGTCTGCTTGAGGAATTCGTTGGTCCATCCCACCTCCAGGTAGATCCGGGAGAACATCGCGCCGAGGAAGGCGTTGCTTGATCCCCAGACCTGCCCGTTGAACTCCTGCACCGCGCCGTCGCCCCAGGCGAGCACCGCCTCGTCGGTCGGGAGCTCCTGGTGCTCCCAGTAGAGGCGCATGTACTGCGAAAAACCCTCGTCGTTGATGGTCTGGATGTCCTTGTCCCCGGCCGGGCCTCGCTGGCCGGTGGTCGAGAACCCGGCGTAGATCTTGGCGAGGAAGGCCTGGTAGGAGGCCGGGTCCTTGAAGATGTTTTCTTCGGTGACCGTGCTCGACGGTGAGACCGACGGATCGGTGCAGCCCACCAGGCCCAGCACGAGCAACGTGGCGGCGCCGGTGAGGCCCTTGAGGATATTGCGGTTCATGTCTCCGTCCCTTCTGAAGTGATCGAGTCCATGGTCGCGTCTAGAATCGGAGGCTCAGGCCACCGCTGAAGGTGCGCGAGCGCGGATAGAGGTTGTTGTCGATGCCGTTCAGGCCCGCGGTCGGATCCACTCCGCTGTAGCCGGTGATCGTGAATGCGTTCTGCAGCGTGCCGAAGACCCGGGCGGTCTGGTTCCGGAGATTGAACGAATAGCCGACCGTCAGGTTGTCCATCCGCAGGAAGGACGCCTTCTCCACATAATAATCGGAGAAGTACTGCGCCGTGGTGAAGCCGGTCTTGAGGACCGAGTTGTGCAGGTTGTACGGCGAGCCCCGGGTGACTTCCGAGTAGGTGCCGAGGTTGGACGCGATGTTGTTGTAGACGTAGTTGCCCAGGTAGGCCCGGACGGTGAAGCCAAAGTCGAACTTGCCGTAGTTCAGGTACGAGGAGTGCCCCAGGATCCACTTCGGCGCCGGGTCGTGGAACGGCCGGAGGTCGTTCTGATTGATGATGCCGTCGTTGTTCAGGTCCTCGTAGCTCCCCTCCACCGGCTTGCCGTTGGCGTACTTCTGCTTGTAGACGAAGAAGGAGTTGATCGCCGAACCGGGCCGGAGCACCTGGATGGTCTGGCCTACGCCACCGCCGATGCCGCCGGTCAGGATCTGCTGGGCGGCGCCGCCGGCCGGCGTGATGGTGAGCAGCTCGTTGCTGTTGCTGGCCGCGGTCACGTTGGCGGTCCAGCCGAGCCGTCCGTTCTCGCCCTTGAGCACCCGCGCTTCGAGGGTGAGCTCGAGGCCGCGATTCCGCATGCTGCCGATGTTGGTGGTCACGAAGTCGCCGGGAACGGTGCCGGCCGCGGCGGGAACGCTGAAGATGAGGTCGGTCGTCTTCTTGTCGTACCAGTCGATGGCGCCGGTGAACCGCTGGTTCTTGAACCCGAAGTCGAGCCCGAGATCAAAGGAACGGGTCGACTCCCACTTGATGTTCGGATCCACCGCACTGGGACGGATCGTGGTGACGAAGCCATTGCCCATCCAGTACTGCGCCTGCGCATCGCCGTAGGTGTAGGTCGAGGAATAAAGGAAGTCGCCGAACGACTGGTTGCCGGTCCGGGCCCACGACCCGCGCAGCTTCAGGTCGGAGAGCGACGCGACATTCTTCAGGAACGGCTCTTCCGAAATGCGCCAGGCGGCGGAAAGGGCCGGGAAATTGCCCCACTGATTGGCCGGGCCGAACCGGGAGGAGCCGTCGCGCCGGACACTGAACGCCGCCATGTAGCGGTCGTTGATGTTGTAGTTGACCCGCCCGAACCACGAAATCAGCCTGGAGTCATTGACGAACAGCCGGGAGGTCGTCGTCTTTGCCCCAGGAATGCCGCCGGTGCCCAGCAGGTCGGTGCTGAGGCTCTCGGCCTGGACCGTGGGGAACTCGGAATGCGACTTCGTGAAGGAATAACCGCCGGTCAGATCCAGCACGCCCGGGCCCACGTTGCGCGGTGCTGCGTAGTTCAGATATGACTCGACGACCGAGTTCAGCTGACTCGGATTGGACTTGAAGAAGTTGCCGTAGTGACCGCTCTTGATCTCGCTGTGCAGCGCCCCCGGAGTGAAATCCACCCGGTCGGCATCGGTCACGTCAAACCCGAAGTTGGCGTTGGCCGTCAGTCCGTCGACCCAGGGCAGGCTGTACCCCGCCTGGATGTTGCCGACGCTGCGATAGGTCGTGCTCTTGGACTTGGCCAGCGCCAGGATGGCCACCGGGTTGTCCGCCGATTGAATCCCACCCGTCCAGTCGAAATAGCCGGTCGGCGCGAGCGAATCCCGGACCGGCTGGGTCGGCCCCATCTGCGCGGCATTGGAAACCACGCCGCCCGGGGTGTACTGGTCGGCCTGACGGGAACCGCGCAGGTTGGTCTTCAGGCTCAGCCGGTCGTTGAAGAGCAGCTGGTTGTAGCTGAGCCCGATCGAGGCCCGCTTCGCGTTGGTAGCCTGGATGATGCCGTTCTGGTCGAGGTAGTTGAATGACAGCCGGTAGTTCGAGCTGTTCCCGGCGCCCGAAATGGAGAAGTTCTGCTCCTGGCCGTACCCGGTACGGTCCACCTGCTTGAACCAGTCGGTGTTCGCGGTCCCCAGCTGGGCGACATTGGCCGGCGCGTATTGCGTCACCGCCGCGGCGAACTGGGTCGCATTGAGCATCGAGGGGAGCCGGGTCACCGAGGAGGCGGAGAAGCTGCCGCTGTATTCGAAGCGCGGCTTGTCCCGGCCCCGGCCGGTCTTGGTCGTGATCAGCACCACGCCGTTGGCGGCATTGGCCCCGTAGATCGCCGCCGCCGAGGCGTCACGCAGGACGGTGATGCTCTCGATGTCATCGGCGTTGAGGAAGTTGAGCGGATCGCGCCCGACGGAGACGCCGCTTGAGGCGCCGAACCCCAGCGGCATGCCGTCAACCACGAAGAGCGGATCGCTGCTGGCGTTGATCGAGGTCGCGCCGCGAATCCGGATGGTCTTGCCGCCACCCGGCTCGTTGTTGTCCACCACCTGCACGCCCGCAACCTTGTTTTGAATCAGCTCGGTCGGCGTGACGACCCGGCCGGTGTTGAACTCAGCCGACGTCACATTGCTGACGGCGCCGATGATATCGCCGGCCCGCTGCTCACCGTAGCCGACCACCACCATTTCCGACAGGTTGATCGCCTGCTCCGCCATGGCGAGATCAACGACGAGCGTCTGGCCCTCCACCACCGTGACCGCCTGGGCCACCGGCGTGAACCCGATGAGCCGGGCCCGCAGGGAGTCCGATCCGACGGCGACGCCGTTGAGCAGGTAGCTGCCGTCCGCCTTGGTTTGGGTGCTGCGGCCGCCGGCCGAGACCGTGACCCCCGGCAGCGGCCGCTGAGTTGTCTCCTCAGTGACATGTCCGAGAATGGTGCCGGTGGGGGCCTGTGCACTCAACGGCGCAATCCAGAGCGCCGCCAGGAGCACAGCTGTGCCGAACCTGGGAAGTCGCATATGCATCGTCCTTTCAGCTGCGGGCTGCATGAAGGGCTTCGGCCGGGGGGGCCGGAGAGTGGAACAAATCAGATGTGGTTCGCGCGATTTGTCGGGTCGGTACGATGGTAACTCGGATGAGGACGCCCGGCACGCAAATGAAGGACGTTTCAGACTCGCTTCACAAACGTGCCTGCAGTGGGATGACGCCGCCAACCCGGGCCAGGGGTTCGCGGTAACCGCACACTGAGACTGCATTCTTATTCAGGGGTGCGCAAGTGCCGGGGCGAGCGCGCCAGTGGCGGATTCCGCCAAGGAGATACGGGACTATTGTGACACCCTTTTTCAGCCCCGTCAATAGGCCTCATCGGTGTCCAGTGTCTGTGAGGCGAGACCGGAGGCGGCGGACCCGGGCCAGTCGCCTTGCCGCTCGAGGATCGGAGCCGGAATCAGGGCGGGACAACCCGCTGGCCTAGCCCGCCGCTCTTGCCCCGCCGAATGCCGCCCGATCGAGCGTGCGATACTGGATCGCCTCGCTGACATGCGCCGTCCCCACCGTCTCCTCCCCCGCCAGATCCGCGATGGTCCGCGCCACCTTGAGCACCCGGTGATACGCCCGCGCCGAGAGGCCGAGTCGCGTGAGCGCGGCGCGAAGCAGCTCCTCCGCCGCAGGATCGGGGCGACAGTAGCGCCGCAACTCGCGCGGGGCGAGGCAGGCGTTGCTCGCTACTCCGGTGCCGGGCGGGAAGCGCTGACGCTGCCGGGCCCGGGCCGCCTCGACCCGAAGACGGATTGCCTGACTCGGCTCCTCGACCTGGTCCCCGGTCAACTCCGTCGCGAGCACGGCGGGCACCCGGAGCTGGATGTCGATCCGGTCGAGCAGGGGACCGGAGAGCCGGCTCAGGTAGCGCTCGACCAGTGCGGGATCGCAGGTGCATGAGCGCCGTGCGTCACCCGCGTACCCGCAGGGACAGGGATTCATGGCGGCAATCAGGGTGAACTGCGCCAGATAGGTGAGGCTCATGGCCGCACGACTCAGCGTCACGACGCCGTCCTCGAGTGGCTGGCGCAGCACCTCGAGGACATTGCGACGGAATTCAGGCAGCTCATCCAGGAACAGCACGCCACCATGTGCGAGGCTCACCTCGCCCGGCCGGGGTGTCGCCCCGCCGCCGATGAGACCGGCATCGCTGATGGTGTGGTGCGGCGCCCGAAAGGGGCGCGCGGTGACCAGGGCTCGGCCCGCCGGCAGCAGGCCGGCCACGCTGTGAATGCGGGTGGTGTCGATCGCCTCCTCGATCGACAGCGACGGCAGGATCGTCGGCAGCCGCCGTGCGAGCATCGTCTTGCCCGCCCCCGGGGGACCGAGCAGCAGGAGGTTGTGGCCACCCGCCGCCGCCACCTCGAGCGCACGCTTGGCGGCCGGTTGCCCGCGCACATCGGCAAAGTCCAGCTCATCGGCAACGGGCAGAGCGGCGAACGCCGCCGGATCATGGGGGGTCGCCACCAGTGGTGCCTCTCCCGACAGGTGCTGCACCACCTCCCGCAGCGAGCGTGCGCCGGTCACCACCAGCCCCGCGACAACAGCCGCTTCGTTGGCGTTCGCCGCGGGGACGATGAGGCCACGAAGCCCCTGGGCCCGTGCGCGGAGCGCGACCGACAGTGCGCCACGAATGGGACGCAGGTCCCCCTCCAATCCGAGCTCCCCCTGCACCAGCAGCCCCGCCGCAGATCCCTCCGGGAGCTGTCCGCTCGCCTGCAGTAGCGCGATCGCAATGGGCAGATCGAAGCCGGAGCCCTCCTTGCGCAGGTCCGCCGGGGCCAGGTTCACCGTGATGCGCTTGAGCGGCAACAGGAATCCGCTGTTGCTCAGCGCCGCGGTGACGCGCTCGCGGCTCTCCTTGACCGCGCCTTGCGCCAATCCCACCGTCGCGAAGCCTGGCAGGCCCGGGCTCAGGTCGACTTCAACGGCGACCGGGCAGGCCTCGATACCGAGCAGGGTGGCGGCGTGGACACAGGCGAGCATGCAGGATTCTCCGGGAGAGACCGGAGGAGCATGACACGACCGGTGGGTGGATCGGGTACCGAATTGGCGCGGGGAGGCTCGGAAAAACTGCGAACAGCGGTGGTGGCCGCCGGGTCGGACGGTGACGACTACTGCGGCCAGCCGTCGGGGCGAGCGTCGAGCAGCAGAATCAGCGGTGCGGTGAGATCGCCAGCGAAGACACTGGTCTCCAGCGGCTGGGTCCGATCGAGATCATCCCGGCTCGCACCGATACAGCAGGTGAATCCCACCCGCAGGACCGGCTGGTCGAGCAGCGCCACCGGAATGACCCGCGGAGGGCCGTAGCTGAGGCCCTCACGGATGGTGGCGGGGATGCGGCCGGAGAGGTAGACCGGAAGCTCAACCAGCGACTGTAGCATCCGGTAGGTCAGCACTGTGGACTCGCCGCCACTGGTCGCAATGCCGAAAACCGGGGCCCCGAACCGCCCGGTCCGGGGAAAAACGGCGACCCCGTAGTGAAACGGCCCGTTGTTATCCCTCGCTGTGGCAAGGGTTTCCCTGAGGAGGTCGTGGACCGCCAGCAGACTCTGCGGGATGGGCTCGGGATTCATGGAGAATTGTCCTTGGGAGATACGCCCGAGAACGACGGTACGTGGCATCTACGGGAAGCAGGACTCGGGCCGACCCCCAGCACCCATCCCTGGAATGGCTGGAAACCGCCTCGGGTTCCACCGGAACCCGGGCGGTACGATGCACGCCGGTCCGGGATTCCGCAACCGAAGGTATAATTCGAAGCCATGCCAGTCAGCCGGTTCTCCCGATCCCGTTCCGCCATCGCCGGTCGGCTGTTGCCACTGGCGCTGGCCGTGCTGCTGGGCGCGTGTGGCTCCGACGGCACCGTTACTCCGCCACCCCCGCCCGGCCTGGTGGTGACGATCAGCGCGCCGACCAGCGGCGCCATCCTGAACGACTCTCTCACCCTGACCGCCAGCGCGTCGGCGCCGACCGGCATCGCCGGAGTGCAGTTCAAGCTCGATGGCGCCAACCTCGGCGCCGAGGACAGCACCCCGCCGTACGCCCTCCGGATCGACAGCTACACTTTTGCGGACGGACCGCACACGGTCTCGGCGCGGGCGCGCGACTCGGCTGGCCAGACCGCCCTGTCCCCTGCGGTCGCCGTCACCATCCAGAACCCACGGCCAAACGACATCGTGCTGATCCTCAGTGACGATCAGCGCCATGACCTGATGGGCTACATGCCCCTCACTGACGCCGCGTTGACTTCCGAGACGGTCCGATTCGATCAGGCTGTCGTCACCACCTCCCTCTGCTGCCCCAGTCGTTCCAGCATCCTGACGGGCCGGTACGCCCATAACCATGGCGTGCTGACCAATGCCCTGCCCAACGGGGGCGCTTCCAAGTTCGACCCGAGTTCAACCATCGCCACCTGGCTCACTCAGGCAGGGTACCGCACCGCACTGCTGGGCAAGTACCTCAATGACTATCAGCGGCTCTCGCCCGCTGTCCCGCCGGGGTGGGCGGACTTCGAAGCCTTTGTCCCGCCGGAGTTCTACAATTACAGCCTGAATGGGAACGGCAGCCTCACCAGCTACGGCGCCACACCGGCGGACTATTCCACCGATGTGCTGACGGCCAAGGCGGAACAGTTCATCGGCAGCACCAACCCGCGTCAGGGGCTCTTCCTCTACCTGACACCGTACGCGCCGCACGCACCGGCGACACCCGCGCCGGGTGACGTTGGCGCCTTCAACGGCGTGGCACCGTGGCGCCCCCTCTCGTTCGACGAGGCCGACGTCTCGGACAAGCCGGCGTGGATTCAGGCGCTGCCCCGCCTGACGCAGGCGAGGGTGGCGGCGGGAGACTCGCTCCGGCAGCGGCAGCTCGAATCGTTGCAGGCTGTGGACCGGATGGTGTCGCGGGTGGTTGCGGCACTGAAACAGTCGGGGCGCTGGCCGCATACCCTGTTCGTCTTCAGCTCGGACAATGGCTATTCGTGGGGGGAACACCGCTGGCTGGATGTGAAATCGTGCCCGTACCAGGAATGCATCCGCGTGCCGCTGTGGATTCGGGCACCCGGCCTGAGCGCGCGGCATGACACGAGCCTGGCGGCCAATATCGATCTGGCCCCGACCTTCGCGGCCTGGGCCGGGATCTCGGCGCCGGCCAACGTGAACGGCGTGAACCTCCTGCCCCTGCTCAGCGATCCCGCGACACCGTGGCGCGGTGCCATTCTGGTCGAACACCTGGGGACCCCGACCCCCGGGCACATCGACTCGCAGGGCGTGCGGACTTCGCGTTACCTCTACAACGAATACATCAACGGTGACCGGGAGTTGTACGACCTCCAGCTCGACCCCTTCGAGCTCACCAATGTGGTGAACGACCCCGCCTACGCGGCGACCGTCGCCACGCTGCAGGCGACACTCGCGACGCTCAAGGCGTCGTAGACGATCCGGCGGCTTCCGCTGACGGCCAGCGGAGCTGCACCACGGTACCCCGGCCCACCTCGCTCACCACTGTCACCATCGCCCCCCAGCTCTCGACCAGGCGCCTGACAATGGGCAGGCCGAGGCCCGCGCCACTCGTAGTGGTGGAGAAGCGCGGCTCGAAGATGCGGGGGAGCAGCGTGGCCGGAATCCCGCGCCCGTCATCCTCGACATCCAATCCATCCCTCCGGACCCGCAGGACAATCCGGCGCGCCCCGGCGTTGCGGGCGTTCTCCAGCAGGTTGCCGAGCACCTCCTTCACTTCGTCCTCCCGCGTCGCCTGGCGTGAAGCGCCGTCGGCGGTCACTACGACCTCGAGTCCCTCCGCCGTCAGGGCGTACAGCCCTGCGACCTCCCGCACCACCGGTACGAGGTCGACCCGGACGAGCGGCACCTCCGCCCCACCAGGCATGCCGAAGCGGCTGAAGGCGCGAGCAATCGTGTCCAGCCGGTCGATCTCCCCGAGGATGCGGATCGCCGTGTCATCGACCAGACCGGCGAGTGCTGCCGGCCGGTCGCGTCGAACCCGCTGGAGGTGCTGGATACCGAGCCGGATAGGCGTCAGCGGGTTCTTGATCTCATGGGCGACCTGGCGCGCCATCTCGCCCCACGCGAGCACCCGCGCCGCCTGGGTCGCGTCGGTCAGGTCGTTGATCGCCAGCACCGAGCCACCGGGGGCGTCACCAAGACGGGCCAGCTGCAGCCGGTAGGTCCGGCCCGCAATCTCGACCTCCAGCGCCTGGGTCGGCGCACTGCCCCGGCGGAACGCCTCGGCCGCACGCAGCAGGGGTGACCACTCACTGCCCAGCAGGCGTGCGAGCGAGTCGCCCGGTGGCAGCGCGGTAGCCAGAACTTCGATCGCACGCGGATTGGCGAGCAGCACCCGCCCGTCGGGGTCGAGCGCCACGACCGCGGTGGCGACGTTAGCCAGCACCAGCGCCGTGCGCCGGCGGGCCTCCTCCAGCGCCGCCTGCGATGCCCGGATATCGGCGGCCATGCGCTGAAAGGCGACGAACACCTGCTCGAACTCCGCCGGAGGGGTCGCCACCAGCGGCAGCGGCTGTCCCTGCCCGATGGCGGCAGCGGAGCGGCCCAGATCGGCGACCGGACGGGAGAGCGCACGCGCCGCCCACTGCGCCGCGAGGAACGACGCCGCGACACCCGTCAGCATGGCGAGCACCAGCAGGGCGGCGAGATCGCGCTGGTCCTGGGTGCGGGCCCAGTCGTACGCCAGCTGGGGCGTGGCCAGTATGCCGACTCCGCCGGGGGGGCCCGCCTGCGCCACACGGTATCCCACCCGCACCGGGGCGACGTAGGTCGTGGCCTGACGCGTCAGCTCGAGTTCGTCTCCCAGTGCCAGGCGCTGGAATACCCGTGCATCCAGCAGCGGCTCGACCAGCGACAGGTCTTCCAGAATCGGCGCGCTCGCGGCGACCAGGCGCCCCCCACTGTAGAGCAGCAGGTCCGCCTCGAGTCGATTGGAGAGTCCACCCAGCCCCTCGGCGAGATAATCCCCCGGTGCCTGCAGCAGCCCGCCCGCCGTCAACACCGCATCGCGCAGTGCGGTGGAGATGAGAAGATCGCGGGTGCGATCGACCTCATCGTTAAGCCGCCCAAGTCCCCAGAGGGTGAAGCCGGTGGCGGGCACGATGAAGAAGGCCGCGAGCGTGACCGCCAGCCGCAGCTGGAACGAGCGCGCCCTCCGCCGGACCTCGACCGAGCGCCGCGGCGACCCGGGATGCAGAGCCGTCACCCACCACAGGAGCGCCAGGACGACCAGATCAAGGGCCGTGAGCAGGGCGCCCCGCACCAGCAGCAGAAAGAACGTGCCCTGCTCCACCACGACATGGACATGCCGCACCCCGCCCGGCAGCATCAGCTGGCGCTCGATCCTGAGCCGGGTTCCGTCGCGAACCCAGGAGGGGACCCCCTCGCGCTGGGTGCCCGGCTCAAACGGCGGCGAGAGCGACATCTCGTACAGCGGCGGCCCACTCGCGGGCGGGCGGAGCAGGCGCGAGAGGCGGGCCGGTGAGAGGAGGCGGGAGCGCGGCCCCGCTACCACGGTCATGATCCGTCCGCTTGGCAGCCGCTGCAGCAGGACATAGTGACGGCCGGGCACGCGCATCAGCGAGACAACCGCACGGTTCCGGCTCGAGTCGAGGCCGGTCACCAGCGCGGCGAGCAGCGGGGCCGGCACGTCGAGCGAGTCGAGCGCCAGCTCGTCCAGGCGTCCGCCGTCCCGATTCCACAGCGCGAGGCGCACGGGGAACTCCTGTCCCCCCAGGTCCGAGGCCCGCCACAGCAGGTACAATGTGGAAGCGGCGGCGGGCTCGGCACCTCGCGTCGCGTCCTCGCCCAGCCGTTCCAGCAGCGGCGTCGCGAGCGGATCCTCGATGTCGCCGAGGCGCGCGAGATCGCGTTGCGCGGCGATGACCCGGCCATCCAGCTCCGCACCCCACGTCACCAGCGCAGCCGCCGCCCCCGCGACGATGGAAGTCCCCAGCACGATCGCCCACCGCGGACCGGGCCGAGCCACGAGCAGCAACGCGGGAAACCAGAGCAGCGGATACCAGGCCGGCCAGCCCGCGCGCGGCTCCCACAGCAGCAGCCCCACGGCGGCGGCCGCGACACCGCACGCCACGCCCACTCCGATCCAGCCGGTGCCACCGGAGACCGGCAGCGCGCGCCAGACCAGCGTCCCGGCGAGGAGAACGATGGCGGCGGTAATCACCGTCAGACTCACCTGCCAGGTGACCCAGAGCCCCGGCGGCACTCCGGTCAGGGGCGGCGTGATCCCGCGACCGAGATCGCTGATGAAGTAGGGAGTGCCAACCAGGAGGAGCCCTCCGAGCGCGGCGCACCACCGCGGCAGCGCTCCCCGTCGCCCCCACAGCCAGACGGCGAGCACGAGCAGCACACCACCGGTCACCAGCAGGTGCCCGGCCGAACTGGAGAAGGGACGGAACGACCCGCGCAGAAACGTCCCAGCCGAGAACAGGTCCTCGAATCCGATGGCAGCGCCGAGGGGCGAGCGCAGCACCGCCCAGAGCAGGGTTGCCAGCACCAGGAAACGCTCCGGTGGCGCCTGCCCCGTCAGCAACCCGACGGCGAGCAGCAGCACCAGCGCGAGGGCGACGCCGGCGGCCGCCGCGTCATCGGTCTGTGCCTGCACCGCGGCTTCTTCCGGCGCGACCGGGAGGAGGCTGAACAGCAGGCGGTCACCGGCGGTGGTCGGCTCGGAGTAGTCGAACACCTCCGCACCGGGGGGCGCACCGCCCGGGGGGAAGACCTGCACCTGCACCCCGGCCTCCGTCCCGAAGCGCGCCGCGAGGCTCCGGTCGGGACGCGGCACCGCCGAATCGGCCCACACCAGTACGGTGGCGACCACGACGCGGCCCGAAGCGGCGTGCCGCCGGCTCTCGAGCACGGCGTAGAATGGGGTGAACCGCGCGGCGAGCGAATCGCCCTCAGGCTCCGGCACCAGTCGCTGGCGGCCGGCCCAGGCCCACGGCACGCCGCTCGGGTCGAGAATGGCGACCGCAACCTCCGCCCCGCCTCTTGGCAACGCCCGATCGAGCTCGGCAAAGGCGCGGGTCCGGTCGGCATCGGCCAGCGGGACGGCGGTGCGGGCGACGTCATCGATCTGCTGCAGGGTCGCGTGGAGTTCCCGACTGAGGCGGCGGTAGACCTCTGTCACCCGACGCTCCCGCTCCACCGGCCAGCCGGCGGCGATCCGCACCATGCGCGTCTGGCCCAGGACGATTGCGCCGGTGACCGCGCCGGTGGCGAGCACGACCAGCCAGGCACGCCAGCCGGCGCCCGGGCCCGCGCGTCGCGCGAGCAGCAGGGCAACGATGGTCAGCCCGGCCGCGAGGAAGCCCCACGGTGGGGCCGGCTGACGCAGCCACTCCGCCCCCACGGCCGCCGTGGCCACTACCAGCCACATCGGACCTCGCGGGAGACTGAGGCTCGGAGTATTCATGCTTTGCAAGTTAGCGCGGGGCGGAGCGGCACGGCAAAACGACTATATTCGGACTGTATGCTCACATCATCCCTCCGGTCCGTCTGCCTCACAGTTGCGCTGCTTGGCGCGGCTCCATCGATCAGCCCGATTGCCGCCCAGACGACCGACGCCGGTACGCTGCTCGTGCGGATCCACGACCGGGACGTGGGCACGGAATCGTTCACCGTGACCACCACCGCGAACGGCATCACGATCAGCGCGCACATGGTGTTCACTGGCAGCCGCCCGGCGCGGGAGTTCACTGCCAGCCTCGACCGCGCGAGTGGTGAGGAATTCGCCTTCCAGCTGGATGCCCGCGGCCCGGCCGGAGGCGGACAGACCTACGCGGTGCAGGAGCGCAACCGGCTGACGGTACGTCGCGTCGCTCGCGGTGTCGAACAGGCGACGGAACTGCCCGGTGGCGCCGAAGTCATCATGCTCGCCGACAGTGTCTTCACGCCCTATGTGCAGGCCGCGGTCCTCGCCACCGAGGGGGGACGCGCCCTCACCGCCGTCCTGCTGCCGGATGCCCGGCGGGTCGCGTTCACGGCCTCGCGTTCAGCCTCCGCTGACGGCAGCACCATCCGGTTGACGGGAGGAGTCGTGGCGGAGATCCAGCTAGGCGACCGCGGTGAGCTGTTGCGCATCTCACTGCCCGGTTCCGGGACCGAGGCGGTGCGCCGGCGCGATTGACCTGGCCCGGCCGAATGACCGCCTTTCGACCGCCAGGAAGGCCGTCCAAACCTGCCCGTCCCATCCTGAAACTCCCCGGGAACCCCCTGCGTACGCGATTTCGGCCGTACTCCCTTATTCAACCACAGGATCGTTCGATGCGACGCTGCTGCCTCATCGTCTCCGCCCTGCTCGTGCCGGTATCCATCATGGCACAGGCACCGGTGGTCGCTCCGCCGGCCGCCACCCTCAGTCTCAGCGAAGCATTGCAGCAGGCCCGCAATCACAATCCGCTGTATCTGCAGCGGCTGAACAACACCGCGACCGCCCGGATGCAGCTGCGGAATGCCTACGGCCAGCTGCTCCCTGGCGCTTCGGTGTCCGCGGGCGCGGACTATACCGGCGCGGGGTCGGCCAACTTCGGCTCGGGATTCATCCGCCAGACCTCGGCGGTGGTCGGGTCGAACTATAGTGCGGGCATTTCCTGGCAGATCGACGGAGGTCGGCTCGTGGCACCGCGGGAGCAGAAGGCGAACCAGCGGGCGGTCGAGGAGGATATCGCCAACGAGGAGAGCGGCCTCCGCTTCAGCGTCACCCAGCAGTACCTGAGCGTGCTTCAGGCGACGGCGCAGGTCGCGGTGGCGAAGCAGCAGGTGGAGCGCAACCAGAACTTCCTCGACCTCGCCAGCGCGAAGTACCGGGTCGGCCAGGGGACGCTGATCGAAGTGCGCCAGGCCGAGGTGCAGAAGGCCCAGTCGGATGTCGCATTGCTGCGCGCAATCCAGGCCGAGGCCGAGGCGAAGCTGGAGCTGTTCCGTCGCATCGGGATCACTCCGCCGCTCGCGCTCGAGCAGATCGGGCTCAGCGATTCGTTTCCGGTGCAGGAGCCGCAGTTCGAGCTCGCCGCGCTCATCACGCAGGCCAAGAACCAGAACCCCGCCATCCGTGCGCTGGAAGCCCGGCGTCACCAGGCCGATGTCGGCGTGACATCGGCGAAGACCGCATTCCTCCCCAGCCTGTCGATGCGGGCGGGGTGGAGCGCCTTCACTCAGCAGCAGACCGACGGTGGCCTGCTGCTGAGCCAGAGCCTGGTCGGCGCGATCGGCTCGGCCAGCTCCTGTGTCTCGCAGGACTCGATCCGGGCCGGCGCCGGTCTGACGCCGATCGGCACCGCCAACTGCTACGCCAGCGCGGGCCTCGATCCCACCGGAACTGCCCTCACGCCCCAGGCGCGCCGCGCGATTCAGAACAGCAACAACAAATTCCCCTTCGATTTCACCAAGCAGCCGTTCAGCGCCAGCCTGCAGATCTCCCTGCCGATCTTCACCGGCTTTGGCCGTTCGCTCCGGCTGCAGCAAGCCCGGGAGCAGGCCCGGGACGCCGACGAAAGTGTGCGCGCCCAGGCGCTGCAGGTCGAGAGCGACGTCCATGCCCGCTACCTCGGCCTCAGCACCGCTTTCCGGGCGATCGCGGTCCAGGCCCAGAGCCGTGAGGCGGCGCGGGACCAGCTCCGGCTGGCGCAGGACCGGTACCGGCTGGGCAGCGGCACCGCGCTGGAAGTCTCCGACGCACAGAACTCGGTGCAGCGCGCCGAGGGAGACTACGTCAACGCCATCTACGATTATCACAAGACCCTGGCCGCCCTCGAGGCAGCCGTCGGTCGCCCGCTCCGTCAATAGACAACAGAGGAAGAAATCATGTCGCGTCGCATGAAGCTGGGTTTGTTCGCCGGACTGCTGGTGGCCGTCGTGGGCGGCGTGGCCGCGCTCGGCGCAGCCAAGAGCAAGAAGAAGGCGGTTGAGGTCCGGCTCGAGCAAGTCGGCACGCGCGACCTCGTGGCGGTGGTGACGGCCAGCGGCAAGATCGAGCCGGACACCAAGGTCGACGTCCTGTCCGACATCCAGGGCCGCATCACCAAGCTCGGCGTGAAGGAAGGCGACTTCGTCCGCAAGGGTGACTTCCTGCTCCAGATCGACGCCGCGATCTACCAGGCGGCGGTGAGCCGCTCCAAGGGCTTCCTGGCCTCGGCCCAGAGCGACCTGCTGCGGGCGCGGGCGAACCTCGACCAGGCCCGCCGTGCACGGGACCGCGCCCTCGAGCTGCAGAAGACCAACACCAGCCTGATTACCCAGGAGTCGGTGGAGCAGGCCGTGACCGGGTACGATGTCGCCAAGGCCAACCTGGATGCCAGCCAGGCCTCGGTCGACCAGGCCCGCGCCGGGCTGCAGGAGTCGGAGGACAACCTCCGCAAGACCCGCATCGTCGCCCCGATCTCCGGCCGCATCACCCGGCTCGCCGTCGAAGAGGGGGAAGTCGCCGTGCCAGGCACCTTCTCGCGCGATGTCGGCCTGCTGATGACCATCGCCGACCTTTCGGTGATTCTCGCCAAGGTGCAGGTCGATGAGACCGATGTCGTTCGGCTGGCCCAGGGCGATTCGGTCGAAGTCTCGATCGATGCGTTCCCCGATTCGACCTTCATCGGCACGGTCACCAAGATCAGCAACAGCGCGCAGCTCACCGCCGCATCGGCCGGGTCGAATGACCGCGCGGTGGACTTTGACGTCGAGATCACGCTCACCAATCCGCCCAAGGACATCCGGCCGGATCTCTCCGCCACTGCCCGCATCGTGACCGACATACGCCGCGGGACGCTGGCGGTGCCGATCATCGCCCTCACGGTGCGGGAGCACGAGAAGCTGCCGAACGAAACGACCCCTGCCGCAGCGGGCGACAGCGCCTCACGCAAGAAGAAGGAAACCGAGGGTGTGTTCGTGGTGACCAACGGGATCGCCAACTTCCGCCCCGTCAAGGTCGGCATCGCGGGCGACGAGTATTTCGAGGTCGTCGAGGGGGTCAAGGCGGGCGAGACGATCGTGGCCGGCACCTATCAGGCCATTCGCGATCTCAAGGACAGCACCAAGGTCAAGGCGGCGGTCGCCGATTCGGCCAAGGGCAAGAAGCCATGAGTGACCGCATCATCCATGTCGAGGGGCTGGCCCGGGAGTACGTGATGGGCGCCGAGCGGGTGCTGGCGCTGCGCGGGCTCACGCTGACGATCCGGCGCAACGAGTATGTGGCGATCATGGGGCCGAGCGGCTCGGGCAAATCGACCCTGATGAACCTCATCGGCTGTCTTGATACGCCGAGCGGCGGCACCTACTGGCTGAGCGGGCAGGAAGTCTCACGGCTGTCGGACGACGCGCTGGCGCGGGTACGGAACAAGGAGATCGGCTTTGTGTTCCAGACCTTCAACCTGTTGCCCCGCGCCACGGCGCTTCACAACGTGGAACTGCCGCTGGTCTATGCCGGAGTGTCCGCTCGTGAGCGGCGCGAGCGGGCGGTGCGGGCGCTGACCCGGGTGGGCCTGGAGCAGCGGATGACCCACAAGCCGAACGAGCTCTCCGGCGGCCAGCGGCAGCGGGTGGCGATTGCCCGGGCGCTGGTCAACGAACCGGCGCTGCTCCTGGCCGACGAGCCGACCGGCAATCTGGACAGCACCACGAGCGAGGAGATCATGAAGGTCTTCGCCGAGCTGCACGCGCAGGGCCAGACGATCGTCGTGGTCACCCACGAGCCGTCGATCGCGGAGCATGCCGAGCGCGTCGTGGTGCTGCGCGACGGGTTGCTGCACAGCGACACGCCGAACACCCGGGTGGCGGCGTAAGATGCCAGTCTTCGAGGCGGTGCGGATGGCGCTCCGCACGATCGTGGCGCAGAAGCTCAAGAGCTTCTTCTCCCTGATCGGGGTGCTGATCGGGGTGACGTTCCTGATTGCCGTCGTGTCGATCGTCCAGGGCATGAACGTGTACATGGAAGATCAGTTCGCCAACCGGCTGATCGGCCTGAACACCTTCACCCTGCGGCGCCAGCCCGGGATCAACACCGGCGACGTCACGGAGGAAACCTGGCGGGCCTGGCAGCGACGCCCCCGCATCAGCTACGACGACGCCGATTTCGTCACCGAACGGCTGCAGACCCCGGCGATCACGGCCAAGTTCTGCTCCGACCGCATGATCCTCAATTACAACGGCAAGCAGGTCAAGGACATCGAGTTGATGGGGACGGAGCCCAGCTACTTCCAGATCAAGAATGTCGACATCGCCAGCGGCCGCATCTTCACGCCGCAGGAGGTGCGGGCCGGCGTGCCGGTGCTGGTCATCGGGAGCGAGATCGGGGAGAAGCTGTTCGAGGGGCGCGAACCCCTCGGAAAGATGGTCACCATCGCCGGTCTGCCCTACCGGGTCATCGGCGTGGCCGCCAAGCGTGGAACGCTGTTCGGCTTCTCTCTCGACAAGTTCGCGGTGATGCCGTTCCGCGCGCCGGCCCGACGGTACATCTGCCCGCTCAACATCCTGGATGAGCTGCAGATCAAGGCGGCCAACCCTACCCTGATGCTGACCGCCATGGGCGAGACGGAGGCGCTGATGCGCAGCCGGCGCGGCCTCAAGCCGGGGGTGGAGAACAACTTCGACCTGCAGAACGCCTCCGGCGCGCTGGAGGGATGGACCAAGATCTCCAAGGTGCTGTTCACCGCCCTGCCGGGCCTGGTGGCGATTTCGCTGGTCGTCGGCGGCATCGTCATCATGAACATCATGCTGATGGCCGTCGCTGAGCGCACCCGTGAAATCGGCATCCGCAAGGCGCTCGGCGCCAAGCGGCGCGACATCATGGCGCAATTCGTCATCGAGAGCGCCACGCTCTCCACCGTCGGCGCGATGTTCGGCGTCGGCACCGGGATCGGGCTGGCGTACCTGGTCCGCGCGCTCACCCCGCTCCCCGCTGCCGTCGCACCCTGGTCCATCGGCGTCGGCGTCGCACTGGGGATGATCGTCGGCATCGTGGCCGGTGTCTATCCTGCGAGCCGGGCCTCCCGGCTCGACCCGATCACTGCCCTCCGGGCGGAGTAGGTCCTCATGTCATTCGGCCGGGTATTTGAAGGTGTCGGTATCGCGCTGGACTCGCTCCGCGGGAACAAGGTACGCGCGGCACTGACCATCCTCGGGGTTGCGATCGGTGTGATGGTCGTGATCGCCATGGCAGCCGCGATCACCGGGGTCAACCGCAGCGTGACGGCCCAGATCGAGACCCTCGGTCCCAAGACCTTCTTCGTCTTCAAGTACTTCCAGGCCGGAATCCACGTCAGCGACGGCTCGGATGAGCTCTCCCCGTGGCGGCGCAATCCGAGCCTCACCGTCACCGAAGCCCAGATGCTGCAGCAGGTGCCGGGCCTGCGCAGCGTGACCTGGCGGGAGGATGCGAGTGGCCCGGTAGCCGCCGGCGACGTCAACCTGAGTTCGGTGCAGATCCAGGGATTCAGCCCCGACTGGATCCTCACCCAGGGCGGCATCATCGCGGCGGGGCGCAACTACACGCAGCTGGAATACGCCGCGAACTCCCGGGTCGCCGTCATCAACGACCGACTGGCGGAACAGCTCTATCCCGGCCTCGATCCCATCGGCAAGCGGATCAAGGTCTCCGGTGAGTGGTTCGAAGTCGTCGGGCTCTACACCGAACCCAAGAGCCTGTTCGGCGACTCAGAGTCGCCCATGGTCGTCATGCCCCACTCCACGTTCACCAAGGTGGCGGACTACTGGAAGGGCTGGATGATGTTCGCCGTGATCCCCGAACCGGAGCTCACCGTCGCCGAGGCCCAGGACCGGGTGACCGCCGCCCTGCGGGCCTATCGCGGGCTGAAGCCGGCGCAGGAGAACAACTTCTCGCTGGTGAGTCAGGACAAGCTGCTGGACAGCTTCAATAGCGTCACCAGCGGCTTCTTCGTGGTGATGCTGGCGCTCTCCAGCGTGGGACTGATGGTCGGCGGCGTTGGGGTCGTGGCCATCATGATGATCTCCGTCACCGAGCGCACCCGCGAGATCGGCGTCCGCAAGGCGCTGGGCGCCACCCGTCGTGAAATCATGTTCCAGTTCCTGGTCGAAGCCGCGACCCTGACGCTGGTGGGCGGCGTGGCCGGCATGATTCTCGGTGGCCTGATCGCCCTTGGCGTCAACAAGTTCACCCCCATTCCCGCGGAGGTCCCGCTCTGGTCGGTCGTGGTCGCGCTCGTCGCCTCGACGATTACCGGCATCTGCTTCGGACTCTATCCCGCCAACAAGGCCAGCAAGCTGGATCCGGTGGAGGCGTTGCGGTACGAGTAAGGGGGCAGATGGCTGGTGTCTGCGGCAGCAGAAAGCGGGGAGTCGCGAACGAGCCCGACTCTGAGATGGGGGTCCCCACTGCCACCTGCTCGCTGCCACCTGATACCTTCTGTCTCCGTTCGACATTCCCGCCTGGGCTAGATTCCTGTCATGCCCCTCGCTGAAGCCTTCCGCCTCGCCATTCAGTCCATCCTGACCGCCAAGCTGCGGTCGTTCTTCACCCTCCTGGGCATCATCGTGTCGGTCGGATTCCTGGTCACCGTGGTCGCCGTGATTCAGGGGATGAACGCCTACGTGAAGGAGAATGTCACGGGAGCCGTCATCGGGACCAACGCCTTCCAGGTCCGGCGGACCCCAATTGCGCTCGGGCTGCTGAGCAACGACGAGATCCGACAGATCGCCAAGCGCCCGCTCATCTCGCGCGAAGACGCCGAGGTCGTCCGGCGGGCGATTCCCGATGCGATGGCCGTCTCCATCCAGTCCGGCTGGCCCACCCCGACCAGCGACGTGTCCTACCGCAACCGCACCGTGGGCGATGTCCTCATCTTCGGTGTCACCCCGCCCTACCAGACAGTGCAGGACTACCGCTTTGCCGCTGGAACGCCGCTCGCGGACCCCGACGTCCGGGAACGCCGCCTCGTGGCGGTGGTCGGCTTCGACGTGGCGGACAAGCTCTTCGGCAGCCCGGAACGGGCCATCGGGCGAAAGATCCGGATCGCGGGGCGGGAGATGACGATCAAGGCGGTGACGGCCAAGAAGGGCCGGGTCCTGGGCCAGTCGTTCGACGGCTTCGCCCTGATCCCGATCACGACCTTCGAGACCCTCTACGGCCGGCGGAAGACCACCACCGTGTCGGTGAAGATGCCCGACGAAGGCGACATCGCGGGCGCCATGAACCGGGCGGAGGAGGCGATGCGCCTCTCCCACCGGCTCCGGCCCGGCGAAGCCAACGACTTCTCGGTGGACAAGGCCGATGCGCTGGTGGCCTTCTGGCAGAGCCTTACCAAGGTGCTGTTCACCGTGGTGCCCGCCGTCGTGTGCATCGGCATCGTGGTTGGCGGCATCGTCATCATGAACATCATGCTCATGTCGGTGAACGAACGCACCCGGGAGATCGGCATCCGGAAGTCGCTCGGAGCGACCCGGCTCGACATCCGCCGCCAGTTCCTGGTGGAGGCGATTGTCCTCTCCACCTGTGGCGGGATCGCCGGCGTGGCGGGGGGCTGGCTCCTCAGCGTGGCGGTGGCGGAGTTCACCCCGCTGCCCGCCAGAGTGACCTCGTGGTCGATCGGACTGGCGCTCGCATTGGGGGCCGGAACCGGCATCCTCTTCGGGGTCTATCCCGCGACCCGTGCCGCCCGGCTGGACCCGATCACCGCACTCAGGCAGGAATGATGCTTCGCAATATCGATGAAGGCGTCGTTGTCGCGCTGGACTCCCTCCGGGTCAACAAGCTCCGCTCCGCCCTCACGATTCTCGGCGTCGTCATCGGTGTCTCCACCGTGATGGCCATGGCCTCGATCGTCGAGGGCATCAGGGCCCAGATCTTCAACGCGATGAGCACCGCCGGGCCGACCGCATTCTACGTCATGCGGTTCTTCTCCCAGACGCCGCTGAATCCCGACAACCTGCCGTATGAGGTCCGGATCCGTCCGATCCTGCAGGAAAGCGATGCGGAGGCCGTCCGTCGCGTACCGGAGATCAAGTATGCGGGGATCTGGGTCCAGCTGTTCGAGCGGATCGAGTTCCAGGGCACCTCGACCCAGACGCTCTCGGTCTACGGCGCCGACGAGCACTACATGGAAATCCTGGGCGGCACCCTGCTCCGCGGGCGCTTCTTTGCCCATTCGGAGCTGACTGGAGAGCCGGTCGCGGTGCTGGAGGAGGAGTCGGCGAGCAGATTGTTCGGCCGGATCGACCCGCTGGGGAAGCGGATCCGAATCGGCGGCGTGGCGCTGACGGTGATCGGGATCTATCGGCGCCCGGATAACATCTTCGAGCCGCCTGGGCAGCAGATCGGCGCCGTCATTCCATTCAGGACCGCCAAATACAACTTCCGCTACGACGAGACCAACGGCCTGTTCCTCTCCGTGAAGGCCTGGCCCACCGTCGCCGTCCCCGACGCCACCGACCTCACGATCGCGGCCCTGCGGCAGGAGCGCCGCCTCAGACCTGGCGTCCCGAACACCTTTGACGTGATTACCCAGGACCAGATCCTCGACACGATCAGCAGCCTGACCACCGCGTTCTTTGCCGTCATGGTGGCACTCTCCAGTGTCGCGCTGCTGGTCGGGGGCATCGGGGTCATGGCCATCATGATGGTCTCGGTGACGGACCGGACCCGGGAGATCGGCCTGAGAAAGGCCGTGGGCGCCACCAGTCGGGAGATCCTCTGGCAGTTCCTGGTCGAGGCCGCGACCCTCACCCTCATCGGTGGCCTGATCGGCATCCTGGTGGGACTCGGCGTTGGGCAGATTCTCAAGCTTGTGCTCGACCTGCATTCCGGCGTCCCGCTCTGGAGTGCCGTGGTGGCGACCCTGGTCAGCGTCCTGATCGGCCTGACCTTCGGGCTGATCCCGGCCAATCGCGCCGCCCGGATGGATCCGGTCGAGGCGCTGCGGCACGAGTAGGGGCTGCATATATGCGGCCCCTTCTCGTGCCGACCCAGGCAGGGGTCGATGGCCGGCCGACCCCAACCCGATCCGTCCAACGGTTGTGCAACATCCCCGGCCCGACGCATCCCTACGCACCCTCAACCCGGACAGCCATCTCATGTCGGTCATGATTCGCCGCGCGGCGCTCGGCGCCCTGGCTCTGCTCCTTGCCTGCGGCCAGCGGTTCAGCGCCAAAGACGCTCAGCAACCCGCAATGGACCAGGTCGCGGCCACTCCGCCGGCGATGAGCGAAAGCCGAGATGCCGTCTCCGGCGGGATCGCGACGACCGGGTTCGCCAACGCGGCGGAAGAGCCAGCCCAGAATCCGCTCCCCAACGCCTCTCATGACGCCGCGGCCGGGGCCGCAATGATCATCCGGACCGGCAACGCGAGCATCCAGATCGACTCGCTGGAAATTGCCGTCGCCCAGGTGCGTGCCCTGGCGGACCGGGTGGGCGGCTATGTCGCCAACAGTCAGATCCAGTCCGGCGACAACCAGGTGCGCTCGGCGACGATCGAGCTCAAGGTCCCCGCCGATCGCTTCGACGCCCTCGTGGCGGGCCTGACCCCGCTGGGCAAGGTGGAGTACGTCAACGTCTCCGCCCAGGATGTGGGTGAGGAGTTCACCGATATGACGGCCCGGGTGGCCAACTCGCGCCGGCTGGAGTCTCGCCTCATCGAGCTGCTCGCGACCCGCACCGGCAAGCTGTCGGATGTGCTGGAGATCGAGCGCGAACTGGCCCGGGTGCGGGAGGAGATCGAGCGGATGGAGGGCCGCCTGCGCTATCTCCGCGCCCACGTCAGCACCAGCTCCCTCACCGTCACGGTCCATGAGAAGGCCCCGATCGTCGGCGACGTCGGCAGCGGTGGGGTGATCGGCGACGCCTTCCGCCAGGCCTGGCGCAATTTCGTGAACTTCATCGCGGGGGCCATCGCCTCCTCCGGCGTCATCGTACCGCTCGGCGCACTGCTCTTCGGCGCGGTGTGGCTGGGGCGGCGGTGGTGGCGGGGACGCAACTAGCAAGGCTCGGCCTGGAACGGGGATCGGGGCGACGGAATCCGGTGTAGATTCTCCCGGTTCCCCGTTCCCCGTTCCCCCATTCCACTTTCTCCCTCGCCTGCCCATGCCAGTCGACCTTCTCGCCATTGCGGCGCACCGCGACGACATTGAACTCACCTGCGGCGGCACGCTGCTGCGGGCCAGGGATCAGGGGCACCGCACCGGCATCCTTGATCTGACCGCTGGCGAGATGGGGACCCGCGGCTCCGCCGAGTTGCGTGGCGCCGAGGCGGAACGCGCCGCGGGAATCCTCGGGGTGACTGAACGCCGGAACGCGGGGCTGCCGGATGCCGGGATCCAGAACACCGACGCCAGCCGGCGTATCGTCGTTGAGCAGATCCGGCACTTCGCGCCGCGCGTGGTGATTCTCCCCTTCCCCGTCGGGCGCCACCCGGATCATCGGATTGCCTCCGAGCTGGGGCGGGACGCCTGCTTTCTGGCTGGCCTGGCCCGCTACGACGCGAAGGGAACTCCCCACCGGCCCCACAAGATCCTCTATGCCCTCGCCTACCGGGAAGACCCGATCAAGCCAACGTTTGTCGTGGATATCAGCCCGCAATTCGAGCGGAAGATGCAGGCCATCCGCTGCTATGCCAGCCAGTTCGACGGGGCCGACAGCGCCGGCGAGATCTTCCCCACGGGCCAGGATCTCTACTCCCTCGTCGAGGTGCAGAACGCGCACTACGGGTCGCTGATCCGCACCCGGTATGGCGAGCCGTTCTACACCGAAGAGACGGTCGAGGTGGAGGATGTCATGGGCCTCGGAGTCAAGAGCATGTAGCCGGCGGCGGCGGATTCCGGGCCGCTGGGGATAGGGTATCTTTGGGGGTGACTTCCGCCCCTGTCTACCTCGACCACGCCGCCACGACCCCGGTCCGTCCGGAGGTACTGGAAGCCATGCTCCCGCTGCTGGGGGGGGAGCTGTTCGGGAATCCGTCCAGCGGTCACCGCTTTGGCCGGGCCGCCCATGCCGCACTGGAAGGCGCCCGCCGGGAGGTCGCGACCGCCCTCGGCGCCGAACCGGGCCACGTGGTGTTCACCTCCGGTGGCACCGAAGCCAACAACCTCGCCATTCTCGGCAGCGCTCTGGCTGCGCGGGATCGCGGCGAGCGGATGCTGGTCGTGGTCGCCGCCACCGAGCACAAGGCGGTCCTTGCCGCGGCGCATGAAGTCGCCCATCTGGGCGGGACCGAACAGGTCCTCCCGGTAACCGGCGATGGCATAGTCGACATGGGGGCGCTGGATCGCAGCCTGGGGGAGCGCCCCGCGGTGCTTTCCGTGATGTGGGTGAACAACGAGACCGGCGTCATCCAGCCGATCGCCGAGATCGCCCGTCGTGCCGAGGCCGCTGCCGTTCCCTTTCATACCGATCTGGTGCAGGCCTTTGGCAAGGTGCCGCTGACGCTGCGCGATCAGCCGATCGGCCTTGCGACGCTGTCGGGGCACAAGATCGGCGCCCCGAAGGGGATCGGGGCGCTCATCGTGCGGGATCAGGCGCGGCTCGTCCCGCTGGTCCATGGCGGGAGTCAGCAGCGCGGGCTCCGACCTGGTACCGAGAACATCGTCGGTGCCGTCGGTCTGGGCCGGGCGGCGATGCTGGCCGCCGCGCAGGTGACTGAGGAGGCGCGCCGGCTGGGCAGCCTGCTCAACGATCTCCGGGCCCGCCTCAGCGCCGCCATTCCCGACCTGCTCGTCGTCGGTGGAGATTCGCCGCATTCGCCCCATGTACTCAACATCCTGATGCCTGGCGCGGAGACGGGAACCCTGCTCATGCACCTCGACCTCGATGGAATCGCCGCCTCGGGTGGCTCGGCGTGCGCCACGGGGGCCATCGAACCGTCGCACGTGCTTCTGGCGATGGGAATTCCTCCCGATCTTGCCCGCAGCGCGCTCCGCCTGAGCCTTGGCCGCGAGACCACCCCCGCCGACATCATCCGCGCTGCCAGCGTGATCCCCGCAATCGTCGCCCGGCTGCGCCACTCGACGGGAGCGCCGCATGCCTGAGTTGCCTAGGCGCCGGGTGCTCGTGGCCATGAGCGGCGGGGTGGACAGCTCCGTCGCCGCCGCCGTGCTGGTGGATCAGGGCTTCGATGTCATCGGCGCCACGATGAAGCTGTTCTGTTACGGCGACAGCGTGCCCGATCGTCCCTGCTGCTCCCTCGATTCCATCAACGACGCACGCGACGTCGCCCACAAGCTCGGGATACCGCACTACGTGCTGAATCTGGAGGACCGGTTCAGCCGGGATGTGATCGGCAATTTCGTGTCGGAGTACAGCCGGGGCCGCACCCCGATCCCCTGCGTCCGCTGCAACTCGTTCACCAAGTTCCGCGACCTGCTGTCCCATGCCGACTCGCTGGGCTGCGACGCCCTCGCCACGGGACACTATGCCACCGCGCGCGACGGGAAGCTCTACCGCGGCAGCGACCCGGCCAAGGACCAGAGCTATTTCCTGTGGGGCATCGACCGGTCGGTCGTCGCGCGGATGCTGACGCCGGTCGGGGAACTGACCAAAGTGGAGACCCGGGCGATGGCACGCCGGCTGGGGCTCGCGACCGCGGACAAGCCGGAGTCGGTCGAGATCTGCTTCGTTCCCAACGACGACTACGTCTCGGTGCTGGAGGAACATCTCCCGGCCGAAGCGCCGGCGCTCACACCCGGCCCGCTCGTCACTATTTCGGGAGAACAGATCGGACAGCACGCCGGCTTTGCCCGGTACACCATCGGGCAGCGGAAGGGGCTTCCCGGCGGCAGCGCCGAACCCCGGTTCGTCGTCGCGATCCGGCCGGAGACCCGCGAGGTGGTCGTCGGTTCGGCCGACGACCTGCTGGGCCACCGGCTGCATCTGGATGAACTGAACTGGCTCGCGGCTCCCCTGCGGGAGGGCGACAGCTGCTTCGCCCAGATCCGGTATCGCTCGCGTGCGGTGCCGGCGACCGTGATCCGAAGCAGCCCCGATGGACTCGACCTCGCCCTGGCCACACCGGTCCGGGCCATCACGCCGGGACAATCCGGCGTCCTCTATGCCGCCGATCAGCAGGTGCTCGGCGGCGGAATCATCGGCTGATGCGTTTTCTTTTCGTGCTCGCCCTCACCGGCGTGGCGGCGACCACGCTCCCGGGACAGGACAAGAAACCACTCACCATCGAAGGGTACATTGCCACCCCCGTCGTGGGCGACCCGCAGCTGGCGCCAGATGGGGGACTGGTGGCGTTCACGATCGCCACGCCCTCACTCGACAGCAACCGGACCACCACCAAGGTCTGGCTGGCCGATGTCGCCACCGGCGAGAGCTGGCAGGCGCTGAGCGGCGCGGGCAACGACCGGGCCCCGCGCTGGTCGGCCGATGGACGGACCCTGGCATTCATCTCGACGCGCGACGGCACGCCGCAGATCTGGCGGCTTCCGATCCGCGGCGGCGAGGCGACCCGGGTGACTCAGGTGCAGGACGGCATCAGCGATTTCCTTTTGTCGCCGGATGGCAGGACGCTCTTCTTCTGGACCGATGTCGCCGTGGGCGACTCGCTCGAATCGGCCCGGCGCGGGGCGCCGTGGCCCACTCAGGCGAAGATCTGGACCTCGCTGTTCTACCGCCACTGGAATGAGTGGCGACTCGGCGTCCGCTCCCATGTCTTCCGGGTGAGCCTGGCCGACGGCGCGACCACCGACATCACTCCGATCGACCGGGACATCCCGCCGCTGGCGCTCGGCGGACGGGATGTCGCCGTTTCCCCGGTCGGGACCGAGCTGGCGATCGTCTACAATCCCGATTCCAGCCTGGCCACCAGCACCAACAACGACGTGTTCGTCATGGGACCGGATGGTTCCGCCCGCCAGGCGATCACGACCAGTGCCGGTAACGATCACTCGCCGCTGTACTCCCCCGACGGGCGGTCGATCGCCTATCTCTCGATGCCCACTCCCGGGTTCGAGGCCGACCGCCAGCAGCTGGTCCTGTACGAGCGGGCCAGCGGCCGGCGCACGCCGCTGACTCCCAAATGGGACCTGAGCATCCAGGACTATCGCTGGCTGCCCGACTCACGCGCGATCATCGCGGAGGTCGAGGAGCGCGGCGGACACACCTTCTACCGGGTGGAGGTGCCCAGCGGCAAAACCACCAAGCTGCTCGATGGCGGAACACTCACCAACCTGCAGCTGTCGGCCCGGGGCGACGTGATCACCTACCTCAAGCAGACCGCCGCGCGCGCCGCCGAGGTGTGGACCGCGACGGCGGAGGGAAGGAACCCGCGCCAGCTCACCCATGTGAACGACGCCATCTTCGACACGCTCGATGTGCAGCCGGCGGAGTCGTTCGGGTTCGTCGGCGCGCAGCGGGATTCGGTGTTCGGCTGGTTGATCAAGCCCCCGGCATTCGATTCGACCAGACGGTATCCGGTGATCTACCTCGTCCACGGCGGACCACAGGGCGCCTGGCTCGACCAGTGGCACAGCCGGTGGAACTATGCCCTGTTCGCCTCACGGGGATACGTGGTCGCCGCGGTCAACTTCCACGGTTCCACGGGATACGGGCAGGCATTCACCAACAGCATCTCGCGAAACTGGGGCAGCCTGCCGTACGATGACCTGATGAAAGGGCTGGACGTGATCGGGCGGCTGCCGTACGTCGACAGTACCCGCATCGGCGCGGCGGGTGGCTCCTATGGCGGATACATGGTCTACTGGATGGCGGGCCACACCAATCGCTTCAAGGCACTCGTGGCCCACGACGGCATCTTCAATCCGCTCAGCATGGCCGGCACGACGGAGGAGCAGTGGTTCCCGCTCTGGGAATTCGGCGGCCCGCCGCAGCAACCGGCCGCGCGTGCGCTGATGGAGAAGTGGTCGCCGGCCAACTACATCAGCAACTGGGCGACGCCGATGCTGGTGGTCCACAGCCAGAACGACTTCCGGGTGGACATCTCGGAGGGGATGCAGGCCTTCACGGCACTCAAGCTCCGGAAGCTGCCGGGCAAGTTCCTCTACTTCCCCGATGAGGACCATTTCGTCACCCGGGCCCGGAACCGGCGCCTCTGGTGGGGCACCGTGCTCGACTGGATGGACACCTACCTCCGCGGCCCGTCCTGATGCGTCCGCTCTTCGTCCGCTGGCTGATCAACACCCTGGCGCTGTATGTCGCCGTCCAGGTCGTGCCTGGGGTGGACTACAATCACGGCCCCATCGGCCTGCTGCTGGTCGCGGCGCTGTTCGGCCTCGTCAACGCCTTCCTGCGCCCGCTGCTGACCCTGCTGACCTGCCCTCTCGTACTGGTCACACTGGGCCTCTTTCTGTTCGTGATCAATGCGCTGCTCCTGCTGATCACCGCCTGGATCTCCCGGCAATTCGACCTCGGCTTCGAGGTGAACGGCTTCTGGCCGGCCTTCTGGGCCGGCCTGCTGATCAGCCTCGTCAGCCTCTTCCTCTCCCTGGTCGTTGGCGAGAAGGAAGTACGGGTGGTACGGTAAGGGCGGCCGGAGCCGCCTGCGGGCGGTTCCGGCCCACCGCCGGCCGTGACGCGACCGTTACACTTTCGGGTACATTCACGCCCATGACCGACCTCGCCCCTCCCGCACTGCCTCCCCCGCTGGCGCCAGCCCTCGACCTGACCCTGCCGGCCCTGTACATCAACCGGGAGATGTCGTGGCTGGAGTTCAATCGGCGGGTACTGCACGAGGCCCAGGACGCGCGGACCCCACTGCTCGAGCGGCTCAAGTTCCTGGGCATCTTCAGTTCGAATCTGGATGAGTTTTTTCAGATCCGGGTGGCAGGCCTGAAGGACCAGCTCGCGGCAGGCTACAGCGAGCGGACGGCCGACGGCCTGACACCGGATGAGCAGCTGCGCCAGATCAGCGCCTGCGTCCGCGACATGGTGCGGAGCCACGCGCAGTCCCTCCATCAGGACATCCTGCCGGCGCTGCGCCTCGAGGGAGTCGCCGTGCTCGACGTCGGGGACCTCACCCCGCCGGAGCGGGCCCACATCGATCAGTATTTCCGGGACAACGTCTTTCCGGTGCTGACACCGCTCGCCGTCGATCCGGCGCATCCGTTTCCCTACATCTCCAACTTGAGCCTCTCGCTCGCCGTCCGGCTGAGGGACGCCGACGGTGAGGAACGGTTCGCCCGGGTCAAGGTGCCCAAGATCCTGCCGCGCTGGGTGTCGCTCGATCCGGGGCCACGGACCGATGGCGGGTCGACGCGCTACGTCCCGCTCGAGCAGGTGATCACCGCCAATATCGAGTCGCTCTTTCCCGGCATCGAGATTCTCGGCTGCCACGCCTTCCGGATCACCCGCAATACCGATTTCGAAGTCGATCACGACGAAGCCGAGGATCTGCTGAGCACGATCCAGGAGGAAGTACGCAACCGCCGGTTCGGCTCCGTCGTGCGACTGGAGGTGACCCCGGACCTCCCGGTCTCGATTCGGGAGGTGCTGCTGGCGGAGTTCAATGCGGCACAAGCCGCCATGGCGGCGCCACTGCGGAACGAAGATCTCTATGAGGTGCCCGGCCTGCTCGATACCGCGGATCTTCTGAGCCTGACCGGCACGATGGACCTGCCGGCCCTCAAGGACCCGCCGCACTACCCGGTGACCCCATCACGGCTTGGCGGCGGACGCAACATCTTCGACGTGATCCGCGAGGGCGATGTGCTGGTGCATCATCCCTACGAGAGCTTCACCACGTCGGTCGAGCGGTTCATCCAGACCGCGGTGGATGATCCCGACGTGCTCGCCATCAAGCTCACGCTGTATCGGACCGGGGGCGACTCGAGCATCGCCCGGCTGCTGGCGCACGCCGCGGAACGGGGCAAGCAGGTGGCGGTGCTGATCGAGCTGCAGGCGAGATTCGACGAGGAGAACAACATCCGCTGGGCCCAGCGGCTGGAAGATGTGGGCGCCCACGTGAGCTATGGCGTCGCCGGACTCAAGACCCACACCAAGGTGATGCTCGTGGTGCGCCGCGAGGGCGACACGATGCGCCGCTACGTGCACATCGGCACCGGCAACTACCATCCCCGGACAGCGCGGCTCTACACCGACTTCGGGCTATTCACCACCAGCCCCGCGCTTGGCGCCGACCTGACCGATCTCTTCAACGTCCTCACCGGATTCGGCTCGCCGCCAGAGTATCGCAAGCTCATCGTGGCGCCGCGCGGGATGCGTGATCGATTCATCGCCCTCATCCTGCGGGAAGCGGCCAACGCCCGCGCCGGCCAGCCGGCCCGCATCATCGCCAAAATGAATGCATTGGTGGACGCGCCGATCATCCGTGCGCTGTACGAGGCCAGTCAGGCGGGCGTGCGCATCGACCTGATCGTCCGCGGAATCTGCTGCCTGCGCCCCGGCATCGCGGGCGTGAGCGACAACATCCGGGCGATCAGCATCATCGGCCGGTTCCTCGAGCACTCGCGCGCATTCTATTTCCTGAATGGCGGAGAGGACGAGGTGTATATCGGTTCGGCGGACTGGATGCCGCGCAATCTCGACCGCAGGATCGAGGCGGTCGCCCCGATCGAGGATCCCGCCCACCGTCAGTCCATCCGCGAACTGCTGGGCCTCATGTGGCAGGACAATCGGCAGGCCTGGGAACTGGACGCCGACGGTCACTACACCCAGCGGGAGCCTCCGTCGGAAGAGGCCGAGCTGGGGACCCACCGGCTGCTGGTGGAGAGCTATCGGGAAACGGGGCGGGCGACGGGGGAGTATCCGGCGGCAGGGGGGAGCCGTTAGCCGTCAGCCGTCAGCCGTCAGCCGTCAGCCGTCAGCCGTCAGCCGTCAGCCGTCAGCCGGTAGAATATCGTGCTGTCATCCTGAGGGAGCCCAGCGACCGAAGGATCGCTGCAGGCCGGAGCCGCCCCTCTAGAAGGGCATCTCCGCCGATTCGGCGAACTTCTTGAGCAGTTCTTCCTGCTCCGGAGTGAGCACCTCCGGAATCTGTACCTGGACCTGGACCAGCTGGTCGCCCTGCCGCTCTCCCTTGGCCAATCCCATCCCCTTGATACGGAATCGCCGCCCCGGCTGGGTTCCTGCCGGTACCCGCAGGACGACCTTTTTCCCGTCGAGCGTCCGCACCCGCAGGCGGGTGCCGAGCACCGCCTGCGCGAGATTAATGGGTACTTCGCAATGCAGATCCAGACCGTCGCGGCGGAAGAAGCGGTCCGGCTGCACCTGGAAGGTGACGATCAGATCTCCGGTCGGCGCGCCGGGTCGGGAGGCCTGCCCCTGCCCCCGCATCCGGAGCTTGGCCCCGGTCTCCGTGGCCGGCGGGACGGTGATCGCCACCTCGCGCTCCACCCGCACCTCGCCGGCACCCTGACAGCTCGGGCAGGGGGTCGAGGGGATCTTGCCGCGGCCACGGCACTTGGGACAGGGACGGCTGACCGCGAAGCCCCCCTGGCCGAAAGTGACCGTCCCCCGGCCGTTGCACTCCGAACAGGTCGCGATCCTGGCGCCCGGGGCGGCCCCGCTGCCGGAACAGGTATGACACGATTCCGTCACCGGGATCCGGACCGAGACCTTCCCGCCTAACGCGGCGATCCGGAACGGTATCTCGACGACGGTCTCGAGAACCTGGGACTCCTCCGCCTCCTGCCGCGTGCGCCCGAAAATGGACGAGAAAATGTCGCCCAGCCCGAATCCGCCCAGATCGGAGAACTCGCTGCCGTCCGTGCCCGCCGATCCGGCGCCGGTGCGGGATCCGGACGACGGGCCGCGGCGCGCCGCGGGATCGAACGCGCCGAGCCGGCGCATCTGGTCGTAGTGCTTGCGCTTGTCGGGGTCGGCCAGCACTGTGTGCGCCTCCGAGATCTCCTTGAAGCGCTCGGCGGCCGATGGATTGTTGGGGTTGGCGTCGGGGTGGTGCTGCTTCGCCAGCCGGCGGTAGGCTTTCTTGATCTCCGCCGGTGTCGCGCTGTCGGGAACGCCGAGTACCTGGTAGAAGTCCCTCGCCACGATCAGGCGTGCCCTTCGGAGGAGTAGACCTGCACCCGGGCTGGCCGGATGAGCGACCCCTTGAAACGGTAGCCGGCCTGGAAGGTCGCGCTCACGGTGTGATCGGCCTCTGGGGTGGGCGCAACGAGGACGGAGACCGCCTCATGCAGGCTCGGATCGAACGCCTGACCGGCGGGCTCGATCCGCTCGAGTCCGGCCGCCTCCAACTCCTTGCGCAGCTTGCGATCGATGAGGATCAGCGCCTGCTGCACCACCTCCGCGTTGGCCGCCACACTGGGTCCGGCCACCACACGATCGAGATCGTCGAGCACATCGAGCAGCCTGACGGCGAGCGCGGCCTGAGCGCGGGACGTCAGCTCCTCGCGCTCGCGCGCGATACGCTTGCGGAAGTTGTCGAATTCGGCGGCGAGTCGCAGGTGCCGGTCGCGGGCCTCGGCGACTTCGTTTTCCAGCCGGCGGATGGCCTCCGTGCCTGGCTCCATCGGCACGCCACCGACTTCGGCGGGGCCACCGGACTGTTCCGCCGTCCCGGCACTATCGAGAGAGCCGGCGGCGTCGAATTCACTGCCGGCGTCGTTGCGAACATCTTGATTTTTCGCCACTTGGGCATCGGTCCCGTTACAGGTAGGCCAAAGATAATAGCAACGGTCGTACCCCGGAGGAGGGCCAGATTGGCAGGACGGGCCGTCCCGAGAGGGTACGGCGCGCCCGCAGGGCGCTCAACGCGTTACAAGACCTTGCGGCATTCCTTCGCGACCGACCTATTGGAGTCGGTCTATGACATGCGGAGATCCATGCGGCGAGGAGTCCTCGATGGCCAACAAAGTCTTCCGCTTTGCGCTCGGCTCTCCGGCCACGCCATACTCCGGCCTCTGGCGCGCATGGACCCACGAGGACGAGGTGCACCTCGCCGTTCGTGCGACCGACGAGGAGGTGAGCCTCACGGTCTACCCCACCGGCCGATGGAGGATCACTGCCGGAGGGGCGGTGAGCCGGTGGACGCGCCCGGCGGATTTTCGCCCCGGTTGGTCGCGGGGCCCGGATCTGGTCATCCCCTACACTGCGACCCCCGTGCAGTCCCCGGCCATCGACCCGTACGCGACCGAGCCCCTCGTCTGGCTGCCGCCTTCCGCCCCCGGCTTTCACGCGCGCTTCTCACTCCTCATTGCGACACCGAGTGCAGAGGCGAGTCATTGGCGCCCTCAGGAAGCCCCGGGATCCCAGAGTCTGGCGGCCCTCCCCCTCCGGACGGCTGGAACCCTTCATCTATACCGAATCGACGAGCCGGCGACGCTTGAGCCCGCAACCCCGGCTGCTCCCGTCGCACTGGATGGCGGGCAGGTCCTCCCGGCTGGGTCGGCAACGGGACTGTTTCGCATGACAGTGATGGTCAGCGCGGACAACTTGGGGTATCCCTCATTTCGAGAATCGCACAGCGCGTAGGCTCTGAGCCGCCTTCGGCCCTGGCTCGTTGAGCCACCCGCCGTAGACTGTGCGCTGGCGGTTGGCCGCCCTGGGCAGTGATTCCGGGTGGCCCGCCACTCTGCTCGGTATGCCCACCCTATCTTTCGTGCCCATGGAACCGCTGCCCTTCTCCCTGCGTGTCTCCGGCATCGACACCTTCGGCGTGGATGCGATCGCCAGCACGGCATTCAGCTTCAAGGGCCGGCTCACACTCGGCCCGAATGAGCTCTGCCTGGAATGGACCGGGAGCGCGCATGTGGACGAGGTGGCCTTCACCGGGATCCGCTCAGAACAGATCGCCCTCCCCCGGGAGTCGCTACACCTGCCGTATTGCCTCGTTGGAACGGTCCAGCTGCGCGGCGGGTGGCTCAGACCCTGCATCGAGCTGACTGGGACTGACTGGAACACCCTGCAGAGTGTCCCCAGCGAGGATGCGGGTCATCTCCGGCTCTGGATTGCCCGGCGGGACCGCCCGCTGGCCCGGCGGATCGTGGCTGCTCTCCGTCAGTCCATGGCGACACCGATGGTTGGCCCTCGCCCGCTGCCGCCTCGGGTAGTTTCAGATTCCACACCGCCCGAGGGGTCTGGATAACGACCCACTCCCCCTCGCTACATCGGCGGACCGAGCTCCGCCGGCGTTGCCGTCAGCCGCTGCAGCAGGTGCGAGAGCGCGATCTGCGCCGCGCGAGCGCGGATCTCGCCGCGATCGCCCGGGAAGATGTGGCGATGGGCCTCCCCCGCGCCGTGCAGCGCGGTACCGATGAACACCAGCCCCACCGGCTTCTCCGCCGTCCCGCCCTCGGGCCCGGCGATCCCCGTCACCGCCACCGCCGCATCGGCGTGCAACAGGCGGGCAGCCCCTTCCGCCATCGCGATCGCCACCGCCTCGCTCACCGCACCATGCCGCTCGATCAGCTCCTGGGAAACGCCGAGCTGCTCGATCTTGACCCGGTTGTCGTAGGCGATAATTCCGCCAAGAAAGACATCCGAGCTTCCTGGGATCTCGGTCAGCCGCGCCCCGATCACTCCACCGGTACAGGACTCGGCGACGGCGAGCCGGAGCCGCCGCTCACGCGCCGTCGAGAGCACGAGCGCGGCGAGATCGGCATCGTTCTCTCCATAGGCCCACCGTCCCGCCCGCTCGGTCAGTAACCGGGCACCGGCGGCGAGGCGCGCGTCTGCCTCCGCAGCCGGAAGGCCCCACGCCGTGAGCCGGAGGTCCACTCCCAATGCGCCAGGGAGGTAGGCCAGCGAAAGGGGTGCGAGCTCCGCTTCGATCTCGCCCAGCCGCTCCGCCAGGCTCGACTCGGGGATCCCCGTCGTCCGCACCGCGCGGGAGCGGACCACCCGGTCACCGGCGCGGGACGCCAGCCGGGGTAGGACTTCGTGGTGCAGCAGTCCGCGCATCTCCGAGGGAACACCGGGCAGGAGGATGGCGACACCACGGCTGCCCGGTGCGCCGGCCAGCTCGCCTTCGAGCCAGAGCCCCGGGGCGGTGCCCCATCGATTGGGCAGGACGACGGCCCCGCGCGGCACCTCCGCCTGGCCCCGGTTCTTGTCGGACGGGACGCGCCCGTACCGGGCAAAGCGCTCGACCAGGCCCTGCCAGAGGGCGGGGTGAAATTCGAGCGGGGCGCCGAACAGGTCCGCAATCACCCGCTTGGTGATGTCATCGGCGGTGGGACCGAGCCCTCCGGTGCAGATGACCAGTCCGCTGCGCACGAGGGCAGCCCGCGCCGCCTCGCCGATGGCCGCGGATTGATCGGTGACCGAGGTGCGCCGCACGATGGTGAAGCCCGCGCCGGCGAGGGCGCGACCGAGTTCGGCGCTGTTGGTGTCGATGGTGAGGCCGAGGAGCAACTCGGTCCCGATGGTCAGCAGCTCGATGTCAGGCACGGAGGACGACCGGTCGGGCGGGCGAGGAATCCGGGATCAGCGCGCGCCGGTGAACAGGCGGCGATAGCGGTACATGTAGACGACGAATGAGTAGATCGTCAGGATCGTGGCCAGCGCCAGCGTGAGCGCGACCACGCCGCCATGGAACTCGTTCCAGTACTCGGCGAAGCGATTGTGCTCCCAGCCCATCGGCTTGCGGGCGTCGCGGAAGGTGAACCACAGAAAGGTGGCGCCGATGTAGATGTTCTGCAGCGTCGCCTTCAGCTTTCCCGCCCCGGCGGCGGGGATCACGATGCCGCGATGGTTGGCCCAGACCCGGAAGCCGGTCATGGCGACCTCGCGGCCGATGAGCAGCAGGCAGACCCAGAGCGGAATGCTGCCCCAGACCGGGATATCGTAGAGGTCGTGGCGGGTGCGGGAGATCCAGTAGATCGGGACGATCGTGGCGAAGAGCAGCAGCTTGTCGGCGAGGGGGTCGAGCAGCTTGCCGAGGTCGGTCACCAAGTTGCGGGAGCGGGCGAGGTAGCCATCGATCACATCGGTGACGGCGGCGAACACGAAGACGAGGAAACAGATAAACTTGGGCCAGTAGCCTTCGATGAACGGCAGGAGCGCGATGACCGGCGTGAGGCAGATCCGAACGAGCGTGAGAATGTTCGGCAGATTCCACATCAGGTCGATCCGAGACTCTTGAGCACCTGCTTGCTCACCGCTTTCAGGGTGTCGAAGACGCCGTCGCCCGACATGGCCACTGCCTCGAAGTACGGCGCCCGCTCGACCCACTGGCCGTCAATCTGCTCGACCAGGAAATCGCCGTCGTGGTACGGATCGGGCACGGCGCGCTGCTTGGCGGGATCCTCGACCGCCCAGCCGGGATTGAGCGCCGCCTGCAGTTCCCGGATCGTGGCAGCGTTGGGAAGATCGCGCTTGTTGTACTGGATGACGAACGGGATGGTGGTCAGGTTGTAACCGTGCTGGGCCATGTTGTCGTACAGGTTCTGCATCGCCTCGATGTTCGCCTCCATGCGCTCGATCTGGCTGTCGGCGACAAAGACCACGCCATCAACTCCCTTGAGGATCAGCTTGCGCGAGGCGTTGTAGTAGACCTGGCCTGGCACCGTGTAGAGATGGAACCGGGTCTTGAACCCCCGGATAGTGCCGAGATCCACCGGCAGGAAGTCGAAGAAGAGGGTCCGCTCGGTCTCGGTGGCAAGCGAAATGAGCTTGCCTCGCGAATTGGGGGCGACCTTGGCGAAGACGAACTCGAGATTCGTCGTCTTGCCGCCGAGCCCCGGGCCGTAGTAGACCAGTTTGCAGTTGATTTCGCGTGAAGCGTAATTGATCATCGACATCAGGTATTACTCCTCTTCACGCGCCAAACAGCCGGTCAATCTCATCTTCCGCCTCACCCATGAACCCGGACTCCACCGGCGGCTTGCCGCTGGGTTCCCGGGTGAACATCTCCTCGAATACGTGGCGCAGGTCCATCACCGTCTGCCGCACCCGGAGCTTCACCAGGCCCAGCGTCGTGCGATTGTCGAACAGGACGACCAGGATCACCCGCCGGGCGATATCGGCGAGGTACATCGACTCCTTCTCCCCCTGATGGAAGAGGCTGCCGAACTCCGGCTCCCCGATCATCTTCGCCAGCTGGTCGTTGGCGCTGAAATCCGCCGCGGTCAGTGAGGCAAAGGCGGTCGGGTCGAAGGTCGGCTCCTCCCCCACGGTCGACACCATCTGCCCGGCGCGGTCCACGATCATCGCCGTGCGGGCGCTGGACTCTCGCAGAAAGCTCCCGAGAATCAGGTGGATCTTGTGGGAATCTTCTTCACGGAACGACCAGCTGGAAGCCCCCTGCATCAGGTCCCCTGTGGAGTGTAACCCAGCGCCGCTTCGAGGCGGCTGACGATCGCGAGTGCCCGGCGCCGGAGCACCGGATGGTGTTCCCACTGGAGGTAATCGCGCAGCACATGCACACTGTCGAGTGTTCCGGTCGCCTCGATCCCGCCGAGCGCGGCCAGGCGCCGCAACGGGCGGCGACTGAACCGGTCCTGCTGGTGTCGCTCGATGTGGTGCTGCGCCAGGGTCCACCCGACCGCCGCTCCCGCCACCACGCCGAACAGCACCGCGAGCCACCGCACTCAGCCCACCTCCTGACGGGTGGAGAGCGCCAGGGCCAGAGTCACGCCATCGACATATTCGAGATCACCACCGACCGGGAGCCCGCGGGCGAGCCGGGTCACCTTGACCGCCCGGCCGGCAAGAAGCTGGTAGACGTAGGTGGCCGTCACCTCCCCTTCCATCGAGGGGTTGGTCGCCAGAATCACCTCACGGACGCCGCCGGCATCAACCCGGGCGAGCAACTGGTCCAATCGGAGTGATTCCGGCCCGACGCCGCCAAGCGGATCGATTCGGCCCCCGAGCACATGGTACCGGCCACGATACTCGCCGGCCCGCTCCAACACGACAACCGCGGCTGGCTCCTCCACCACGCAGAGCACCCCGGCGTCCCGCCGCGGGTCGAGGCAGATGGCGCAGCGCTCGCCTTCGGCGAGGTGGCCGCACTCGTTGCAGGGTCTGACCCGCTCGGCGACAGAGACCAGAGCTCGGGCCAGACGAGTCAGACGATCGCCCGACTGCTGCACCAGGTGATAAGCGAGTCGCTGCGCCGTCTTCCGGCCGATACCGGGCAGGCGGGCCAGCTCGGTAATCAGCTCCTCGATGGCGCTCACGATCTCTAGAGCGGCAGGGCCGGCGCGGAGGGGCTTACTCGCCGAACCTCCTGCTGGAGCGCCTCGCTGGCACGCCGTTGTGCCTCGGCGACAGCACCGAGGATGAGGTCCGCCACAAGCTCGGCGTCCCGCCCCTCGAAGCACTCCCGATCAATGTGCAGGCGGCGCAGAACCCCCTGCCCGTCCACGGCCACCCGGACCATCCCGGCCCCGGCCTGCACTTCATATGTCTGGTCGGCCAAGTCGAGCTGGAGCTGGTGGAGCCGCCCCTGCATCTGCTGGGTCAACTGATAGAGCTGCTGCCAGTCTGCCATACGCTCAGTATCGCTAAGTTGCTGCAAAGTATGAAGAAACTAGGGGTCCCCGGGGACGGATGCAAGCAAGCCTGACCCTATTCGATGACTTCCAGGTCCAGGGACTCCGCCACTGCCTCCAAGGCGGGATCACGGGTTCTCAGCACTTTCAGCCGTTCGGCCCGGGTCTCCGCCTCGGAAAGCCGCCTGGCCCGCGGAGCGGGAGTGCCTTCCTTCCCCGCCGCGGAATCGGTCACGGTCAGCACTACCGGACCGCCGACCGCCTGCCCCAGCAGCTTCTCTACCGCCTCGCGCTGCCGACCGAGCGCTTCCAGATGCATCGGGTTGCCATCGGGCACCTCGAGGGTCAGCGCCGGCGGGGCTGCGGCGGCCGGGCGTGCCGCGTTGAGCGCCTCGCCGAGGAAGCGGCTCTGCTCCCGGGCCACCAGAACCAGCTCCGGCCAGGCGGCCCGCAGCGCCTCCAGGGTGAACTCGATCGAGGTCACGGCGTGGCGGGCCGGCGGGTCAACGGGGCGGCGCACTACCGGTTCGGTGATCCGGGGCTTCGCGGCCGTTGCCACGGGTGCCTGTGGCGCGGTGGGACCCGGCCTGGCGACCGGACCGGCGGGACGCGGAACGGAGGAGCCGTCGAGCACCTCCGCCAGGTCCACCGTCCGGTCGAGCAGGACCCACCGGAGCAGCAGGGTCTCGATAACGAGGCGGGGCGTTGCGCTCCGGCGGATCGTGGCTTCGGACTCACCCAGCAGTTTGAGCATGCGGAGCAGGTCGCCGGCGGCCAGCCGATCCTGAAAGGCCGCCAGCGCCTGGTGCATCGCCTCGGTGATCCCCTCGGGGGTCGCGCCGAGCTGTAACATCAGCAGCGCGCGGAGCATCTGACCGACCCCGCCGGAAAACTCGATGAGATCCGCGCCGGATTCGTCCAGCCGGTCCAGCAGGGCAAACACCCCGGCGGGCTGCCGCTCCGCCAGGATGCCGAGCAGCTCGGTGTAGATCTCGTCGTCGACCAGGCCGAGGATGTCCCGGACCCGGGCCGCGGTGATCCGGCCTTCGCCAAAACTCAGGCACTGGTCCAGCACGCTCAGGGCGTCACGCATCCCGCCGTCGGCCTGACGGGCGATGAGCGTGAGCGCGTCGTCGTCGGCCTCGATCTGCTCCTCCGCGAGCACGGCACGCAGCCGGTCCCGGATGGCGGCCGGCCCGATCCGGCGGAAGTCGAAGCGCTGGAGGCGCGACATCACCGGCGCCGCGGTCTGGGCAATCTTCTGCGGTTCCGTGGTGGCGAAGACAAAGACCACACCCGGCGGTGGCTCCTCGAGGATCTTGAGCAGGGCGTTCCACGCCTCGCGGGTGAGCATGTGGGCTTCGTCGACGATATACACTTTATGGTGGCCGGCCTGCGAGGCGGCGTACATCGCCCGCTCGCGCAGATCCCGGGCGTCGTCCACCCCACGATTGGAGGCGGCGTCGATCTCCACCACGTCGAGATTGGCCACGCCGGTCCAGATCCGCTGGCAGCTGTCACAGCTGCCGCACGGTTCGCCGGCCGGCTCCACCGCGAGTTTGCGCTCGCAGTTGAGGGCCATGGCGAGGATCCGCGCCGCCGTGGTCTTGCCGACGCCACGCGGGCCGGTCAGCAGGTACCCATGCCCCACCCGGTTGCGCACCACGGCTCCACGCAGCACCGTGGCGACGTGGTCCTGCACCAGCAGGTCGCTGAAGCGGCGGGGGCGGTATTTCCGGGCGAGGGCGAGGGCCATGGCGGGAAGCTAGTCGGCTCGGCGGCAGCAGGGCTAGACGGGTTGACGGTTCGGCGGATCGGGCCCTCGGGGCAGCGGCTGGGGCCCTACTCCGGCGACGGGCGACTGGCTATGTTCCGCGCGTCCCAGGTCCGGAGGGCGCCGGCGCGCGAACCGCGTCAGGACCGAGAGGTAGCAGCGCTAAGCGATGTCCTGTGTCGCTTCGGGGTGCCTGGGACACTCCTTTTTCTTTCCCCGCGAGTCCCGCCACGGCCGCCACGGCGTCGCCGCACCTCGCACACCGCAGTCGCCACACCATCGCGTCGGGCCACCCTCTCGGGAGCTCCCCATGCACCTCGTGCCGCTCGACTGGGCCATCGTCGTGCTGTCCATCGTCGTGTCGTTCATCCCGGCGGTGATCATGGCGCGCCGCGCCGGGTCGTCCACCGCGGAGTTCTTCACCTCCGGCCGGGCGGCGCCCTGGTGGCTGATCGGGGTGTCGATGGTGGCCACGACGTTCAGCACCGACACGCCGAACCTCGTCACCAACCTGATCCGCGAAAAGGGCGTCGCCAACAACTGGCTCTGGTGGTCGTTCCTGCTCACCGGGATGGCGACGGTGTTCTTCTACGCCCGGTTGTGGCGGCGCAGTGGCGTGATGACCGACCTCGAATTCTACGAGGTGCGCTACTCCGGGCGCGCGGCGACGCTGGTGCGCGGCTTCCGCGCGCTCTACCTCGGCCTGTTCTTCAACTGCGCCATCATGGCGACGGTCAACCTCGCCGCCGCCAAGATCGCCAACGTGGTGCTGGGCTGGCCCATCGGGAAGACCCTGCTGATCTGCGCCCTGCTCAACGTCGCCTTCGCCGCGACTTCCGGACTGTGGGGCGTCCTCGTGACCGACTTCATCCAGTTCGGCATCGCGATGACCGGGGCGGTCGCGCTCGCGGTCTTCTCGCTGCGACAGCCGGAGGTCGGCGGCCTCGCCGGGCTCATCGCCAAGACCGATCCGAAAACCCTCAACCTGCTGCCCGACTTCAGTGACTGGGGCCTCACCGTCTCGGTGCTGATCATGCCGCTCACCGTCCAGTGGTGGTCGGTCTGGTATCCCGGCGCCGAGCCGGGGGGCGGCAGTTACATCGCCCAGCGGATGCTGGCGGCCAAGAGCGAACGAGACGCGCTCGCGGGCACACTCTTCTTCAATGTGGCGCACTACGCCATCCGCAGCTGGCCATGGATCATCGTGGCCCTCTGCTCGATGCTCGTCTTCCCCAACCTCAGCGATATCGCGCGGACGTTCCCCTACGTCGATCCGGCACTGATCGGGCACGACATGGCCTATCCCGCGATGCTCAAGTTCCTGCCCGCCGGGTTTCTGGGCCTGATGATTGCCGGGATGCTGGCGGCGTACGTCTCCACCATCTCCACCCACCTGAACTGGGGCACCTCCTACCTGGTGCACGATTTCTACCGCCGTTTCCTCAAGCCCGGCGCGGACGAACGGCACTATGTCCTGGTGGGGCGCCTGATGACGGCGGCACTGATGATCGTCGCCGCCGGCTTCACCCTCGTGCTCGACAGTGCGCGCCAGGCGTTCGAGCTGCTGCTCTCGGTCGGTGCCGGGACCGGCCTGCTCTACCTGCTGCGCTGGTTCTGGTGGCGGGTGAATGCCTGGAGCGAGATCGCGGCGATGGTCTCCAGTTTCCTGCTCGCGATTGCCTTCGCGGTGCTGAATCGGACTGGCCACCCGGTGGACGGGGCGATCGCCCTGATCATCAGTGTCTCGGTCACCACGTTCGTCTGGGTGACGACAGCCCTGCTCACTGAACCGACCGAGCGAGCCCGGCTGGTTGCCTTCTACCGCCTGGTGCGCCCCGCCGGTCCGGGATGGGCTTCGGTCCAGGCCGAGGCGGGCGTTGGCCCCTCCCTCGACAGCCTCCCGCAGGCGCTGCTCGGCTGGACACTGGGCATAGCGTTCATTTACTCGGCCCTGTTCGGCACCGGGAGCTTTCTCTACGGGCGCACCTCCCAGGCGCTGGTCTTTCTCGCCGTCTTTCTCGTGTCAGGCATCTGGCTAATCCGGCTGGTGCCGAAGCTCTGGGGGAGCCGGACGGCGTGAACCGGGAGTGAGGAGGCAGCACCGGATCCGGGGATGCCGGCGGGTGCGACCAACCCGGGCCCTGCCCTACTCCGCGCTTCCCAGCTCCAGCAGCCATCCCTTTCCCGGCGCGACCGGGATCCGGTCTCCCGGCCGGAACGTGACCGCGGGCTGGAAGTCAGGAATCGCCGGCGCGACGATCGTCGCCTGTGCCGGGTCGATCCCCAGCTTCTCCCAGTCAATTTGCAGCGTCACCAGGGCGGTGTCCGGCGCCCAGCTCGCGATCGCGACGAGCGCCTTCCCCTGCCTGAGATAGCTGGTCGCCAGTACCTCCGGCCGGTCGGTATGCACCGGCGTCGCGGGATTCCACCAGCCATCCATCCGCGCGCTGTCGATCCCGAACCCATCCCACACCCGCCAGAGCGGTCGCGGATCTCCGGCCCAGGGGAGCCGGCTCGTCATCCCGAAGAGCATGCCGCGCCAGGGATTCCCGCCCCCTTCGAGCATCTCACCCATCACGCCGAACGGGATGCCTGACATTTCGACCAGCCAGTACTCCGGCGGGCTGTCGTAGTCGAAGTATTCCCCGAACCAGATGCGGTCGAGATAGGGGAAGTGTTCCAGATAGAGGTTGGCGCTCGAGGCCCAGCCGTCATTGGGGTTGTACTGGTTGGCCGAGTGCAGGTCGATGAGTGCGGCGGGGCGATTCTGGTCCAGCGCCTTGCGCACCCGCTTCATCGTCGTGCGATCAAAGGCGACATCGTCGATGTAGAGTCCGTCCATCCGGACATTCCGCGCGAGCCAGTCCAGTCCCTCGACATAGAAGTTGTGCCACCGGCTCACGCCGCTGGTGACGATCGCCGCATCCTTGAGCTCGGGAACGTACCATGCGGCGATGTAGTCATCGCCCAGGTGTTCCTGCAGCCAGGAATAGCCGCCGCCGGGGCCGGGGGCGTACACCTCGTGGCCGAGGCTCCGCAGCGCCCAGAGTTCGGGCGCGCGCGTGGTCAGCTCGCGGACGGTGTAGTAGAGCTTCACCCGCATCCCCCGCCGATGCGCCGCCGCGACATACGCGCGCATCGTGTCGGGCGTCAGAAAGGGATAGTTGATCCAGGGATTGATCGGCGTCGCGTGATGGACATTGATGACATTCGCCCCCGCGGCGGCGATGGTATCCAGCGACGTGAACGCATGGTAGAACCGGGTGCGGAACTGCTCCGCCGGCTGGATGGGGCGGAACGGCGTGATGGCGAGCCGCAGATTGAAGAAGACCGAATCGCCCGCGACAAGGGTCCTCGCCCCGCTGAAGCACCGCACCAGGTAGGTCGCCCGCTCGGCGGTGAATCGGCATCCGCCCCGGCCCTCGTTGGCCCAGCTGGTCGGCATCACCAGCGGCTTGAGCTGATAGAAATTGGTATTCAGCGGGCGGACGTAGTGGTCATCCTTCAGCGTGAACTGCAGTCCCGCATTCACATCACCGATCCACGCCGCATCCTGGTTGGCCTGCTGGTACCAGCGCCACTCGAATGGCGCGGGACGCGGCCCTCCCTTCTGTCCCAGCCCCATCATGTACCGCGCGACCGCGGAATCGAGCGGGATCTCGAGGCGCACGTCGCCGAGGTCCCGGGTCTGCGTCGTGGAGAGACGAATCTGGTACTCGATATTCCCGTCGGCCTCCAGCGTGCCCGCCAGCTGCATCGTCAACGTGCCGGTGCGGCTCTGGGCTGTCCAGCGAACCGCGCCCGCCCCGCGACGACCGTACTGCACCCCCGAGGACAGCCACCGGAGCTCCTGCCCTGCCGCATCCTCGGCGACGAGCCGGATCGGCTGCCGGAGCAGTTCGCGGCCCGTTGTTCCGATCCCGGTCATCTCCGGCGTGAAATAGCTGCTGATGCTCGCCGGCAGCCCACTGCGCGCGAGCGTCACCCGGCGCCCGAGGATGGAGAGCTGCCGGCCGTTCACGCCGACCGCGCTGTACGGCCGGACCAGGAGTTCGTCCTGGTGCATTCGCGAATCCAGCCAGCGGAGGCGGGAGAGCCGGGCTGGCTCGTCATCGCCGTGAACCGCGATGCTCCCGGGCGCGACAATGAGAGTGATTGGGATGGTGATTTCCCCACGGCCCCGCGCCCCCACGGTGAGGGACCCGCGATAGCGCCCTGGTGGCGACGAGGCCGGGACCGCGACCCCGAACCAGAGTGGCTGCACCTGGCCGGCCGCGACATCCACCCGGGTACGGAAGGCGCGCCCCTCCCAATCGACACCGCCGAGATTGATGCAGGTGAATGCGCTGGCAGGCATCACCCCGGCAGCATCGCCCCGCAACGCACTGTAGCTGACCGTGAGCGACTCGAGCGGCTCGACTGCGTACACCCCGACCTGAAAAGAGAGGTACTCCCCAGCGACCACCGTCGCGCGGAAGGGTGTATTCGCGCCGCCGAGCGTCCAGCGGTGCGGGAGATCGTGCGTCATCCGGATCGGGTGTTCGCGATCCTCCGGGAACAGCAGCATGGCGGCACCGGGGTACTTCGACAGCAGTCCGGCGGTCTCAGCCCGGCCCGCGATGAGGTCCATCGGGTCTACCCGGTTCCACTCGTCGGCCCCCTGGAGCATGACCAGCTCCGCCTCGGGAAGTGCGCGCCAGCCCGTGCCACCTTGCTCAAGTCCGAGACTGCGGACCCACGCCGTGTCCGCCGGCTCAGGCCTCGGATAGGTGACACGCGGATAGTTGGCCCGTACGCTCCCGGTGTAGCGGAGGTAGTAGAGGTAGTAGTCACCGGGGCCTGCCGCCGGATCGAAGGCGATGGTGCCGGCTTCGCGGGTGATGCTCCCGCGGGCCAGTCGCACCGGCTGCCCGCTGGCGGCGGCGTGGACGACGATTTCGCGCTGGTCGGGGAACGAGTCGCGCCGCCGCCAGGGAATCATCACCCGCACCGCAGCCGATGGCTGCGCCACGCGGACGACCGCGCGCTGGTTGCCGAGCGAATCGGCGTCCCAGCTGCCGATTCCAGACTGCGGTTCCTGCGCCGCGAGGAGGCCTCCAGAGCAGAAAACCAGCAGGAACAGGGCTCTCATCGTGGGTGCTCGGCGAGAAGGCGGTGAACGATCGCCTCGAGCGCCGGGCGTTCGGCCTCAAGGCCCTTCAACAGGCGGAACTGGGCATTCGCCCGGTCCAGGTTGTGGCCCGGACGCTGGATGGATAGTACCGGTCGCCCTCCAGGTAGTCGGTCAGGAAGCGGACGCCCTGCTCCCAGGTGAGCAGCAGTCCGGCGAAGATGAACTGCTCGCGCTCCGCCGCCACCAGGATCCGGCCGCACTCGGCCAGGAATCCACGGGCCAGCGATTCCACCAGCGGACGCTCGACGGTGATCCGGTCGAGCTCCCGTTCGTCTTCCGGCGCACGGGTGGCCAATGAGCGGATAAGGTCACCCACGTCCGACAACAGGGTCCCGGGCATCACGGTATCGAGATCGATCACGGCGAGCGGCGCGCCAGTGGACGCGTCGAGCAGCACATTGCCGGCCTTCGCATCGTTATGCACGACTCGCCGCGGCAGCGCACCGCTGGCGGTCAGCGACGGCACCACCTCGGCGAACTTCTGCCGTTGACGTGCATCACGGATCGCCTCGCCAACCTGCGCCACCCGGCCGTGGCGGTCCTCCCGCACCGCCTGTTCCAGCCGAGCGAGACGTGCCGCGCTGTCGTGAAAGCCGGGCAGTGTCTCGACTACGGTCGCGCCATCGCAGCCCGCGAGCCACCGATGCAGGGTACCGAACGCCCGGCCGACACTCTCGGCATCCATCGGGCTGGTTACCTCCGTGACGGTCCGGGTGTGCTCGATGAACTGCAGCAGGCGCCACCAGGCCCCGTCGGCGGCCAGCCATGCGGGCGCACCGCCCGCCAGGTGCGCCAGTCGCAGCACCCGCCGATCCAGATCGACCACGCCCTCATCCGATGCCGCACGACGGAGGCTTTCGGTGACCGTGACGATATTCCGGTGGACGGCGGGCCCGTCAGGAAAGACTAGCGAATTGAGGCGCTGCAGCAGGTAGCGACGTGATCCCAGGGGGCCGTCGCCATCAAGCTCCCACGAAGCATTGATGTGACCGCGGATCAGGCGGTGCAATCCCGCCACTCGCTTCACCCCGAAGGCGTCGAGTGCCGGACCGGGGTCTGGCGCGCCGGTCACGCCCACAGGCGGGCAGGGTACTCGCCCCGCCGCACCAGCTCCGCAAGTTCGACTTCTACCCGCGGACGGTCCTCCGCGTAGGTGATCCCGCACCACCGGCTCGCCGTGGGAATTACCCGCACCCGGGCCTGGCCGGATTCAATCATGCCCGCCACCGCCTCAGGCAGGTAGCACTCATCGCTCTCGGCCGGCTGGCCCGCGAGGAAACGGCGGAACGCCTGGTCGAGTCCGGCGAACACCTCCGGCGTGAAGGCCCAGAGATTCATCGACACCAGAGTATCGCGATCAATCTCCCGCACCTCCCTCCCTGCCCTGCCACGAAAGCGCCCGCCCGCCACTTCGCTCAGCTCCTTCACCTCCTCGATGTGGGTGAGGAACCCGGCGTGATCCACCGCGAGCACGGCGCGATTCACGCCTCCTGCCGGGCTTGCGGTCTGCGCCATCGGATATCCGATGACGGCGTGGGTACTCCCGCGCGCCGCCGTCCCGCGGAGGAAGCCGGCCGCCTGCTCCAGCGCGTCGCGGCCGTAGAAATCGTCGGCATTCAGCACCGCGAAGCCGCCTGCCACCTGCGAACACGCGGCGAGCACGGCCTGCGCCGTGCCCCACGGCCGAATGCGCCCGGGGGCGGGCATCACTCCCGAGGGCACCTCGTCGAGTCGCTGCTGGACGGTGCGTACCTCCAGCCGACCCCGGTAGCGCTGTCCGATCAATCGCTCGAACGCCTCCTCAAGATCCGGACGGATCACGAACACGGCACGACGAAAGCCGGCGCGCCACGCATCGTGGACCGCGTAGTCCATGAGCGTGGCGCCCTCCGGCCCGACCGCGGCCAGCTGTTTCACCCCGCCGTAGCGGCTGCCGAGCCCCGCGGCGAGGACGACCAGCGTCCTGCCTTCGTCGGTCACCGCCCTGGCGCCAGGAGAATGGCATTGGTGAGCAGGCGCGCGGGACCACGCCAGAATCCGCGGTAGACCGGATTCTCGGCGAAGATGACCACGCTGCCGCTCCCAACTGTCTCAACGGCGGCCCATACCGAGTTGCGCAGAAAGCGATCGGTGTTGTTGGGCCAGGTGAATCCGCCGAGGGTGAAGTCGGTACCGCTGAATACCACCGGATTGGCTCCCTTCTCCGATGGCTTGAGCAGGCTCGATGTCTCGAGGAAGACCGGCAGCTGGTCCTGCTCATAGCCCAAAGTGAGCCAGTGACTCTGATCCAGTGTCGCACGGAAAATGGCGCCGGGAATGAATTCCGGTGCCGAGCCCGCCGTCGCAGTGGGCGACACCAGCACCGGCCCCGGCCGGGCGGTGATCGCAAGCGCCGTGTCCTTCACCGCGGTCGTGTCGGCGGCCAGCGCCTTGACCGTCGTGAGTTCCACTTCCTTCCGGTTCAGGAGTTCGACGGCGTCGGCCATCCCGATGATGGCGCCGCCGGCGCGGACCCACGCCTTCAGCGCCGTGGCGCCATCCTCGCCGAGTTCGCGCCAGAGCCGATCGGCCGATCCGTTCGGGATGAGAAGCACGTTGTAGTCCGACAGGTCGATCTCTTCCAGACTCGAGACATTAACCGGCGTGACGGGCAGGCCCAGCTCCTTCTCCAGGTAGAACCAGACCGCGCCGAACGCCGTCTGGTCGATCCCATCGCCGGCCGCGAGCAGGACGCGTGGCGTGTGCAGCGACATGACGCTCTCACTGCCGACACCCCCCTGGCCGGAATCGGGAAAGGCTGAGCGCACTGCGGTCACCTGCGCGCCGGACTGTGCCGCGAGCAGCGCGATCCGCTCGTGCAACGCGGGGCCGTTCCGCTGGACCCGCACCACGAAGGTGCCGCGAGACCAGGCAGTCCCGTCGGCCCGAATGGGCTTGGTGGTGATCCCCACCCGGAACCCCTCGCGCAGCAACCGGGTGGCCAGCCGGGTGCCGGCTTCGCTGCCGTCCCCGAAGACATAGGCAGACTGTGCCCGCCCGGGCGCCAAAGCAGGCGCGATCGAATCGGTGGCGGACACCCGCGCTCCCGTCACCCGGGTCGTATCATCGGTCCACCAGGCATCCAGCCCGAGCGTCAGCGGCAGCGACCAGGCGGTCACATCATAGAACTCGTAGCCTTCCTTCCCCTCGTCTTCGCCCCGGCGCTGGTTGCGCTGATAGGTGGCAAGCTGCTTGCGCACGAAGGCAGAATCGAACACCGCGCGCGGCTCGAGCATCGTCGTGGCCAGACGCGCCTCCGGCTGGACCAGATCCACGACGTAAGCGCCGACGGGGAAGGTCCGCCTCCCCGCGGCCCCGCCCAGGTAGGAGTTCGCTCGGAGCACCGTGATGGGCTGCGACAGGCGAGTGACCTCGATCTCCTCCCGGGCCAGCCGCTGCGCCAGCCACAGCGCGCGCCCGGCGTCCGGTCCGCTGAACACGATCCGGCGCATGGGGCGCTTCTGGGCCTCCGCCATCCCGGTGGCATGAAAGGCGTGGAAGTCCTGCAGTCGCTCAGCGCGCGTGCGTGCGGCGTAGGCTACCGTCGCAAGCGAGGCCACATAGTGGTGCGCGATCGCCATCTCGAACGTGGTGACCGAGCCGTCGTCCTTCCGCTTCCGCAGTTCCGGCCCACCGTCGGTTTCGAAGGTCATGCCGAGGCCGCCCCGCATCGTCGGCCACATGTCGATGTAGCCGGGATAGAAGAAGTCGAAGACGTCGCGCACATAGTATTGCCAGCCATAGGCGTCGAACGCCTGGGCGTTGCTCTGCCCGAAGCGCTCGAACCACTGGTAGGTCCGCGGTGGCAGGTTCTGATTGTGGGCCTCGACCACCGGCGGGAAGAAGTACTGGCTGGTGGTGCTGTGCAGATCCGCCACGACCTGCGGGCGCCAGCGGACATAGACGCTGGCGATTGCCTTCGATTCCAGCTGCGACTGGGCCAGCAGATCACGGTTCATGTCGAAGCGATAGTGGTTGAACCGCCCCCAGATGGCCCACGGCTCGGTCTGCTCCACCGCCGCCGGGTCATCCGCTCCCACCGCGATCGAGTTGCTCCACGCCGCGAAGCGCTCATGGCCATCTGGATTCTGCGACGGGTTGATGAGCACCACGGCGTTCCGCAGGATGTCCAGGGTCGCCGGCTCCTCCGAGGCGAGCAGCTGATACACCGTCTGCATCGCAGCCTCGAAGCCAGCCGGCTCGTTCCCATGCACCGAGTGGGTGAGCAGTACCGTAACCGGGGTGCGCTCGGCCAGTGCACGGGCCTGCTCGAGGCTGGTCTGCCGTGGGTCGGCCAGCTTGGCAAGGTTGGCCCGAATCTCGTCCAGTCGGGCGAGATTTTCCGGCGACGAGATGATCAGCAGCCGCATCACCTTCCCCTCCGCCGTGCGCCCGATGATTTCGGTCCGAACCCGGTCGGGGGCGGCCTCGATCAGCCGGTCGAATACCTGCTGCTGCTGATGGTACATGGTCTGTTGCGAGCCGACCGAGTACCCCAGCAGCGTCTCGGGCCGGGGCACTGCGGCGCGATAGGGACCACGGCTGTAGAAGTCGAACTCCTGGGCAGCCAGCAGTGACGGGACAAAGAGCAGGCAGGCAAGCAGGCGCATCGGATGATGGGGTGCGGGGAAAGTCGCTGATCGGAACAAAGGAACGAATCGGCGTGCCGGCGTAATGTACCGTCCCTCGTACGCCGGGCTAGCCCGGTGTCGCCGCGCGCCGCTGCCGGGCGCGCAGATCCCAGGTCTCCGCCACCACCGCGCCGACGAGAAAGACGAGGGCGGTGTAATAGAGCCAGCCAACGAACAGCAGCAGGGCGCCGATATTCGCATCGGTGGAGAAGCGGCCGACTACCGCCAGGTGGTGGAGGTACCAGCTGTAGAGCCGGCGGGCGACCTCGAACAGGACCGCGGTGAAGAGCGAGCCGGCCAGCGCCGCGCGCCGCGGGAGCCGGCGCGGGGAGGCGTGGCGGAAGACGAGGTAGAAAAGCCAGACCGCGGAGCCGAAGGCGAGCAGCTCGGTGATCATGTATCCGACCCCGCTGACCAGAAAACGCAGGAACGGCACCGAGCCAACCAGCGCGTGACCCCGGACATCGAGCAGACGAATGCCCGTGGTAAGGACGGCGTTGACCGCCACGAGGATGACGGTCAGGACGACCATCATCGTATCCCGCAGCTTCCCGCCGAGATATCCGAGGACCACGGAGCCGCCCTCCGGCCGGCGCGGCACGTCGTACACCAGCGTGAGGGAGGTGCGGATCGAGGCAAAGAGGCGGGTAGCGAACCAGAGGAACAGCGGCGTGGCGTAGAGCGAGACGGTAGCACGAGCCCGGGTGAACCCGGCGAGCCCCCGCTCAACCGTCGCGAACATGCCGCCGCCTTCGCCGGCGGTGGCCTGCGGCACGATGCGAATGAAGAGAGCATGCAGGTCCTGCGACGTGGCGGAAGCGGAAAGCCGGGCGAGGTGGGTCAGACCGACCAGGAGCAGCAGCAGCAGCGGAATCGCGGCGAGCAGGGCATCGAACGTCAGGGCGCTCGCCAGAAACAGCACGTTGTGCCGGTCAGCCTGCGTCAGGGTCCGCCGGAGGAAGGGCCCCGAGCCCCGCAGCCGCTCAAGCAGCCCGGCCCCTGTCAGGCGACGGGCTCCTCGTCATCATCGTCGACCGGCGCGGGGGCACGCCGGCGGGCGCGGGCCTCCGACAGGCGCCGCTCCAGTTCGCTGCGGACATCCTCCCGCTTCTCCTCCCGGCCCCGGAGCGGGCGGGGGCCCTCGCTCCCGATCCGCTCGGACAGCTCCTCCACCTTCTCCTCGGCCAGCGCCCGCACCTTCCGCATCCGGCGCTTCAGCGCCCGGCGGGTCTCGTCGCCGCTCTGGGGAGCGAACAGGAGCCCGATCGCCAGCCCGAGGAGGGCACCGAACAGCACGGGCTTGATGGAGCCCTCACCCCGCTCGACGTAGACCACGTCCCGATCGTCATCGCGTGTCATCTCATTCTCCTGCTTCTGCGTCGTCCACCGCGGTCACCAGCGCCTTCTGGAGCGAAGCGTGGGACTGGTACGGCGCCTGGACGTACTTGCGGACCAGGGCGGCGGTGCCGCCCACCTTGAGCTGGTCGAACAGGAAGTCGAACATCTTCTCCAGATCTGCCGCGATCGCGCCGCGCACCGCGGCGGGCAGCGACCACACTTCCCGCTTGAACGGACCGATCGCCTTCTTCCGGGCCTTGTAGTAGAACTGGTCCGGCGTGTCGCCCGCCTTGCGCTCGCTCTCGGCGTTGGCGTCCAGCCATTGGTACATCCGCTGGCGCAGCTCGACCGGCAGGGCGGGATGATCGAACACCATGCTCTGGAAATTGGTCGCGAGGTGGATCTCCGCCGTCTCGAGCCGGGCGAAATTGCCGAACGCGTCCTGCGGCAGGGTGCTGGCGCCGTGCTGCACCGCGCCCGACATGCCATACTCCCCGCGTGCCGCCACGGACAGCGCCGCGAGTGCGTCGAGATCGAGCTTCACCTTGGCGATCGTCCCGTCGGGCAGCACGACGCCGCCATGGCTGGTGCCGGTCTGCACCGAGATCTTCGAGATACCTTCGTAATCGCCAAGGCGCCGGAGCGCGGGGATGTATCCCTCCATGAAGGCACGCAGCTCCTCCACGGTGCTGTTCTTGTGACCAACTTCACCGATTTCCGCGCCGACCGAGACGGAAATCCCCTTCGGCTCGCGCTCCCGGATGAAGGCGGTGATCTCGGCGGCGTGCTCGTAGTTGAGCCGCTGCTGTTCCAGCAGCGTCGGGTGCGAGAGCTCCACGAGGGTCGAGGTGTCCACGTCGATGTTGTAGAACCCCGCGCCGATCTCTTCATCGATGAGCTTCTTCACCTCGGCGACTTCGGCATGGGGATCGGCCTGGTACTTCTTGGCGTTGACCTGGCAATGATCGCCCTGAATGAAGATGGGGAGCAGGTAGCCCTCGCGCAGCGCCGCCCCCAGGATCACGCTCACATATTCGGCCGGGCGCTGGTCGGTGTAGGCGATTTCGGAGCGAGCGATCTCGAGCAGAATCGCGCCGGCATCGCGCCGCCTGGCCGAACGGAAGACCGCCCGCGCCGTCTCGTAGGTCAGCATGCGGATATTGATGGCGGGAACGGTGAAGCCCCCGCATTCCCCCCGCCCGCGCGCAAAGTAGACCGGCCCGATGGAGGAGGGACGCGCCCCCACCGCCTGTCCCAGCTCCCAGAGCAGCCACCGCGCCGCTTCGCGTTCAGCCGTCGCACCAAACACAGCCTGCCACACAACCAGATCGGTGGCTTCCGACTGCAGCTTGGCGGGATCGGTTACCTGCACGGCGTCCCCTGTCCGGCGGACATTGCCGAGGAACAGGGCGACGAGATTGTCCCGGTGGTCAGCCATAAGTGACTGTCCTCTTGTGAGTTACATGAATGACGTGGAAATGTAGAGCGGGGAGCACCGGGCGTCAAAGGGCGAGGAACCGTCAGCCGTCAGCCATCGGCCGTTAGCCGTTGGCGTCCCACAACTACGGTCCGTCACCCGCCCACTGCCTGCCCCCTGTCACCTGCCACCTGTCAGCTACCTGCTGCCCACCACATCCCCCGCCGGCATCGCGATATCCTCGGCGGGATACCCCTCCCGCCCCATCGCGGCGAAAGTGAGCTTCTTCCCCAGTTCCACCCCTGGCTGGTCGAACGGATCGACCCCGTACCATACCCCAGCGTAGCCGGTCGCGAGCTGGAAGAACATGATCATTTCGCCAAGCACGCTGGCGGAGATCTCGGGCAGGTGAATCGAGCAACTCATCCGTCCCATCCGGGCCAGCGCCGCCGCCGTGGCCTGGTACTCCGCATCCAGCAATCCGCCCAGGGTCTTACCGGCGAGATAGGCCAGTTCGGCGGGGAGGGAATCCGGCGAAGGAATGGTGACATCCTCCGCGAAGCGGTCCACCCGCAGGAAGGTGATCACCTTGTCGAACGGTCCCTCCATGAACAGCTGCACCTGGCTGTGCTGGTCGGTCGCACCGACAGCGCCAAGTGGCGTCGGTCCGGCGTGCACCGTCTGCCCCCTCCGATCGGTCGCCTTCCCCAGACTCTCAGCCCACAGCTGACGGTACCACTCGGCGAACTCCCGCAGCCGGTCGGTATACGGCATCAGGACGTGCAGCCGGGCGCCGAGCGTCGTGTCGGCTGCCCAGTGAAGCGCGGCGTACAGGGCGGCCGGGTTTTGCAGCAGGTCGTCCCGCTCCGCCGCGGCCAGCGCCCGGCGCGCCCCCACCAGCAGCGCCTCGATATCAATGCCAACCAGCGCGGCCGGCAGGAGCCCCACCGGGGAAAGGACACTGAAGCGCCCGCCGACGTCGGGGGGAACCTCGAGGGTCGCGATGCCATCGCGCTGGGCGATCTCGCGCAGCACACCCTTCTTCGGGTCGGTGGTGAACACCAGATGCCGGGTGGCGGCGGGCCCGAGGGCACGGTCCAGCCACTCCCGCACCACCAGATACTGCGCCATCGTCTCGGCGGTGCCACCCGATTTGCTGATGACGTTGACCAGCACCCGGCGCGGATCGATCCGCCGCAGCGCCTCCGCGACGCTCGTGGGGTCCACGTTGTCGAGCACGGTGAGGCGGGGGAAGAATTCCCGACCCTCGTCATCCAGCTCGTTCCACCCCGGGCGCTTCAGCGCGTTGAGCAGCGCCTTCATGCCGAGCGCCGATCCGCCGATGCCCAGGACCAGCACATGATCGAACGCCTGGCCGACCCCCTCCGCGAATCGCTGAATGGTCTGGACCGCCTGGGCCTGCTCGCCCAGCCCATAGAAGCCGTACTCTCCGCCGGCGCGGCGCCGGCGCACCTCCGCATGGATTTCGCTGAACCGCCGGGCCAGCTCGACCAGGCGCGGACGCGGCAAGCCGTGATCGCCATCCAGCCGGTCGGCGAACATCCGCCCGTAATGCAGCTTCATGCGGTTACCTCGATCGAGAGGCCGTCGTAGGCCGGCGCAACGCCCGCGGGCAGCTGGGCGAGCAGGTCGGCGTGGCCGGTTTCATGGGTCAGGTGTGTCAGAAAGGTGCGCTCGGCGCCGATCTCGCGCGCCGTCTCGATCGCTTCACCGATCGAGAGATGGGTGGGGTGTGATCGCCACCAGAGCGCATTCAGCACCAGCACCTTCAGTCCGGTGAGCTCGGCGCGGGCGGACGCCGGAATGGACTTGACGTCGGTGATGTACGCCAGCGGCCCGAAGCGGTAGCCGAAGACCCGCAGGAATCCATGTTCGAAGGCCAGCGGCAGCACTGGGATACCGGCCACTTCGGTGAGAACCCCGGGCTCCAGCGGAATCAGCTCAAGCTGCGGCTTGCTGGTGCCCTTGAAGGCGTGGACATCGTCGTCAAAGATGTAGCGGAAGCCCTCGCGGATGCGCGACAGCGTCTCGTGCGGACCGTAGCAGCGGAGCGGGACTTTCCGGCGCACGCTGAAAATGCGAAGGTCATCGATGCCGTTGAGGTGATCGGCATGCTCGTGCGTGTAGAGCACACCGTCGATCTCGCCCACGCCGGCCGCGACGAGCTGGAGCCGCAACTCCGGCGGCGTGTCGATGAGCAGCGTTTTGTCTCCCAGCTGCACCACCGCCCCGGAGCGGCTCCGCCGGTCCCGGGAGTCGGTGGACTGGCACACCGCGCAGCCGCAGCCAATCTGCGGTACGCCGAACGAGGTGCCCGTGCCGAGAAACGTCAGCCGCACTACAGCGCCTCGATCTTGAGGAGGTTGGTCGTGCCGGGGACGTCGAATGGCACACCCGCGGTGACCACCACCCGTTCGCCGGCCTTTGCCAATCCGCGAGAGAGGATCTGTTGCCGACCGGCGTTGAGCAGGGTGTCGTAATCGGTGGCGTGCGGTGTCAGAACCGGCACGGTTCCCCAGACCAGGGAAAGCTGATGGTAGGTCTCCGGCTCGGGTGTCGCCGCCACGATGGGGACGGTCGGACGATACGTCGCCACCTTGCGGGCGGTGAATCCGCTGCTGGTGAAGCAGAGAATGACCGGCACGTGCAGCAATTCGCTGGCGGCGCAGACCGCCACACCGATCGCATCCTCGGTGCGGGCCGGCGTCGCGCCGCCCGGCCTCGGGTGGTGCGGATCTTCATCGCCCGTCCGGCGCCCCACCGCCGCATCGAAGGCGTGGCTGCGGCCTTCGCGGTGCGATTCCATCTCCCGGGCAATCCGGTCCATTGCCCGGACCGCCTCGATCGGATACTCGCCGACAGCGGTTTCCGCCGAGAGCATCACGGCGTCAGTGCCATCGAGGATCGCATTGGCGACGTCCGAGGCCTCGGCCCGGGTCGGGACCGGGGCATGCACCATGGACTCCAGCATCTGTGTCGCGGTGATGACGGGCCGGCAGTGCAGATTGGCTTCGCGAATCATCCGCTTCTGCACCATCGGCACCTCTTCGAACGGCAGCTCCACCCCGAGATCGCCCCGGGCGACCATGATCGCGTCGGAGGCATCGAGGATCTCGCACAGATTCCGCAGGGCGGTGTCCTTCTCGATCTTGGCGATCAGCTTGATGCCGCGAGGGACCAGCCGTCGCAAACCCTCGATATCGGCCGCTTTTCGCACGAAGGACAGCGCGATGTAGTCGACCCCGGCGGCGATCGCCTCGATGACATCTTCCTTGTCCTTGTCGGTCAGCGCCGGGGCGCTCACATCGATGCCGGGGAGGTTCATCCCCTTGTTCGACTTGAGCACGCCGCCGTATTCGACCGTCGCCTTGACCCGGTTGCCGCTCACCCCGCGGACCCGTACCGCGATGATCCCGTCGTCCAGCAGCACCCGGGCGCTCTCCCGCACGTCCTGCGCGAGCGCCGCGTACGTCGTGGGGATTTCCCCCGCCTCCGCCTCCTCTTCCGGCGCGAATGTCACCAGCTGGCCGGGAACGAGCCGAATCGGTGCCGCGAGTGCGCCGACCCGGATGCGGGGACCCTGAAGGTCGAGCAGCAGACCGATGGAATCACGCCGCTCGGCCCGCACCCGCTTCACGTTCGCCATCCACTCGCGCCGCACTTCCGGAGTCCCGTGGGAGGCGTTGACGCGGACGACGTTCACGCCGGCGTCGAACAGCGCGTGCATCTGGGCGGGCTCGGACCAGGCAGGTCCCAGGGTGGCAACGATCTTGGTGCGGCGGATGACGGTCACAGGGCTCCTTGATCGCGCGTGAGGGGGAGGCACGCTCGGCTCACAGTCTAATCGGAGGGAGAAACAGGGAGAAGGCGACGAGGCAGCCGGTCGGTTGCCCCGATCCGCCAGGCGCCGGAAGGGGGTGTCGAACCGGACCGGGTACCGCCACCGGGGCACCACGATAACCCGCGCCGAGCGCTGTCAGCCCCACACTCAGGCACCGGCTCTCAGCCGGGGGATTGTAACGGGCGGCCTTGGAGGGGCTCGATCGAAATCCGGAGGGATCGGGACGGTCAGGGGGTGACCGCTTCCGCCTGGCCACCGGGCGCAGTACACCGAGTGAGGGGTCCAGGTGCCGGATTCGATTACGGACTGATTCGGGATGTCGGTGTACAGATCGGAGGAATTCCGTGGTATGCCGAATTGCAACTTTCCCACAACTTGGCCCTCGGGAAAATTCCTGTCGCCGACCCGGAAATCAAGTCATCCACGCGTGTTGAATACGCCAGTTATCCACATGTGGAATCAGCGAATTGCTGGAATCGAGCCGGTAAGCCGTTGCGGGAGAAGCCGGTCGAACGTCACGTGACAATTCACTTTAAGTCAGACGGCTAACCACATTGCCCACAATGAGAAAAAATCACCAACGAATGTTGAAAGTATCACTGGCGACAGTGTCGTCACGGTCCCGTTTTCTATACACAATCTGTGAATTGACCGCATAACCGGAAGCATACCTGTAAAAGCAATGCCGCCAGCCGGAGAAACCGCTCCGAACCAGCGGCCTCCCGATTACCCATTCGCGCTATCGGGTGAAGCTGATCTCCCCGGTCCCTCCAGCGAACACCTTATCCACAAACCTGATTGGTGAGTCGAGCAGGGCGCCGCCCAAGCCGTGCTTGCCCTGAACCCGGAGGGCTCCTGGCAGAGTTCCGAATCGGGTTGGCTTCAAGTCGAGAACCACGGACCACCGGGTGTTGTTCAGACCGCGGAGAGTGGCGGCCTTGGGGAAGGGAACGTTTTCCACATTGACGGAGTCTGTCCTGGCGTGCCCCTCGAGCGTGATGACCGCCCCTTCGAGCTTGAAGACGTACCGCTCGTCCACGGATTCGGTGATTGGACCGACCGCCAGGTCCACCCGCTGCATCGGGATCAGGTCCGCTTCCATGGCCCGCTTCAGGGGGGCGCTGTTGCTGGCGAGTGTCCGGATCGAAATCGAGCCCTCCCCGCCGACCGTGGAGACTCCCCAGATTGCCAGCGCGAGGTGGTCGCCCCCATCACCTTGATCGAAGCGCTTGTTGTTTACCCAGATGGCCTCCGGGTAGACCACGCAAAGCTGGCTGGGGATCCAAGCCTCGAACTCCGGCTGTTCGGCCAGAACCCTCTGGAGGGCGTCGGGAACCCCGGTTGCCTCCCGGGCCAGTGCCAGCCGCTGCCCCGGTACGAGATTCTTGGCCGCCGCCTCGGGATCCATCAGAAAATGGAGGCAAAACCCGACCTTCGGGTTGTCGAGAGCCCAGCGGACCTTCGGATCTCCGCTCTGGGCTGCCCCCGGATGCGACCAGGCCAGCAGGGCCAGGCCGAGCAGAGAGGAGCCAGCGATTCGACGGAAGTCCATGGAGGATCCCTTACTTGGCGTTCTTGGCGGCCTGGATGGCTGCAGCGAGATCGCTGTAGGCCTTGGGGTCGAGAGCGCCGAAGCGGAGGTTCCGGTAGGCCACCCTGCCCTTCCGGTCGATGACGTAGACGGTGCGGCGATTGTACCCGTTTCGGTCCGCGCTGCCGTAGGCTCGAGCTACCTTCTGGTCCATGTCGCTCAGCAGGCGGAATGGTGCGTTCAGGCTGGCGGCGAACCGGATATGGGTCTCGATCGAGTCCGCGCTGATGCCCACCAGTGTGACGCCCTCCCCGAACATCTCGGCATACCGTTCGGTGAATGTCTTCAGCTCCGCGGTGCACCCGCTGGTGAAGTCCTTTGGATAGAAGGCCAGCACCACGACCTGCCCGCGGAGGGCGCTGAGGCTGAACCACTGGTCGGTGGCACCGTCCCGGGTGGCTGCCGCAAGTGAAAAATCAGGGGCCCGCTCATACTCGCGGGGCCCTTCGACCAGCACCGCAGTCGGTCGGCTGGCGGTCGAATCCTGCGCCACGGCGCGGCTGGTCGTCATCGCCAGGAGGGCCAGCACGAGCGCAAGTCGAGTGGGTGTCGGGCTCATCCCTCCACCCCCGAGGCACGTTTGAGGGCGGATTCGAACTGCTGATCTGCGCCGACCCCGGTGTAGACCACCCGGCCGGCGGCGTCGATGATGACCACATAGGACGTGGCGGGCGCCATGTATGCCCTGGTGCTCGTTCCCTTGTCGTCGTAGAGCACGCGGAACGGGACGCCATGCTCGCCGGCGTAGCGGCGGACCCGCTCGGGTGTCTGGTTGACTGTCACATTCACGCCGAGGAATTCCACCCGGTCGCCGAACTTGGAGTAAGCTGCCTTGAAGCGGGGCAGCAGCTCCTCGCAGTTGGTGCACCATGTCGCCCAGAACTCGATCAGCACCGGTTTCTTGCCGATCCACTGCCCCAGATCGACCGGCTTCCCATCGAGATCGTTGACCATGACCACCGGGGCCTTGGCCCCGACGGCGATGCCCGTCTCGCCCTGCGCCTGGAGCGGCCGGGTCGGTGAGAACACAGCCAACCCCAGCAGGAGGCCGGCCCCCACAACCGCTGATCTCATGAGACTTTCCCCATCTGGATGAAGTAGTACTCCGCCATCCCCAGCAATACCACGCCCGATGCCCGCTTGATCCACACCGTCCACTGTCCGCCGCGGGGAAGCTGCGCACCATAGCCGGCCAGCAGGCCAACCGCGATGAGAAGGGCGGTCATGCCGAGGGAGAAGACGAACAGGTAGGCGAATCCAAGCACTGCGCTGCCGGTGGCGGAGACAAATGTGAGGGCTGCGGCGAAAGCCGGTGCGCCGCACGGGGCGGCGACAAGCCCCGAGGTGGCGCCCATGGCAAAGGCACCGCCGACCGACCCCCCGCCGAATCGGCTCGCCCAGGCGGTCAGCCGGGCCGGCAGGACCACCGGAAAGACGTCCAACATCGCCAAGGCGAAGATGAGCAGCAGATTGCCGACGGCGAAGTAGGCCCAGCGGTTGGAGCTGATGGCGCCGAACAGCGAGCCGGTGACTCCGGCAAGCAGGCCCAGTAAGGCGTAGACCAGAGCCACCCCGAGCACATAGGCCGCGGTGTAGGCGGCGGTCCGGGCCCTGGAACGGGTCGCCGCGCCGGTGCCGCCGAGGACGCCGGCCACGATCGGGATCATGGGATAGACGCAGGGAGTGAGGCTGGTCACGAGGCCGGCCACGAACATCGTGGCAAGGCCCAGCAGCGGCTGGTCCCGCAACAGGTCGCCGACGGGAGCCATTTGCACGAGCGCGGTCAGTTGACGGAGGCGTGCAGCTCACCGCCCGATTGCTGGCCCGCCCGCCCGCCGTACCGTGTCTCGACGTATTCCTCGAGGATGGCCAGGAATTCGGAGACGATCACGTCCCCCTTCAATGTCACCATCAACCGGCCGTCGACGAAGACCGGCGCCTTGGGCTCCTCGAAGGTGCCCGGCAGCGAGATCCCGATGTTGGCGTGCTTGGATTCTCCCGGCCCGTTCACCACGCAGCCCATCACCGCCACCTTGAGCTCCTCGACGCCGGGATACCGGCTGCGCCAGACCGGCATCTGGTCCCGCAGGTAGCCCTGGATGTCTTCGGCCATCTGCTGGAAGAAAGTGCTGGTTGTCCGGCCGCAGCCCGGGCAGGCGGTGACCTGCGGGGTGAAGCTGCGGATGGAGAGGGACTGGAGAATCTGCTGGGCAACCAGCACCTCCTCGGTGCGGTCCCCGCCGGGCTTCGGTGTGAGCGAGACTCGGATGGTGTCGCCCAGCCCTTCCTGCAGCAGGATGGAAAGTCCGGCGGCGCTCGCCACGATGCCCTTCATCCCCAGGCCCGCCTCGGTCAGGCCGAGGTGCAGTGGATAGTCCCCCCGTGCGGCGAGCATCCGGTAGACGTCGACCAGATCCTGCACACCGGAGACCTTGGCGCTGAGGATGATCCGGTCGTGCGGCAGACCGATCGACTCGGCCAGCGCGGCGGAGCGGATGGCGCTCTCGACCATCGCGTCCATCGTGACGTCGCGGGCCTCGCGCGGGCTCCTGCTCCGCGCATTGGCGTCCATCATCTCGGTCAGGAGGTTCTGGTCCAGCGAACCCCAGTTGACCCCGATCCGGACCGGCTTGCCGTGCGTCAGCGCGACTTCGATGATCGCGCGGAAGTGTTCATCCGCCCGCTTGGCGCCGACGTTGCCCGGATTGATGCGATACTTGGCGAGGGCGGCGGCACAGTCGGGGTAGCGGGTGAGCAGCTGGTGCCCGTTGTAGTGGAAATCCCCGATGATCGGGACGGACACGCCCTCGGCGGCCAGCCCCTCCACGATCGGCGCGACCGCGGCGGCCGCTTCCTCGTTGTTCACCGTCACCCGCACCAGCTGGCTGCCGGCACGCGCCAGTGCCGCGACCTGCCGGATGGTGCCCGGGATGTCGGCGGTATCGGTATTGGTCATGGACTGCACGACGACGGGATGGGCGCTGCCGACGGGAACACCGCCGACGAGGCACGTCACGGTCTGGCGGCGGGGGCGAGGAGGCATGATCAAATATACAGCGGGGCGACGCGAGCGACGGGAATGCCGACTGGTCAGGTCAGGGCAGCCTCGAGCAGGGCGACGACTTCTTCGCGCACGGCGTAATAGATCGCCATTGCGTGCGCCGAACCGGGGACGATCCGCGCCTTGGCGTGCTTCAGGCCATCGCTCCAGGCCCGGGCGTTGTCAGCGGCGCCGAACGGATCGGCCTCGGAGCTCGCGTGCAGGGTGCGGGCGGTGGTCTGCTGCATCGCGGCCCGGCCGCGGGCCCGGCCATCCTCGCCCCACACCAGCTCGCCGGCGGCACCGAAGGTCACCAGCGCCTTGAGCCCGGGAAGGCGTGGGGCGGCCAGCGTCACCGCCGTGCCGCCCACACTGGCGCCGACCAGCGCGACATGGGAGGGGTCGATGAAGTTCTGGGCCGCACCCCACGAGGCGACCCGGAGGACGTCGTCATCGATCCGGTTGAAGCCGACTTTCGTGATGCTGCTGACGAAGGCGGCCCCGAACGCCTCCATGCCGAAGCCCAGCGGAGTATCGATGACCAGCGGCCGGCCATCGGCGCCCTGCACCGAAGCGCCGTGACCCCGTTCATCGAACGCGAGTACGGCGACACCGAGTTCGAGCAGATCCTCCACCAGCGGCGCGAAGCTGTCGGCTGTGGCCGGATACTGATGGGCCAGCACCGCCAGGGGAAAATCGCCCTCCGGCTCGATCTCAGGATAGACCAGCGCCCCCTTGAGCAGCAGGCCATCGCCGGCCTGCAACGTCATTTCGAGGGCGCTGAGGAGCGGCTGCGTCATGCGGAGATCAAGCCATCCCGAGCTGGGTGAGCAGGCGGTCGCGCTCCCCCTGGGAGACGGCGCCACTATCCACCAGCGGCTTGAGCGCAGCAATGATCTGCTCCCGCGTGCCGTCGATTCGCCGGGAGCGGAGTTCCTGCACGATGCGGGCGAACTTCTGGTCCAGGACATCCTGCTTTAGTCCACCGGTCTGGCGCAGGGTGTGGAACTTGGCCAGCTCCTGGGCAATGCGTTCGGGCTTGATCGGTGCCAGATCGCCGGACTCCTCTTTCATGTTGTGGTGCCTCGTCGGGAAAGGTGGTGCGGCGAATACGGTTTCAGGAACGGCAAAAGCTACAGTGGATCCGGCGGCTGCACCAGTTGACTCCGGTCAGGCCGGCGGCCGTCCGGGCCGCTCCGCTGCGGCGATCGTGCGGGTCGGATCTGCACCTGCCCAGCTCACGTCGGCAGTGGGGCCGTAGGTCGGTGGGACGCGATCCTCGAGCAACCGGAGAAACACGCCGACCTGGGCGCGGTGATGTGCGGTGTGCAGCACCCGCCGCCAGAAGACCCAGATGCGCTCCCGTGTTGTATCGAAGAAGGGGACCGGCGCCAGCCAGAAGGCGGCGTCGCAATCCGTCAGTGCGGCAAGCCGGGGACGGGCCAGGGCAACGTATCGGTCGATGTAGGCGCCGACCGCGGGCGCCTCCCCGCCTGGAAGCACCGCCGCGGCCGCTGGTTCGGTCAGACCGATGAACTCGGCGAAAAAGCGCCGCTCCGAGAGCAGCTGGTGCGCCAGGATCTCGCGGACGGTACCGCTTTTCGGGTGGGGCCGGAAGCCGAGCTGGTCGTCCCACAGCTCGTGCCAGACGGCGGCCGTCTTGTTAGTCTCGGAGGCGTAAGTGTCCAGCAGATGCTGGAAGATCGGCTGGGCGGCGCGGGGGATGTCGGGTTCGGCGATCGCCGTCGAGGGGTAGTCCATATCAGCGCCTTGCGCGAGAGATGAAACATCCTATCTCGAGGATCGCCGCTCTTCAAGTACGCCGGGAGACGGGCTGCGTGGGTGGAAGGGAGTCCCCCACCACGAGTTCACGGCGGCGGGAACGCCAACGGGGGGCGGATGTCGTGTCCGCCCCCCGTTGTCCGGTTCACGTCGCGGGCTGAAGGCTCAGCCGCACTCCGAGTAACCGCAGACATGACACTTCTGGCAGCCTTCGGCGTACTCGAGCTGCGAACCGCAATCAGGGCAGGCCCCGGTCAGGACCGGCTGGCTGTAGGAGAGATTGAGCTGCTCCGCCCCGCGCGTCACCATCTGCTCCATGGAGACCGGCGTTGCGTCCTGACCAGCGATACTGCCGCTCGGCGGGACCGGCAGCAGCTCCTGCTGCACCCCCTGTTTCTCCTGCATCCACCGCTCGATGGCGATGCCGACGGCATCGGGCACTGACATGACCTTGTTGGGGCCAAGCCCGATGGCCCGGTCGGAACTGATGCCGCGGATCTGGCGATGGACCTCCCGGATCGGTATGCCGGAGCGCAGCGCCAGGCTGATGAGACGCCCCATCGCCTCGACGTCGGCCATGATGGCGCCGCCCGCCTTGCCGAGGCTCATGAAGACCTCAAATGGCTGGCCGCGGTCGTCCTCGGTGATCGTGACGTAGAGGGTACCCAGCGGAGTATCGACCCGACGGACGATGCCGCGCAGGGTCTCCGGCCGCGAGCGCTTCTGGCGGCGCTGCAGATTCTCCGCCTCCAGCTCGTGCACCATTTTCCTCAGTCGAGCATTCTCGGCCAGGATCTCGGCGATTTCGCCATGCAGGTCCGCCGTGCCGGCACGGTCGGTGCCACTCGGGGCCCCGCTCATGTCGAGATCGGCGCGCGCCTCGGACTTGCCGGAGCTGATCGACTGCTCTGCCACCTTCCGGGCCACCGAGCCGGTGGACAGCACCTGCATGTCGCGGCTGCCGTCGCGATAGACGGTGACACCCTTGCAGCCGAGCTTGAAGGCGAGGCGGTAGATCTCCTCCACGTACTCCTCGCTCGCATCGTTGGCGAAGTTGCAGGTCTTGGAGATGGCGCTGTCATTGTGGGCCTGGAAGGCCGCCTGCATCCGGATGTGCCACTCCGGCTTGATCTCGTTGGCGGTGGCAAAGGCGCGCTGCCACTTCTCCGGCACCTCGGTGAAGCGGATGTTGCCGGTTTCCGCGATGCGCTTCATCAGCTCGTCGGAGTACCACCCCTCCTGCTTGGCGATGGCGACGAAATCCTCATTCACATCCGGCATCAGCACGCCGGCCTGGTTGCGCATGAAGGCCACGGCAAAGAGCGGCTCGATCCCCGAACTGCAGCCCGCGATGATGGAGATCGTCCCGGTCGGGGCGACGGTAGTGACGTTGCAGTTGCGCAGGCGGCGCATGGGACGGATCCGCTGACCCTGGGCGTCGCGGGCACAGGTGGCGTCGGGACCCCAGATGCTCTGCTCCCACTCGGGAAACACCCCCCGCTGGATGGCGAGCCGCTCCGATTCCACCTTGGACTCGTCGTCCACGAAGGCCATGATCTTGCGGCCCATCTCCACACCCTCGGCGCTGTCATAGGCAAGGCCGAGCCGGATCAGGAGGTCGGCCATGCCCATGACGCCGAGCCCGATGCGGCGGATGCGCTTGGAGAGGTCGTCGATCTCCGGCAGCGGATAGCTGTTGGCGTCGATGACGTTCTCGAGAAAGTGGGTCGAGAGGTGGATGACCTGGCGCATGTGGTCCCAGTCCACCTGCCCGTCCTTCACGAAATACCCGACGTTCACCGAGCCGAGATTGCAGACGTCGTAGGGCAGCAGGGGCTGCTCGCCGCAGGGATTGGTCGCCTCGTAGGCGCCGAGATGCGGCACCGGGTTGTACTGGTTGGCCCGGTCGATATAGAACACGCCCGGCTCCCCCGTCTTCCAGGCACCGTGAATCACCTTGCTCCAGACCTCGCGGGCCTTGAGCTGACCGACGACTTCCTTCGACTTGGGGTGGATCAGGTCGTATTCGCCATCCGCCTCGACCGCCGCCATGAAGGCATCGGTGACGGCAACGGAGATATTGAAGTTGGTGATCTTGGAGGTGTCGTCCTTGCAGGTCACGAAATCCATGATGTCCGGGTGATCCACCCGCAGGATCCCCATGTTGGCACCGCGCCGGGTGCCCCCCTGCTTGACCACATCGGTCGACGCGTCATACAGGGTCATGAACGACACCGGCCCGCTGGCCACCCCCATGGTGGAACGCACGATCGCGTTCTTGGGCCGCAGCCGGGAAAAGGAGAAGCCGGTCCCGCCGCCCGACTGGTGCACCAGCGCCATGGCCCGCAGGGTGTCGTAGATCCCGTTCTTGCCGTTGGAGAGGGTGTCTTCCACCGGCAGGACGAAACAGGCGGAGAGCTGCCCCAGCGGACGACCAGCGTTCATCAGGGTCGGCGAATTCGGCATGAACATCCGGTGCGCCATCAGCCCGAAGAACGCATCGGCGAGCGCCTCGACCGCTCCGGCCGACGCGCCATAACGGCGGTCCGGCTCGGCGATGGTCCGGGCGACCCGGAAGAACAGATCCGCCGGGCCTTCGGTCGGCTTGCCGGCGTCGTCCTTGATGAGATAGCGCTTTTCCAACACCGTGATGGCGTTGGCCGAAAGGTCCAGCTGGTGCGTGAGTTCGCCAGAAGTCGCCATGGCCCGTCCCTAGTCGAGGCGAGAAGTTGAAACTGAGCCGTTATCAGAAGATAGCGAGAACGTCTACAGCGGTGAGATTGGGAGGACAAAAGTAGAGGCGATGTACGGCGGCGACAATATGCGGGAAAACGACGATAATCCGTGCTGATTCTGTTTTCACATCACAAACGTGCCGCATGACTCCCGCCGGCGAGACCGGCTGCGGCTCGCGCAGACGCAAGCGCATCAGCCCGGGCGCAGTCAGCCCTTGACAGCGGGGAAATCTCCCGCGCGATGTCGCTCCGCCTGCTGGACGTAGTGCTGCCAGGTCTGCGTGATCCGATCCCGCAGCACCGCGTCGACGGGGCGCACGACCCGCGCCGGTGTGCCGACGACCAGGGAGCCCGGCGGCACGCTGAATCCCTCTTTCACGACCGCCCCCGCTGCCACGACACTGCCCCGGCCCACGACAGCGCCGTTCAGCACGATGCTGCCCATCCCGATGAGGCAGTCATCCTCGATCGTGCAGCCGTGGAGAATGGCGCGATGGCCCACGCCGACCCGACTGCCGACGGTGCAGGGTACATCGGCGTCCACATGCACGACCGTGCCGTCCTGCAGGTTGCTCTGCGCTCCAATGACGATCGGCGCCATGTCACCCCGAAGCACGGAGGCATACCAGACACTCGACGCCGGGCCCAGGGTGACGTCGCCCAGGAGCAGCGCGCCGGGCGCGACCCACGCGGTCGGGTCGATCACCGGTCGCTTCACGGCACTTCCGGGACGAATGACCACTGCGTCCAGCCATCCACGGGGCGGCCCTCCCGCATCGCGGGAGTCCATTGGAGGGTCTGGGCGTAGCTCTCGACGGCACGAGTGAAGGCGTCGTCGTTCGACCTGGTCAGCGTGCGCACCGCCGTGGTCCGCCCCTGCCGGGAGACTCGGACAACCAGCACCACGTTGGTGGGTGTGCCGGCCACACCGGCCGGCAGCGGCACGCGAGTCGATGTCACCGGCTTGGGCGGGACGTCGTAGCAGGCCCGGCCGAACTTGTTGGCAACGGCCGGTACCTCGCAGTCGAGCCGGGCCAGGATTCGCCGGTTCATCTCGGCCTGCGAACCAGGAGGCGGCGCGGGCACCCCGGTCGCCACGAGACTCGGGGTGTACACCAGTGTTCCGCGCGGCTCGATCTTGACGCTGTCGGTGAAGAACTCGAATCCGCTCGCCGTCACCGCCAGCTCGTGCCACCCGGCCCGCAGGCGCATCCCGCCCCCGGGCTGCGTGACCGGGCGCGAGTCGATGAGCACTTGTGACCCGCGGGGCAGGTTCAACAGCTGGAGCACACCGCTATCACCAGTCGTGGTCTCCACGATCGGCGGGGGAGCCACCTGAGTCGGCGCGGCCCGGTGCAGAATGGTCGTGTCGATCGGGAGCGAATCGAATTCGGCGAACGCCGGATCCAGGGTCGTGGAGTCAAAGGCCACCTGACTGTCGGCCGCGGGTGCCTTGATCGTATCGGTGAGGGGCGCGGTGCTGTCGGGCAGCGTCCCTCCGAGCAGCCCTTTCCTATATAGGGAAGACGCTGCGAGCACCAGGCCCAGGATCACGAGACCGGCGAAGAGCCAAGGCACCCAGCCCCCGCCTTCAGGCGGCTGCTGTGCCGCGGCGGTACGCCGGATCGCGGGCCGCCGCGGGGTGTCGATCTTGGGCACCGAACCGGAGTCAACTGGAGCGAGCGGACGAGGGGGCGGCGGCGGCGAGGCGTTCGCCTTTCCGAAGGGAGGAGCAACCGGGGCGGGGAGCTGTGCGGCGGCTTGCTCCGCCTGGCTGGCCTGTGCGGTCGACGCCCGTCGGCCGGGAGGGGCGAGCGTGCCCGGCTGGCCCTCCAGCGCCTTGAGCAGATCATCGGCGGTCTGGAACCGGTCGAAGGGGTCCTTCATGATGAGCCGCTTGACGATCTCGAAGAGGCGACGCTCCTCCGAGGTATCGAACAGCGGAACCGGAATCGGCTCCATGATGTGCTTGTAGCCGATGGCGAAGCTGTCTTCGCCATCGTAGGGCACCTCACCGACCATCGCCTGATAGGCAACAATGCCGAGCGAATAGAGGTCGCTCCGGCCATCGATGCTCTGGGCGCGGGCCTGCTCCGGGCTCATGTAGTGCGGCGTGCCGATCGACATGCCGGTGCCGGTGAGCTTCGAACCGGTCCCGGCTTTCGCGATGCCGAAGTCAGTCACGACGCACTGGCCGAACTCGTCGAACATGACGTTGTCCGGCTTGATGTCGCGATGCACGATACCGCGCTTGTGCGCGTAGCCCAGCGCGCTCCCGACCTCGGCCAGCAGCTTCTTCACCTCGGCGGGCGCCAGCGTCTTCCGCTCTGCCATGATCCTGGCGAGCGAGCCACCCCGGAGCATCTTCATCACGAAATAGATCACCCGGCCGTTCTTGCCGACCCGGTAGATGGAAATGATGTTGGGGTGCTCGAGCTGGGCCGAGGTACGCGCCTCGCGGGTGAACCGTTCCACGAATTCGGCGTCGAAGGCGAGCGAAAAGGGCAGGACCTTGATGGCGACCTGGCGCTCGAGATGCTTGTCGCGCGCGCGGTAGACGATCGCCATCCCGCCGCGACCGAGCTCCTCGAGCAGTTCGTACTCGTCGCTCAGCGCATCACGAACGATGTCGTGCTCGTCGGCATCAACAGCCGGGGCGGCCTGGGAGGGAGTGCTCGCTCGAAGATCGAGGCCACAGGTGGGGCAGAACCCGACAGCCTTCTCCACTTCGGTGCCACAACGGGAACAGAACATGGGCGAACGTTCGCGGGTCAGCGGCAGAGAGTCAAGTTACTGCAAAGCCAGCGCTTAGCAGATGAACTCAGTCCTGGACCTCGAAGCTCGCCCGACTGCGGTGCTGGGAGCCGGTGGCGTCCTTGACCAGAACCTCCACCCAGTAGCGGCCGGGCTGGAGGCGTTCAAGCGAGACGGTCCGCTGCACCCGGGTCGTGGGGCCATCAGCCTGTTCCTCGAAGGCCAGCCGCAGCGCCGGCTTCTTGGAGCCGAACATTCCGAGGAGGCCGCCCCCGCCCTGCTTGCGCAGCAGGATCTCGGTCTGAAAGGGTGATCCACCGGCCAGGCCGTACACCTCGTAATAGAGCTCCATCGGTGTCCGGCGACGGAAACGGCCGAGCGGATTGAACCAGACGGTGTCGACGGGTGTGGGATGCCAGATCAGGTTGGCGTCGCGGGCTCCGAGCACCACACCGCTGAGCTCAAACGTGCCGCCGGAATAGTCGCCCGAGGTGACCGAGTCCGAGGGCAGGATCACCCCGTTGTCGGGACCCTGTTCCAGCGCGAGCCTATAGGTCAGGCGCCCCGCGATGACGGGCACCCCGAGGCGGCCGACCAGATTCTCCGTCGCCGGGATGGGCTCGCGGGACATGAATACCCGGGTAGTATCGAGCGCGGCAACCGGTTTGCCCCAGGCATCAAACACGCTCAGCCGGAGTCGCACCGGATAGAGATGCCCGCGGTCGGAGGCAACCTCCTTGAGAGCGGACCCGGGGATGGCATAGGAGACATGCAGGATGCTTCCCGCGGGATCGTGTCCGACGGCGACGAGGTTCGTCTGCACCCGCAGCCGGGTGGCGTAGGCCAGCTCATAACTGTCGCTCTGCGTGCCGAGTGCGATGCTCCTCCGCCCGAGCTGGCGTTCCTCGGTCAGGTACTTCTGCGACCCCGCCAGGCCGGAGGTGATGAGCCGGCTGTACACGGGCGAGAATTTTTCCCGGGTGAGCAGCAGCTCGTTGGCCCGTCCCGCCGCGGCCGTGTTGTCGCGATCTCCCCGCAGGGACACCGCATCACTGAAGCCGAGCACGTCGAACAGGCTCTCGACCAGCTTGTAGTCCTGCACATCTTCCCGCGCCACGAAATGGAAGACGAGATTGCCGTCGGCGCGGGTGTAGTACCACGATTCATTGAGTTGCATCCCCGGGGCGTTGTAACTGGCTCGACCGGTTGGCTCTCCGTGGCGCACATAGATCAGGCCGCGATCGTCGAAATCCCGGCTCCCCGACCGATACCGCTCCACGATGTCGTAATGGCGATTCGTGCTGACCAGCTGGAAGGTCCGTTTCACATAGTACAGCCGGCGGTAGTGCTCCCGCAGCCGTTCGCCGTCGGGCTGGAGCGAAGCGCGGTCGCGCTGACCCCAGAACCGGCGGAGGAACGCGACCCGGCGCTCGCCACTGGACTGGTCGAACTCGGCGAGAGCGCTGTCGTTGGCAACCAGCGCGATGTCGAAACGGTACTCTTGGCCGGCCGCGGAATCCGGCAGCGCGGCGCCGGCATAGTACGGCCCCTGGCCATCGGGGGCCCCGCGCAGAAACCGGGTACGCGCCTGTTCCAGCAGACCGAGCGCCTTGTCGGGGCCGGTCGCGACGTAGGCATCGAACGCAGCAAGGGCGGAGTCGATGTCGCCCACTTCACGCTCCACCCGCCCGCGATACAGCAGCACCTCCGGATTGGCCGCAGCCGAGGTGACCGCTGCCTGGCGCAGCGCTTCGCGCGCCAGCGTGGTCTTGATGTTGATGCGCTGGCGCAGGGCCGTCGAGGCCAGCTCGACCAGGCCGCGAACGAACGAAGGATCGGTCTGCACCGACCGGGCATAGGCGTTGGCGGCGCGGGTCAGGTGGTCCTTGCCGAACATCGCCTGGAGCCCCTGCACGATCGAAATCTCCGAGTCGCCCACCCGATCCTCGGCGAGGCCCAGTCCGTACCATGCCCAGGGCCAGTCCGGCTGGAGGTCGGTCGCCCATTCGAATTCGCCGGCGCCATCCTCCAGACGGCTGCCACTGCCCATCTCGCCCAGCCGCAGCGCGATGAAGCCCAGGCGAATGTGCAGCAGGGCGTTGTTCCGATCGGACTTGGCCTCGGCGATGTGACGCTGCTCGAGCGCGACCAGCGGAGTGCTATCGGTGATGGTCCAGAGTGAATCGCGGAACCGCTCGATTGCCACCCGGCCCTGAGGAGACTGCGCCACGAGTGGCGCCCCCGCGGTCGGCAGGATGCCGGCGAGGATCAGGATGCAACGCAGTGCGGTCCGGCGGAGGAGGATCATCGGTCTGAGGTTGGTGGTGCTCGGCCTAGGGGACGCCCGCCCCCGGTCTTGTCGCCACACCATGCAGCCAAGTGAACAGACCGTCGCGGACGGCCTGGGCATACCGCCGCTGGCCCTCCGGCTGACGCAGCGCGGCTTCCTGTTCGGGCAGCATCATGAAGAGTCCCTCGCAGAGCACGGCCGGCATCCAGGTCGGGCGCACCAGCGCCAGGTCGCCGCGCCCCGCGCCGAGATCACGCAGACCGAGCCGGCGCACGAGGGCCGCCTGAATGGCCTGTGCGAGGGGGAGACTCCGGGGCTGATTGTAGAACACACTCGAACCACTATTGGTGAACGGATTCACGCCATCTGGCAGCGCGTTGTTGTGGATGGAGATCAGGATTTCCGCGTTCACCGAATCCGCCAGCCGAGTGCGCGCGGCCAGGTCGACACCGATGTCGGCGGTGCGGGTCATGACCACATGAGCTCCGTCGGCCTCCAGCAGCGCGCGCAGCTCGAAGGCGATAGCGAGGTTGGCCTCCGCCTCCCGCAGCCCGGTCGGCCCCGTGGCGCCGAGCGGCGGGTGCCCCGGGTCCACAACCACCAGACGGCCGGCGAGCGGGTGGGCGGGATCGATTGCCGGCGGCCGGCGGATCTCGAGCAGCAGATCGTTCCCGCTCCAGCGCGTGCGGTACCCCCAGACCGGGCTGGCGAGGTCCACGACCAGGGTGACCTCATCGCTGGCGACCTGCCACCAGCGGATGTCCCGCACATACGCATCGGTAGCGCCGTAGCGGGTCCAGTTGATGTCGCCGACGGCATTGTAGAGCCGGAGGGTCAGCCGACCAGCCTCCTCTTCCATCCGAAATGGGATGCGCTGCGACAGCGGAACCCGGAGGAGCAGCCGGTCGGCCTGAGGTGACAGCGTGAGGGAGGAGACCACCGCACGGGTGACCGGCGTGCCCGCGGGCAAGGCGATCGCGTCGACCGCGGGAACCCACGCCTCCTGTCCGCGAGACAGGCGCACCCTGAGGTCTTCACCCAGCCGTCCGGTCACCACCGCGCGTGTGCCGGTGGGAAAGAACCAGTGATAGGTGGCGCCAGGCCGGGTCCGGCCGATCGTCACGCTGTCGGTCCTGCCCGTGTGCGCGGTGTCATCATTGAACTCGACGACCAGCGGAAGGGTGTCGAGCGGGGCCAGCCGGAGCGGCAGTCGCATGCGGGCGGTGTCGGCACCGATGATGGCTTCAAGCACCGGCCCGGTCGGGCGGCTGATCGCCGGCTGCGACGCCGGCGCGCAGCAGCCACCGCCCACGCGGGTGATGTCCGGCGGCGGCGGGCCGAGGACGAGGCCGGGATCATCGCCAAGACGGAGACCGCGGAGCGTGCCGGCAAAGCGATCAGCGCGGAGCCGCACCGACAGGTTGGTGCTGTCGCGGTCGAAGGCGCGAATGCCCCAGGGCACCTCGGCCGGCGCCAGATTCGGTGCCAGCGGAATGATCCGTCCATCCGGCAGACGGAGCTGGACCCGGGCACCTTCGGCCGCGCGCACCGTGATCGGGAGGTATTCGTCAGCCGGCCACCAGGCTCGGCCACCGGGTGTCACCGAGTTGGAGTCGATCCAGACCGCCGCCACCGGCGGGATGTAGCGAAACGCCCGACGGAGGGTGTAGGGGAGCACGACGGAGTCCGCGCCCTGGCGGCCGCGCAGGGTCAGCGTGATCAGCGAGTCGGGGGGAATCGGCACCCAGGCCAGCCAGGCGCCGTTTGGCGCCACGGTGATCGGCTGCCCATTTATCGTGAGCGTCGCTCTGCCGCTGCCGGTCGAGCCGAACAGAAAGGTGCTGTCTCGGGCGTCGATCAGGTCGTTGGGTCCGGGATACACCACCGTCAGCCGAAGCGGCCCCTCGACCATGGGCACGGCGGGGAGCCCGGGAGCGACGGTATCAGCGCGGGCGGGAATGATGCGCACCGTGTCGGTGGGGGCAAGCGGCGCGGGGGAAATCGAGGGGGAAACGGTGCGGCTGCAGGCGGCCAGGATGAGAAGTGCCGCCGTCCAGCGGCCCGTTGGATGGGTCATGGCGTGCAAGGTACATAGCCACCTAGACTTACGCCAAATCATCCGTTGACGCTCCTGCGGGCCAATCCTAGATTGCAGTACCTGTTTCAATCTCAGCCTTCGACAAGGAACTCCGTATCGTCAAGCGCCCGGCGTCCGCTGGCTCTCTGCCAGCCGCGACCTTCACGGCAGGTGCGCGCTGATGTCTGCGTCAGGCCCAGGTGCCGCGCAGGGCACAGCTGCCGCCTCCGGCGCAACGCGCTGCCCCAGCTGCAACACACCGGTCGCAGCCGGACTGCCGTTCTGCGGCCAGTGCGGCATGCGCCTGACACAGGCGCGGGCGGCGCGTGCCTGCGGGCGATGCGGACGGGAAAACGAGCAGGGCACCAAGTTCTGCCCCGCCTGCGGTGCCTCGTTCGGAGATACCGGCCCTCAGCCCACGACACCGGATCCCGGTGCGCCCCGCCCAGCGGTCGCCACACCCCAGCTGGCGCTGCTGGACCGGACCGGACAGGTCGCGCAACGCTTCCCGGTTCACAACGCCATCACCACCGTGGGCCGGCACGGCGCCGACGTGAACTTTCCCGACGACGAGTACCTCTCCCCGCTGCACGCGCAGTTCCTGCTCATGGACGGCATCCTCACGGTCCGGGATCTGGGCAGCAAGAACGGCACGTGGCTGTACCTCGATGAACCGCACCGGCTGACCGATGGCGACCTGATGCTGCTCGGCAGCCAGATCATGCGCTTTCGCCGGCTGGGGTATCCCGGCCCGCGCCCGCCGGAGCAGGACCAGACTCGGCGGCTCGGGAGTCTGGCGCCGGCGGCGGATATTGCCAACATCGCGCAGATCCGGGCGGATGGGAGCCCGCGCGATATCGTGCACCTCTCCCCCGGCCGGACGCTGCGGATCGGCAGGGAGCAGGGCGACTGGCAGTTCCCCTACGATTCCTCGATGAGCGCAGCTCACGCGATGATCCGGAGCGAGGACGCCGACTTCGTGCTGCTGGATGCCGGCAGCCGCAACGGGGTGGCGATTTCGGTGCGGGGGGAGCGGCGAGTCGGGCCGAACGCGCGGGTCCTGGTCGGCGACCAGATGCTCCGGGCGGAGTTCGCATGAAGATCTGCACCGCCTGCAACGCCGAGTACGGGGACGAGATTCTCTTCTGCCAGAAGGATGGAACGCCGCTGCGGCCGTCCGTCGCGACGACGGACCTCGTCGGCCAGGTGATCGCGGATCGCTATCACATCACCAAGAAGCTGGGCGAGGGGGGGATGGGTCAGGTCTACCTGGCCGAGCATGTGAAGATGGGCCGGCGCTGCGCCATCAAGATCATGTCGCCCGGAATGATGAGCGATCCCGACGCCATCAGCCGGTTCAACCGCGAGGCGGCGAACGCGAGCCAGATCGGGCATCCCAACGTCTGCGCCATCTACGATTTCGGCGAGACGCCGGAGGGGTTGATCTACCTCGCGATGGAACTCATCGACGGGAAGAGCCTGACCGCGCTGCTGGACGAGGCGGGCACCCTGCCGCTGGCCCGCGCCGCCGACCTGACCGCCCAGACCGCCGATGCGCTGCACGCCGCCCACGACCTCGGGATCGTGCACCGCGATCTCAAGCCCGACAACATCATGGTCATCACCGGACGGGGGAAGGATATCGTCAAGGTGGTCGACTTCGGCATTGCGAAAGCGATGGGGGCCGACAGCGGCAATCAGAAGGTGACCAAGACGGGGTTCGTGGTGGGAACCCCGGAGTACATGAGCCCGGAGCAGCTCGCCGGCGATCCGGTCGACGGCCGAAGCGACCTCTATTCGCTAGGGCTGGTCTTCTACCGGGCGCTGACGGGGCTGTCGCCCTTCCCGGCCGACAGCCAGCAGGAAACAATGATCAAGCGGCTGACCGACGATCCGGTCCCGCTCGCCGTGGCCCGGCCCGAGGGGCGGTTTTCCGCCGAGCTGCAGCGGGTGATGGACCGGGCGCTGGGGCGCTCGCCGGAGCAGCGCTACCGCACCGCCAACGACATGGCCCGGGATATCCGGGGCCTCACCCGCTCGCTCACCGGTGCGGTGGATGTCGAGGCGGGGACCCAGGTGGTGCAGGCCCCTGCGCTCAAGGGCGCGGTACCGGCGACACGGGTCGATGCCGCCGCCGCCGCGCGCGCGAAGCCGGTGGCGGCTCCGGCCGCGCTGCCCGTGGCGAAAAAGGGGGCGCCGATTGTCCCGATTGCCGCTGCGGTCCTGGTGATGGCGCTGGGCGCGGGCGGGTACGCGTTCAAGGATCGGATTCTGGGTGGGAGTGCAGTAGACTCCACGACGCTGAAGCCACCGGTTGTCGACCCCTTCGCCAAGCCCGCAACCGATACGACGGGCACGAACCCGACGGGCACCGCAGACTCGACGATACCGGAGACCACGAAACCGCTAAAGCCCAATACCGTCCGGACCGGAGACACCGCAAAGACCCCAATCAAACCTCCGCGCCGGGATTCGGCGTTCGGGCCAATTGGGCAGATGCCAGACCCACACAAGGTCAGTGCCGAACTGCCCAGTCTCGATGATATCTTGGATGCCGCGACCCGAAACCGGGCTCGGCTGGAAGCCAGAGCGATCTACAATCGCCCCGAGGTCATCGACAGCATCCGGGCGGAAGGGGCAGTGCTGGTTGCGCAGTCGTACACTGAAGACAAGAACTTCACCGAAGCCGTCCGTTGGTACGATCTTGCCTTGCGGACCTATCCCCGGGATCTTTTCCGCAAGCTCAGGGATGACGCTGTGCGCAACCAGCACCAGACTTCGCAGCCGAACTGAGGAATCTTGACCAACGGCCCCGTGATCGTCTCCGTATTCGGCAAGACCGATGTCGGCCGCACCCGCGACCACAACGAGGACACCTTCCTCGTCGCCGACCTGAGTCGGCGGATCGCGAGCCTGCAGCCCGATGTGCGGGAGCACCCGGTCGGCCCGCGCGGGTCGCTCTTTGTCGTGGCCGACGGAATGGGTGGTGCCGCGGCCGGTGAAGTCGCCAGCAAGATGGCGGTCGACCAGATCTTCAGTCACATGACGACGGTCTGGCCGGAGGACGGCGAGGTCAGCGCGCAGCGCTTCGCCTACCGGATGAAGGAAGCGGTCGAGCTGGCCAACAACCGGATTCACGGGCATGCGCGGGAACACCCCGACGTGCGCGGCATGGGCACCACCGCCACCGTCGCCGGTGTTTTTGGCAGCGACCTGTACCTGGCGCAGGTTGGCGACAGCCGGGGCTACCTGGTGCGCAACGGGGTGACCACCCAGCTCACCAAGGACCAGTCGCTGATGCAGCGGCTGGTGGAAGCGGGCGAGATCACCGAGGAAGAGGCGGAGCACAGCGACCGGCGCAACATCATCCTGCAGGCGCTGGGGCCCGATCCGCGAGTCAAGGTGGACCTCACGATTCAGCCGCTCCGCCGCGGCGACGTGCTGGTGCTCTGCTCCGATGGCCTCTCGGGCCAGGTGCGCAAGGAAGAGATCGCCGGGCTGGTGGCCGAGCAGCCCGACCTGGTGAATCTCTGCGCCCGGCTGATCGAGCTGGCCAACGAGCGGGGCGGCCCCGACAACATCACCGCCCTCGCCGCGCGCTTCTGGGGCGAAGGGCTCACCGAGCCGGACGGGACCGCCGAGGTCGGGCACCAGGTGTATCCACTGAGTGAGGGGGAGGCGACCACCGAACCGGTGCCGGTCTATACTGGCAGCCCGGTGCCCGTTCCGTTGAGCCAGCCGGCGCCGCAGTCGCGCTGGCTGATGATCGGGGCCGCGGCGATCCTCGCGCTGACCCTCCTCGCCTACCTCGCCTTCGGGTCCCGCTGAACCGCCGCCCGGTGACTCGCCGATGAAGGCCCAGTTCAGCTTTCTCTCGGGGTCGCGCACGGGCCAGACCGATATCTTCAGTCAGCCCCACATCACGATCGGCCGGCATCCGCAATCGACGCTGCGCTTCGATCCCGATCTCGATCTCGACGTCTCTGGCCATCACGCCAAGGTGCTGCTGGAGGGCGATCTCTACCTGCTGCGCGACCTCGGCAGCACCAACGGCACCCTGGTCAACGGCAGGCGGCTCACCGGCGATCATGTGCTCGTGTCGGGCGACAAGATCCGTTTTGGCGTGAGCGGCCCGGAGATCCAGTTCACCGCGATCGGCGAGCTGCGCACGCCGCGATCGGCCCCGGCGGTGGAGGCCCCCGGCCCGGTGGGGACCGTCGTATTCGGGAATGCCCAGGCCCCCGCGACGGCGCCCCCGCCGACCCCACCGCCCGCACTCACTCCCGAGCAGCTCCGGGCGCCGCGCCGCACCCCGGGTCCGGGGGCAACCACGCGCGTCAAGATCGAGGTCCAGCGCCAGACGAAGGGGCTGCGGCGGACGGCGATCGGGCTCTTCACGCTGCTGGTGGCGCTCTCCGGCGCGCTGCTCTGGCAGTCGTGGGACACCGGGCGACGGCTCGCCGCCCAGCGCCAGGCGCTGCTCGGACAGGTGGACAGCCTCGTCGGCGAGATCAGCAGCCTCTCCTCCACCAGTGTCGAGATGCGCGCGGCGCTCGACTCGGCCCGCCAGGAAGCGGGCCGGCTCCACGTGCAGCTCACCGCCGCCGACCCGGACGATGCCAAGACGATTGCCGACCTGCGCAAGCGGCTCGACGCCGCGATGCGGCAGCAGCGGACGCTCGCCGGGGTGGCGCAGTTCGACGCCGGCGCGATCGCGACCAAGAACCAGGATGCGATCGCGATGGTGTTCGTCCAGTTTGCCGACGGGCATATCTTCACCGGCACCGCATTCGCGGTGCGTTCCGATCCCACCGGCGGCCTGCTGATCACCAACCGCCATGTCGTAACCGACTCCAACGGCGCTGTCGCCGTCCGCATTGGAATCGTCTTCCAGGGGACCAACAAGAACTTCCGCGCCGATGTCGTCAGAGTGCATCCCGACGCCGACCTCGCGCTGCTGCGCACCACCATCCACAAGGGATTTCCCACGGTCGAGCAGCTGGGCGAGGCCAATCGTGTGCCCGCCGTCGGCAGTCCCGCGGCGATTCTCGGCTTTCCCCTGGGGCTCGACGTGGCGGGGGGGCAGGACTGGGGCCGGCTCGGCGTCGCGGCGACGCTGACGCTCGGTACGGTCGCGCGGACGCTGCCGGGCCTGGTGCAGCTCGACAGCTATGGCGCCCAGGGCTCCAGCGGCAGCCCGATCTTTGACCGGCAGGGCCAGGTGATCGCGGTCCTGTATGGCGGCCAGCCGGGCAGCAACGGCCGGATCATCTACAGCGTCCCGGTCCGCCAGGTGCAGGAGCTCCTCGCGGCCGAATAGGTGCGCGCGGGGAGCCTCGGCGCACGGAGCTGTCAGGTCACACGATCACCCGATCCGGATTCTGGAAGGTCATGCCCGGGGCTTGTGAGGGGAGTCACGGCCGATTCAGGCCGCGCATCCCATCATGCAGTAATGACTTTCCCCACCCTCATCCCACCCTCCCACCGCCCTACCCCTGATCGCCATTTCCCGGGAATCGCACGGGGAGGCATCGTGCTGTTCGTGGTCGGGGTGACGGTAGGGGCCTGGTGGACGCTGCACCGGATCGATACAGCGGTGCGGGACTCGGTCCGGCGGACGCTGACGACGGTGGTGTCGACCGCCCAGGAAGCGACCCATCACTGGGCGACGAGGCAGCAGGCTCAGGTGGCGACGCTCGCCGCCCTGCCGGCACTCGGGCCGCTGGTGGAGCAGCTCCTCGAGGGCCCCTCGACCCGCCGTGCCGCACTGCAGGAGACCATTCGCCGGAGACTCGACCCCTCCGTCCGCAGCCTCAGTCTCGAAGGCTACTGGATCATCAGTGGGGATGAGTCGATCATCGCGGCGTGGCCCGGCATCGCGGGCGGCACGATGCCGGAAGGGTTCCGGCCCGCGGTCGAAAAGGCGTTTGACGGACTGCCCGGCCTCACCCCGCTCACCGGCCCGGGCGCCCCATTCGGACCGATCATCGTCACCGCGCCGATCCGAGATGGCCGGGGCCAGCCGATCGCGGTTCTGGTCTTCCCCGCGCCAGCCCGGCGCGAACTGCCCCACCTCGCCGCGGTCACGAACGCCCGCTCGATCGCTCGCACCTTCTTCTTCGATCGCAGGGGCCGGGTACTCAGCGAATCGGCCCCGGAACGCGCGGCACCAAGCCGGGCGGAGATCGCCGAACTGGCACGGGCCGGAATGGCGGGCCAACCGGGGATGAATCTCGACGGGTATCTCACGCCGGCCGGGGTGCGGGTGGTCGGCGCATGGGGGTGGGACCCGGAACTCGAGCTTGGCGTTGCCGTCGAGACCGAAACCGGCGCTGCCTATCATGTGGTGGACACCGCCCGCAGCGCGATTCTCGCCGCCTGGATCCTGACGCTTCTGCTGTTTGGTGCCGTCCTCTTCGGGGTGGTGAATGCCCGTCGCCGGGCGGTGATTCTGTCGGCGCTGCAACGGCGACTCGCGGCGGTGCTCGAGTCCACCACCGATCCGGTCTGCTTCGCCGACGCCTCCGGTGGTGCCATCTACCTCAACGAGGCGGGCTACGCGCTGCTGGGCCGCGCCCGCAGGCTCGCCGGCGAAACCCCGTCGCTGGCGGCGATCGCGCATGTGCTGCTCCGCCCGGAGGGCCTGACCGCCGCGTCGGTCGATGGGACGTGGAGCGGCGAAACCCGGATCCTCACCCCCGATGGCCGGGATCTGTCGCTGTCCCAGGTCATCATCTGCCATCGCGACACCACCGGGCAGGTGGAGTTCTACTCGACGCTCGCGCGCGACATCACCGAGCGCACGATGCTCGAACGCCGGCTCAGCGAAGAGAAGGAACGCGCCGAAGTGACCCTGGGCTCGATCGGCGACGCGGTGGTGCGCACCGATGCCACCGGCATCATCGAGTACCTCAATCCGGTCGCGGAACAGCTGCTCGGCTGCCGGTCAGGCGACATCGTGGGGCAGCGGATCAGCCACGTCATCAGCCTGATTCATGAGTCATCGCGGGAGCCGCTGGAGAATCCGATCGAGATCTGCCTGCGGGAGGAGCGGGTGGTCGGGCGGGCCAATCTCTCCCTGCTGGTGCGGCCGGATGGACGGGAGTTCGCCATCGACGACAGCGCCGCGCCGGTGCTCGACCGCGACGGCACCGTGATTGGCGCAGTGCTGGTCTTCCACGACGTCAGCCGGGCGCGCACCCTGGCGCGGCAGCTGGCCCATCAGGCCAGCCACGATTTCCTGACGGGACTGGTGAACCGGCACGAGTTCGAGCGCCGGGTAGCGCGGGCCCTGGGCCGGGCCCAGTCGGAGGGGGTGTCGCACGCCCTCTGTTTCCTCGACCTCGACCAGTTCAAGGTGGTGAACGACACCTGTGGCCATGGGGCGGGCGACGAGTTGCTGCGGCAGCTCGCCGGCGCCCTGCAGCGGAAGGTGCGCCGGCGGGACACCCTGGCGCGGCTGGGCGGCGACGAGTTCGGCGTGCTGCTCGAACATTGCCTGCCGGGTCAGGCGGTGCGCGTCGCCCACGACCTGCTGGAGACGGTGCAGGAGTTCCGCTTCGTCTGGGAGGGAAAGCCGTTCGCGCTCGCGGTCAGCATTGGCGTCGTCCCGATCACGACGGCCAGCGAGAGCCTCGCGGCCGTCATGCGCGACGCCGACGCGGCCTGCTATGCGGCCAAGGAACGGGGCCGGAACCGGGTGCACATCTACGAGCCGAACGACGCGATGATGGCACTCCGGCAGGGGGAGATGCAGTGGGTCACGCGGATCACTTCCGCGCTGGAGGAAGAGCGGTTCCGGCTCTACGCCCAGGTGATCGCGCCGCTGCATTCCGGACGGGAAGAGCGGGCGCGGTGCGAGGTGCTGATCCGGATGGTGGAGCGCGACGGCACGCTGATCGCCCCGGGGGCCTTCATCCCGGCGGCGGAACGGTACAACCTGATGGGGGCGGTGGATCGCTGGGTGGTGCGGGAGGTCGCGGCGCTGTTCGGCCGGCAGCCGGCCGGCCGGATCCTGCCGATCACGTCGATCAATCTCTCCGGTGCTTCGCTGGATGACCCGGGGATGCTCGGCTTCGTGCGGGAACAGCTGGTCCGCCACGCGCTGCCGCCGGAGATGCTCTGCTTCGAGATTACCGAGACCGCGGCGATCGCCAACCTGCCGCAGGCGGCGCACTTCATCCGCGAACTGAAGAGCCTGGGCTGCTGGTTTGCGCTGGATGATTTCGGCAGCGGCATGTCGTCCTTCGCCTACCTGCAGTCACTCCCCGTTGATGCGCTGAAAATTGCCGGCGCGTTCCTGCGGCACATCGAATCGGACCCGGTGGAATACGCCATGGTCGAGGCGATCAACCGGGTGGGACATGTAATGCGGCTGAAGACGGTGGCGGAGGGCGTCGAATCGCTCGAGACGCTGGAGACGTTGCGGCGCATCGGGGTGGATTACGCGCAGGGATTCGCGATCGCCGAGCCGATTCCACTGGAGGATCTGCTGGCTGGGTTGACCCCGTCCGTCAGGCGAGGAGCCATGCTCCCAGCCCCAGCATTGCACCCCGGAGGGCCACGCTCCAGAGCAGCCAGCGCATGATGTCGGCGCGACGATTGTCGAGCGGTGCCAGCCCCGTCGCCCGTTCCTGCGGCCCCCACCATCCCCCTGGCCGGACCCGGCGGTAGAACCCTTCCCGCACCTCGGAACGCTCCGGCGGCGTCAGCAGCATCACCGGCACCCAGACCGCCAGCGTACCAAATGCCGTCGCGGCAAGCCGGACCCCGAAATCGAGCCCGGCAAAGGCGGGGAGATAACTCAGCAGCGCAATCGCCACCGCAAAGCCCATCGCCGCCAGCTCTGCCGCCGCGTTGACCCGCCACCAGAACCAGCGCAGCAGCAGGACCAGCCCGGGACCGTTGCCGATAAGAATCAGGAACCGGAAGACCTGGCCGACATCGCCCATCATGAACGAAACCGCCGCTGCCCGCAGCGTGAGCCCCACCGAGCCCCAGCGCGCGGCGCGCAACAGCTTGCGATCGCCCCGTGCTCCGCCAAAGCGGGCATGGAAATCGATCACCAGGTAGCCCGCGCCCCAGTTGATCTGGGTCGACACGGTGGACATGAAGGCGGCGAGCAGGCTGGCAAAGACGAGCCCGAGCAGTCCGGGTGGGAGGAATCGCTTCATTAGCAGCGGGTAGGCCAGCTCGGGATCGGGCAGTCCCGGCAGGATGATGAGGGCCGCCAGCCCGATGATGACCCACGGCCAGGTCCGGACCAGGCAATTGAGGATGTTGAAGGCGGGCGTTGCCTTCGCCGCCTGTCGCTCATCGGCGCAGGAGCCGAGCCGCTGCACGAACATCCCGCCCCCGTCACTGTTGCGGAGCGCCCACCACTGGATGCCGAGGTAGCCGAGCAGCGTGGTCAGGGGGAGCATCGCGTCGTCGCCATGAGGCACCAGCTGGAGGCGACTCCCCTGGCCGGCGTCACGCAGCGCGGTGGTCATCGCGTGCAGGCCGCCGATCTCGTGCAGCGCGTACCCATCACCAGAAATGCGCCGCCCAGGGCCAGGATGTGCTGCAGCAGGTCGGTCACGACGACGCCCCACAGGCCGGCGACGGCGGTATAGCAGAGCGTGATGAGCACGATGGGCATCAGCGCCCAGAGCCGGTCGTCGCCCGGCAGGTGCTGGAAACCCTGCAGCAGCCCCAGCCCGTCCATGACCTTCCCATGGCGAGCATGCCGTACCCGATGCTGATGCAGTTGAGCGGGACGGCAAAGAGAAAGGCACGGGTGGCGCGCAGGACGGCCGCCGGAGTGCCGCCCTAGCGCAGTTCGGTGAGCTCCATGTCGGTGACGACATTCGCCCGGCGCCAGAGCTTGGCGAGCAGCACGGCCAGCAGCACGTGGGCGAAGGCGAAACACCACCACTCCCAGTTGCCGGCCACACCGGCGCGGGCCACGCGACCGGCGACATAGAGCGGGGTGTCGACGTTGAAGGTGGTCGCGGCCATCGAGGTGGCGGCCAGCCACCAGGGAATGGCGCGGCCAGCCACAAAGAACTCAGCCATGTTTCTCGCACCCCGCCGCGCCACCCAGAGACCGAGCGCGAGACTCGCGAGGAGATCTGCGGCCACGACCCCCCGGTCGAGCGGCGTCACGGCGCCCGCATCGCCCGGTGCAACCAGCGCGCGACGGCCTGCTGCATCAGCGGCTGCCGATGCCATGCGAGCAGGACGGGCGGGCCCGCGGGAATCTCCGCCGCCAGGCGCGGATGGCCGAAAACGACCACCAGCGCAGCTCCCGGGGCGAGCGCGGCGAGTCGCCCAAGGCTGTCGGGCCCGAATCCGGACCGCCCTTTCGCCGCGCGGGGCTCCGCGAAGGCCAGCAGGATGCGGCTGCCGCCGACCCGCTCGACGATCTTCCGCTGTGCCAGGGTCCGGCGCACGACGTCGCTCGGACCCGGCGCGTACCAGCCGCCGATGTCGTCATCGACCACGACCAGATCGAGGCCGTCGAGTGCCGGGGCAGTGCCGCGGACGAGACCGCGCGCCAGAAGCCGATCGGCGAGCGCATCTGCGCCGTCCCCTTGGGTCACACTGGTGCGGGGCGCCGGGCGCGAGGCGCCCAGCGATGCGGTGCGAGCGAGCACCGAGTCGAGCCGCGCCACCGAGGCCGCGAGCGCCGCGCCCGACAAGGCACCGGTTTCCACAGCGCGGGTAATCGCTCCCACGACCTCCGCGAGGTCGCCGGGGTAGAGCAGCAGGTCGCAGCCGGCGGCGAGCGCGGCGACGGCGGCATCGCCCGGAGACTTTCCAGCTCGCGCACCTTCCATGATCAGCGCATCGGTGACGATCACTCCGTCGAAGCCGAGTTGCCGCCGGAGATAACCGAGCATGACGGGCGAGAGCGTCGCCGGAGCGCCGCTCGGATCCCAGGCGGGAAAGCCGACGTGGGCCGTCATCACCATAGCGACTCCAGCCTGCACCGCGGCATGGAACGGCCGCAGGTCGGTGGCCTCGAGGTCCCCGAGTGAGAGGGGCACCGCCGGCAGCACGTTGTGTGAATCCAGCGTGGTGCGGCCATGACCGGGGTAATGCTTGGCCGAGGCCAGCACCCCTTCGGCCTGGCAGGCGGTGATCCAGGTGGTGACCGCATGACTCACCACGGCGGGATCGGCCCCGAACGACCTGGTCTGAACGATCGGGTTCGCGGGCTCGATGTCGAGATCGGTATCCGGCGCGAAGACGGCATTGAGCCCCACGCTGCGAGCATCGTGCGCGGTTGTCGCCCCGGCCCAGGCGAGCACGCTATCGTCGGTGAGCGAGGCGAGCGCGGCAGGAGGCGGAATGGGGGTGAGGCCGACTGCCTGCTGCCCTGCCCCGCGCTCCATGTCCGAGGCAAGCAGCAGCGGCCGGCCCGCACGGGCGCGGATCTGCTCGGCCAACGCGGCGATCTCGTCAGCCCGTGCCCCGCCGACCCCGAAAATGATGAACCCGCCCACGCCCAGTTCGAGCGCCGAGTCGATCGCCCCAGCTTCGTGGGAGAATCCGGTTTCGGGGCGCCAGCGCAAGGCGGGGCAGACCAGGCGCCCGGCGATCATGCCGGTGTCACCTGCCCCAGCACCCGCTGACCGGCGGCCCCGGTCGCCGATGGAACGTTCCCCGGCTGCCCGTGGATGGTGAGATAGCCGAGCAGGGCGAACGCCACAGCCTCCTTGGCATCGCCCGAGAAGAAGAGCTGGTCGAAGCGCCGCAGGGGAATGTTCCGCTCGCCCAGCAGGCCAGCCAGCTGGTGGGTCAGTACCGGGTGGTGCGCGCCGCCGCCGGAGACCACCACTTCGGTGGCGTTCGGCACGCGGTCGATCGCGCCGATGATGCTTCTCACCGTCAGTTCCACGGCGGTGGCGACCCCGTTGGCACCGGGGACCTCCCGGTGAAGGGCGGTGGCGTATTCGTCGCCGAATTGCTCCCGCCCGGTGCTCTTGGGCGGCGGCGCCGCGAACCAGGGATCTGCCAGCCGCCGCTCGACCGCCGCCTGATCGGCGACCCCCGCCAGGGCCAGCCTCCCATCCTCGTCATAGCGGCAACCGGGGGCGACAAGCCGGGCCACGGCGTCGATCACCGCCATCCCGGGGCCGGTGTCGAACGCAAAGGCGCCGTTCTCAAGATCCCGCCGCGGCACGAAGGTCAGATTGGCCATCCCGCCGATATTCAGCAGCACGCGGGGATGGTCCGGATGCCCGAAGAGGAGCACGTCGGCCGCGGGAACGAGCGGGGCGCCCTGCCCCCCCGCGGCGACATCGCGCGCCCTGAAGTTGCTGGCGATCCGCACACCGAACCGTTCCGCCAGCACCGCCGGCTCACCCAGCTGCCACGAAACCGCCGGAGGCTCGTGCCAGATGGTCTGGCCGTGAAAGGCGATGAAGCTCAACTCCGTGGCGCGGGTGTGCGACGCCGACAGCAGGGCATCGACCGCATCCGCCGACCAGTCCGCCAGCCGGACATGGAGGTGGGCTAGCGCCCGCGCCCCACCGGTGGCGATGGCCGCGAGGATCTGCTGCTGCTCCGTCGGGCTGTAGGGGCGCGTCAGGAAGTGGACCAGCTGCACATGATTGGGACCCTCGATCCGCACCAGAGCGGCATCGATGCCATCGAGCGACGTGCCGGACATCAGTCCGACGGCCAGCGAGGGGCGCTCGCTCATGACGCGGGCACCGGCGGCGGATCGCCGACGACATCCCGCAACCGTCCCTCATGGACCTCGAGCAGACGGTCGGCCTCGGGGAGCGCAACGTCCTGCCGCAGCATCACGATGGCCGGCTTCACCCGCCCCCCGGCCGCGTCCAGCGCGGCGCGGGCCGCAGGCCGGGATACGCCGGTCGCCTCCATGAGAATCCGCTCGCTCCGATCGGCAAGCTTGGCGTTCGTGGCCCGCAGATCGACCATAAGGTTTCCCCAGGTTTTGCCGAGACGAATCATGGAGCCGGTGGTGAGCATATTGAGCACCAGCTTCGTGGCGGTGCCCGCCTTCATCCGGGTGGATCCGGTGACGACTTCCGGTCCGACCAGCACGGTGACGCAGACGTCGCAGCTCTCCTGCAGCAGCGCAGGTGGCGCGCTGCAGGACAGCAGCACGGTGCGCGCGCCGAGGGCCTGCGCCCGGCCGAGCGCCGCCCGGACGTACGGCGTGGTCCCGCTCGCCGCGATGCCAACGACGACGTCCCGATTCCCCACCCGGTGCCCGTCCACCTCGGCGATACCCGCGTTGACGTCGTCCTCCGCGCCCTCCACCGAGCGCACCAGGGCGCGGTACCCACCGGCGATGCTGCCGGTGACCAGCTCAGGGTCGGTGCCAAAGGTGGGGGGACATTCCGCGGCATCGAGCACACCGAGGCGCCCGCTGGTCCCCGCTCCGACGTAGTACAGCTTGCCACCGGACCGGAATGCTGCCACGATCAGGTCGATGGCCCGGGCGATCTCCTGCCGCGCGCCGGCAACCGCGGCGGGAACCGCGGCATCCTCCGCCGAGATCAGGTCGATGATCTCGAGGGTGGAGGCGCGGTCGATCTCGGTCGTGCGCGGGTTGCGGCGTTCGGTCAACCGCGGGTCCAGATGGGATTCGGTCATTGGAAGGCGGGTAGGCAAGCCGTAAATTAGGCCACTCGGGTTACCCCCAGCAACCACTTCACCAGTTTCCTCGAGGTTTGCGTGCGCCGTCTTCGTTGGTGCGCCCCTGTTCTGTGGCTGGTCCTGGCCGCCTGTTTCCAGGCGCCGGCCACCATTCCGCTCACCTCGCCCGGTGGCACTCCGGTCGCCCAGATCAATCCCGCCTGGCCCCTGACCGGCCGGGCCCGCGTGGCCACCGGACAGCAGGCGATGGTTGTTTCCGGCAGCCCGATCGCGAGCGAGGTGGGACGGCGCATCCTGCAGGCCGGCGGCAACGCGGTTGATGCCGCCGTCGGCGTCGGCTTTGCCCTCGCCGTGGTGCATCCCGAAGCGGGCAACCTCGGCGGTGGCGGCTTCATGATCTTCCGCCTGGCGGATGGCACCGCCTCGGCACTCGATTATCGCGAGACCGCACCAGCCGCGGCCACGCACGACATGTTTCTCGACCGCTCCGGCGATCCCTCCGCCCTGTCCGATGTCGGCCACCTGGCCTCCGGCGTCCCCGGCTCGGTCGCCGGTATGGTGGAGGCGCATCGGAAGTTCGGGCGACTGCCGCTGGCCCAGGTCATCGGTCCCGCCATCGAACTGGCAGGACAGGGATTCATCGTCGATGAGTACCGCAGCGAGTCGATTGAGGGTTACCGGGCCCAGTTGTACCTCTTCCCCGCCTCACGCCGCTACTTCCTCCCCGACAGCGGCGGTCATGCACCGGCCCCCGGTACCCGCCTGGCCCAGCAGGATCTCTCCCGCACCCTGACCGCCATTCAGGCTCATGGCGCGGACGGTTTCTACCGCGGGTGGGTGGCCGATTCGATTGTCGCGGAGATGGAGCGGGGCGGCGGCCTGATCTCGCATGCCGATCTGGCCGGCTACCGCCCGATCTGGCGCGAGCCCATTCGCATCGGGTACCGCGGCTACTCCATCTACTCGATGCCGCCGGCATCGTCGGGTGGCGTCACGCTCGCGATGATCCTGAACACCATGGAAGGCTTCGGCAAACTGCCACCGTTCGGGTCCGCCGCACTGCTGCATCGCGAGGCGGAGGCCATGCGTCGCGCGTTCATCGACCGGAACACCTACCTGGGCGACCCCGCGTTCGTGAAGATGCCGCTGGAGCGCCTGGTGTCCAAGGAGTATGCCGCGAAACAGCGGGCGGCGATCGACCTCGCTCACGCCACACCGACGCCCCCGTTCGACCCGACCCTCCGCGATGGCAGCTCGACCACGCACTTCTCCGTGGTGGATGCCGACGGCAACGCCGTCAGCTGCACGACGACCCTGAATGACAGCTATGGCAGCGCGGTAGCCGTGTCCGGCGCCGGGTTCATTCTCAACGACGAGATGGATGACTTCACGACGGCGGTGGGCAAGCCGAACGGCTACGGCCTGGTCCAGGGCGAAGCCAACGCCATCCAGCCGGGCAAGCGCATGCTCTCAGCGATGACGCCGAGCATTGTGCTTGATCCCGCCGGTCAGCTCCTCATGGTGGTGGGCACGCCCGGAGGGCCGACCATCATCACCCAGGTCTACCACGTCATCTCGAACGTGATCGACCACCAGATGCCGCTGCCGCAGGCGGTCGAGGCCCCCCGCATGCACCACCAGGCCCTCCCCGACGCGATCCGGCTGGAACGGGACGGCTTCACCCCGGCCACGATCGCGACACTGGAAGCACTGGGGCACGCACTCGAATTCCGCGGGCGCTGGGGTGATGTCGAGGCGATCATCCGTACCGCGAACGGCTGGCAGGGGGTGAGCGATCCGCGGTTGGGTGGAGGGGGTTCGGGGTACTGAGGGTTGCAGGTGGCAGGCGAGAAGCGATAGGCAAACGTAAGGGCCGCATTCATGCGGCCCTCACGCCTTGACCCGGCCCCAGCGCCGAGCAAGCAAGGGGACCCTACCTGCGGCCCTCACGCCTCGACCCGGCACCAGCAAGCGAGGGCGCCCCTACCTGCGGCCCTCACGCCTCGACCTGTCAACAACACCCCAGGAAAGGGCCGCATGCATGCGGCCCGCACACCGCCTAGCGGGTGATCGTGAAATCCGCGCTCAAGGTAAAGGTCACCTTGTCGCCGGACCGGACCACAACATCGCGGTCGGCCGTCTTCGAGGCGAGAATGGCTCCACCGGCCGCACCAGCGATACCGCCGATGATCGCGCCGGTCTTGCCACCCACAACCTGCCCGCCAACCGCACCGGCCGCCGCACCGCCACCCACGCGCGCCGCACCGCCGGCCGTCACGCCCTGCCCTACAAGCACATGCTGCACATTCTTGGTGCGGGCAGAGCCGGTGAGCGGATACGACTGTCCCCCGATGGTCACTTCCTGGGCATCAAGCAAGATGCTTCCATCCGCTGAGCTCTTGTTCTGCGCCGGCTTCAGCATCGACACCTTGAACGTGACGACCGAGCCGGCCGGAATGACGACGGCGCCGGCGGCGTTCTTCACGTCCGCACCGATGGTGGCGTGGAACAGCTCGCCCACCTCGTTGTGCCGCGAATGAAGGCTGTCATTGGCCGAGGCCTCGATGGCGAGACCCGAGGCGAGGGTCATGGTCTTCGGCGCGGGAGCCGGCGCCGGTGCCGGAGTTGCCGGCTTCGGCTTGGGCTTCGGTGCCGGCGTCGGGGTAGTCGGCGCGGGCGTCGGCGCTGCGGTGCCCTGATCGTTCAGGGCGGTGGTGGATTCTGCGGGGGCCAGCTGCAGATCGCGCTGCAGGCTGTCGGCCGCCTGGGCCTGCTGCTCGCCCTTGCCGCCGCAGGCCAGAAGTGCGAACAGGGTCGCGCCGGCTATGGTCTTCCTCATCATGGTCTAGCTCCTCGATTCAAGACTTGCCGCGGCTCTCTCGCCCCGGCCACATTGCACTGCAATGACACACCTTCGACGGTTGCTGCCCTACGCCCGGCCCTACTGGCGCATCTTTGCCGCCGGGTTCGCCTGCGTTTTCATCTCCAACTACTTCACCACCCTCGGGCCGCAATACCTGCAGCAGGGTATTGATGCGCTCGGCGCCACCGGCAATCCCGCGGCGCTCCGGAGGGCGATCGGGCTTCTGCTCACCGTTGCGGTGCTGGGTGGCACCACCCGGTTCTTCATGCGGCAGCTGCTCAACAGCGTGAGCCGCCGGGTCGAAACCGATCTGCGCGACCGGCTCTTTGTTCACCTGCAGCGACTCTCCGCCCAATTCTACGATCGCTTCACCACCGGCGATCTCATGGCCCGAGCCACCAACGATCTCCTCGCGGTGCGCATGGTCGCCGGTCCGGGAGTGATGTACCTCTCGGATACCCTGGTGCGCACGGCGATGGTGCTGCCCTTCATGCTGCACCTGAGCCCGCAGCTGACCGGCCTGGCGCTCACCCCCCTGGTCGGGCTGCCGGTCGGCATGGTGGCCTTCGGCCGGGCCATCCACGGCCGGACCCTGCGAATCCAGGCCGCCTATGCCGACCTGAGCACGGCGGTCCACGAAAACGTCTCCGGCGCCCGGATCGTGCGCGCCTACCGGCAGGAGGCGGCGGAGATTTCGCGGTTCGGGACGATAAACGCGGAGTACGTCTCTCGCAATCTGTCCCTCGCTCGGGTGTCAGGCGCCTTTCACCCGCTCCTTGCCCTCCTCGGCGGGCTCGGGGCCGTGGCGGTGATCTATGTGGGGGGACAGCTGGTGATCCAGGGCACAATGAGCGCCGGGCAGTTCGTCGCCTTCGGCGTCTACCTGGTCACGCTGGTCTGGCCGATGATCGCGCTGGGCTGGGTGGTCAATCTGGTCCAGCGCGGCGAGGCCTCGATGGGTCGCATCAACGCCCTGTTCGACGCCGAACCGGCCATCGCCAGCCCCGCCACACCGACGCCGCTGCCGCCGGCGCGCGGGGCGCGGGCGGTGACATTCGACCGGGTCTGGTTCCGCTACCCGAACGCGCCCGAACGGGGCTGGGTGCTGCAGGACGTCTCCTTCACCCTGCCGGCCGGTCAGGCCGTGGGGATCGTCGGGCCGACGGGTGCGGGGAAGTCGACCATCGCCGAGCTCCTGCTGCGCAGCTACGACCCGGACCAGGGGCGGGTGCTGCTCGACGGCGTCGATCTCCGGGCGCTGTCGCTCGAGGAGCTGCACCGCGCGATCGGCTTCGTGCCGCAGGAGACCTTCCTGTTCAGCGACACGCTGCGCAACAACATCCTCCTCGGCGCCCCGGACGATGGCCGGCTCGATCGGGTCAGCGAGACCGCCCAGCTCACTGCCGCACTCGGCGACTTGCCCGACGGCTTCGACACCATGCTGGGCGAGCGCGGGATCAACCTCTCCGGCGGGCAGAAGCAGCGCGCGGCGATCGCCCGCGCGCTGGCGCAGGATCCGCCGGTATTCGTGCTGGATGACTCCCTCTCCGCCGTCGATGCGGAGACCGAAGTCCGGATTCTCTCCGGCCTGCGCAGTGCCCTCGCCACCCGCACCCGGATCATCATCTCCCACCGGCTCTCCGCCGTGCGCGAGGCCGACATGCTGCTGGTGATCGATGGCGGGCGCGTCGTAGAGGAGGGCACCCACGCGATCCTGATGGGTCGCCGGGGACGATATTGGGAGCTGCTGCGGCGCCAGGAAATGGAGGCGGAGCTGGAGGCGAACGCTTAGCGAAGCGACAGACTCCGCGATCGCCGACGACGAGCGCATCGAAACCCCGCGCCTGCCGGTTGCCCGCCTTCCATCCTCCCGCGGCAGCGGCCAGCTCGACTCCTGCCCAACATCGCCCCGTTGCCCATGCCTAGAGCCCGTACCACACCCGTGCCACGACCAGAATCGTCGCGATCACCGCGAGTGTCAGCGGCGCGCCGAGCCGGGTGTAGTCGGTGAAGCGGTATCCCCCGGGACCATAGACCATCGTGTTGGTCTGGTAGCCGATCGGAGTGAGAAACGAGGTAGATGCCATCGTCGCGACGACGATACAGAAGAGACGTGGATCGGCACCGATGCGGTTCGCTGTGGCCCACGCGATCGGGAAGATCAGTGCGGCTGCCGCATTGTTCGTGATGAGTTCGGTGACCAGGCTGGTGGCCAGGATAATGCCGAGCAGTACGCCGAGCGGTCCGAAGCCGGCGAAGGCCGAGACGATGCCATCGGCCAGCACCGCCGCCAGCCCGGAGTTCTCCATGGCGGAGCCCAGGCCGAACGAGGCAGCGACCATGATGATGACGTCGAGGTCAATGGCGTTCCGCGCCTCCCCGGCGGTCAGCACCCCAAACACGACCAGGCCAACGGCAGCGAGAAGCGAGGCCTGCAGCATCGGCAACAGGCCGAGGCCGGCGACACCAACCACCAGGACCAGCACGAGCGCGACAAACCAGGCCTTTCGACCGGCGGTCGGCGGGTTGCCTCCGTGCTGGGAAATGAGCAGGAAGTCGTTGTGGTCGCGGTAGCGCTGCCGGAAGCCCGGGTCCGCCAGGACCACCAGGGTGTCGCCGGCCTTGAGTTCCACTGCGCCGAACTTGGCGTTGAGCCGGTGCCCCGCTCGGTGAATCGCCAGCACCGCCGCCTGGTACGCGCTGCGGAAATTGGCCTCCTTGAGGGTTTTGCCGAGCAGGGGGGACGTCACGCCGATGACTGCCTCGAATAGCGTATGCCGGGCCGAGTCCACACCGGCGAAGTGACGCTCCTCGGTGGAGACCAGTCCCCGGATGGCGTGCAGGTCCACGACCTGATCCACCCGGCCAACGAAACAGAGCCGGTCTCCACCCCGCAACACCGTATCCGAGGCCACCGGCGCGAGCAGTTCCCTCCCCCGATCGATCTCGGCCAGGAAGACTCCCTGCAGACTCCGGAGGCCGGCGTCTTCCACCGTCTTACCGTCGAGCGGCCCGCCGGGCACCACGACCATGCCCATGCTGAATTCGCGCAGGCTTTCCTCGGCGTCCTGCAGGGCAGGCCGCCGCTCCGGCAGCAGACGGCGAGCGGTGAAAATCATCACCGCCAGGCCCACCACCGCCACCGGCAAACCGATGGGGGTGATCTCGAACATCCCCATTGGCGTTCCGGTCTTGGCGTCGAGCAATCCGGACACCACCAGGTTGGTCGAGGTTCCGATCAGAGTCACGACACCGCCGAGGATGACGGCATAGGACAGCGGCATCAGGTAGCGGGAGGGGGATTGGCCAGTCTTCTTCGCCCAGTCGGTCACAGGCGGGATGAGCATGGCGATGAGGGGCGTGTTGTTGAGGAACGCCGAGGCGCTGGCGGAGGAAACGGCAAGGCGGGCCAACGACCCGGTGCCGCCTTGCCTTCGCCCGAGGACGGCGTTGAGGACCGGCTGCATCAGTCCCGTCTTCTCCACCGCCCGGGCCAGCACGTACAGGGCGGCGACGGTGATCGGCGCCGAGTTGCCGAAGCCGTCAAAGGCCTCGTCGGCGGAGATAATACCGACAATCAGCAGCAGGATAACGGCACCCAGCATCACGTTGGCGGGGCCGAAGGCTTCGCGCACCAGGAGATACAGGGTGCCGAGGATCACGGCGAGGGTGAACCAGGTTTGCCAGGTCATAGGGCGGTGTGCTCGCAGTGCTAGTGGGGGCGGAGCCGTCAGCCATCAGCCATCAGCCATCAGAACTCGGTGGGGGAAGCCACGAGTCCATCTGCTGTTCACGGTGTCGACTGCGCATGCAAGATCTGAACGCTGACGGCTGACGGCTGACGGCTGACGGCTGATGGCTGATGGCTGAAGGCAGCTACAGCCGCTCCAGCAACCCATCCGGTGTAAACCCCTGCAGCCAGCTCGCCAGCAGGGTGAACTGTCCGGTGAGCAGCAGGATCCCGACCACGACGAGCAGGGCGCCGCTGAGCTTCATGACCCACGGCAGGTACCGACGGAACCGCTGGAACCAGAGGACGAAGCGATCGACCGCCCAGGCCGCAATGAGAAACGGCACCGCGAGTCCCGCGGAATAGGCGCCGAGCAGCGCCATCCCGCGGCCCAGCGTATCGGACGCCGAGGCGAGGGTGAAGATCCCGCCGAGAATCGGGCCGATGCATGGGGTCCACCCGGCCGCAAATGCCATCCCGACCACCACCGACCCGAGATAGCCGATCGGCTTCTGCTCCAGGTGCAGGCGCTTCTCCTGTTGCAGCCGGCCCCACTTGATCACCCCCAGGCAGATAAGGCCGAAGATGATGATGAGCACGCCACCGACGCGCTCGAGCCAGATCCTGTGGTATCTGAGAGACCGTCCCAGCACCGTCGCGGAGGCGCCAAGCACCAGGAAGATGAGGGTGAACCCAAGCACGAAGAGCAGCGCATGGGTAATGGCGGTGCGCCGGCGGCTGCCCATCTCGTCCAGCGACAGCCCGGTCAGGAACCCGATGTAGGAGGGCACCAGCGGGAGGACGCAGGGCGAGAGGAAGCTGAGCAGGCCCGCCAGAAAGGCGACGGCGATGCCGAGCGTCGTGGGATCAGTCACGAGTGCGGACCTGTTGGCGCGGGCACGCTGGCGGGCGGCTTACCCAAGCACCCTCCGCTGGCAATCTTGGCAGACACCGTAGATCTCGACCCGGTGGCGTTCGGGCTGGAAACCATGTTCGTCCGCGATCATGGGCAGCATCCGCTCGAGCCGGTCGTGGGTGAACTCCTCCACCTTTTCACACCGCAGGCAGATGAGGTGCTCGTGGTGCATCTGGGGTGAGACCGGTTCGTAGCGGCGATAGCCCTGGCTGAAATCATGGGCTCGCACCAGGCCGCTCCGGACCAGCAGGTCCAGGGTCCGGTAGATTGTCGCGAGCCCGACCGCGGCGCCCTCCTGCGCCAGTCTTCGCCGCAGCTGCTCCACCGAGAGGTGGTCCTCGGATGAGAGCACGGCCATCGCGACCCGGTCGCGCTGACGGGTGACCGGCTGCCGATGGTCCCGCAGGTAGCGGTGGAAGTGCTCGAGGAGGGCGGCGCCCTCACCCGTCGCGAGGCGCGCCATCGGCCACCGGGAACCAGTCCTCGACCGGCACCGGACGCGGGTCCTCGTCCTCGAGCCGTTTCCGAACCCCGGCCAGCAGCTCGCCCAGTGTCTCCACCGGCCCGCTCCCGACCTCTTCGAGCGAGGCTTCGAACTTCCCCCGCTCCTTGCCCTTGAGCAGGTGCATGAAGCGCGCGGTGTAGATCCGGCGCCGCTCCTGCTGCTCGCCGTCCACCCGCGACAGCATGGCGGTCCCCAGCTCGCGACCCTCGCGCTTGATGGTGCGGAACTGCCAGACGCCATCGATCTCGGCCACCGGGATCTCGCCGGCGACATAGTCGGCCAGCCGGCCCCACCCGGACCCAGGGGTATTGAGGATCATCCGTGCGCTTCCTTTTCCACGTAGACGCGGAGGACCGTCATGAAGTCCTGGGCATTGGTCACCACACCGTAGGCCTGGTGGGTACCCCGGTCCTTGAGCTTGTTCACCACGAACTCCGTCTGGTCCACGCAGATCGTCATGAGCGGCGTTGGGACTCCACCCAGGTGCGTATGATAGGCCGGCAGCATGTTGCCCACCGCGATGGCGTGCAGCGCCGAGGCAATGAGAATGGCGCCGGTCGCGCGCACCGTGTGTTCCCGCATGGCGTCCTGCGCCGCCTGCGCGTCGCTCAGGACACCGGGGAGCGGGCCGTCATCCCGGATCGAGCCGGCGAGAACGTACGGCACCCCGGTCGTCACCAGCGCGTGCATGATGCCATTGGTGATGAGACCCTGGTGGACCGCGGCGTCGATGGACCCGGCGGCGCGCACCTGGTTGATCGCCCGCATGTGCAGGCCGTGGCCCCCGTCCGTCGGCCGGCCGATGCTGCTCATGCCCAGCGTGGTGCCGAAGATCGCAGCCTCGATGTCGTGGACGGCGACGGCATTGCCGGCCAGCATCGCCTGCACGTAGCCCTGCCGGATGAACCATTCGAAATCGCCCCGGGCGCGGGAGTGGACCAGCGCCGGTCCGGCGACCCAGATCAAATACCCCCCGCGCTGCTTCTCCTCCACCAGCCGGGCCGCGAGCTCCTCGTAGTTCACCGGCCGTTCGCGGCTCACCTCGGTCGACATGAAGCGGAACTCGTTGGCGCTGTGCGCGCCGCCCAGGAAGCCGGCGGTGTGAACGTAGATCCCTTCGGACCCATCCTCCGCCAGACCGACGGCGACCTCATCGCCGCGGCGCAGGCGGCGCGGCTCCATCACCACCAGAGTCTCTCCGCGCCGCAGGATGGCAGCATCCATCCGTGGCCGGGCCGGAAGTACCCAGCCCGAGGCAACCCGGACATAGGTGGGGAGGTTCGAGGTCGAGAAAAATCCCTCGGGCAACACCCCGTCGGCGGTGACAGCCGCGAAGCGAGCCGGCGGCGCCGTGGCCAGGGGCGGTGCCGTAAAGTCAGGTGCGAGATAGTTTTGCGGGGGCATAGGCCAAGTCAATCTAAACCCGCGCGGGGGCGGGACAAGCTCGGGGCATTTACCCCAGCATGGTGGTGGATATGGCCCACCGGCATCACGCGGAAGGCTTGCCCGTGCCGCGCCAGGATCGAAATCCCCCCAATAGATGCGATTTCACCTTTCACGGGGACGGCACGCCGCCTGCCTACCTCGCTGGCAGAGTGGGGCAGTTCACCCACTTGCCCACCCCTTCTCCCGGATTGCCGATGCGTCTCATCGCTTTGTTCGCGTTGCTGCTTGCCATCTCCTCGCCCGTTGCCGCCCAGCTACCCACCGCGCCCGATACCACTCGGCGGGACTCCGCGAAGGTCACCCTCCCCGAAATCACCGTCACGGTGACCCGGACCGCCGAGCCCGTCTCCCGCATCCCGGCTGCGATTGACGTGGTTGATCGGCGCGAGCTGAACGGCGCCCAGTCGACCCTCGGGCTGGATGAATCGCTCAACAACCTGCCGGGGGTGTATGTCGCCAACCGGTACAACTATTCGCTGGACCAGCGCCTCGCGATCCGCGGGGCGGGCAGTCGGGCCAACTTCGGCGTGCGCGGTGTGAAGATTGTTCTCGATGGCGTGCCGCAGACCCTGCCCGACGGCCAGAGTCAGCTCACCAATGTCGATTTCGGCAACCTGCAGCGTATCGAGGTGCTGCGTGGCGCCAGCTCGTCGCTGTATGGCAATGCGTCGGGTGGCGTGCTCAACCTGACCTCTGAGCCGGCCGCTGCGGGGGCCTTCTCCCAGTCGCTCCGTGCCGAGGGTGGGTCCTTCGGCCTGTTCCGGATCCAGGGACGCTCCAGCGCCCGCCGGGGCGCGGCCAGCGGGACGCTCTCGCTCTCGCATACCCGCGTTGAGGGCTTCCGCCAGCTCAGCAAGACCCGGTTCACCCAGCTCAACCTGGGGGGGGACGTGGTCCTCGGGTCGGCCACGAGCCTGGGCCTGCGCTTCGGGTACACCGACGCGCCGCAGGCGCAGAACCCCGGCGCACTGACCACCAACGAAGTTCGTGCCAATCCCGACTCGGCGGCGGGCAACAATATCCTGCGCAAGGCCGACAAGGACGTCTCGCAAGGCCAGCTCTCACTCGCCCTCACGCATCATACCGGGCGCGGCCTTCTCACCGCCGCGGCATTCGGCATCCTCCGCAACCTGCGGGCACCGCAGGCCATTCCGCCTTCGACCGGAACCCAGGGCCCCACCGTCGGCACGATCAGCACGATTGATCGTGCCGTGGGGGGCCTCCGGTTGAGCACCGAGCAGCACCTCGGCGCCGCCGAACGGGCACCGCGCATCACCATCGGTGTCGACCTGCAGCGGATGCAGGATGACCGCGCACTCTACCGCGCCGTGGCCGCGGTGCAGGACACCTCGCTGCTCGACCAGCGCGAGACCGTCACCGAGGTCGGGCCCTTTGCCCAGCTCCGGTGGAGCCCGAGCGGCGACATCGAGATCGTCACCGGGGGCCGCTACGACGCGGTGAAGTTTTCGGTCGACGATCATCACCTGACCGATGGCACCGACAACAGCGGCAGCCGGACGATGTCCGCCTTCTCCGCGAACGCCGGCGTTTCCTACCTGCGCGACCGGCGGCTGAGTCCGTACGTCAATATCTCAACCGCCTTCGAGACGCCGACGACGACCGAGCTGGCCAACCAGCCCAACTCGACCGGTGGCTTCAACTCGCAGCTGGATCCACAGCGCACGGTGAATTACGAGGTCGGAGCGCGCGGCGTGCTCGGCCCGGTGACCTACAGCGTTGCCGGATTCATCGGCCGGGTCCGCAACGCGATCGTGCAATACCGGGAAGTCAGTGGCCGGGGCTATTTCGCCAACGCCGGCCGCCTCAAGAACGACGGCATCGAACTGGGGCTGAGTACCAGGCTGGCAGACCAGCTCCGGCTGTTCACCGCCTACACTTATTCCAACTTCCGGTACGGGCAGTATCGAATCGTCAACGGCGCCACGACCGACACCCTCGATGGCAAGCAGCTGCCCGGCATCCCCAAGGCGTTCATCCGCGTCGGGCTCCGCGCCGGCCCGGTGCGCGGCGTCACCCTCGATGTCGATCACACGATGTCCGCCGCCGTCTTTGCCGACGACAAGAACACCCTGTACGTGAACGGCTGGGGCAAGGGCAACGCGACCACCCTGAACGGCATCGGTCTTGGTGTCACGAACCTGCGGCTGAGCTGGGAGGGGAGCAACGGCAGCGCCTGGTTCCGGCCGTTCCTGGGCGTCAACAACCTCTGGGATCGGACGTACATCAGCTCACTGACGGTGAATGGCACCTTCGGCCGCGTGTTCGAAACGGCACCGGGCCGAAATTACTATCTTGGCGGAGAGATCGGCTGGGCAGCGCGGTAACCTTGCACAGACGGGAGTGGCGTTATCCATCAAGTCGCGCCACTTCCGCCCCGCCCCATCAGGCTGCACTTTGGGCTCATGCCGGATGCCGTCACCGCCACCTCCTCGGATACCCACTACCGCGAGCTTTTCGAGCAGGTGGGGGCCGTCCAGCTGCTGCTGGACCCCGAGGACGGCACGATCGTGGATGCCAACCCGGCGGCGGCGGCCTTCTACGGGTATGCACGCGAGTCCCTCCGCGGTCTGCCCATTGCCCGGATCAACACCCTGCCCCCCGAGGAAATCACCCAGGTCCTCCAGCTCGGCGTTTCGATGGGCGGCCATTTTCGCGGCTTTCCCCACCGCCTCGCCTCCGGCGAAATTCGACTGGTGGAGATTTACGCCGGCCCAGTTCACCTGGACGGGCGGCTGCTGCTGCACGAGATCATCCACGACGTCACCGAGCAGATCCATAACGAGCGGGCCCGCGCCGATGCGGCCGAGAGCGCCCGGCGCCTCGGCCTCGTGGCGGTGGGTGTCGCGCACGAGGTCCGCAATCCGCTGTTCGGCATTTCCTCCACGCTGGACGCCTTCCGGGCCCGATTCGGCGAACGGGCCGAATTCGCGCCCTATCTGCGGGTGCTGACCGACCAGGTCACCCGGCTGAGCCAGCTGATGCGCGACCTGCTGGAATACGGCAAGCCGCCGCTGGCAGAGCTGCACCCGGGCGATCCGACTCTATGCGTGAGCCAGGCGCTGTTTCATGTGCAGCCGCGATCGGCGGAACGGGGGGTGCCCGTCGAGTACCGCGCCGAGTCGCCCTGCCCCGCGGTTGCCCACGACGCCTCGCGACTGCTGCAACTGCTGCAGAACCTGCTGGAGAACGCCATTCAGCATTCCCCGGCCGGCGGCCGAGTCCTGCTCTCGAGCGGATCGGTCGGAATTGATGGCGCGCGCTGGGCGGAATTTCGAGTCGAGGATAGTGGCCCCGGCTTCCGGCCGGAGGACCTGCCCCGCATCTTCGAACCGTTCTTCACCCGACGGCCGGGAGGAACGGGGCTCGGCCTCGCCATCGTGCAGCGGATCGTCGAGGAGCACGGTGGCCGCATCGACGCAGCCAATCCGGCCGGCGGCGGTGCCGTGTTGCGGGTCCGCCTCCCCGCCCTCTCCGACTGAGCCCCAGCCTCATGTCCCGCTATCGTGTGCTGATCGTCGATGATGATCCGGCCGTCCGGTTCGGGCTGAAGGATTTTCTCGAGACCCGCGGCTACCGGGTGGACGAGGCGGACAGTGCGAAGGGGGCGGAGCAGGCCTTTCGGGAGAACCGGCCCGATGTCGTCCTGAGCGATTACCGGTTGCCGGACGGCGATGCACTGACCTTGCTGCCCCGGCTGCGTGCCATCTCGGAGGAGGTGCCGGTCATCGTCCTGACCGCGCATGGCTCGGTGGAGCTCGCGGTGCAGGCCATGAAAGAGGGCGCGGAGCACTTCCTCACCAAGCCGGTGACGCTGCCGGCGCTGGAGGTGGTGATCGCGCGGAGTCTGGCCCATCAGCGCAATCGCCGGCAGCAGCTCGCACGACAGGAACGGCAGGAGCGGCAGCAGTTCGATCCCTTCGCCGGCACCAGTCGTCCGATCCGCGAGCTGGCCGAGCAGGCGCGCCGGGTGGCGGCGGCGGAGCGGCCGGTCTATCTCCAGGGGGAGACGGGGTCCGGCAAGGGAGTGATCGCCGCCTGGCTTCATGCCAACGGCCCGCGGGCGGACGAGGCGTTTGTCGACCTCAATTGTGCCGGGCTGCCGCGGGAGCTGCTGGAGTCCGAGCTGTTCGGGCACGAGCGGGGTTCCTTCACCGGCGCGGTCCAGAGCAAGATCGGCTTGCTGGACCTGGCGCACCGCGGCACGCTGTTCCTCGACGAGATCGGCGACATGGAACCGCAGCTCCAGCCCAAGCTGCTGAAGGTGCTGGAGGATCACCGGTTCCGCCGGGTGGGCGATGTCCGGGACCGTCAGGTCGACCTGCGGCTGATTGCCGCGACGAACCAGGATCTGGCCCAGCGGGTCGCGACCGGGCATTTTCGCGGTGACCTGTACTTCCGCATCACGACGCTGCCGCTGGTGGTCCCGCCGCTGCGGGACCGCGTCGAGGATCTCCCGCTCCTGGCCCGGCAGCTGCTCGACCGGCTGACGGCAGAACTGGGCCGGCCGGCGATCACGCTGAGCGGCGGAGCGCTCGAGGCACTGGCGGCCTACCCCTGGCCGGGCAACATTCGCGAGCTGCGCAATGTGCTGGAACGCGCCGCCCTGCTGACGGACCGCTCGGCGCTGACCCGGGACGACCTCCGGTTCGACCTGCTGGGCGGGCCCGCGCCGGGCAGTGCCCGGGCGCCGGATGGCGACGTCACGCTCAAGACGCTGGAGCGGCAGCATATCGAGATGGTGCTGCGGGAGGAGAAGGGCAAGGTGGAACTCGCGGCGCGGCGGCTGGGCATTCCGCGCAGCTCACTGTACCAGAAGCTCAAGCAATTTCAGATCGCCATCCCCAAGGACTAGATTCCCGCGGCACCCACGGATCGTTAGAGGCATTCCATGACAGACCATGATGCGGTATCCCATGCCCCGCGGGGGCAGGACTCGGCCGACACGAACGGCGGCCCCGGCAACATCGACCAGATCCGGGACATCATCTTCGGCGCGCAGATGCGGGACTACGACCGCCGCTTCGTGCAGCTCGAGGAACGGCTGCTGAAGGACTCGGCCGACCTGCGCGAGGAGCTGGGCCGGCGCCACACGGCGCTCGAGGCGTACGTCCGCCGCGAGTTCGAGGCGCTGGGCGAACGGCTGGCCACGGAGCAGCGCAGCCGGACCGGCCAGATCGAGGAAGTCACCGGCAACCTCGACCAGCTCGGCCGTCACGTCGACCGCCGCTTCGGGGAAGCGGGCGAGGAAAGCAATCGGTCCCAGCGGGAACTGCGGGGCGAGCTGGTGCGCCAGGCGACGGAACACGACGAGCAGCTCCATCGCCGGACGAACGAGCTCGGCGCCGCCCTCAAACGCGAAGCCGACGAGCTGCATGCCCGCAAGGCTGACCGCGCGATGCTCGGCGCCCTCTTTGCCGAGCTTGCGGCGCGGCTGGCGGAAGAGTTCAAGCGGCCGAATGACGCCTGACGTGAGCGCACCGCCGCGGCGCGAGCCGCCGCGCACCGAGCCACCCCGACCCGAGCCGCCCGTCGCGGACCCGGTCGCGCGGCTGCGGGCGATCCTGTTCGGCAAGGACCGGGAAACGCTGCGCCGGCTGGAACGAAAGATGGACGACCCCGAGGCACTCCGGCCCCTGGTGGAGCGTGCCCTGACCTCCTCGGTCCGACGTGATCCGCGGCCCCTCGCCGAAGCGCTTTTTCCGGTCATGGGCCCGGCCATCCGCCGCGCCATCAGCCAGGCGCTTGCGGGCATGCTCGAGTCCGTGAACGTGATGCTGGAACACACCTTGTCCGCCCAGGGCCTGGCCTGGCGGTGGGAAGCGCTCCGCAGCGGCAAGTCGTTCGCCGAAGTCGTCATGCGTCACACCCTGCTCTACCAGGTGGAGCAGGTCTTCCTGGTGCACCGCGACGCCGGCCTGCTGCTGCAGCACGTCACCGCCCCGTCGATCGCGGCGCCCGCGCCCGACATGGTGGCGGGGATGCTCACCGCCATCAATGATTTTGCCCGCGACTCGTTCCGCATCGGGCAGCACGACAGCCTCGAGACGATTCAGCTGGGCGAATTCACCCTGGCCATCGAGCAGGGACCGCGTGCCGTGCTCGCGACGGTGATTCGCGGGCATGCGCCGACCGCGTTCCGGGTGGAGCTGACCTCCGCCATCGAGCAGATCGAGGCCGATCAGGCCGACGAGCTGACCGGCTTCAACGGCGACGCCTCTCAGTTTGACCGCAGCCGCCCCCGCATGGAGGCCCTCCTGCAGGCGGAGGCCCGCGGTGCGGTGCGAGAAAAGCGCCAGCCGTGGCGCTCCTGGCTCGTACTCGGGGCAGCGGCCGCGATGCTGCTGGCCTTCGGCATTCCGGCGGTGATTCGTGAGCGACGCTGGCAAAGGGCGCTGACGGCGCTGCGCGATGAGCCGGGCGTCGTCGTGACCTACGTCGGCCGGGCAAAGGGGCACTATCGCATCGAGGGGCTGCGCGATCCGCTCGCCAGGGACCCGGCCGGATCGTTCCACGCCGCGGGAATCGACACCACCCTCATCAGCGCGCATTGGGCACCTTACGTCGCCTTGCACCCCGACTTCATCATTCGCCGGGCGGCCCGTGCGCTTGCGGCCCCGGCCGGGGTCGCACTCACCCTCGCGGGGGACACCCTGGTCGCGACCGGGGCCGCTCCGGGGGGCTGGTTTCGCCAGGCGGCAGCACTCGCCCCTGCATTGAGTGGTGTCGGCGCCTGGCGGGCGGAACCGCGCGATCCGCGGGAGCTGGCCGAGCTCGCGCCGCTGGTTGCGCAACTGGAAGCGCATCGGGTGCTGTTCGCCACGGGGGAATGGGCCCTGGACAGCGCCGCGAGCGAGGAGATCGCGCTGATCATCAGCGACGTAACCCAGCTCGACAGCGCGGCGAAGGGTGTCGGGTACTCCCTGTCACTCGAGATGGTCGGCTCGGCCGACAATCAGGGCAACGAGTCGGCCAACCAGCTCCTGCGGGGCTATCGTGCCGGGACGGTCGGCGCGCTGCTGTCGCAGGCGCTCCCGGCCATTCCCCTCCGGATCAACGTCGAATTGCCGACAGTCACAGCCGCCGACACCCTCTCCGACGCGAGCCGGGCCCGTCTGCGCGCGGTCTGGCCGGTGGCCCGATTCGAGGAACGCCAGTGACTACCCTGCAGAAGAAGATCTGCATGCTGGGCGCGGTGGGCGTGGGGAAGACAAGCGTGGTCCGCCGGTTTGTCGAGAGTCTCTTTTCCGAGCGCTACCAGGCCACGGTCGGCGTAAAGATCGATCGCAAGGCCGTGATTCTTGGCGACCAGGCACTCAATCTCATGCTCTGGGACCTGCAGGGCGAGACCGAGCAGCAGAAGGTGCGCCCCGAGTACCTGCGAGGTGCCGCGGGCTTCCTGCTGGTGATCGATGCCACTCGAAGGGACACGCTGGACATCGCGCTCGACCTCGGCCGGCGGGCGGCTGAGGTCGTACCCGGCGCGGCGCTGATGCTGGTGCTCAACAAGACCGACCTCGTGATGGAACGCGTGATCAGCGACGCCGACCTGGCCGGCCTGGCCACGGCCGGCTGGCGCATCGGGCTGACCAGTGCCCGGAGCGGCGAGGGCGTGGAATTGGTATTTCGACAACTCGCCGAGCAGATGGTCGGCTCCGGCGCGACTGCGGCGGAGGATGCATGACGGTGCTGGACAAGAAGATCTGCATGATGGGCGCGCCGGGCGTGGGCAAGACCAGCCTGGTCCGGCGTTTCGTGGACAGCGTCTTCTCCGAGAAGTATCTGTCGACCATCGGCGTGAAGATCGACAAGAAGAGCGTGGAACTCGGTGACACTACCGTCAACCTCATGCTTTGGGACCTGCAGGGCGAGGAACGCTACGAGTGGGTCCGGCTGCAATACCTGCGTGGTGCCAGCGGCTACATCCTCGTCGCCGACGGCACCCGGCCCGAGACGCTCGAGACCGCCATCGGCCTGCAGGAGAACGCGGCCAATCGGGCGCCCGGTCTCCCATTCATTCTCTGCCTCAACAAAGCCGACCTCTGGGGCCAGTGGACGATCAGTGCCACCCAGCAGGAGTGGCTGAAGGAGCGCGGCTGGACCGTCTTCCAGACCAGCGCCCAATCCGGCGACAGCGTGGAGGCGGCATTCCGCACCCTCGCCGAGCAGATGCAGCAGGACCCCGCCGAGTAGCGCCGCGCGTCCGGCGTCTGGACTTCCGGTCCAGCGCCGGGAATCGCCACCTCGCCGCCTGATCGCCCTCCCGATCTAACTCTCGTTTCACCAGCGACTTCGCGCGCGCCTCCCAGTGCGCGCCAGCTGGCCTCAGGCTTGCCTTTCCCCACCGCACGATGATGGCCTTCTCTCCGACCGGGTCCGAACCGATTCGCGTCCTCCTGGTCGACACCGACCCGGGAGTCCGCTTTGCGTTCGCCGATTATCTGCGTACCCAAGGCTTCGTTGTGGACACGGCCGGGAGCGAGATCGCGGCCGAGTTGCGGCTACGGCGGGAGCGCTACGATGCGATGATCTCCGACCTCACGCTGGATCAGCCGGACGCCCCCGGGGGCATCCGGCTGGCAAAGCAGCTCCTGCTGCTGGCGCCGGAGACCGTCGTCTGCCTCCTCACCCGGCCGATCGAGGCCGCCACGATGCAGGAAGCCGAGCGGGTGGCAGATGTGGTGCTGTTCCGCCCCCGCCCGCTCGCGGACATCGCCCAGATCATTCTCACACTGGTGGCACCACCGCATTATCGGACCGCCAGCAAACCCGATGTCGCCAACCCGGCGGCGTCATAACATCACAAATTAGAAGGCATACATGAAACGTCAGTCGTGTTGGCTCCTCGCCGGCCTGTTGTTCGCCGCCGTGAGCCCCGCCGCCGCCCAGAGGGCGGGGGCGGTCGAGTTGGGTGGGTTTGGAAAGTTCACCAAGTTTGAATCGGACCTGAATTTCGACAACAAGATCGGCGTCGGCGGCCGGCTTGGGATCTTCATCGTGCGCAACCTCGCCCTCGAGGGCGATGTGAGCATGACGACAACGCATTCCCAGGGCGGCTCAAAGGTCAAGTACATCCCCGTCCATGCCCGGCTGGTCTACAACATTCCGGTCGGCGGCAGCTCGGCGCTGCTGCTCGGCGGTGGCTACGTCCGCAACCTGTTCCGCGATTCCTATCGCGAAACAGAGAGTGGCGCGGCAGGGCTTGTCGGACTTCGGATCGGCATGGGGAACGTTGTCGCCCTCCGGCTGGACGGGACCGTCGACTACATCCCCGATCCCGACAACAACAACCCGGTGACCCAGCTCCCCGGAGTTCAGTCGGGAAAGCATGACGTGCACCTTGGTGTCCAGGCCGGCTTGTCGCTGATGCTCGGTGCGCATCGCGATGGCGACCGCGACAAGGATGGCGTCAAGGATTCGATGGACCACTGCCCCGGCACGCCCGCGGGTGACGCAGTGGATGCCAGCGGCTGCTCGCTGCCGAAGGATGTCGACAACGATGGGGTGAAGGACAATGTCGACCGCTGCCCCGGCACGCCAACTGGCGATCGGGTTGACGCGAACGGCTGCTCGCTGCCCAAGGACGCCGATGGCGACGGCGTGACGGACGACAAGGACAAGTGCCCGAACACCACGGCCGGCATGGCGGTGGATGCGACTGGCTGCTCCAAGGACACGGATGGCGATGGCGTCGCGGACGCGAGCGACAAGTGCCCCAACACCCGTGCCGGCACTCCGGTGGACGCCACCGGCTGCCCGAAGGATCAGGACAACGACGGAGTGATCGACAGTCTCGACAAGTGCCCGAGTACACCCGCCGGCACTCCGGTCGACGCGACCGGCTGCCCGAAGGATTTGGATGGCGACAAGGTGCCGGATGGCATCGACCGCTGCCCGAACACCGCGCGGGGAACTGAAGTAGATGCGACCGGCTGCCCCGTGCTGTTCGTCGAGCCCGGCAAGGCTGTGGTCCTGCAGGGTGTGAACTTCCAGACCAACAAGGCAATCCTGCTGGCGGAGTCGCAGGCGACGCTGGATCGAGTGGCCGAGTCGTTGAACGGCAACACGGACATCACGATCGAGATCGGGGGTCACACCGACGCGACCGGCAGCGCCCGTACCAACGAACGTCTGTCGCACGCCCGGGCAGATGCGGTGAGGGATTATCTCATCAGCAAGGGTGTCAGCGCCGGCCGGATGACTACCAAGGGGTACGGTCCGAGCAAGCCGGTGGCGACGAACGCGACCGCGGAAGGCCGCGCGTCGAACCGCCGGGTTGAACTGAGCAAGACGAACTGAATTGTCCCCGCGGCCGGTGGGCGCGCAGTGCGCGCCCACCGGTTGCTGTTTCCCCACAACCCAGGAGCCGTACGTGAAGGGCGAGTTCATGACGTTCATGAGGGAATATGGCGTGATCGGTCTTGCGATCGGCGTGATCATCGGCAGCAAGGCGGGTGAACTGGTCAAGTCGGTCGTGGACGGACTACTGATGCCCGTGGTCGGCATGTTCCTGCCGAGCGGGGACTGGCAGAAGCTGGTGGTCGGTCCGTTCCAGGTGGGCATTGTGCTGGCCGCGCTGATCAACTTCGTGATTGTCGCCTTTCTGGTATTCCTGTTTGCGAAGATGGTCCTGAATGAAGAGTCCGTTGCCAAGAAGTAAACCCACCTCTACACCAAAGGAATTGCGAACGATGCGCGTGCACGTGATCCGTCTGTCGGCCACCCTCGCATTGCAACTGATTCTTGGTCAGGCGCTGGTGGCGCAGGAGGCGGTCCCGAAACGGCCCTGGACTCTGCAGGCCGACTTCGGCTTCATCAATACGTCGGGGAACACCTCGACCACTTCGCTGAATGCCGGCGAAAAGGCCAGCTATACCGCCGGGCACTGGACCCTGGCCCAGGGCTTCGCCGCCGTGTACGGCAAGACCGGCGGCGCCACGTCGGCGGAGAATCTTGCCGCCACGCTGCGGGTGGACTACGCGATCACCCCGCGGCTGGCGTTTTACGGGACGGGCGGATGGGAGCGCAATCGCTTCGCGGGGATCGGGCGGCGATTTGAAGAGGGAGCCGGTCTCAGCTTCAAGGCCGTCGCGGCTGAACGCACCACCCTCACCCTTGAGGCGGGCGCGTCAGCCAACCAGCAGCGCGACCTGGCCGGTGTGGTGGACAATTTCACCAGCGGGCGGGGCGCGTTGCTCTTCAAGCAGATGCTGAACGCGGCTGCCTACTTCCAGCAGACGGGCGAAGTCCTGCAGAACCTCAAGGATGGCGCAGATACCCGGGTGAACTCGGAGACCGCGCTGGTGGCGCCGCTGTCGGCGCGGATCGCGTTCAAGGCGGGCTATGTCATCCGCTTTGACAACCAGCCTCAACCTGGATTCAAAAAGACGGACCGGTACCTCACTTCGGGACTCCAGGTCGTGTTGTAACGCGATGACGGAGGCGAGCGTAGTCACGGCCAGCACCCAGATCACGCTCGTCATCCTCGATGACGATCCCGCGGTTGTGTCGGTGCTGTCGAGACTGTTGCAGGAACGGCTTCACCTCACGGTGCAAGGATTCACCAATGGGGGGGCGGCGATGGCGTGGCTGTCCTGCCATCCCGCCCAGCTGCTCATTGTCGACTACCTGATGCCGGGACCCTCCGGCCTCGACGTCGTGCGCTGGCTGCGCAAGCAGCCGGGCCATGAGACCACACCAGTGCTGATGCTGACCGGCATGGACGGCCCCTATCTCTCCGCGGCCGCGACCCTCGCCGGGGTGAACCGCCTGATCTGCAAGCCGATCACTTCCGATGCTCTGCTGCGCGCGGTCGAGCTCCTCCTGGGGCCAGCATCACACGATGCCGCGGTCGCGTCAGACTAGCCCCGCGGCCTACAGCAGGCTCACCGGATCACGGTCAATAATGACCCGCGTCCCTGCGGGTTCTGGCAGCCGGCTCATCCCGTAACGCACCACCCGGCCGAGCGGTTCGGCCTCGCCCCGCAGCACCACGTGCCAGCGCCACCGGTTCTTGATGCGGCCGAGGGTACATGGCGCCGGACCCAGAACGTCGAGCGCGAGCGTCTGGCGGTCGACCAGCCGCTGGCACCAGCCCGCCAGTGCCACAGCGCCATCGGCCACCGCCACCTCGTCCTCCCCCGAGATCACGAGATTGACCAGCGAGCGAACTGGCGGGTACGGGGGCGACTGACGGCGGGCTAGCTCCCCCTCCAGGAACATTTCAGTATCGTGCCGCGCCGCCGCGATGAGCGCGGGGTGCTCCGGACTCCTGGTCTGCACCACGACCCGTCCCCCCTTCGGCCCCCGGCCCGCTCGGCCCGCCACCTGTGCCAACAGCTGGAAAGTGCGCTCCGCGGCGCGGAAGTCCGGCAACTGCAGGCCGGTGTCGGCATCCACCACGCCGACCAGCGTCACGTTGGGGAAATCGAGCCCTTTGGCGATCATCTGGGTGCCCAGCAGGATGTCCACCTCTCCGGCACCAACCCGGTCGAGAATCCTCTGGTGCGACCACTTGGCGCTCGTCGTATCGAGATCCATCCGCGCCAGCCGGACACTGGGAAACCGGCTGGCCAGAAAGTGTTCGAGCTGCTGGGTCCCCACCCCGCGCATCCGCTGCACCACACCACCGCACTCGCTACACGCTTCCGGCACCCGCTCATCGTGTCCGCAGTAGTGACACCGCATGCCGGGCGGTGCATGGTGCACCGTGAGCGAGATGCTGCAACGGGGGCAGGTGCGCACCGCGCCGCAGTCGGGGCACTGCAGCGTCGCGGCGAAGCCCCGCCGGTTAAGGAGTAGCAGGACCTGCTCTGACCGGTCGAGCGCCGACTGGACCTCGGTGTCCAGCCGAAGGGACCAGGGCACCGCCCCCGCCTCCCGCAGTCGCGGGGCGCTTCGCAGGTCCACGATCTCGACCGATGGCAGCGGCTGCATCTCCGCACGTTCGGGCAGGCGCACCAGCGCGAGTCGCGGTCCCACCCGCGCCATGGTCTCCGCTGCAGGTGTCGCACTCCCCAGGATCAGTCGTGCCCCCTCGAGCCGGGCGCGCACCAGTGCGACGTCGCGCGCATGATAGCGCGGGGTTTCACCATTCTTGTACGTCGCCTCATGTTCCTCGTCGACCACAATCACGCCGAGGTCCCGCACCGGCGCGAACACCGCGGAACGCGCCCCGACGGCGACGCGACGCTCGCCGCGTCGCAGCGCCCGCCAGGCATCGGCCCGCTCGCCGTCCGACAACCCGCTGTGGAGCACGGCGACCTCGTCGCCGAAGACGCCACGGACCCGGCTCACCGTCTGCGGTGTCAGCGCGATCTCCGGCACCAGCAGGATTGCCCCCCTGCCCTCGGCGAGCGCACGACGAATCGCCTCGAGGTAGACCAGTGTCTTGCCGCTGCCGGTGACGCCAAACAGCAGGACACCGTCACCCGGCGCCTGCGCCGCGATGGCGGCGAGCGCGGCGATCTGGGCCGGTGTGGGATGCGGTGGCGGCGGGGTGACGGGAAGGTCGCTGAAGGGATCACGCGGCGCCTCGACCTCGGTGACCGTGGCCAGGCCGCGCTTGACCAGTGACGCGAGTACCGGACGCGAGATCGAGAGCTGTTCCAGCAGGTGACGCAGTGGAGCCGTGCCGCCCAGCTCCTCGATCGCCTCCAGCGCGGCGCGCTGCACCGGGCTTCGCCGAAAGAGGGGCTCACGCTCGGCAAGCGGCGGAACGGGCTCCGTCAGGCGGACGAGTCGCTCCATCGCGACGCCCCCCGCCGTTGGCGGAGCTTCGACCCGGAGCGCGATCGCCCCGACCCGCACCAGGCGGTTGATGGCATCCCAGACCGGCCGCTTGAGCGCCCGGGCAATGCTGCCGACCGCGGCCTCCCCGCCCTTCCGTTCCAGGAAGATGCCGACGTCGCCCGCCACACCACCGGGCACGACCGCACCGGTCAGCCGCGCGATCACCCGCGAGCTGCCCCACAACGCCGCCGGCAGCATGGCCCGAAGCGTGAGGCCCAGCGGAGCGCCGTAATAGCCGGAGATCCACAGCGCCGTTTCCATCAGCGGCGATGTGAGCGCCGCCTCGGAATCGGGGCAGCTGAGGATGTCGCGGGTGGGGTAATCGGGCTCAGGGAGGCCGGTGGCGGTGACGATGCCGACCAGCTCGCGCTCGCGGACCGGCACGACGACACGGGCCCCGGGCACGACCCGGTCCGCGAGGCTCTCCGGAATGCGGTATGTGTACGGCTCGGCCAGGGGCAGCGGCAGGGCCACCGCCCCGAACGCCTGGATCATCGCCGGCTCAGGCCGAGCCCCGGACCGGAGGGAAGGCGCACCTGGCCGCCATCGATCGTGGCGCCGACGAAGGGATCGTTGGACAGCAGCGCCGCACCATCGAGATCGACGATGTCCACCAGCGGAGTGAAGTGGGCCGCCGCGGTGATCGCGATCGACGTCTCGATCATGCAGCCCACCATGACCATCATCTGATGCGCCCGGGCAATGGCGATCATCCGCAGTGCCTCGCGCAGACTGCCGCACTTGGCCAGCTTGATGTTGATCCCGTCCACCTTCCCGACCAGCCGCGGGATGTCGGCCGAGGTGAGGCAGCTCTCATCGGCAATGACCGGGATGCGGGCCGCGCGCGTCACCGTCGCGAGGCCGTCGAGATCGTCGGCCGGCAGCGGCTGCTCCAGCACCGTCACACCGAACTCCTCCAGCACCGGTAGCATCCGGATGGCGCGCTTCACCGTCCAGCCGGTGTTGGCGTCGACCCGCAGTTCCTTGTCGGTCACCGCGCGGATGGTCTGCAGGATTTCGTGGTCCCGGTCGGTGCCCAGCTTGATCTTGAGGATGGGATACGACTCCGCCTCCAGGACCTTGGTCCGGATTTTCTCCGCCGTATCGATGCCGATGGTGAAGGTCGACTGCGGCGCCTTGGCGGGGTTCAGCCCCCACAACTGGTACACCGGGACGCCCATCCGCTTGCCGGCAAGATCATGCAGCGCGGAGGACAACGCGCCGCGCGCCGAGGGATTCAGCTTCAGCAGCGTATCCCAGTGCCGCTCGGTGTCTTCCAGCAGAAGCGGATCGGGGGGCAGGTGCTCAGCGTAGGCCTGCAGAGCAGCGAGCACCGTCTCGGTCGATTCCCCGTAGATCCTCGACGGAGCGGCTTCGCCCCACCCTTCGAGGCCGTCGCGGTCGATCAGCCGCACCCAGATGGTGCGGTAGTCGCTCTGACCGCCGCGGGCGATGATGAACGGGTGGCGGGTGCGGACATTGAGGACTTCAGCTTCCATCCGAAGTGGCTGCGGCACGGGAACTCCATGAGACGGTAGTTGAACACTTTCTGATATTTCGCACGGTGGCAGACGAGGCGCCACTCCCGCGGGTCCAGAACCGCTACTCCAGCGCCCGCACCGTCGCCCAGACCCCCTCGGCCACGCGCGCCGGCGCATAGCCTCCCTCCAGCAGGCCGACGATCGGCACCAGCGGCAGGCGATCCCGCAGTCGGACGACGACCCCGGCATAGTCCGCGGGCTCCAGCGTGAACCCACCAAGCGGATCGCCCAGCATCGCATCATATCCGGCGGACAGCAGGATCATGTCGGGCACCCAGTCGTCGGTCGCGCTGACAATTGCCGCCCAGAGGTCGGCCACGTAGCGCTCCGCCGGCGCACCCGGGCCGCGTGGCACGTTGAAGACGTTGCCCACTCCGCGCTCCTCGGCCATGCCCGTCCCGGGATACCAGGGGTGCTGGTGCAGCGAGACATAGCGGATCCAGGCATCCGCCTCCATCAGCGCCTGAGTCCCGTTGCCGTGATGCACATCCCAGTCGATGATCAGCACCCGCTGCCGACCGAGTCGCTGCGCCTGCCGGGCGGCGACAATCACATTATTGACCAGGCAGAAGCCCATCGCCCGCGCCGCGAGCGCGTGGTGTCCCGGCGGACGCACCGCGGCAAAGGTGTGATGACCGCCCGCATGGGCCTCGGCGAGAGCGGCAGTCACCGCGCCAGTCGCCCCGAGCACGGCGCTCCAGCTCGCCTGGTTCATCACCGTGTCGAGCGAGATGACGCCTCCCCCGCCACGCGCCATCTCTTCCAGCTGAACCAGATGCCCCTCGGGGTGCGCCAGCAGCAGTTCCTGCCGGGTGCCCGCTGCGGCCTGGCGGACTCCGACGGTCGGATCGGCTCCCAGCCGCGCGAGCACCGCCGCGAGCCGTTCCGGTGTCTCGGGATGACCGGGGCCGGCGTCGTGCCGCAGGCAGTCCGGGTGGGTGAACACGATCGCGGTCACGTGAGCCCCGGCCTCACTCGCCCCGCAGCAGATTCCGCAGCGAGCGCGCTTCGTCGCGCATCTCGGCCCGGGCGTCGGCGAGTTCCGCGAGGATACGTAGATGACGCTGCCAGAGCTGCAGCACGCCACCGGCCACCAGCAGGCAGACGGTACCGCCCACGCCCGCCCACAGCGTCCGCGACCAGAGCCCGATCAGCAGCAGCAGAACGCCGTCGAGGACCAGAACCCCGACGGCGAAGAGCGTGATCGTGCGGCCCCGGACCGGCGTGGCGGGGGTCGGCATGGTTCTTCTCAGCGCACCGGCCGGCGACGTCGGGAGAGCACAATCAGGGTGGCGTTCGGCACCACGCCGGCGTCGGCCAGGGAACGGCTCTCATCCAGCACCTCCGCGCCACGGTACTTGACCAGATACTCCTCTGCCCGTCCCGATGTATGGGTCAGGCTCAGGGCCCGCTGCTTGATTTCCGCCATCGTCGTGGCGGCCGGCAGTTCGAGCTCCACCTGGTCCCACATCGCCTCCACCATCACCCGCACCGGCAGCACGCTCATACCGCCTCCGGCACGACGGGAAGGGTGGAGAAGAACCGCCCGATCGCCTGGTCGAAAAACAGGGTCGAGGCCCGCACCCGGGTGCCCCCGGCGGACGGGGCCGCGGCGAGCGCGATCTCTTCCCCGCCCTGTCCACGGAGCGACACAAAGCCGGGGCCTTCCTTCTCGGGAAAGGCCGCCGTACCGGGCAGGCGCTCCTGGAAGAACTGCTTCGCCCGCGCGAGGACATCGGCGGGGGCGAGCGTCGTGAGGACTTCGTGTGTCATGAGAACTCAGTTCCGGAGAATAGCCACACCGGTCGGCTGGGCCGGGACCGGTACCGTCGAGACGACTTTGCGAGTGGTGAGGTCGAAGATGTCGATCGCCCCAGGATCGGCGCCGATCGACTCCTGGCTCACATAGGCATAGCGCCCGTCGGGCGACCAGGCGATACCATGCACGATCTTCTTCGTGGTCGGCACCCGGACCACCTCGGCGAGGCTCTGGGCATCGATCAGGCTGAAGCTCTGGGCCTTCTTGTTGGTCACAATCACCCAGCGACCGTCGGGCGACGGCTCCACGTTGTATGCCCCGGCTCCAACCGGGATCTCCTTCGTCTTTGTCAGCGTCGCCGCGTCCCAGACCTGCAGCGTCCCCGAGTGATTGCAGGCGACATACAGCGTCCGGTCATCGGGCGAGACGCTCACGAAGGTCGGCCCGCACTCCCCATCCGGTGCCGCCGGCGCAGCCGGCGCGGTGGCAGCCGCCGCCGGGGCCCCATGGTTCATGCCGCCGTGATCCATCCCCGCCATGCCGGCGTAGCTGTGCCCCACCCCGGTCCGGGCCCGCCGGATGATGCGGAAGGTGCCGACCTCGATCTCCAGCAGCTCGTCCGACATCATGCAGGAGATGTACACCGACGTGCCCGCATGATTCGACTTGACGCCGTGGGGCATGTCGCAGGCGGGCAGCGCAGTGAGCGTCGTCATCGTCGGGGTATGCACCACCGAGATGACGTTCATGCGGGGATGATCGCCGTGAAAGTCCGAATTGGCGACGAACGCCAGTTCCCCGTCGGGCGTCAGGCCAATAGTCGTCGGAAACATCTCCAGCGGCGCCCGCCCCACCAGCGTGTCCGTCTTTGTGTCGATCTTCCACAGGGTCCCGAAGGGTGTACCGTGGGCGATCGACACATAGTAGAAACGCTGATCCGGAGAGACGGCGAGGTTGTGCGGGCCATCGATATCCGCCGGCATGATGCCGACGGGGACAACATGGTGGGCCGTCAGCGTTCCGGCGCCGGGCGTGAACCAGCTCACGATGTCACCCGACTCACTGACGATCCCCACCCGGTACGCCGGGGGGGCGGATTGCGCGGTCAGGGTAACGGCCCAGCACAGGCCCGCGATATACAGCATCGGTTTCATGGGCGGCATCCTCGGTTCAGCGGACCCTGCAATTCAAGGCTGGGAAGATAGCGCGGGAACATCCGCGGCGGGACGGGTGGCCCCCGGCGCGGGCCAGCCCCTGCACAACCCGGCCCGGAGCCGCCCAGGTGAGAGGAGTTGATCCGCGCCGCCGGGTTACGGCGCGTAGCTCAGGATCTGGATCCCTCCCGCCCCAGCCCCGACGACGGCGGTGGAGAGCAGCTGGCGGGTACGCAGATCGAACAGGTCCACCGCGCCGGCCTCCGCCGCGCGCCCCTCGCACGACACCAGCGCGTAGCGGCCGTCCGGTGTCAGTTGTACTCCGCTCGGCACGGTATGGGACGTCTTGAGCTGCGCGATCTCGCGCCCGGAAACCAGATCGATGACGCTCAATGCCTGCTGCCCCTTGAGTGTGGCCGCCAGCACCCGGCCATCCGCGCTGATCGCCAGATTGTAGGGTGTCTTCCCCGTCGGAATGCGGCGGATGACTTCCAGCGTCCCGGCATCCACCTCGAGCACCTCCGCGTGCCGGTTGCATGCCAGATAGAGCCGTGTTCCGTCGGGACTGGGCTGGACCCATGTCGGCGCACAGGCGGTGCTGGCCCCTGCGGCGGGCGCATCGTGCGACATGGTGCCGTGCATGGCATCCATCTCGCCCGGCTTCATGGCGCTCGTCGTCAGCATGACGTGCTCACCCCCCGGCTTCACCGAGGCCACCCGGGTGATCATGTACGTCGCGGGGTCCATCTCGACCAGCTTGTCGTCCATCATGCAGGTCATCCACGCCCGCGTACCGTCGGGCGCCACCCGCATTCCGTGCGGCATCAGGCAGGTCGGGATCCGGGCGACTTCCTGCATGACCGGCGTGTAGACCACCGAAATGGACGACGGCACCATGTCGCCGTAGAGGTTGAAATTCGCGACCCAGGCAAATTCCCCGTCGGGCGAAAAGCTGATGGTGGCGGGAAACCGTGACAGCACCGCGATCCCGACCAGGGAATCGGTGTCGGTGGTGAACTTCCACAGCCCCCCGTTGGGGGTGCCGTGCGCCACACTGGTGTACCAGTAGCGATGGTCCGGCGAAATATTCAGGTTGTGCGGCCCGTCCGTCTCGCTCGGCCGGGGATCCACCTTGATCACCTTTTCCACCGTCGCGCCATCCGGCCCGAAATGGATCCGGCTTACCACATCCACCGCCTCGCTGGCGACATAGGCGGTGATCGCGGGCAGCGTGTCGCCCGGTCCGGGATGGAACAGGAGGGCGAGGGGGAGCAGGTGCAGCATGGATCCTCGGTCTGGTTCGCGGCCGTTGGCCGTTGGCCTTTGGCCATTGGCCAACTGTGTTCGGATGCAAGGCCGCTGCCGTCGACTGCGATCCGTAGCTAACGGCCAACGGCGAACGGCTAACGGCCCCTACGGAATCAACGGCCCCTGCTCATCTAGCTTCAGCACCCACAGCCCGCTGTTCATGTCGGACACGAAGACGTTGCCCTTGAACGGCTGGGGACCCCAGGCCATCGGCGCATTGGGCGTGTAGCCCTTGTCGGTGGCGGTGTGGTAGAACCCGATCTGGCGGCCCTGCCGGTAGAGGTCGCCGCGCAGGTCGCCGGAGATATCCACCACCCGCAGCCCGCCCTGGTAGTAGGCGATGTACAGCTTGCCGTTCTCCGCCCACATGTTGTGCGCCCCCGCCTCCGGCACCTCGAACTTGCCGACCTCCACCGGATGGTCGATGTCGGCCAGATCGACCACATGCACGTATCCGCGCGGGCCGCCGATGCACTGCGGGCAACCGAAGATCTCGTCGCCGATGAACAGGTAGTTCCGGTCGCGCCAGACATTGTGGGTGTTGCCGATCGGGTAGGCGAACTTGGAGACGAAGACCGGCTTCGCGGCCGTGCCCCCGCGGTTCAGGCCGCCTACGTCGAGGATCTGCACCCCGTCATTCCAGTAGGACAGGTACATGATGCCGTCGCGCACCCAGACGTCATGGAGGTACCGGTTGTTCGGGTCGCCCGTCTCCCACCGCCCGACGTGCCTGGGCGCCTTCGGGTCGCTGACGTCGATGATATGCAGGGCCCCGGTGCCGTCGTTCGTCACATACACCACGTTCTGGTAGAACCAGGTGTTGTGGATGCCGGCGGTGAGGCTGTCGGTGAATTCGGAGAGGATCTTCGGATGGGCGGCGTTGCTCACGTCCAGCACGACGAGCCCGTTCTTCCGGTCCGCCGCGCCCTCACGCGTGAGGACACCGATGGTCCCGGCATCGTTGACCAGCACGTCGTTGATGACCCGGGCGTTCACCATGATCGAGTCGGTGAGCGTCGGTTTGGCGGGATCGGTGACATCGTACACGAAGACGACATTCCCGGTCACGTTCGGACGCACGCCGGCGGCATGGGTCCCGACGTAGGCGTAGTCCCGGCCATCGCCACCGGTCCACACATGCAGCTCCGAGGTGGAATGGTCGGTCTGCAGCCCCCGCCCGACCAGCTTGACCGGCCGGCCGCTGTTGCGGGGCTCCGCCTTGATTGTCACCCGCGCCGAGCGCTGCCCCACCGTCGCGACGACGGTGTACAGCCCCGGCTCCTCCGCCACGAAAGCCCCGTCGGGCCACACCCGGGCACCCAGATCGTCAGCGAGCTGCTGACCACTCACCGACCAGAGCGGCACCACTCCCGTCACCGGGCGACCGCCGGCGCTGAGCGCACTCACCGTGAAGCGGACCACATCGCCCGTCCTGGCCTTGTCCGTCCCGCCGCTGATGCGCAGCTGCGCGATTGGATTGGCCTGCACCATCAGCTTCTCGGTCGCCGTGATGGACCCGGACCGTACCGTCAGGGTCGTGGTGCCGGGCGCCACCGCCGTCACATGCCCGAAGCGGTCAACCGTCGCCACCCCGGAACGGCCGGTCGTCCACGTGAGTTCGGCGTCTTCGCTCTGCCGGCCATCCTGCACGTATGCGCGCGCCCCGTAGCCGAGAGTGGTCCCGGCGTAGAGGGTGCCGGAAGCGGGCTGGATCTCGACCCGTACCACCGGGAGGTCCTGCACCACCAGCACCGCCGATGTCGCGATCATCCGGGCCCGCTCGCCCGGGGGTGCCGGCCGGAGGACAAAGGCGCGAATATCGCCCCGCCCCGGCTTGGTCCCCGTGAGGCGGTCGCTGCCGACCAGGACGGCCTGCCGCCCCGGAACGTTGAACAGCACACGGGCCGCCGGTACCGGCTGGCCGGCGGCGTCGAGCGCCACGGCCTGAAGGGAAATGGTGTCGCCCACCCGAAGCGTGAGCGTGTCCACCGAGAGCTTGACCTGTTCCACCCGGAGCGAGGCGCGTTGGGCCGCCGTCATGGCCGTGGTGTCAATGGCGGAGGGCTGTTGAGCCGAGAGCGGGCTTCCGGCCAGAACGAGTGCCGCCACCAGAATGGATATGCGCATGAAAAGTGTCCTTGGAAGTGTCAGAAACTCTGCCCTTGTACGCCGGTGGAACGTCGAAGTTTCGTAGACCAGCGCCTGGCAAAAACGCTAAACGAGTACGGGCGACCACCCGGCCGCCCGGCACGTCGCTCAGCCAATCGTCCGATCGCCTAATCGCCCAATCGTCCAATCGTCCAATCGTCCAATCGTCCAATCGTCCAATCGCCTAATCGCCTAATCGCCCAACCGCCTAATCGCCTAGTCGCCTGATCACTACACCAAACGCTCCCTGATCCAGCCCGCGAGCTGATCCTGATTCACCCGCACCTGGGTCA
>JANMYS010000118.1:0-2944 GCA_031382385.1 Gemmatimonadota bacterium
TTCTTGTACATCACCACCGACAGCGTCATCACCACCACATACGGAATGCCCTGCGCGAAGTACAGCGTGGGGACCCAGCGCCACGGGCTGATCGACGGAGGGGACTGGGCGTCGGCCACGGCTGGAGTACCTCCACGCGGAAGAGCGAACCAGCTCCCCGTCCGCAGGGCCGGGGAGCTGGTTCCATGACGGCTGATGGGCGATGAGGGGCTCGAACCCCCGACCTCGCGCATGTGAGGCGCGCGCTCTAACCAGCTGAGCTAATCGCCCGATGTTCGGGAGGGCAGAACCTACAACCGAACCCCACGGGATGGTAGGGGCTCTTGTTGCGACATGCGTGCGGGGACGCACGCGCCTACCCTGCAACCGAACCGCACCGGATGGTAGTGCCCCGGTGCGCGGCGCGCACGGACGCTCGCCGTTACCGGACCGCCGCACGCACCTCATCCGGTGTCACCACCGCCACGCCCCGCTTCCCGACCTCCACGCCAGCCGCGAGATTGGCGAGGCGCACCGCATCCAGCATCCATGCTCCCGCCGCGACCGCCCCGGCCAGCCACGCGGTCACGGTATCACCCGCGCCCGAGACGTCGTAGACCTCGCGCGACTGGGCCGGAATCCGTGCCATTCCGCCGCCGCGTTCCAGCAGCAGCATCCCTTCCGCGCCCAGGGTGACGAGCAGGTGCGCCGCACCGACCTGCTGAAGCAGGGCGGGCAGCGCCTCGAGTCGGTCGGTGTCGATGGCGGCACCCAGCGCCGCCGCCAGTTCCGGCCGATTCGGCTTGAACACCGTGGCACCGCCGTACCCGAAGAAGTTGCGGTATTTGGGATCGACGACGATCGGAATCTTTCGCGCCGTGGCGGCAGTGATCGCCGCCCGGATCAGCCCGGGAACCAGCACGCCCTTGTCGTAATCCTCCAGGACCAGTGCATCGCTCGCGTCCACGGCCAGCTCGGTCTGACGAATGAGCTCGGTGAGCGACGCGCCCTCGACTGGTGCGTCGGTCTCTTCGTCGACCCGCAGCAGCTGCTGGCCCCGCGCCAGGATGCGGGTCTTCACCGTTGTCGGGCGCGCCGCCACTGTGAGTACCCCAGCCTGGTTCAGCCCCGTGGCTCCCAACGCCGAGCGGAGGGCGCTCCCCGCAGCGTCATTACCCACCAGACCGACCAGCAGCGCGTTTCCGCCAAAGGCTGCCACATTCGCGGCGACATTCGCGGCTCCGCCGAGCGCCTCGCGTCGCTCGGTGACCGAGACGACGGGCACCGGCGCCTCGGGTGATAATCGATCCGCCACGCCAATGAGATACCGATCGAGCATGAGGTCGCCGACCACGGCGATCCGCTTCCCGGCGATCGCCGCCAGCAGTGCATCAACTTGCGCCGCGGAGAGCGGCGTGGCCTCCATCGGGCTGGTCACGTCAGAACTGCCCCGCGGCGCCAAGCGCCAGCGTCGCACTGAGCTGGCCGACGAACCGGGTGCGGCTCCTCCCAGCGACATGATCGGCGTTGTCGATCAGGTGCACGCCCATGTTGCCCCGCAGCGCGAGCCGGCCCTGCTGCCCTGACAGTCCGAGCGCTGCCCGCCAGGTCCGCTCGACCGTGCCGATGAAGAGCGTCGGCGTGCTGCCGCGCGCCGTGCCTTGCGGAAAGGGATCGTTGAGCGTCGCGTCGCCCTGCCGGAGCAGGGTGAGCTCCGGCGTGACCAGCCAGTGGTGGGCGAGGAGGGCGGAGCCGCTCAGGGAGAGCTGATCGTTGCCGGCGAAATTGCGTCCGAGTCCGACGCCGCCATCAGTCAGGCTCTCGAGCGGGTCGCTGGCGCGGAAGGCGAGGCTCGACGCCTGGGTGTACGAGGCGCGCCAGCCGATGCGGCGGGCGAGCGGGCCGGTGGCGGCGAGGGTGAAGCCGTAGCGATCAGGCACCCGAGTCGGGCCCGAGCGGTTCTGATACTGGAAATCATCCAGCGCGAACTGTCCCTGCAGCGTCAGCCGCCGGCCGGCGCGCCACTGCAGGTCGAGGCCCAGCAGGACGTTGCCCTGATCGCCGAGGCCGTACTGGTTGGCGAGCAGCAGGAGGGTGACGGGATTGCGGTAGCGGCCGTCAAAGTTGCGATCCACGCCGGCGAGCACCACCGTCTCCCACAGTCCGATCTGCAGCCGCGGATGCAGCCGGGCATCGAGGCGATGGGCAAAGAAATAGCGATGGACCGTCTGCCCGATCGAGTCGGTCCCATCGGCGAGACTCGCGGCCTGGGCGCGGAGCCGGAAGCGATCGTTGCCCAGCTCGAGTCCGAGCTCCGGGCGGGAGTAGCCGTAGTTGCTGACGCCGAATCCCGGCAATCCCACCGGTCCCCAGTTGCGGTCCATCTGACCGTAGAACAGCCGCACCCAGCGGAACTGCGCCGAGAGATAGCCGTCGACCTGTCGGCCGGTCACATCCAGGTTCTTCCGCCCGGGCCAGTCGGGATCGTCGAGCAGGCGGCGCTCGATCGCCGGCCGGCTCACCGCCAGCAGGTTGCCCCACCGCCCCACCATCCCGAGCTCGAGGTAGGGCTCCACGTTCCCAGCGCCCGCGCGGTGCAGCGGATCCCGCCGCCCATCGGTGTAGGCTTGGGCCCCGGCGCGCGCGAGCAGGCTCCAGGTCGCTTCGCCGCTCTCGGGCCGCCAGGCCGCGCGCAACTCGGAGACCAGCGCGGTATCGCGGGTGTCCGTGTCGGCATACGCACTGTCCAGCACCCGCACCGCGTCGGCGCGACGGAACGGCCGGACCATGGGCGACGGATCGGCCACGTCGCCCACCGCGATCAGGTGCTCGAAGGCCGGCAGCCGCGGGTCGTCGAGCGCGACATACGGTGAGGCCTGGGCCGCGGCGACTGCGGGGAGGAGGAGCAGGATCAGGGTGCGCGGAAGGAACATGGGCAAAACATAGACGGGAACGGGGAACGGGG
>JANMYS010000159.1:0-12485 GCA_031382385.1 Gemmatimonadota bacterium
CATCAGGATGGGCCGCAGGCGGATGGCGCCGGCCTGGATCAGCGCCTCGCGGAGCGGCAGTCCATCCTTCTCCCGCGCCCACTTGGCGAAGTCGATCAGCAGGATCGCGTTCTTGGCGACGATGCCCATCAGCAGGATCACCCCGATGAGGCTCATGATGTTGATGGTCATGCCGGTGACGGCGAGGCCGAGCATGACGCCGATGAGCGAAAGCGGCAGCGACAGCAGGATGGCCAGCGGATCGAGGAAGGACCCGAACTGCATCACCAGGATCAGGTACATCAGCATCACCGCCACGCCGAGCGCGACGAAGATGTTGCCGAACACCTCGCTCTGCTGCTCGGAGTCGCCGCCCTCGGTGATACGGACGCCGGGCGGCAGCTGCACCTGTGCCACCTGCTTCCGTACTTCGGTCATTACTTCGCCGGTGGAGCGTCCGGAGACGTTCCACTCGACATTGACTACCGGATCCCGGTTGAGGTGATTGATCACTGCCGGCCCGACGCTGGCGGTGATGTCGGCGACCTGACCCAGCGGAATCGTCGTCGGCAGGCCATTCGCGCCGCGGATCAGCAGCGGCAGCCGCCGCAGGTCCTCCACTCTGGTACGGCTCTCGGGCACCAGGCGCACCTCGACATCGCGGGTCTCGCCACTCGGGTCCACCCAGTCACCGGCATCGATGCCGGCGAACGCCGGCCGCACCGACTGCGCGACGTCACCCACGGTGACACCGAGGCTCCCGGCCAGGCCGCGGTTGAGGGTGATGGTCACCTCCGGCTTCTGCCCCTTCGAGGAGAGCCCGAGGTCCACCACGTTCGGCACCCGGGCGACCGCGGCGGCGATCTGTTCCGCCGTGGCGGTGAGTGTCGGCACGTCGTCGCCCCGCACCTGCAGCTGGAGCTGCTTGCGCCCGCCGCCGAAGTCACTGGTGAATACCGAGACCTTCACGCCGGTGAGGCCGGCGACTTCGCCGCGCAAGGTCGCCGCGAGCTGCTCGGCGGTCGCATCGCGCGAATGCCTCGAGGTCAGCCGCACGAACAGATTGCCCTCGTCCACCGCGCCGGCCCCGCCGCCACCCATCGTGATGTAGGTGTAGCGCACTTCCTTGTGCCGCTGCACCAATGCGATCAGTTCCTCCGCCTTTCGCCTGGTGTAGGCCAGGTTTGAGCCCGGCGGCGTCTCGATCTGGATGTTCATCTCCGCCCGGTCTTCCTCGGGGAAGAAGCCGACGCCGACCAGCTGGAAATAGGGCATCGCCAGCGCGAAGACGAAGGTCGCCGTCGAGATCAGGACCATCGTCCAGCGATGATCCAGCGCCCAGCCGATCACCAGCTTGTACCGCCCCGCGAGCCCCTCGAACCATTCGTTGAAGCGGTCAAGCCGTCTGGTGAGCCAGCTCTTCTCGTGCTCCTCCTGGTGCGGGTCGGGCCAGTAGGCCGACAGCATCGGGTCCAGTGAAAAGGAAACGAACAGCGAGACGGCGACGGAGCACGCGATCGTCAGCGCGAACGGCTTGAACCACTGGCCGGAGACGCCCTGCAGGAAGGCGATGGGCAGGAACACCGCCAGGATGGAAAACGTCGTCGCCGTCACGGCGAGCCCGATCTCATCGGTGCCCTCCCGCGCGGCGGTGATGTGGTCTTTGCCCATCGCGACGTGGCGCACGATGTTCTCCCGCACCACGATTGCATCGTCGATCAGGATGCCGATCGCCAGCGAGAGCCCGAGCAGCGACATCGTGTTGAGGGTGAAGCCGAAGGCATACACCGCGATGAACGACGCCAGCACGCTGACCGGCAGCGCGAGGCCGGTGATGACCGTCGAGCGCCACGAGTTGAGGAAGAGGAAGACCACCAGCACGGTGAGCAGCGCGCCCTCAATCAGCGTCTCCTCGACGTTGCGCACCGAGTTGTCCACCCGCTCACCGGCGTCCTTCACCAGCTCCAGCGTGACGCCGGCCGGCAGGCCGGCACGCACCGATACGAGCCGCTCCATGACCTTGTCGGCCACTTCCGTCGTGCTGTAGCCCTTGGCCTTCTTGATGTTGATCCCGACGGCCTCCTTGCCGTTGTACAGCGCAAGGGTGCGCGGCTCCTCGGTGCCGTCGATGGCCTCGGCGAGTTCCCCCAGCCGGATGACCCGGCCATTCCGTTCCGCCACGACCAGCCGGAGGAAGTCCTGCGGCTCGGCCAGCCGGCCCTGCAGCCGGATGCTCTTTTCCTCCAGGTCGCTTTCAATGCGGCCCACCGGACTGGCGATGTTCTGCAGTCGGATCGCGGTCACTACTTGCGACACACTGACCCCCGCGGCCTGCAGCGCCTGGGGCCGCAGCAGGATGGTCAGCTCCCGCTCATGCTTGCCGAGAATGTTCACTTCGGCTGCGCCGGCAATCGAACGCAGCTCGCGCGAGATGCCGGGATCGGCCAGGCGGGTGAGCTCGGCAGCGGTGAGCTTGTCGGAGGCGAGCGCCAGCGAGATGATGGGGCGGTCGGTATCGGAGATCTTCTTGATGACCGGCTCCTCCAGCTCGTCGGGCAAGTCGTTCCGGATACCGGAGATCGCGTCGCGGATATCCTGCGTCGCCTCCGCGATCGGCTTGTCGAAATTGAACTCGACGATCAGCTGGCCGTAGCCGTCCTGCGCCGAGCCGTTGAGCTTCTTGACCCCGCCGATCGAGGAGACGACCTCCTCGATCGGCTCGAGGACCTCGCGTTCCACCCCGTCCGGCGAGGCGCCGGGGTAGATCAGGCCGACCGAGACGAAGGGCGGCTGGACGTCGGGGAACTCGTCGGTCTTGAGTCGCAGCAGGCTGATGACGCCGAACAGCGAGAGCGCCACCATCGAGACGACGGTGACGACCGGCCGCTTGATGGCAAAGTCCGAGATGAACATGGAACTACTCCCCGCTCTTGCTGCCGTTGATTTCCGCCGGACTGCCCACGCGCACCACCATGCCCGGCGCGAGCCCGCGTGCGCCACCCAGCAGCAGCGTGTCGCCCGGCATGATGCCGCTGGTCACCTCCATCTGCTCCCGCGCCGCGTCGATCAGGCCCAGTTCGACTTCCACCCGATCCACCTTGCCCAGCTTGACCCGCATGACCACCGGACGGATGCCCCGGCGATCCACCGCTCCGCTCGGAACGACGACACCCTGCCGGATGGTCGTGGCAACGCGGCCATCAGCAAACAACCCACCCACCAGCCGGCCGCCGGCGTTGGGCACCGCCACCGTCAGCCGGGCCTGCCGCGTGGCGGGGTCGACGCTCGGATTGATTCGGCTTACCCGGCCGGTGATCGGGGTGTCGCCCATGCCGGCGATCACCAGGCTGACGGGTGTTCCGACCGTGATACCCGCGAGGCCTTCGGCGGGGACCTGACCCTCGAACTTGAGCGAGGCGGGATCGATGATCGTGAACAGCGCGGTGCCTGTCTGCACCACGTCGCCCACGCTCACCGGCCGCTCACTCACGATGCCGCCGAACGGTGCGCGAATAATGGTGCGCTGGAGCTGCTTTTCCGCCGACGCCGCACCCGCGCGGGCCGAGGCGAGCTGGGCCTCTGCCGAGCTGGCGCCGAGCTGGGCGGTCTCGACGTCGCGGGCCGCCACGGCGCCAGCGTCGGCCAGCGCCTTGGCCCGCTCGACTTCGCGGGTCGCGATCTGCGACGAAAGCTCCGCCGAACGGACCGCTGACTGGCTGGAAGCATAGGCATCGCGGATGGCGCTGTCGTCGAGGCGGGCCAGCACCGCGCCGCGCCCAACGGCCTGGCCCGGTTCCGCGTCGACGGTGGTGATCGTGGCGCCCAGTTCGGCGCGCACCGTTGCCTGCCGCTCCGCTTCGAGCGAACCGGAAATGGCCGGGCCGACCGACAGCTCGCGGTCTTCGGCGACGGCGATATTCTCGCGACCGACCCAGGCGGCGGTGTCGGCGATGGCCGTCGTGGCGGGCTTCGCGCCGCAGGCGGCGAGACTCAGGCCGAGTCCGGCCAGAACGAGACTTCTCATCGAAATCCTCACTGTGTGTTTCCTGGCCGCGAAGCGGTGGTGGGTGCTGATGTTCATTGGGCCGGCAGGGGCAGTTCGTTCAGCAGCGCGACCCGCACGCGGGCGATCTGCAGGTCGCGCGCGCTGGTGGCACGATTCGCCCGGGACTGCTCCAGCAGGATGCGGGAATCGGCGAGCTCGGTCTGGGTCGAGATCCCCTCACGGAAGCGGATCGTCGCGATCGCATAGGCCCGCTCCGCCTGGCCGACGGTGCTCTGGCTCGCATCCCAGGCGGCGCGCGCGGCGCGGAGCCGCTCGAGCGCATTCCGGCTGTCGACGGCGGCGCGCTCCCGGATCTGCTGGGCCTTGAGCCGGGCATCCTCGAACGCCGCGTTGGCGACCTGGATGCTGCCGCCGATCCGCCCGCCGGTGAACAGCGGCACCTTGACGGTGATGCCGGCGCTCCAGTCGGTCACGAAATCGCCCCACGACGGCAGCAGGTCGCTGGGATAGCCCAGCCGTGAAAAGGTCGACGCGAGCGTCACAACCGGGAATCGCTCCGCCTTCGCCACCCTGAGGCGCTGCTGCTGCTGCTGCACCGTCGCTTCCGCCTGGCGCACCGGGGCGCGGTTGGCGGTGGTGGTGTCGGGGGTGCGCGCGATGAGCGAGTCGATGGCCGGCACATTGGGCAGCACGCTGTCGGTCACCACCGTCGTGAGCAGCAGCGGCGTGTCGAGCGGCAGATTCAGCAGCTGCTTCAGCTTGAGAAAGGCGCTGACCCGATCGGCTTCGCGCTGAATGACGGTGGTACGCTGGTTGTCGCGAGTTACCAGAGCGCGGAGCACATCGTACTCCGGCTGCGATCCGACCTGCTGCGCGAGACGGGTCTGGTCGTAGGTCGAGTCGGCCAGCTGCAGTGAGCCGCGGGCGATGGCCAGCAGCCGGTCCGCCAGTGCCGCGTCGTAGTACGCCTGAGTCACATCGAGCGTGAGCTGGGCTTCCTGCGCGCCGAGGCCGATCTCCGCCGCCCGCCGGTTGAAGCCGGCGGCCCTGGACTGCGCCCGGATCCGCCCGCCGGCAAAGACGATCTGCGAAGCGGCGAGTCCGAGGTTGTACTGGTTCTTCTGGCCAAAGGGCAGATTGCTGAAGGCCCCAAACGGGTTGAGCCGCGAGAGGCACTCGAGCGCGTTCTCCAGCGAATCGACCCGGGTTCCGGTCGGCTGGCTCGGATCGGCGGTGAAGCGATTGCACGAGTTGACGATCGTGGTGTCGGTGGGCCCGCTCGACCGGCTGAACTGCGACTTGAGCGTCCGGGTGTACGACGCCGTGCCGTTGATCTGGGGGAAGAACTCGCTGCGCGACTGGCGCTCCTCTCCCCGCGCGCGGGCGACCGCTACCCGGGCCAGAGCGACGGTCTCGCTGGCCGGCAGGGCGCGCTGCAGCGCCTCGTCGAGCGACAGTCGCTGCGACCCTGCCAGAGTGTCGAGCGCCGGCTGCTGGGCCGCGAGCATCGCGGGGGCGAGCACCAGGAGTGACGCGCACGCGAGAGCGCGAACGAGGGGGCGGATCATGCCGGCTCCTTCGGGGATCGACCGCCAGCCGGCTGGTAGCCGATGGCGTTCAGCATCAGAGAGACGTAGCTGGTGATGACGACGGCGGCGGGGGGAAGTTCCGCGGTCTCGAAATGCTCTCGCCACATGGCGTGGGTGAAGACTGCGCCGAGCAGCAGGCCGGCCGCCGCTTCGCTGCGAAACTCCGCTGGGGCGAGACCGGCAGCCCGCATCCGCTCGAGATACGCCGTGAGCTTGTGATGTTCGCAATCCGGCTCGGCGCAGACTGCCGGGGCCAGCTCCGGATGGTGCAGCATGTCGCCCATGACCTGACAGACCAGCCGCCGTGACTCATGCCAATGGTGAAAGAGAGCGCTGGCCCACGCTCCCACCTCGGCGGGCGGATCGACCGGTTCGCCCAGCGGGGGCAGGAGGGTGGCGGAATCGAGCCGGCTCAGGGCGGCGGTGATCAGCGCCTCCTTGGTGCCGAAATGCCGGAAGAGGGTGACTTCGTTCACCTCCGCGGCTGTGGCGACCAGGCGCGTCGTGGTGCCGCGGAAGCCCTGTTCGGCGTAGACCCGCACAGCGGCGGCGAGGATGCGATCACGGATGTCGATCATGAGGGCGGGGAGTGTAGCGGGGGAGCCTGCCAGAAGCAAGTGGTTGCTTGCACAACATTGAACAGCGGTGGGAGCCGTCAGCCGTCAGCCGTCAGCCGTCAGCTGTCAGCCATCAGCCGTCAGGGCGGGTAGCCTTCAACCTTTCGCCGACCGCCGACCGCCGACCGCCCAGCGCCCTTCACCTCTCGGCCGTGATTGGCACCGCGACGTACTCGACCCACATCTGTATCTTCCCTCCACTATATCAGGCTCTTGCCCGACGCCGGCACTTCCTGAACCGCGAGCCCGCATGTCCTGCCGTTTCCTGCTCGTCTGCTGCTGCGTGCTGGGCTGTCGCCCGCGGACGGCACCGCCGCACCGGCCCGAGGCCGACCCGGCCCAGTCGGCGCTGCTCCAGCCGCTCGACAGCGCACCGGTTATCCGCGAGGCAACGGTGGTCGCCTTCTGGCTGCCGGCTAGCGACACGCTGCAGGGGGAGGGGGCGGACCAGTTGGAGGATTTCCACGCCTACACCGGACTGGTGGCGCCGAGCCTGGCGGATGACAGCATCCGTTTTGTGGCCACCACGGCCGACTCGGTGATCGTCCTGCTGGAGGGTGGCCCGACCCGGCGCATCATGCTGGCCGGGCTCGACTTCCCCTATGGGTATGTGCTGGTGGAGCCCGGTTTCCCGGAATCGATCCTCACCGGGGTCTCGAGCGATGAGGAGCTGCTGGACCAGGTGGACTGGTACTTCGGCCTGGATGACGGCAGCGAAGCGGATGAGCCGCCGCAGGTGGTGAACCGGCCGGCTCAGCGCAGCAGCATCTCGCGCACCTTGGCGGTGAGCAGGCCCGGGGAGAAGGGCTTGTGGAGAAACGCGGTGTCCGGCAGGAGGGTGCCGTGCTGCAGGATGGCGTCGTCGGTGTATCCCGAGACGTACAGGATGCGCAGGTTGGGGTGGCGCTCCCGCAACCGGAGGGTGAGCTCCTGGCCGCTCATCCCCGGCATGACGATGTCGGTGATGACGAGGTCCACCGTGCCGGCCGACTGCTCCGCGATCGCCAGCGCCTCGTGGCCCTGCGTCGCCTCGAGCACGCGGTAGCCGGTACTCTCGAGGACCCGGCGCGCCAGTCGCCGCACCGATTCCTCGTCTTCCACCAGCAGGATGGTCCCCACCGCGCGGGGTGCCGCTGGAGCAACAAGGAACGGCTCCGCCGTCTCCGGCGTGCCTTCCACCCGAGGGAAGAAGATGCGGAAGCGGCTCCCCTCCCCCGGGGTGCTGTCGGCAAAGATGAACCCGTCGCTCTGCTTGACGATGCCGTACACCGTGGCGAGCCCGAGTCCGGTTCCCTTGCCGGGCTCCTTGGTGGTATAGAACGGTTCGAAGATGTGCTGCATGACCTCCGCCGACATCCCGCTGCCGCTGTCCTCGACGGTCATTCCCACATACTCCCCGCGCGGCATGACGCTCTCCGAGCCCGACTCCGCGCCGGCGAAGTCGACGTTGCCGGTGCTGATCGTGAGGCGGCCGCCGGTCGGCATCGCGTCGCGCGCGTTGACGCACAGATTGAGCAGCACCTGCTCGAGTTGCCCCGGGTCCGCCTGGATCCGCCACAGTCCGGCATGGTGGTGCGTGACCAGCACCACATCCTCCCCGATCAGCCGCTGCAGCATTCGCTCGACCCCTTCCACCAGTGAATCGAGGTCGATGATCCGCGGCTGCAGGACCTGCCGGCGGCTGAACGCCAGGAGCTGGCGCGTGAGGCTGGCGGCCCGGGTCGCGGCGCGCTTGATCTCCTCGACATCCTCCCGGGCGGTGAGGTGAGTCGCCGGGTCCTGCAGCAGGATGTCGCTGGTGCCGAGGATGACGGTGAGCAGGTTGTTGAAATCGTGCGCAATGCCCCCCGCCAGCCGCCCGGCGGTCTCCATCCGCCGGGCCTGCCGGGTCTCGTCCTCGAGCTGCTTCTGGGTGGTGATGTCCCGCTGGGTCCCCCAGATCCGGACCAGCGCGCCGTTCTCGATCTGGCCGACCAGGTTGTTGAGGAAGATCCGTGGCTGGTTGTGGCGATCATGCTCATGGCTCTCGACGTCGGTCAGCCGGTAGCCGGCCCGGATGAAGGCGGAGAGAAAGGCCTGGTTGGCCGGATCGTCGAGCGAGAGGAGGTCGCTGACCCGCGAGCCGGTGATCTCCTCGGGGCGGTCGTAGCCGTACATGCGGGCCATGGCGGTGTTGCACTCGGCCAGATACGAATGCACCGCCCACGCCCGAATCTGATCCTGCACCGGCAGCGCAATCGGTACCGGCTCGGTGAATTCGTAACGCCAGATCCCTTCCGAACTCTGCTCGATGAACGTCCGGTACCGCTGTTCGCTGGTGCGCAGCGCCAGCAGGCTGCTCCGTTCGGTGGTGACATCCGCGAAAGACACCACCACCGCATACGGAGCCGGCTGGCCCGGATGACGCAGCGGCTGGGTGCTGACCGTAAGCCAGCGCATCGAACCGTCCGGCCGGTGCACCCCCATCGGGACGCCTTCAAACGGCTGGCCTGTGCGGAGGGTGACGGCGGCAGGCAGCTCCTCGGCCGGGAAGGGCGAGCCGTCCGCCCGCACGATACTCCAGCGCGGATCGATGAGCGAGCGACCCATCAACTGGTCGAGCGTGAGGCCGAGGATCCGCTGTGCCGCCTCGTTGGCGTAGACCAGGCCTCGCTCCGCCTCGTGCAGTGTGACCCCTTCCTGCAGCGCCGCGATCAGCGACTGATAGCGCTCCTCCGCATCCTGCAGCCTCGTCGAGGTCTCCATCAGCTCGGTGATATCGACGTCCACCCCGAGAAAACCACCGAGCTGGTTGTTCTCGAGAAACCGCGGGATGCCGATCTCGAGCACACGGCGGTAGGTCCCGTCGGCCCGCCGGAGGCGATGGGTGTGCTGGTAGGGCGCGGGCTGCGCGATGGTGTGGGCGTAGCATGCCTCCAGCCCAGCCACATCCTCCGGGTGGACATCGGCGAACCAGTTGCGGCCGTAGTTGTCGGCAACGGTTCGGCCGGTGAAATCGTCGGCGGCCTGGTTCTGGTAGATCAGCTCATGGTTCGCGTCGTCCACCCAGAGCAGCACCGGGATGGTGTCGGCCAGCTCGCGGGAGGACGAGTCATGGGCAAAGAACTGGTCGAGGGCGGGAGCATCACTCGCGTCAGCCGTCGGTGAGGCTCCTCGCCCACCCCGGCACCGGGCGCAGGCACGCGCCACAACCCGTGGCAACTGGCCCGCATCCAGTGAGGTGCGACTCAGGCACTCCGCCGCGCCCCGCTCCAGCGCCGCCAGCTCCAGCTCCACTGCCGATGGCTCGATCATCAGCACGATGGCGGTGGAAGGCGCTGCGCTGATCAGTGTGGCGATGGCGGTGAGCGTTTCGCTCGAGTCGGTGCCGTGGACCAGCAGCACCGGTGTGGCAGGGGCAGCGTTCAGGCGACCGCGGACCGCTGCAAGGTCGGTGGCGAATGTCGCGTGGGTGAGCGCGGGATGTGCGACCAGTGCGGCGCGTGCCGTCAGCGACAGGCCCGCGGGGGAAAGTACCAGCAGTGGGGGGTGTGAGTCCGCCGGGCTGGGATGGTGCATCGGGTCCTGATAGCGCTCCCCGGGGGACGGGAGCGTACTGCAATATCAGTCTCCGTACCCCGGGGCGCTACCTCATGCGCGGCTTTACTCCCTGCGGCGGCGCCACAGCGCGGGGAGCAGGAGCAGCCCGAAGAGCGGCAGGCCAGCCAAAGAACGCGGGGCGGGTGAGACGGACGCGACCTGGGCCCGGAGCATCTGGTCCACCTCGGCCGGAGTGACGCGCAGCGGGATCCGGTACTCACCATCGCGACGGCTTGGCACCCGCGCGTTGAAGATCTGGCCTTCACGATTGATCGGCACAATCACGGTCGCCCACGGTTCCTCCGGGGTTCCTCCCACGCGGGCCACCACCATCCAGGTGCCGGTCGTCTCCGGCTGATAGCGCAGCGCATAGACGCCCGGCATCCCGGCGTCGGTGACCTCCAGCTTCACGCTGCGGCGGACACCGTTGACCAGCCCTTCGGCGGTCACGGTCACCGGGTAGTACGCCACGTTCTGGTGGGAGTAGACCCGGAAGAGGCAGAAGGCATCGCGGGTCAGCGGGTTGAGACCGTTCGCCGGGATCTCGATCGACACCCATGGTGCGCCGGCGAAGGCGGGTGTGGCGGTGGTGGTGAGCAGTGACAGTGCGGCCAACGGGGCAATGAGCGAGCGGCGCATGGGAACCTCACGGGCAGAGGGAGACTGATCGGACTCCCATCTGATGCCGGTGCGGACGCAGGCGTTTAGGGCTCGAATCGGGGGATCAGGGTGACACTGCCCTTGAAGGTCCGGACATCTACCGAGGCGCGGCCATCACCGGTGGTGAAGTGCCACTCGCCTCTGCCGGGCCCAGCCAGCACAACGCTGGCCGGCACCAGTTGATTGACGATGCCCGCGCCAAAGCTCACCAGATGCCACTGCGCGCCGAGGTGTGGTGGTAGCCGCAGCTCGATCTCTCCGCCATGTGTTTCGGCGTGCAGCCGGCCGTCGGGCAGGAGGTCTCCCTTGAAGGCGATCTCGCCCGAGGTGGTCTGCAGCTCCACCGACTGCACCTTCCCCTCCATGCCGATCAGCAGCGCGGCGCTGACCGTCGCCGCGTCGAGCTGCTGAATCACGCCGCGGGCCACGACCGTGCCGCTCGCCGTCCGCACCCGGGCTTCCGCCCCGTCAAAGGCGAGCTCGACGTTACCATCGAGAGTTTCGACGTTCACCTGCCGAGCCCGCCCCGCAACCCGCACCCGGCTTCCGACCGTCACGATCTCCGCGCTCCCCCCGTCGAGGGTCAGGTCGAGCTCGGCGGCGGCGGATTTGACCCAGAGTCGGGCACCGGCGGGCACGCGGATCTCCAGGTCCGCCGTGCCGCTGGGGGACACTCCCTCCGGCGATTCGACTCCGAGCTTCAGGGCTTCGCGCGTGCCACCGAGGAAGAAGCGGCCGACACTCCGGTCCACCCGGCCGCGCACACTGACGCTGTCGCGCGCCCAAGTGGTGAGCCGGATGGACCCGCTGAGGCTCCAGATGCGGATCGCGGCGGTGGACGACACTGGCATGCCGGCGTTGATGGCCTCCTGTGCCGGCAGGGAGCGTGACGGCAGGAGCAGCGCGAGCAGCAGGGCGACTTGGTACGGCTTCATCTCAACTCTCCTGGCGCCCGGCGCGGAGGGCGCGCTCGAGCAGGTCGATGCGCTGCTGCTCGCGCTTGAGCAGTATCTGCTCCAGCGCCGCGTTGCGGGGATCGGCGGCGAGTGCGGTCTCGGCCTCGCTGATCGCGGCGTCGAGAATCCCGAGATCCTGTGCGATCACACGGCGGGTCGTGGCGGCGAGCAGGGCTGGGTCGGCGGCGAGCTGTTCCGCCAGCATCGCGGCCGCCGTGGCATAGCGGGCCCGGGCGCTGGTGAATGCGGCGTCGGTCGCGGGTTGCAGCCAGCGCGATGCCGATACTCCGATGGCGCCACCCACCGCGATGAGCAGGACCGCGGCGGCGGCCAGGCCGGCGGGCGATCGCACCCGGCGCCTCCACTCGGCGGGTGGCTGGGCGCGCGGCGCGAGGCGCGGGGCGATGTCGGCCCAGAGATCCCGGCTCGGCTGAATTTCCCGCGGCAGGGCGCGGCTCTCGGCCAGCAGGCCGCGCATCTTCTCGACTGCGGCACGGCAGGCGGTGCACTCCGTGAGGTGCGCATCGACAGTCGCGCGCTCTCCCGCCGCGAGGGTGCCATCGATATAGGCATCGAGCTGCTGGTCCACATCCTGACAGGTCATCGGGTCACTCGCTCTCGTAACAGGCGGCGCGCGCGATGGAGCTGCGCCTTGGATGTTCCTTCCGCAATTCCGGTCATCGCGGCGATCTCCTGGTGCTGGTAGCCCTCGATTTCGTACAGCACGAATACCTCGCGGGCTCCGTCCGGCAGCCCCTGAATGGCGCGCTCGAGTTCCGGCATCGGGGCCACTGCGGCGGGCGCGGCGTGCTGCGCCATCGTCTCCGTGTCGGTTGGCATCACCCGCGCATGCCGCCGCGCGGTGGAGCGCCGGGCCTGCAGCACCTCATTCACCGCCAGACGGTGGAGCCAGGTACTGAAGGCGCTCTCTCCGCGGAAACTGCCGAGCTGCTGCCACGCCCGCACGAAGACATCCTGGGTGGACTCCTCCGCCTCCGCGACGTTGCCGGCCATCCGCAAGCAGAGCGCGTAGATGCGGCCCACATGCTCCATATAGAGGAGGCGGAAGGCGTCGGCATCGCCCTGCTGGGCCCGGGCG
>JANMYS010000067.1:0-4869 GCA_031382385.1 Gemmatimonadota bacterium
AGTTCAGCGAGGTCGTTGGTGCTGGACAGGACGTGCGACCAGCCCGGCACCATGAGGTTGTCGCGGTCCATGAGCAGCATGGAAGAAGGGTAGGGGAGGACTGCGGCGGGCGGTAGACGGTGGGAACGGCGGAAAGGAGAACGGGGGACGGGAAACGGGGAACGGGGGAACGGGGAATGGGGAACGGGGAACGGGGAACGGGGAACGGGGAACGGGGAAAGGAAGGCTCCGGGGAGAATACTCTTCCCGTTCCCTTTTCCCTTTTCCCTTTTCCCTTTTCCCCCTCTAGTATTCCTCCAGTTCATCACCACCCCTGGAGTCCTCGTGCCCGACGCCCCGACCAGCCAGCTCGATGCCATCCCGCTGCCCGCCCTCCCGGGCGAATCGGTGGTTGCCCGGTGGGACGGAATCGAGGTGCTGCTGATCACGAACAGCTCCTCCGAGGCGGAGCGGGTACTGGCCGACCAGGTGGCTGGTCGCGCCATGCGGGATACCCCGTTTCACACGCCGGCCTACACCATCGCCGATCGTGAGGCGGATACGCGCGTCTTCCTGGCGCGCGAACGAGGGCTCGCCGTTGGACTCGCCGTCCTGCGGCCTCGGCCCCGCTGGGCATGGTGGTCATGGGACGACTGGGATGCGGAGCGCCGGCCCGGCACCGGGGTTGCGCGGATGACCTCATGGACGGTGGAGATCGTCTGGGTCCACTCGACCGCGCAGGCTCGTGGGCTGGCACACCGGCTGCTGGAAGTGGCCGCGGGGCAGGTGGATCAGCCGGTGGCGTCGTTCGGGTGGCGCCGGCCGTTCACTCCCTCAGGCGAGGCATTGGTGCGGCGCTGCTGTGCGGAGGGGTTTTGGGTTCCTGATTAGGGGGCAGGTGGCAGCGGGCAGTCGGCAGCAACTGCCCTGATACCTGCACCCATCAGCATACTCTGCACCTGCCACCTGCCACCTGCCACCTGCTCAGAAGAAGTTCCGCACCACCGGAATCGACTCCCGCCTGAGCCACCCCACGATCAGCGACGTCACGAAGACCACGATCGCGAGCCCGAAGAGCAACCCGCCATCGCCCTGCACCTCGATGCCCAGCTTCGTCAGGTGCGACATGATCGCGCCGCTGATCACGCCCAGTGCCAGTACCGCGCCGAAGCCGGCGGTGGCGGGGATCAGCAGCAGGATGGCGGCGATGAGTTCCACCACGCCGGACCCGATGCGACCCCACGGCTCGAGCCCCAGCGTCGTGAAGATGTAGACCGACTCGGGTGCGCCGGTGAACTTGAAGTACAGGGTCTGCAGCAGGATCGCCGCCGCGACGAGCTGACAGACCCAGCTCATGATGGCCGCGTTCCTCGTGAGCATCCCTGCCTCGGTCTGTGCCAGCATGACTCATCCTCTCGCGGCCAGGCTCTGCCTGACCATTGGTTAGTGAGAGCGGATCGCGTCACGGTGCCGACGAACGAGCCGCCATAATTCCCGGAGCGGCGTGGGGACCGCGCCGCGGGCGACATTCGCCGCCGCAATCTCGAAACAGAGCCGCCACTGCTGGCGCAACGTCCGGTACGCCGAACCCAGGGTATTGGCCGGGTCGTAGATGCTGGTGGCTTCGGCGGTGGCGCCGTTCAGTTCGACCACCATGAAATCCCCGCCCGCCTGGAAGGCGGCGATATCCGTCGTCCGGATGTCGTACCGGCCGAACCAGAACCCATGGAATCCCTGGCTGAGCTGGTCGATTGCCGCCTCGAGCGCCGGAGTACGGACCCAGGCGCCATCCAGAAACGTCGCACCGAGGCAATGAGTTCCCAGCCTCACCAGCGGGATGGTCTCACCCGCATCGGGGATCCAGCCGAGGCGGTTGGTATGCTGCCTGAAGTGGAACGGCGCCATGCACACCGCGCGATCGTCGGCGAGGATCAGCTCCTCGAGCGTGTGGGTACCGTCGCCGGTGAGCGAGAGGAACCGCTTGTCCGTGATCGAGAAGATTTCTCCTCGCGCTGCCCCCGGACGGCGCAGGTAGAACACCCCGAACTCGACGCCCGGTGCGTAGGCCTGCAAGATGGTGTCACCCACCGCTATTTCGAGATACCGCTCGACATCCGCCTCGGACTGGCAGATCGAGACGCCAGATCCCCTCTCTCCGATGTCCGGCTTCAGCACCAGCGGCCACTCCGGCGCGCGTAGCGAGCGGAAGGAGAGCGCCTGCCCGAGGCGTTCCGCGGGCGCGAGTGCGGCGGGGATGAGCTCCCACGGTGCCACCCGCTCCGGGCTTCCCGACAGTCCGGCCAGGATCTGCGCCTTCGACTCACCGACAAACCCCCCGCCGGGAATGGCGGGATTCACCGCCGTGAACAGCGTCAGACTCCGGTGCTTGAGCCCGAGCCACAGGATGTAGAGCACGACGGGGGGATAGAACAGCCAGCGGGGCCAGAATTCCCATCGGCTGAGTCGGCGCCAGCGTGAGAGCAGCAGGCGCCGGCCGCGCCAGGTCGTGAGCGGGATGAACAGCTTCAGCAGCAGGAAGAGCACCAGCCCGGTGATACTGAGATACAGCGTCGCATGCCGGGTGAAGGCGCCGAGGATACGCTGGACGACTTCTCCGAACGCTGCCGAGATGCCGACGAGGAAGGGAGTCCACACCACGCAGGCCACGAAGAAATACACGGCGAACTTCCGGAAGCTGGTGCGGAGCATCCCGGCGGCGAAATAGGTGGGCAGGCGGGTTCCGGGAAGCAGTCGGGTGACGAAGACCAGTGCCGCGCCTTTCCGGGTTACCCACTGCGAGCCCCAGGTGACGGCGTCGGGCGACAGGAACCAGCGGACCGGCGCCCGCTCCAGCACCGCTCGTCCAAAGCTCCGGCCCGCCAGAAAGACGAGCATGTCGCCGCCGAAAATGCCGACGAAGCAGGCGATCGTGCCGGGGAAGAAGCCCAATGTCCCGCGGGCGATCATCAACCCCGTCGCGATGCAGGTCAGGTCCTCGCTCACCAGCGTCGCCAACGCCAGCAGCAGCAGTACTATGACGAGGGCAATGCCCTCGATCTTCGGAATGGTGCGGGGGTCGAATGGCTCGGCGGCGCGGGCGATGCGGGCCGGGTCCGCCGTCGCCCGTACCGGCGCGGTGCCCGCCTCGACCCGGTCGAGGAACACCGTGATCGCCGCGGCCACGGCATCCGGCCGCATGAACGCGGTGAAGTGATCGCCCTGGTCCATCTGCAGCTCGGCCTGGGGCACGAGCCGCGCATGCTCGCGCGCGACCGCCGGCGCCACGAGTGGATCATGCTCCCCCTGCAGGATCAGCATCGGCCCGGCATAGCGCTCGAGGATGCCCCGCAGCGGCCGCTGGTCGGTGTCGAAGAAATTGCGGGCGTAGGCGACCGACAGCACCGCATCGTCCATCCAGCCGAAATGCGGCACCGCCTCCCGCAGCAGCCAGAGTCCCGCCAGCTGCAGTCCGTGGATCCCGTGGTTCAGGTGGTAGTCGCCCAGCAGCTCATACTCCTGGGCCCCGATCGCCGAGAGCATCGTGATCGAGCGCACCCGCGCCGGCGCCAGCTGCTCCAGCTCGAGCACGACGCCGCCGCCCATGCTGAAGCCCACCAGGTGGACCTGATCGATGTGCAGGCTGTCGAGGAGCTGGAGCAGGTAGCGCGCGTGCGCGGCGACCGAATAGTCGGGCACGTCGCGAGTCGAGCCGCCGAAGCCGGGCAGGTCGGGAGCAAGCGTCCGGTGACGAGCGGAGAGTCGCTCCGCCAGTGCGGCGACCTCGCCGTTGTCCCCCGGACTGCCGTGCACCAGCAGCACAGGCGGGCGCGTGGTATCGGCGGAATCGGCAGGATGGTCGATCCACGCCAGCCGGATCGGACGCGGGAGCTCCCGGCTGTGCGCCACCGCCCGGAGCGAAATCGCCCGCTCATCCGGTTGCGGTGTGCTGTCATACGGATGCGTCCACCGGACCAGATGAGAGGCCAGCAGCGCCACGAGGTAGCCCCACAGCAACCAGCGGGGTCGGCGTGGCGCCGGCGGTCCCGCTTTCGGTGTACTCAACGGACTGGCTCGATGGTGACGATCCGGCGAGGGAGGTTCAGCGCGACTGGGGGGACTTCACGGCAGGGAGATGCCCCGGTGTGCGACAGCGTCACCTGCCGAGGTGTCACGCTGACCCGGCTGTAGCTCTGGGTCTCGGCGTCCGGCCGGTGCATGCAGATGGACCGCCGGCCACGCTCCGGCAGGTGACTGCGATGCAGCGCCTCGAGGCCCTCCAGCGTCACGGGGACCAGCGCGGCGAATCGTGCGATACGGGCCTCGGCGACTTCCGGCTCGCTCACCGCCGAACTGGTCGCGAGCAGCCCGGGCGCATCGGTCGTGGAGCAGGAGAGCTGCGCGCCGTCCCACCGCGCCAGGTGCGCGGCGGTGTCGGGCGCCACGATGATCAGCGTGAACGGCTGAACCTGATGGAGGTCGGTGCGCTGCAGCGCGGTGATGGTGTCGGCCGCCGTTGGCGAGACGATGAGGTCGAGCAGCAGCAGTCCCCGGCTGAGCGGGGCTGCCGGCGGGACATAGCCCGCCACCCGGTAGCGGTTGAGCAGGGAGAGGGTGAGGCCGAAGCTGTTGACGGCGAGCCAGCTGCCGCCGAAATCCCCATCGAGCGGGGCGAGGTAGGGCACACCCCGCTGCTCCCGGAGCGCCGGCGGTAGTGCCGCAGCCCGGGTGAATCGTTCGTCACGGTTGCAGCAGAGGGAGTAGCCGCCCGGCGTGGGGAGCCAGCTTACCGTGCACATGCCGCATCACGGCGGAGTGCGGCCAGGGTGGACGGGGCGACACCAAATCCGTCGCCGACCTCGACGCCGACCCGCCGGAGCAGCTCCTTCATGA
>JANMYS010000158.1:0-2190 GCA_031382385.1 Gemmatimonadota bacterium
CCGGATCGCGACCATATCCCAGCCAGCCCATCTTGGTGCCGACACGCTGATTCTCGAAATCCTGGCCCTTAATCCTCAGCCAGAGAGAGAAGTACAACTTCCGCTTCTGCCCCGCGTATTGCCCGGCAGAATCCCATCCACTCCAAAAGGTGGGGCCACGCCCGGCCTCGAAATTCGCTGGGAATATGGTTTGGAGAACCAGGGGTGGGCTGACAGGTGCATCGGCTTCCTCGGCCACTCGCATACCGCGCTTGCGCTCGTATACCCACCGCCCGACAACATCCTGAGCACCGGCGGAGTTCAGTACACCTGGGTTCTCCGCAAAGCGGACAAAGCCGGTGGGTTCATGCGGGTGCGTGCCCCGGGCAGTAACCTGCGCGCAAAGGACCGCAGGGGTACATCCGATACACAGCAAAACTGCCGGCCTGATTCTCATGGAATCCCAGACATGTAAACGTGATCAATGAGAATGAAATCGTCTCGGGTCTTGGTGCCGCCCGCTCCGCCCCACGTCGGGTTCCATTTGAAATCGTAAAAGTGGGCTGTGTTGCCGGGAACAATGTACTCTAGATCGCTGTAGTTCATCGTCTGAACGCCGTCAATCCACATGCGGAACTTCCCGTCCGGCTGCCCCAGCGTATTCACCTCGAAAATCATTTCCCACTGATGCCATGGGCCGATGGTCATCAAACTCTGCCCATTCACGTTCGGATTTATGGATCTCGACACAGGCCCCTGCTGCAGGAAGGCAACCTGCCAGCTACTGGCGATTGTGGTCGCTGCGTTCTTGCCACGCAGCAGGAGGTATCCCTGGTTTGATGCGCTGCTTGAGCCGGGTGCGGCCCCGTACCCGATAAAGCCCATCTTCGTCCCGACTGACTGGTTCTCGTAATCCGTCCCCGTGATCTTGACCCAGTACGAGAGATAGAACCCGGACTTCTGCCCGACCGTTCCTGATCCGGCCGCATCCCACCCTGACATGTTGACCGGCGCGCGGCCGGCGGCAAAACCGGCGGGGAACCTGCTCTGCAGGATGTTGGGTGGACTTTCTGGTGCCGTCAAATCTGGTGTCACAATGGAAAGATTCGCACTGATCACATTGCTCCACTTTCCGGATATTGCACCTGTGGTCGTTAGCACTGGGCCAGGCAGAATGCTGAAGTTGTGCTCCGCAAACGCCACGTACCCCGCCGGCTCATTGGGGTGAGACCCCGGGTTGCCCGGCAGCAGGACGTCCGCCGTGAACGTGACCGAGGGCAACCCGGCTGCAGACACCACCACGGTGTGAAGTCCCGCCAGCGGCCCGACCTTCCAGGTGGCGCTCACTTCGCCGAGGCTATTCGTGGTCGAAACGATGTTCAGCAGCGTGCCGCCGTTGTTGACCAGCCAGACAACCGTGGCGCCCACGGTCGGAACGCCAGCACCGTTGTAGATCCGCGCCTTGAGTGTGATCGGGAGTGTAGTGTTGACGAGTCCAGTCTGGTTATCGCCCTGGAGGATGACCATTGAGCCGGCCGGCGCTCCAACCAGGAAGGTGACGGCGACGGTCTTCGTGGCCACGCCGGCGGTCGTGCTGGCCACCGGGACGGTGGCGGTGTAGGTCCCGGCCGCGAGCGCCCCCGTGGTAGGGGTGAGTACCAGCGTCGCCGGGGAGGTGGTGCCGGTCAGCGAGATCGCTAGCCAGCCGGTCGGCTGTCCCGCACCATAGGTCACCGGCCCGGCGCTCAGGCCGGCGAGGGTGCCGGCACCTGCATTGGCAACATTGACCGTCTTTGGCGTCGGATTGGGCTGGCCGCTAGTGCCGGTGAAGGTGACCGTGGTCGGCGTGAGCGTAATCGATGGCGCGGCACTCACCGTCAGGGTGACGACCACATTCTTCGGACTGTTCCCGGCGACTCCTGAGGTGACCGGCACGGTGGCGCTGTAGGTCCCGGCAGCCAGCGCCGTGGTGGTCGGGGTGAGGGTAAGGACGGCGGGAGCGGTGGTCTGGTTGAGCGCTGTCGCCAGCCACCCCGGCGAACCGCCGGTATAGGTGATGGTCCCGACGCCCAAACCGGTGAGCGTCTGGCCGCCGGCGTTGGTCACCTGCACCGTGCGCGCCGCGGGACTGGCACCACCCGCAGTGGCCGTCAGCGCTACCGAAGTGGGCGAGAGGCCGATCGTCGGTGGCACCTGCGCCGGGGCCACCAC
>JANMYS010000162.1:0-4451 GCA_031382385.1 Gemmatimonadota bacterium
CGGTTGATCGCGACGACGTTCTCGACGAATTCGCTGGCCTCACCGTCCCGGCCTCCGGGACCGCCGCGCCCTCGACCGCCGCCCGGACCGCCGCGGCCGCCCTGGCCGCCGCCCGGACCGCCTCGGCCACGCTGGCCCCCGCCCCCACCACCGCGACCGCCACCCGGCCCGCCGCCCTGACCACCACGACCGCCGGGCCCACCGCCCTGGCCGCCACGCCCGCCGCCCTGCCCGCCCCGGCCGCGCCCACCGCCGCCGGGTGCTTCAGGGCGGCGGCCGGGGCGGCCAGGGCGGTGGGGCTGGCGGTCGCGGTGGCCCGGGCGGCGGCCAGGGTGGCGGTCGCGGCGGCCGGGGTGGCCGCGGTGGTCCCCGGGGCGAGCGCGAGCCGAGCGAGTTCATCGAGAACGTCGTCGCGATCAACCGCGTCGCCAAGGTCGTCAAGGGCGGCCGGCGCTTCTCGTTCAACGCCCTCGTGGCGGTGGGCGACGGCAAGGGCCGGGTCGGCATCGCGACGGGCAAGGCGAACGAGGTCTCCGAGGCCGTCCGCAAGGCGGTCGAAGCGGCCAAGCGCAACCTGGTGGAGTTTCCCCGGGTGGGCGCCACGATCCCGCACGAGGTGATCGGGGAGCACGGCGCCGGTCGGGTGCTGCTCAAGCCGGCCGCGAGCGGCACCGGCGTGATCGCCGGTGGGGCGGTGCGCGCGGTGCTCGAGTGCGCCGGTATCACCGACATCCTGACCAAGAGCCTCGGTTCCAACAACCCGCACAACGTGGTGCGGGCGACGGTGGACGGCCTGGGCCAGCTGGTCACGGCGCGCCAGATCGCACGCGAACGCGGGGTCGAGCTCGACCAGATCCGCTATCGCGCTCCCCAGGAGGCCTGAGCCATGGGTCGCAATCCAGTCGTCGGGCGGCAGGGCCCGGCGTATCATGCGTCGGTCATCCCCAGCGAAGCCGCGGCACCGCGTCTCCGGGTGAAGCAGATTCGTTCCGGGATCGGGCATGCGGCCACGATGCGCCGCACCCTGATCGCGCTTGGCCTGAAGCATCATCAGTCGGTCTCTGAGCTGCCGAACACGGCGTCCGTGCGCGGCATGCTCATCAAGGTGCGTCACCTCGTGGACGTGGCGCCGGCCCAGGAGAAGTAAATGGCGGACAAGAGCACGCCGATCACCCTGTCGACCCTCAAGCCCGCGCGCGGCGCCCGCCATAACAGCAAGCGGGTCGGGCGCGGGCCGGGCTCGGGCAAGGGCAAGACCTCGGGCAAGGGTCACAAGGGTCACAAGGCACGGCAATCGGGCCAGAGCAATCCTGGCTTCGAAGGCGGCCAGATGCCGATGTACCGGCGTCTGCCCAAGCGTGGGTTCACCAATCCCTTCAAGGTCACGGCCCAGCCGGTCAACCTGAAGGACCTGACCCGCCTGAGTGGCACCGACGTCTCTCCCGAGACGCTGCATGCCGCCGGGATCATCTCCAAGCGGGATGTCGCGGTGAAGCTGCTCGGCAGCGGCGATGCGGACCGGGCCTATCAGGTGTCCGGGGTGAAGCTCTCCGCCGCCGCCCGGACCCGGATCGAGCAGGCGGGCGGGAAGATCGCCGAATGACCGCGCCCGCCCGGCCCAGCTTTGGCATGGACCCCGAGCTGCAACGCAAGATCGGGTTCACCATCCTTGCCCTGGTCATCTACCGTGTCGGCGCCCACATCTTCGCGCCGGGCGTCAATGTGCAGGCGGTCACCGACTTCATCAAGAACTCGGCGGCCGCCGGCTTTTTCGGGCTGTATGACACTCTCGGTGGCGGTCTTTCCCGCGCCACGGTGTTCGCGCTCGGCATCATGCCCTACATCTCCGCCTCCATCATCTTCCAGCTCGGCGGCGGGATCGTGCCGTCGATCGGCAAGATGCAGAAGGATGAAGAGGGCAAGAAGCAGCTGACCCAGTGGACCCGGTATCTCACGGTCCTGATCGCGCTGGCCCAGGCCTATACCTTCGCGATTTTCACCGAAAGCATTCCCGGTGCGGTGCCGGTGCCGACATTCTGGACCCGGCTCGCGATGGTTGTCGTCCTGACCACCGGTGCGGTTTTCGTCATGTGGCTCGGCGAGCAGATCACCGAGCGCGGCATCGGGAACGGAATGAGCCTGCTCATTACCTTTTCGATCCTTGACCGGCTCTGGCCCGGTCTGGTGAACATGGCCGGCTTCTGGAAGAGCGGCGCGCTGTCGTTCGGGCAGGTGGTGCTCTTCGGGCTGATCCTGGTGGCGGTGGTGGCCGCCGTGACGGCCATGCATCTGGCCGCACGACGCATCCCGGTGCAGATCCCCCGGAAGGTCATGGGACGCGGCCGGATGACCCAGGGGCAGAAGACCTTCATCCCGATCCGGCTGATCACCGCTGGCGTGATGCCGATCGTCTTCGCCCAGACGATCATCATCGTTCCGGGCACGATCGCCAGCTTCACCCAGAGCCCGGTGCTCCGGGCTTTCGCCGATTTCTTCACCCCCGGCGAGCTGCCCTACGACCTGACCTTCGGCATCCTGATCCTGCTGTTCAGCTATTTCTACACCTCCATCATCTTCAATTCGGTGGATCTGGCGGAGAACCTGAAGAAGCAGGGTGGATTCATTCCCGGCGTGAAGCCGGGTGCCAGCACCGCCGACTATATCGACAACGTGCTGTCGCGGGTGACGCTGCCGGGCGCCCTGTTCCTGGCCCTGATCGCGATCATTCCCGTCACGATGACCAAGCAGCTCGGGTTCCAGCAGCAGTTCGGCGGGACATCGGTGCTGATCGTGGTCGGCGTGCTGCTCGATACGATCGCCCAGATCCAGCAGCATCTGACGCTGCGGAAGTACGACAGCTTCATGAAGACCGGGCGCATCAAGTTCCGCGGGCGGCAGCAGCGGTTCCTGTAGGGGTCGCGTATATGCGACCCCTACTGAACCGCCGCTGTCACTGATCCTCCCGAAGGACACCATTCATGGACATCCTCCTGCTCGGTCCCCCTGGTGCCGGCAAAGGCACGCAGGGTGTGCGGCTGGCGGAGCGGCTCGGGCTGCCGAAGTTCGCCACCGGTGACCTGCTGCGCGATGCAGTGAAGCGGGGGACGCCCGTCGGCCTGCGTGCCAGGGCGGTCATGGAAGCGGGGCAGCTCGTGAGCGACGACATCATCATGGGTGTCGTGCGGGATGAGCTGGCCAAGGCGGAAGCGAAGAACGGAGTTATCTTCGACGGCGTGGTCCGGACAGTGCCGCAGGCCGAGTCGGTCACCGCGGTACTCCACGAGCTGGGCCGGCGGATGGATCACGTCCTCTTCTTCGATGTGCCGGACGCCGAGATCCTCGCCCGGATCGAGAAGCGGCTGACTGTCGAGGGCCGGGCGGACGACGATCCCAAGGCCCTCGCGACCCGGCTCAAGGCCTATCGCGAGCAGACCGCGCCGGTGCTGGAGTGGTACCGCCAGCGGGGCATCGTTCACCTGATCCCGGCGGTCGGTACCATCGACGACATCGCCAACCGGGTCCAGGCCATCCTCGGCAGGTAGGACAGGCCGTTCGCGTTCACCGTCGGCCCCCCGGGCCGATGGCCGACGGCTGACGGCTGACGGCTCTCATGATCACCCTCAAGTCCCCCCGCGAAGTCGAGGCGATGGCACGCGCCGGTCAGATCGTGGCCGACACACTCGCGCTGCTCACCCGCAGCGTCCGCCCCGGCATGAGCACGAACGACCTCGATACCATCGCCGAGGAGTTCATCCGCAGCCACCCCGGTGCCCGGCCGTCCTTCAAGGGCCTGTACGGCTTCCCCAAGACCCTCTGCACCTCTATCAACGAAGAGATCGTCCACGGCATCCCCAGTCCCCGGCGGGTGCTGGTGGAGGGGAGCATCGTCAGTATCGATGTCGGGGTGCAGCGGGAGGGGCTTCATGCGGATGGGGCGACCACCGCGCCGGTCGGCGAGATCTCGCCCGAGGCGGAGCGGCTGCTCGCGGTCACACGGGAGTGCCTGACGGTGGGGATCGCCGCGGCCACGGTGGGGAATCATGTGGGCGATATCGGCCACGCCGTCCAGACGCTCGCGGAGGCGGCCGGCTACGGTGTCGTCCGTGAGCTGGTGGGGCATGGCATTGGGACCCAGTTCCATGAGGAACCGCAGGTTCCCAATCATGGCCAGCCCAAGCGGGGCCCGAGGCTGCTGGAGGGGATGACCATCGCGATCGAGCCGATGATCACAGCCGGGCACTACGCGACGCGCACCCTGCCTGACAAGTGGACGGTGGTGACCGCCGATGGGAGCCTCGCCGCCAATTTCGAGCACACCGTCGCCATCACCGCGGCCGGCCCGCGCATCCTGACCCTCCCCTCTGGCCGGTAAGGCCGGACCGCGTCGGTGGACCGGCGGGGGTTGGGGGGGGGGGGGTGAGGGCACCCCCACCCCCCCCCCAGCACCCCCC
>JANMYS010000053.1:0-3237 GCA_031382385.1 Gemmatimonadota bacterium
ACATCGGTGCGCCGGGCGGCGAAGTAGCCGATCGAGCGGGCCAGCAGCGGATCGGGATGCTCCCGGCCATGCTCGGTATGCACGATCCACGGCACGCCTGCGCGGCGGGAGGCGAGCGACGTCTTGTGCCACACCCCGGCATGGGAATGCACAACGTCTGGCGCAATCGCCGCGATGGCGCGGGTGAGACCGGTGGGGCGCAGCATCGAGGCACGGCCCATCTCTGGCGCCTGATGCATCGTCGCGTGCCGGTCCAGCCCCTCGGCAAAGCGCCCGAAGTAGCCCAGCACCATCACATGCGACTCAAACTCCGCCGGATCGAGCCGCTCCACGATGTCGGCAAAGAGCCGCTCCATTCCGCCGTAGTTGAGATTATGGATGACGTGCAGCACCCGCAGCCGTCGACTCATTGGCCACGGCTCCGGCGCTGCAGCCACCGGCTCACCCGCTCCTGGGTCCGCTCGACGCCGTCGAGCAGCAGCCGGGACAGCGTGAGCGCGCCCAATCCCAGGGCGGACCACTCGCCACGGGGGTCGAACCGCATGGTGCGACCCTGATTGACAAAGTGCCCGCCGCGGAGCGCGGCCAGGGCGTCGGCGGGAGCGCCGGCGGTGAGCACGACCCGGGTCTCCCGATCATTCCGCGCGTCGTGCTGATCCAGCCCGGCTGTCCCCACCACCCCGGGCCGGGTCAGGCGCACCCGCTGCAGCAGCCGGATGGCCCTGGGGTCCGGCAGGAACCGGGTGTTGTACCCGGCGTTCCACACCTCGATGGCATCGATACCGGCGGCGACCTCCGCCGGCAGAGTGTAGTCAAAGAGGATGGGATGCGCCGCGACGGTGAACCGGGAGCGGGCCCGCGTCTGACTGATGAATTCTCCCGGCGTCTCCGGCGCAATGAACTCGCTGAGCCCGAGGGCGAGCAGATGCAGGCCGGGATAGCCAGCAAAGCGGAACTCCAGCCCGGCGATCAGCTGGATCGCCGCGTCCGAGTGCGCCGCGCACTCCTCCCGCAGCGCCGCGTACTTCGCGGCATCGAAGTCCTCGGCGTGATCGGTGATGCCAAGAAAGGAGAGGCCGCGTTCGCGGGCGAATTCCCGCAGCGACGGCACACTGTCCCGGCCGTCGTGCGAGTAATTTGTGTGCATGTGGATGGCGCCGGTGCGTTCGGTCATCGCCGCAGTATCCAGTCGAGTGTTTCGCGGAGGAAGGGCCGACTGTCGTCCCGGCGAAAGGTCTCGCACTGATCGCCCGGGCGCCACGGCGGGAGCAGCGCCGCGACGGCGCGCCAGCGAGTGAGCTCGCCGGGCGGGAGCGCCAGGGCGGCATCGGAACGGCGGAGCCGGGCGAGCAGATGATCGACGCTGCCCCACCACCAGCGCCAGCGGACGCCAATCCGGTAGTCCAGCACCGGCTCCACCGCCTGGCCCAGCTCGGCGGCGAGCAGGAGATTGGGAAAATCCACCCCGGCGTCGATGGCGAGTTGCAGCGAACCCCAGAAGCGGCCGTTGATCTCCATCAGGTAGGGCGTGCCCGTCGCAGCATCGCGCTTGTATTCCACCATCGCCACCCCGTTCCAGCCGAGCTGATCGAGCAGCGCTTCGCTCTGGCGCTGCAGCGCCTCATCGGGGGCCACGCTCTCGGCGTACACGCTGACGCCTCCAGAGGGGGGCTTCTCCATGAGGCGGCGGTGAAAGAACCGGGCGAGGGTGCGGCCCTGCCAGCGCAGCAGGAAGACGCCGATGCCGGGACCGACGATGCGCTGCTGCAGCAGAACCGGAAAGGCCGCGGCGGGGAGGGCGCTCAACTCGAGCGCGAGCTTAGCCCGATTCCGGGCATGCCTGACACCCAGCCTGATCCGCTCACTCCCTGCACCGGATACCGAGCGGGCCGGCTTGAGCACGAGGGGAAAGGCGTTGGTGGTCGTAATCGCCCCGGGTGCTGCGTCGATGTCAGGCACGACGGTCTGCGCCGGGACGGCGATGCCGAGACTGCTGGCGGCCTCGAGCAGCCGTGCCTTGTCGCTGACGGCCAGGAAGCGGTCCAGCGGCGGGGCGAGTACGTGGCAGCCGGCAAAGGCCTCGGGTACGGCGAGGATGGCGAGCAGCGCCGGCTCGGTTACCGGGACGAGGACCGTGGCGCGCTGCTCGGCAATGATCTGGCACAGCCGCGCAACGAACTCCCCGGGCGCTTCGAGGGAATCGGGCACGAGGCCCTGCCAGCTGGCGTAGCGAGAGGCGCCGGCTAGGGAGGGGAACCGTTCTGCTGCTACCACCACCCGATGTCCCGCCTTGCCGTAGGCGCGGGTGAGGGCGAGGGCGGCACGCTGGGTGCCGTCGGTTACCAGGACCGTTTCCGTCACCGGCATCCCAGACCGGCCAGCCGGAGCCGGAAGCCATCGAGCGAGATCCCCGCAGGGATATTCAATCGCGGGAGGCGGAGCGGGTCCGCCCCGCCGCGAGTCATCCAGCCGCCGGAGACGAGCAGGGCGGTAGTGTAGCCGGCCGCACGCGCCGCGTCGCAGGCCATCGCGGAGGTGAGTCCGTAGGGGTAGCTGAGGATCGGTGGCGACAGGATGCGGGCGGAGAGCCAGGCTAGCGGGCGTTCGAGCTCGGCCTGCAGCTCTGCGCCGGAGAGCGCGGCGAGATTGGGGTGTTCCCAGGTGTGGGAGGCGAAGGTAAGCCGAGGGTCCTGCAGCGCTGTCGCGAACTCGGCCTCGGTTGCCGCACAGGCATGCGGCGGGACGTCACGCCAAGGGATGCCGGCTCCTGCCGCCCATTGACGCACCTGGGTATCCCGGCCGGCAGCGTCCCAGAGACAGGAATTCCGCACCGTTTCGGGCAATCCATCGGGAGTGCCAGAATCGAGCGCATCCCACCAGAAGGGACGCCCGCCGATGAAAGCGGGAGCGACGAACACTGTCGCGGGAAGTTGCCGGCGGCGAAGTTCCTCGAGGCCCGCCGTCAGCGCGCCGGCGTAGGCATCATCGAAGGTGATCGCGACCCGGGGGCGCTCCGAGGGATTCGCTTGCGATGTGAGCGCTTCGGTCAGCGGCACGACATCGGCGTGTTCGAGGATGAGATCGAGCTGGGCGGCGAAGTCGGTTCGGGGAAGATGCAGCGACCGTTCACGACCGGGCGGGGCGTCGGGCGGCAGGATGTTGTGATAGGCCAGGACGAGCGTCCGCCCCTGGCGGCTGGGCTGGCAGAGCGCGGCCGGCCCGCCCCGGGCCAGCACC
>JANMYS010000020.1:0-15540 GCA_031382385.1 Gemmatimonadota bacterium
AGCCCGAGGTTCAGCCGGTTCGACGGCAGGCTCTGGATGTATCTGGCGATGTCCTCGTCCGCGCCCGCCTCGCCGCGTCCACCCACATTCTCCACGATGGCCGCATGCCCGCCAGGCGGCACGTTGGCCGAGCCGGCATACATGAGGCGTTCGAACAGCCGGGCCAGTCCCGCGCGCACCGGCGGCTCTTCCCGTGATCCGGCCCGGTACCAGATATCGACCGCCACGACCTGGCTGGTGTGGTCCGGTGAGAGGATGACGGTCAGGCTGTTGGGGAGCGCGTACTGCTCGAAGGCGATATGACCGGGAGCGCTCTGGGCGGGCAACGGCCCGGCGCCGAGGCAGGTAAGCAGACTGAGCAGGGCGAGGCGGTGGTCGCGCCGAACGGGTCGCGGGAACAGCCGGGTGTGATTCACGTGGGACCTGCGACAGAGTCAGAGCGACCTGCGGACGGACCAATGGCGCGCAGAAGGTAGCCGATCATTCCGGCGACCGCGACTCCCGTGCAGCGCGAATCCGGTCGGGATAGTTGCCGCAGATTCCATCGACTCCGAGCGCGAGGAGCCGGTCGATCTCCGCCGGATCATTGGCGGTCCAGGCGATGAGCTGCACCCCATCGTCGTGCAGCCGCAGGACCAGCTCCGCATCGGCAAACGAGGTCTCCATCCAGAGCGTGTCGGCGCCGGTGCCGGTCACCGCCGGAAGCACGTCGAGCAGGTAGGACGAAAGCAGCACTCCGCGCCGGAGCTCCGGACACTGATTGCCGAGGCGTGCGATGATCCGGTGATCGAAGCTGTGCACGGCATAGCAGGCGGGGGCGGGGCCGGACGCGAGGGCGGCAAGCAGGATCGGGTCCGCCTCGGGCGGCAGCGATTTGAGCTCCACCCAGACATCCATCCCCTGGCAGATGGTCAGGATCTCCGGCAGCGCGGGGATCGCCTCGCCGTTGGGCAGGCGGTAGCCGATGAATGCCGACGCGGGCAACTCGCCGATGCGCCCGACGCCGTCCACCATGGCATCGTGGTGCACCAGCAGCACGCCGTCACTCGTCGCGTGCACGTCGAGCTCGACCCCATCGGCGCCGAGGGCCAGCGCCCGCCGAAAGGCGGCGGGAGAATTCTCGGGCTCGTGGCCCGAGGCACCGCGGTGTCCGATGGCGAGCGTGCGCATGGCGTTTCCCGTCCGAAGGGGGAGGATCGGCGTCGGCCCGAGCTGTCAGTCCAGCCGCTCGACCACGAGCGCGATACCCTGGCCCACCCCGATACACATCGAGGCAAGGCCGTAGCGCCCGCCGGTCCGGTGGAGCGCGTGCACCAGGGTCGTGAGGATCCGGGCGCCGCTCGCGCCCAGCGGATGACCGAGGGCGATAGCACCGCCGTGGATGTTCACCTTCGCCGGATCGAGGGAGAGTTCGCGGATGCAGGCGATCGCCTGGGCCGCGAACGCCTCGTTGAGCTCGACCAGGTCCAGCTGGTCAGTCGTCAGCCCCGCGCGCGCCAGGGCCTTCTGGGTCGCCGGGATGGGCCCGAGTCCCATGACGGACGGATCGACGCCGGCGACGGCGCTGGCGATGATCCGGGCAAGGGGCTTCTGCCCGAGGCGGGCTGCCGCGGATTCGCTCAGCACGGTGAGCGCGGCCGCACCGTCGTTGATGCCGCTCGAGGTTGCGGCCGTCACGCTGCCCTCCTTGAGGAACGCCGGCTTCATCCGGCTCAGCGCCTCGAGGGTGACCCCGGCGCGGGGGTGTTCGTCGGCGGTGAAGGCGGTCGTGCTCCCTTTGCCATCCGGTACCGGGACGGGGATGATTTCCGCGGCGAAGGCACCGCCGGTGATCGCGGCCTGGGTACGCGCCTGGCTCTCGACGGCAAAGGCGTCCTGCTCCGCCCGGCTGATCCCGTACTGACGCGCCACCCGCTCCGCGGTCTCGCCGAGCGCGATGGTCCAGTCCGGCGAAAAGCGGGGATTGGTGAAGCGCCACCCGACGGTGGAGTCGGCCATCGGTGGCGGCGTGCGGTTCCACGGGCTCCCGCTCTTCAGCATGATGTACGGTGCGCGCGTCATGCTCTCGACCCCGCCGGCGATGAAGACCTCGCCTTCGCCGGCGCGCACCGCATGCGCCGCACTCGCCACCGCCTGCAGCCCGGAGCCGCAGAGGCGGTTCACGGTCTGGCCCGGCACACCGACCGGCAAGCCGGCGAGGAGGGCTGCCATGCGGGCGACGTTGCGATTGTCCTCGCCCGCCTGATTACTGCAGCCGAAGATCACGTCGTCGATCTGGCCCGCCGGGATGGCACAGCGTTCCATGAGGGCACGGATCGCCACGGCGGCGAGGTCGTCTGGGCGGACGTCGGCCAGGGCGCCGCCGGCCCGGCCGATCGGGGTGCGGACAGCGGCTGTGATGACGGGGTGTGTCACGGTACGGAGTTCCGGTGTTGTGAAGGATGGAAATGTAGCCATGCCCGGCTTGCCGCGGACCGGGCGACCGATCATCCTCCATCGGGAGGCCCACTTAACATCCCGTCCCGAGGCCCGTCATCCCCGCCACAATGCCCCCATCGGCACCCCCTCCTCCCGCGGTCCCCACGGACGCCGACCTCGTCAGCGCCTACCGGGGCGGGGACGAATCCGGGGCATCGCGGCTGGTGGCCCGTCACGCTGCGAGCCTGGCGCGGTTCATCGCGGGAACGGGGGCGGATCCCGGCGAAATCGATGACCTGGTACAGGAAGCCTTCTTCCGGGCCTTCCGGGCGCTCGAGAGCTGGCGGGGGGAGTCGGCCTTCCGCAGTTGGCTGCTCACCATCGGCAGCAACCTGGCCCGAGATCAGTACCGGCGGCGCAAGGGGCGCACAGTGATTTCCATCGACGAGCAGGATGTCGCCACGCACCATGATCCTGCGGCGACGCTTGACGCAAACGAAGTGGAGCGGAACCTGGCCGACGGCCTTACCCGCCTGCCGCGACTGCAGCGCGAGGTCTTCCTGCTCCGGGCCCAGCAGGGCATGGCTTACGAGGAGATCGCGCGCTCGCTGGATACCACGCCTGGGGCAGCCCGGGTGCACTACCACCACGCCGTCAAGCGGTTGAAGGAGCTCGTCGCATGATCGATTGCGAATCGCTGGTCGACAAAATGCCGCTGGTCGCCCACCGACAGGCGGCATGGACGCCGGAGGAGTCGGCCCACCTCTCGGACTGCGCCGAGTGCGCCGCCAGCTGGCGAGTGGTGAGTAGCGCCCCTCGGCTGGGCGAGATGACAGCGCAGCGGCTCGATCTTCCCCGCCTCACCGTCCAGCTGCACGACCGGCTGGCGCGGGACCGGCGGACGCGCCGATGGAAGCGGACCGGGTGGATCACCGGACTCGCCGCCGCAGCGGTGCTGACCGTCATGGTGTGGGACGGCACCAGACACCGTCCTGTCGCTCCAGGTACCGTGGCCTCCGCCTCGGGGTCGGCACTCGAGGTACCGCTGGCGGAACTGGAAGGACTCGACGGCGATCAACTGCAGGCAGTGCTGGAGGCGCTGGACGCGCCGCTCGGTGCGACCGGGGGCGGGCCCAGTCCGTCCTTCGGGGACCTCGACGATTCTCAACTCGAGCGCGTCCTGCGCTCCCTGGAGGGCTGATGCGTTTCCTCATCCTGGTGCTCGCTGCAACGGTCGTCCTCGGCGGGCCGGTTCGGGCCCAGGAGGGCATCGATGACCCGCCACGCGTGGAACGGCTGCGCCGCCTGATTCAGGAGCGGTTCGCCGCCCGGGTGCAGGAGGAGCTCGCCCTCTCCGACCAGCAGGCGGACCGAATGCGCGAAGTCGTGGGCAACTACTTTCTCAAACGCCGCAACTTCGATGTCGAGGAGCGTCGGCTGCGCCAGGCGCTCGCGGGAGAGCTGCGTCCCGGCGTCGCGGCCAACAAGGACAATGTCGCCCGTTACACCGACCAGCTGCTCGATCTCAAGGTTCGCTACGCCCAGAGTTACAAGGATGAGGTGAGGGAGATGAGCAGCTTCCTCGATCCGGTGCAGCGGGCCCAGTTCCTCCTCCTCCGGGAGCGGTTGCTCGACAAGGTACGGGAAGCGCAGGAAGTGCCCCAGGACTCAGGGGTGTCTCGCCCGCGCCGGCGCCTGCTGCCCTAGGACACCGTCGCGGGTGGGTCTCCTAGTCATCCAATCCGCGCGCCGCTAGCTTTCTCCTCGTCTACGGAGGAGCGCACGATGCGGTACGCCTGTTCAAGGTTTGGTCTGTTGCTGGTGCTCGCTGGCGCGCCCAGCATGGCTGCGCAGGACACTCCCGGCTCGGTCCAGCGGCTGGAAGTCCGTGGCTCGGTCTACCGTCTGGACGTCCACGGGCCGATCGATCACGGTCTGGCACCCTTCCTTGCCCGCGGCATCCGCGAAGCCAACACCCTCGGTGCTGCCGCCATCATCCTCGATCTCGATACTCCCGGCGGCCGCATCGATGCCGCCGAGCGGATCACCGATGCCGTCCGCGCGTCCAAGGTTCCGGTCTACGCCTTCGTCAACCCGCGGGCCTACAGCGCGGGGGCCATGATCGCGCTCGCCACCGACGGCATCTACATGCGCACCGGCGCGGTGCTTGGTGCGGCAACGCCGGTGGATGGGCAGGGGACCAAGCTGGCGGAGAAGTACGTCTCCGCCATGCGCGGCGAGTTCCGCGCCCTGGCGGAAGAGCAGGGGCTCGATCCGCGCATCGCCGAGGCCATGGTCGATGAGAACCTGGGCGTCGAGGGACTGGTGCCGCGCGGGCAGCTGGTCACGCTCAGCACTACCGAGGCGCTCCGGGTGGGCTACGCCAAGGCCCAGGTCGAGAGCGAAGCCGACATGCTTTCCCGCCTGGGCCTCGCGGCAGCACCGGTCATCAGCATCGAGACCAACTGGGCGGAACTCATCGTCCGCTTCCTGACCAACCCGATCGTTTCACCCCTGCTGCTCTCGCTCGGTGTGCTCGCCATCCTCGCGGAGGTCAAGGCCGGCACCCACGGCGTGGGACTCGTCGTCGGCATGAGCGCACTCGGACTCTTCTTCGGCTCCAGTCTGCTGCTCGGCCTTGCCGGGCGGGAAGAGATCATTCTGCTCGGGCTGGGGGTCATTGCGGTCGCGGTCGAGGTCTTCGTGCTGCCGGGCTTCGGAGTCGCGGGAATTCTCGGGGCCCTGCTGGTCGGTGCAGCGATCGTGCTCGCGATGCTGGGCACGGCGCCGACCGGCGGTGATGTGGTGCAGGCGCTGGCCATCCTGTTCACCAGCATCCTGATCACGCTCGCGGTCGCGTATGCCTGGCTCCGCCACCTCCCCAACAGCAATCGCTTCGGCGGCCTCATTCTCAAGGAATCGAACGACTCGGGACGGGGCTACGTCGCCGCGCTGCGCCGGCCGGAACTGGTGGGGAAGGCGGGTGTCGCGGTGACCGACCTCCGGCCGGCGGGTGTGGCGTCGGTCGAGGGGGAGCGGATTGATGTCGTCACGGAAGGGGAATACGTCGGCTCGGGCGACCGGATCGAAGTGCTGCGGGCCGATGGCTACCGTCATGTCGTGAGGCAGGCGAAGGACTAACCGGGAGATTTGAACGTGGAAGACACATCGGTACAGGCTGGGCTGTTGCTCGCGCTGCTGTTCATTGGATTCATCGTTCTGGTCATCTTCTTCCGCTTCGTGCCGCTGGGGATCTGGTTCCAGGCGTTGATGTCGGGCGTGCGGATTCCGTTCTTCACGCTGTTCGGGATGCGGTTCCGCAAGGTGAACCCCGCCATGATCGTCAACCCGCTGATCAATGCGCACAAGGCGGGGCTGCAGCTGTCGATGGATGCACTGGAGGCGCATTACCTCGCTGGCGGCAACGTGGAGCGGGTCGTCAGGGCCCTGATTTCGGCGGACGCCGCAGGCATCACGCTCCCGCTCAAGCAGGCGACGGCCATCGACCTCGCGGGCCGCGACGTCTTCGAGGCGGTCCAGGTCAGCGTAAACCCGAAAGTCATCACCACGCCGAAGGTGGCTGCCATGGCCAAGGACGGCATCCAGTTGCTCGCGCTGGCCCGCATCACGGTGCGGGCCAACGTGAACCGGCTGGTGGGTGGCGCGGGCGAGGAGACGATTCTGGCGCGGGTGGGCGAGGGGATCGTCAGCACCATTGGCTCCGCGGTCTCGCACAAGGCGGTGCTGGAGAACCCCGATCTGATCTCGAAGACGGTTCTGGCCAAGGGTCTTGATGCCGGCACGGCGTTCGAGATCCTTTCCATCGACATCGCCGATGTCGATGTCGGCAAGAACATCGGCGCCGAACTGCAGACGGACCAGGCCGAGGCAGACAAGCGCATCGCGCAGGCCAAGGCGGAGGAGCGTCGCGCGCTCGCCGTGGCCGTCGAGCAGGAGTTCAAGGCCGAGGCACAGAAGCAGCGGGCGCTCGTCATCGCGGCGGAGGCGCAGATTCCGCTCGCCATCGCCGAGGCATTCCGCATGGGCAATCTCGGGGTCATGGATTTCCAGAAGTACAAGAACATGCAGGCCGACACCACCATGCGGCAGGCGATCGCCGGCAACACCGAAGGGACGTCCGGCGCCTGATGGTATCCGAGGTGCGCTCCGCCGCTGGGATCGAGGGCTTCATCATCCTCGGCGCCATCTACCTCGTCCTGAATCTGTTATCCAGGGCGGGGAAGAAGGCGGCGCAGAGCGATACGCTGCCGCCGAGCGACGTGGATGATGATCCGTCCTCGACCCAGGTCGAGGCCCTCTCGCTGGAAAAGATCCTGCGGGAAATCCAGCGGGTGAAGCAGGAGAAGGAACAACCGCGTCTGGCGCCGGCCCCGCGCAAGCAGTCGCCGCCAGCGCGGAAAGCAGCCCCGCCTCAGCGCCGCGCACAGCCGATGGGCGATGATGATCGCGGGCCTCTCGGTCGCCACAGCCGGACCCGGTTGCCGAGCGCGGAAGAGGTGGAGGAGCGCGAGTCGCTGGAGGGGAGATCGCTCGAAGTCGAGGAATCACTCGAAGTTATCGACGACCGGCCGGCGCGCCGCCAGCGGGTCGAGGTGGATTCCGATGACAGTGCCGAGGAGGTGGTACAGCGCCGGATCCGGGAAGCGGAGGCCCGCAATCGTCCACTGAACGCGGCGGATCATCGGCGGTTCGATGCCGAAATCCGGCCGGCAGCGGCGGCGCCCGCCCCGAAGCCCGGCACCGGTCGGAGTCGCCTGCACGATGCGATTGTCTGGCGCGAGATCCTGGGACCGCCGAAATCGCTCCAGGAGTAGGCTGCGACGACGCGGGACGACGACAAAACGGGCGACCAGCAGCACTGGTCGCCCGTTTCATTTTCGCCATGGAACCCGATGCTTCAGCGGCGAGTGCGGCCGAACTTCTTCTGATACAGCGCCATCGCATCGGTGATCGCCTCGCCGGCCTCCTTCGCACCTTCAAATCCGCGGGTTCGGGTCGCCACGCCTTCGAGGTCCTTGTACACCTGGAAGAAGTGCTCGATCTCCTTCAGCATGTGCTGCGGGATGTCATCCAGGCCGTTGACGCCATCGGAGTAGGGATCACTGACCGGGACGGCGAGGACCTTCTCGTCCGCCTTGCCCCGGTCGATCAGGTGAAAGAGACCGATCGGGCGGCACTCCACCAGGCAACCGGTGAATACCGGAATCGTGGTAATGACGAGGACGTCAAGCGGGTCGCCATCGTCGCCGAGCGTGCGGGGGAGAAAGCCGTAGTCACCCGGGTAGTGCACTGCGCTGGCGAGCACCCGGTCCAGCCGGAAGATGCCGAGCTCCTTGTCGAGCTCGTACTTGTTGCGCTCTCGGGTCGGAATCTCGATGATGGCGTTGACCACGACGGGGGGCTTGGGCCCGGTGGGGATGTCGTGCCAGGGATGGAGACCGCGGGAGGGGATGGCTCGGGGCATTGAACTCGAGGTGGCAGGTGGCATGTAGCAGGTAGCAGGTGACAGCGAACAGTGGAACCGCAGAGCCTGAGTCAGGGTGGACGTTAGCGGGGTGCGGCATTTCCGGGTAGCGGGGCTGTGACGGGTAGTGCCGATTCAGGAGGTTCCGGCTACCTGCCACCTGCCACCTTCTGCGCCGACCTCTTCCCTTCAGCCTCGCCCGCCGCGATACTCCCCGCTGGCCCGAGTGGCGGAATGGCAGACGCAGCGGACTCAAAAGCCTGTCGCCGGGTCCGGTCACCGCCAGCCATCACCGCCCATCACTCTGTAGTCAGCCCCGCCCGGTGCTCCATGACCGGGCGGGGCTGCGGTGTTTTCGGGATGGTTGGGGATGAGATGGGCACAAGATGGGCACAGTGGGGCCCGCCCTTGCGGTTCGGAGAGGGGAAGCGGAAACTATGGGGAGTCGGGGTCATTGCCTTCCGCCGGGCTGGCACCAACCCCCTCACCTTGAGGTTCTCGATGGCGGCTATGCCGGCGAATATCTCCCAGAATGTCGCTGGGCTGCAGCGGACGTTGCAGCCCACCCCGGAGGGAGCTAAGAGCCCCCCCACCGAAGTGGCCCTCAAGCCCGGCGCCCTCCTTGCTGAATATGTATCGTAGGGTATAATGAGTCTCCCGTGGGAATTGCGGTTGTTCACCACCGCCGGCGGCAAGCAGACTGTAGCCGAGGAGATCCGCGCGGAGGGCCTCTCAACCGATGTCCGAGGGAGACTGGAGGCGCGAGTGAAACTTCTCAGGGAGTTTGGTCCAGCACTCGGAATGCCTCACGTGAGGAGCCTGTCCGGTTGGTCGCCCCTCCGAGAATTGCGCATCAACGGCAACCGCACCATCTATCGCCTGATCTTCTTCAACCCGACCGGGCGGCAACTGGTCGGGCTCAGGTTTTTTGGGAAGCAATCGCAAAAGACCCCGAAAGCCGAGCTACAAGCGGGCTGGCAAAGAATGAAGGATTGGAGCGCGAGGTATCCATGAAATGGGAAGAGTTCTCCGGCAGCTTCTTGGGCGATGCGCCAGGGGCGAAGCTGCTCGCAGATCAGGAATACGCTATCCTGAGGATTGGAGTGCTCGTCTCGCTGCGTCGCCAGGACAAGGGGATGACCCAGGAACAGCTCGCTTTACGGGCCTCGGTGACGCAGCGCCAGGTGTCGGCCCTCGAGAACGGCAAGCAGAACGTCACACTGAGAACGCTTTCGCGGATCACCAATGCGCTTGAGTTGCGAATCGAGCTGCCCGCCGCCGTGCACCTCGCGCTTGTAAGTGGAACGACGGGTGGCAGGATGGCGACGCGCTCAACCGCGAACAACCAGAACGCAGGGGGCTACCGGACTCGGATGCGCCTTGCGGGCACTGCTCACGCCACCGGTGACCTGGCATCGAGCCGGGCTTCGGGGGGCGTTCCGGTCAGCGCGTGAGTCAGGAGAGTGCGGACTCCGGGGTGCGGATCGCGCAAATCTATCTTGATTCCGCCGAGTTCAGTCATCGTGCGGACTCAGCCTCCCTGCCGGCCGCAACGCGGGCCGAAGTCGGAGACGTGACGGTCCAACTGGAGGTAGGCCTTACCCGTGACGGGAAGGGAGGGCGTGCCCGAATCACAGTATCAACGAAACCCGAGAACAATCCGCACTATCAGTTCCAGGTGGTTATGGTCGCCCTGGTGACGAAGGTTGGGGCGGGGGGGCTGGAACTTGGTGCCTATCTGTCGAACTCTGCAGCCGTGCTTCTGTACCCGTTCGTTCGAGAAGCTCTGGCGAACCTGACCCAACGAGGGAGGTTCGGCCCGATCTGGTTGTCGCCGATTCTCACCGCGACCTTGCAGAGTGCACCTCCAAAGCCCGCCAAGCGCGCGAGGCCCAACAGAAAAGCTGCGACGCCCGGCAAGAAATAACTTTCGAGGTGATTCCGCGGTGACCGGACACCACACGATCTCATGGCGGGAGATCGCGCCCACATTGTCACGGGTGGCGCCGTGCTTGATCAACACGAGCTTCCCTTTCAGATCGATCCACACGGCGCACAGCTGCCACAGGGCAAGGCAAGCTTCAATCTCCTCACGACCGGCGAGTATTGGGTGATCGCGGGCGGACATGACGCCGAACCCCTCCGCCCCTTCGCCGCCATTCCCAGCAAGCAGAGGGGAAAGTGATGACAAAGGCGGAAGCACTCGCACTGCAGGGCGAGTTGGTCAAAATGGTACAGTATGGCCCCGGCAAGCACGAGCCATCACTCGAGCGAGTGCGCGTTATCGAGTTCCAGTTCAGGGCAGCCGGGGAAACGACACCGTACATTCGCGAGAAAGTTGTGGAGGCACTCGGCGACCTCCGCGATTGGCTCAGCGACCGAAAGTGGCAAAGGGCGGGCACGGCCCCCGCGCGGCACCAATCCATGTTGGCGGTCTCTCTCACCGGCTTGGGCCGGGCGATCGAATCGGAGTGGCGTGAGAGGGGTGGGGGTGATGATTGACTTCCTGGTGTTCGTCGCGCTCATGGGGTTCTGGCTCTTCGCCCCCGTGGGGTGGGCCAACTATGTGCTCGCGGTCGCCCTGGTCATGCTCTACCTCAAGGCCAAGCCTGCCGCGGATCCTCTGTTGGATGAGGTCGAGGGCCTCCGGATGCGGGTCGAGGCAGTTGAACAGAAGATCGAGGAGATCGAGGACGACCTACCGCCTCCGACGTTGCCAGATCGGTGGGACGAGCTCGATGGACTTCAAGGGTCAAGAGATCTGGAGGAGAGACCGTGAGCCGCCGGCTCTGCCTCGTGGCACTGTGGAGGGTGTGGCGGTAAGTTGCGGGCGTGGGAAAGCCGCGCTGGGGCATACCCGTCCATGCGCGGCCCAGTGAGGGGGCAGTTTCTCGACGACGATACGAGCGGTCGCCTCTCTCCTACCGGCGGCATCGGTCACCTTGCGAGGGGTGGGCCCGATGACCGCCGGCTCTGTTTTCCCATCTACAGCGGCAATCTATAGCGGCCAGCATCTGATCGAGCAACTGTCCCGGCTTGCCGACGAACGGCCGCCCGGTCTGGCGTTCGAAGTCTACGAAAAGCCCCACCGAGTTGGTGGGGCTTTGTCGTGTCTGACTGGGGAGGTCGGGCTGCGGTGACGTCCCGGAAGGGCGGAGGGGGGGCGCGCCGAACGGCAGAAAGCGCGTGGCGCCTAACGGCGTCCGCCACAGGCGCCGCCAGGCTGGCCCGTGGCGCCCCCTTGCGAGGCCGGTGGCGGTTTGGGGTCCCGTGAGAATACTGGTGCTCGGTTACGGCGTAACCAACGCCGGCGTAATCGTTTAGGTCCCTACCCCGACGTTCCACCCATTCCCCACATTCGATGGCTCTCCACCACTCCCTCCCCGGCACCGGCACGGATTGACCGCCCCGCGCTTGGTATTCCCACGGGACCCCAAAGTCACAAAGAGACAACCAACGGCGTGGTATCCGGTGGGCTCATGTGCTTTCGTGGAAGTGTGATTTGGTTGGGACACTTTTCGCGAGGCTAGACCAAGATGAGGCAAACGTTCATCGCCCTACCCGAGGCCTGCTACCGCTTGCGTCTTTCGACGTACCGTCACGCCTACGACATGGCGATCAGCGGCAAGTTGGGAAGGATCGAGCGTCGCGGCAATCGGATGTTTGTCGAGGAGCGCGCCGTCGCTCGCATCGAAGCCGAGCGCGCCGCACAGCCCGCAACCGCAGGGCGCTCCTAATGCCCCGCCGCCCTCACATCATCATCACCGGCCCGGCACCGCGGGCGGGCCTCGCCTACCGGGTGCGCCTAGTTCGCGAGCTGGCAATCGACCTTGGGCCGACCGTTTCCGGCGGCATTGAGTGGTTGTCGCTCGGCGCCACCTTCCCGCTCGTCCCGCCCGGTCCCGTCGCGATCCACGCAGGGGGTGAGTGATGGCACAGCGCAACGTCAGTGTCCGCCTCACCACCCAGGACGACGCCAGCGGCCCGATCACGAGCGTAGGCCAGCGGCTCCGGCTCCTCCGCGACGTGTCCGAAGACGCCGGACGGGGCATGGGCCGGATTACCAACATTCTCGGCGACATGGGCCGCGAAGCGATCGGCGCGACCGGGCCACTCGGACGCCTTGGGGAGAAGCTCCTGGAGTTCGGGATCGGTGGCGGGGCGGTCGGGCTTATCGCCGCTGGGATCGCGGCCATTGGACTCGCCTACCGCAAGCTGACCGAGGACGCGCGTAAGGCCCGCGAGGAAACAGAAAAGTTCGTCGCGAGCAGTTTCGCGGTGTCTGAGGCCGGCAAGCGCGAGTCGGCACGGGCCAACCTGGAGCAGCTCGTCGCCACGGTCCGTGACCTCCAGGCGCAGTTGGACGAGAACGCGACCACGGTCAACAACCTCGGCCCCGCCTTCGGCCTGTCGGTCGAGAAGGTCAAGCAGCTCACGGAGCAGCTCCGGAAGGCGCGCCTCGCGCTCACGGGGCGACCGGGGGACGCGGTAGACCTCGGCGAAATCGTCGTGAGTGGCGCAGCCCCCAAGCGCGGCCCGACCGAGGCAGACAAGGCAACCGCGCGGAACCTCGCGCGCCAGCGCGAGGAACGGCTCGCCGCGGGGGGTGGGGGGAACCTCATCGGGACCGGTGGCAGCATCCAGGGCGGTGGCGTCCCGGACATCCTCGCCGGCGCTTCTCCCGAACTGCGGGCACAGGCCGATGCAGCCGAGGCTGCGGCGGCGGGAGTGAACCACCTCCGCGACGCCTACCAGGGCGCCGGCGAGACGTTGCTCGCGGTCGGAGAAGGGCTCCAGGCGATCAACGGCTCGCTCCTCGGCAGCATCCCCGGCTTCGGCGCGGTCAGCAAGGCGGCGAGCAAGGCGGCCGGGCTGATTGCCAAGGTCGAGGGCACCGTCGCGATTGCCAAAGGATCGGTCAAGATCGCCGAGTCGATTTTCCCCTTCAATCCGGCGGGACTCGCCAGCGGAGTGCAGACGGTGGCCGCCGGCACGCGGCTCGCGGCGCTCGGTGGCGGGTCCGGTGGTGGGGGCGGAGGATCCCGTGGGGGTGGCGGGGGACTCGCGCCCGACCAAGCGGCCCGGAACCAGCGCGAGCTTGCGGCCGCGCGGGCGCAGCGGCCGAGTGTGACGCTCAAGCGCGGCTATGTGCGGACGGATGACCCGGACTTTCAGGACTTCGTGCTGGAACTGATCCGGAACGGCGGCGGGCGCGACTCTGACCTGAGTTATACCGGATGACCGCGCACGAGAGAGCAGATCACGCGGTGGCGATTCTGGCCAGCTGGTTTCCGGGTGACGTGGGGATACAAACCATTCTGGAGTTGCACCGCGCCGCGTGGGCCACCGGGCCGGACGAGGACGTGCGGGGACTCATGACACAGCTCGGCGCGTTCGGCCAGGCGGTCGGAATACTCCAGAACCTCGGATATGTCGAGCCCGCGGCGCTCGCCCTGGTGCAACTCCGCGCCCGATTCATTGCCGGCAGCAGCATCTAGGAAACCCACACCGGCCGCGAGGCCATGGAGTCACCATGCTCGACATGCAGACATTTCTCAAGCGGTTAGCCGACGGCCCTCTCGGGCGCGAGATGCTCAAGGCAGAGACCGACAAGCGGCTCGCCGAGCAGCGGCGGCTTGTCGCCGAAAGGGTTGCGGCGGAGGAGGCGCTCACACGCGCCCTACCCGCCCATCGTAAGTCCAGCGAGCAGGCAATCGCTCGATTCGACAAGGCGAAGGCGGCGCTCGGGGAAGCTGAGGCCCACCTCCGGGCGACGTACCGATCGGAACAGGAGGTGAGGAACGCCAAGGACCGCCTCGAGGCTCGTTGCAACGCGCGGCTGCGCGAGCTGGCGGATCCGCGCATCGAGGCGGAAGCGGGGCTACTCCTGGAAGAACAGGAGCGGGCGCGCCAGACAATGCGGCCGAGTTATCAGGGTGGGGGCGAGCCGCTGCTGCGGGGCGGCACTTCGCCGGCGACACACTCGACATTGCCGTCGATCCACGCACACCTCGCCGGCATCCGTGCCGCCCGTGAGGCCGTGCTCGCCCTGACGTTTGAGGCGATCCCGGCGGACGAGCTCGAGGCGCGCATCGCCGCAATCCGCGCCGCGATTCCCGACCCCGACGTGCTGGTCGAAGTCGCCTGAGACAACAAACCGCCCCACCCGTGCGAGGGATGGGGCGGAAACTCCTAACAGTCCGGAGCGTGAATCCGTGTCTGAGTATACAAGCTTCATCGAAATCCCGCTCACCGAGAAGACCGTGCTCCGGTTGGCATGGGTCCTTGGGGTAGCGGACGGTGAGCCGATCGCGCTCGATTGCCGCCTCTATCGTTGCGCGGCGACCTCCCTGACGTTCGGGCCAACGTCCGCCGGCCTCCGCCTTCCCATGGCCGCGCTCCCGAAGATCGCCGAGGCGTTCACCGCCATGGCGCGGAAAAGACCGATGACTCCACCACGTGACTCGGCCATCGTGCGGCCATACCCACGAGGGGGGACAGAATGAGTGCGGACACGAAGCGCGTGTCCGACGCGCCTCGGACCCTAGCCGAACTGGCCGAGCGACTCCTGGTGGCAATCGAGCGTGACACGGCCGCCGGGATCCGCTGTCGCACGGAGGAGGAACTCGCCGGCGACTTCTACCGGGCCCTTCGCCGATGGATCGCCGGCGAGTTAACCCAGGACACCTACCGGCTCGTGAATACGCTGGCGACCAGCCTCAACGAGCCGACACCATGGGAGGAGTACGAACGCCGGGCCGCGCGACAATGGCTCTCGATCGGGGCGCAAGTGACGATCGTCGCCGAGTCACTGCGCTCGGGATGTCGGGAGGTGTCCTATGTGCTGAGCCGGGGGCAAGACGGACGATTCACGGACGCGCGGGTGTGTATCCGCGGCAACGCCAAGGCGACGCACATCCTCGGCGTCGACATGGCGCCCGGTGATCTCGTCCTCCATACGCACCCCGAGAGCCTGGAACCCTCCGACGCCGACCTGGCGGCGGTGGCCCTCCTCGCCCCCGCCTCGCCGACGATCGGCTTTGGGATCGTCAGTCTGGACGGCTCCCGCCTCTACCTCATGCGCGAGCCCAAACCCGTACCGGCCGAGGCCGCACCATGAAACCGGACGACGAATGGATCGACGTGTGGCGTTGCATGCACACGATGGAGACCGCCGAGCACCAGTCGATACAGGTGTACGTTGACCTCCAAGGGGCAACCTACCGCTACACCTTCGAGTCGCGCTTTCGGGGGCCCGGGCGCGGGTGGGGAGTCCAGCGCGCAACCGAAGTGGCCACGGGACGCGTCGCCACGGGCGGCGAGAGCTCCGGCCTCTGGCGCATTGAGAACAAGGGCGCGGACCTGGCCGTCGTCACCTACGACGAGGCACACTATCCGTTGATTCGGTGCTATTCCGACGGCTTCGACCTCAACCAGTGCGGCCTCCGCCTCGAACTCGGAACGGTCAGCGCGAGGGGGACGGTCGGCCCGCCAGTCAGCGAGGACGCGCCGTGACCCGACGACCGGGGCGCATGTGGCGGCAGCCGCCCGGGCCGAACACCTCGCCGCTCTTCTGGCCCGCGAGCCTGCAGGAGGAGCTCGCGCGGCGCGTGGCCGCCATGGAATCGCTCGGCTAC
>JANMYS010000068.1:0-6336 GCA_031382385.1 Gemmatimonadota bacterium
ATTTCGGCGCCTCGCGCCTCGCGCCTCGCGCCTCGCGCCTCGCGCCTCGCGCCTCGCGCCTCGCGCCTCGCGCCTCGCGCCTCGCGCCTCGCGCCTCGCGCCTCGCGCCTCGCGCCTCGCGCCTCCCGGCGAATCGCCCAATCGCCTAGTACCTCCGCTTCGTATTCACCCGGGACAGAAGCGATCCCATCGCCTGCGACGGCCCGGTGACCGCCACCATCCGGTCGCCCTGCCGCACCGTGACCGTGAGACGGCTCGACGATTCACCGGTATTTCCTGTGTCGGCCAGGTCGGCCTCGACGAGGTGCGCGACCCGCGTCGCCGGGCCAGCGATCGTGCGAACCAGCTCTCCGGAATCCATCAGCTGATCCACCGCGGTCACATCATTGCCGGTGCTCCCGGGCTGGACCCGCATCTGTACTACCGCGAGCCCGGGGACCAGCGGGATCTCACCCGTAGCCGGCGCGTTCCCATTCTCGGGGATGAAGGTGCGCCACAATCCTCGCAGGCCTGGATCGGCGCCCACCGGCTGGATGACGAATTCCGGCTCCTCGAGCTGGGCCGAGCCATAGGTGACGGGTGTGCTCTGGACTGCCTCGAACGTGGTCTCCGGATCCGTTTCGACGGCCCGGGCAAATCCGAACGACGGCGCCTCCGGTGTCGGCGTGACGGCCCGTGTCAGGTGGCGCGGACGGGCGCTCGCGACGGCAGTGCGCGGCGCGGGCGTTGGGGCTGCTCCGGCGATCGGGGCGGGGCGTGATACCGCGACCGTAGCCGGTGCTGCGGGAATCGTCCGGACCTCGCCAGGCACAACGGGCGCCGGTTCGTGGCGCGCACTGTTGACGGCCCAGCCCGAGAACAGCGCCACCGCGACGCTGGCGGCCCAGCCGCTCCGGACCGTCCACCGGTGCCGAGTCGCCAGCCGCCGACTCGCCGCACGTTCCTGCAGCTGGCCGAACGGTGGTGCGATGATTGGGGGCGGTCCGATCCGCGCCAGGAGCTCCGTCGTTCGGTCGCGCAGAGCGGCGATCGTGTCGCGTTCGAGCTGGCAGGGGGGGCAGCGCGACAGGTGCCGTTCGATTTCCACGCATTGCGAACGGCTCAGTGCCTGATCGAGGTAGGCGTGCAGTTCGTCTTCAGGAATGTGCCGCACGGCGCTCCTGCTCCATTCGATCGTGGGCCTCGATCAACCGACGGCGGGCGCGGGCGAGGGTTGTCCCGACCGCCCCGAGTGCCAGGCCCGACTGACCGGCGATTTCGGGATAATTGAGGCCCGCGTCCCACAGCAGCAGCACCTCGCGGTCCCGCTTGGTCAGCGTCGCCAGCGCCTCGTCGACTTTCGCCCGGCGCTCATCCACTTCCATCGACTCGTCGGCCGGGAGCGGAATGCTCGGCTGCACGATCGGGTCATCCTTGAGCAGCGTCAGGTGGCGCTTCCGCCGCACGGCGGCGCGGGCTTCGTCGCGGGCCAGATTGGCCGCCACCGCGAACAGCCATGCCCGCGGCTTCTCCGGGCGGTGGTGCATGGCGCGCATGAAGACCTCCTGCGCGAGGTCGTGCGCCCGGTCGGCATCCCACACCTTGCGGTAGAGGAACCGAACGACCGTCGTATAGGTGGTGCGATACAGCTCTTCGAGCTCTTCGCCCATGTGGGGCTCCCGGACCGGGGCCTGCTGAGGACCTGCGATGGCTGGCGCTGCCGAGGATCGACTGAACTACGACGAGCAGCGGCTCCGCGCCATGCACACCCGACCCGATGAACTGTCGTGTCGATGTCGTATGCCATGACAGTACGTCGACTACCCGGTAAAGATACACCCCGGGTGCAATCCCTTTCCCTTATCAGGCCAGTCGCTGCAGAGGTCCGGTTTGGCCGTCCGTCCGTCGGGTCGGACCCGGTCATGCAGGGTGCAGTTGCGGCCCGGCTCATCCAGGTAACCGCAGGCCGAGATCATCTCCGCGTCGATCGACGTGTCATTCTCCCGGCTGATCTTGCAAAGGTAGGGCGACTGCCGCGATCGGATAAGTGCCTCCCGTTCCGGCTCATCGCGGCGGCAGAGGATCTCGACCTGCAGGTCCCGGCAACAGGCTGATCCACGGGTGTGGTCGGCGGTGCTGCACGGCGCGATCGAACAGGGATTGATCTCCTCCAGCACCGACAGCGGCCGGCGCCGCACCGGGAGGGGCAGGGACAGCTCCGTCAGTTGCTGGCGATCCACCACCCGGAAGCGGTCGTCCCCAAGCTGCCGTGGCTGAATGGCGCCCCGGGTCCGTCCCGGCATCGGTCCGGTGTGCCCCAGCGCCGCACAGCGGGCCGATCCTGCCTCCGGTCCCCCCTTCAGGTGGCGGCAGCGGACATGAAGGACCGCGTCAACCAGCAGAGACTTGGTGTCGGGGCGGATTGTGGAAAAGCTGATCCGGTCGGTATGGCCCAGGAGCCAAGTGGACTCGTGATCGAGCGACTCCATTCCCTCGTCCAGGGCCCCGATCCGCAGGGTAACGGGCAGTTCCTGGCACTGGGTACCGAGCGAGGAACAGGATGGCGGGTGATGCATGGGGGAAGCTTATCGTCCTCTCGCACTTTGGGGTACAGGGGTGTACATTTGTGAACCTTTTCACAAGGGTAATTCCACCCGAGTAAGCGGAGGCAGGACACTGATGCGCGTGCACATGATTGCGGCAGGACTCGCCCTGGGCCTGATGGCCTGCGGCGGCAAGGGAGAAGAGAAGCCGGCCGAGCCGGCAGCAGCTGCGGCACCGGCAGCGACCGGCGCAACGCACGAAGTCGACATGCACTTCGATGGCAAGGTGGCGAATTTTGCTCCCGCCGAACTGACCATCAAGTCGGGCGACGTGGTGAAGTTCGTAATCAAGAGCGGACCCCCGCACAACGTCTCGTTCTACGCGGACAGCATCCCGGCCGGCGCGGCCGACGTGCTGAACAAGGCGATGGCCGAGACGATGGCACCGCTCACCGGCCCGATGAAGATCGGGATCGATGAGGCGTACGAGATCTCGTTCGCGGGTGCGCCGGCGGGCGAGTACAAGTACTTCTGCACGCCGCACGTCCCTTTCGGGATGCACGCGAAGATCACGGTGCAGTAGTCCACAGCTTCGGCTGACTCGGGGGGCGGGGCGCGTGGGATATCTCCCGGGCGCCCCGCCCTTCGGCGTTTCTGCGCCGCCCACTTGGGCAACCGCATCCCCCCTGATCCTCAGCCCACGGCGGTCAGATCCAGCCGTGCTTGCGGTACCAGAAGGCTGTGGCTGTCAGGCCTTCGGTGAGCGACTGCGCCGCACTCCAGCCGGTGTCGCGGAGCAGCGGTGCCGGCGAGCCGGTCCAGGCTGGCTGGAAGAACTCGTTCGCCTTGTCCGCGGTGAGTATGGTGGCGTTCCCCGTGATGCGCGCGGCGGCTCCGGTGATGCCGAGCGCCAGTCGGGCGAGCCCCAGCGGGAGGTGAACGGTGCGGATGCGCTTGCCGAGGGAAGCCGCGACACGGGTGACGAACTCGCCACTCGTGAAGATTTCGTCGTGGCAGGCGTAGTACGTCTTGCCGATGCTGGCTGCCGACGTTCCCGCGGCGACCAGCGCGGTCGCGAGGTCCGGTCCGGAGATGGCCGAGAGCAGTTGGCTGCCGTCCCCGAACAGCGGCACGATGCCAGTCCGCGCGAGCTTGAAGACCTTGAGCACTTCGGTGTCGCGCGGGCCGTAGACCATCGGAGGCCGGATGATCGTCCAGGCAAGCGCACTCGCACGCACCGCCGCCTCGCCGGCCAGCTTGCTCCGGCCGTAAGCGGTGACCGGAGCAGCGGGCTCATCGCCGATCAGCGGCCGTCCCGGGGCAGATGGGCCGCCGGCCGCCATCGAGGAGACCAGCACGAACCTCATTGGCCCTCCGGCGCAGGCCGCGATCACGTTCGCCGTCCCTTCGCGATTGGCTCGGAGAAATCCAGACTCGTCCATGGCCGCGGTAAGGCCGGCGACATGGTAGACCACGTCGACGTGCTGCGCCGCGCTCCGAAGCGCGGCAGTATCGTGGAGGTCACCCTGGATCAGCGAGGCACCGAGTGACTTGAGCAGCTCGGCGCGGGCGGGGGACCGGACGAGCGCGGTGACGGTGTCGCCCCGGCGGACGAGCGCCTCGGCGAGATGACTGCCGACGAAGCCGGTGCCGCCGGTGACCAGCGCCCTCATAGGGCCCGGTCGTACATCCGGTAGGTCTTGTAGACGGTGAAGTCCATCTTCTCGAGGCCGGCGTTCATCGCGGGATTGTCCTCCAGTATCCAGCCGGCTTCTCCCCAGTAGATCTGGTGCTCGCGGGACTTGGTCCAGATCCAGTGGTAGAGCACGGCATCGACGCCCTTCCCCCGCCACTCGGGCACGACTCCGAGCAGGAGGATGCGCGCCCGGCGGATCCGCTTGGCCTTGAGGGAGAAGAGCAGATCGGCAATCAGCGCCGGGGTGAGCCGGCCGCTCCGGTGCCGCCGGAAGATGGCATTGAGGTCCGGCAGCGCCAATCCGAAGCCGATCACCTCGCCATCCTTCTCCACGAACGGGATCAGGTCGGGATTGGCCACCGGCTTGAACTGTTCCGCCAGGTGGTCGATCTCCCGGTCGGTCATCGGCACGAAGCCCCAGTTCTTCTCCCATCCCTTGTTGTACAGCACCTTGATGCGCTCGACCTCATTCTTGAAGTCGGCCATGTTGAGCGGCCGGAGGGTGAGGTTGTTGCGCTTCTTGATCAGCTCAGTCGCGCGCACCAGCCGATCGGGGACGGGGATGTAGCACGCCTCGTATCCGCCCCGATACACCAGCAGGTCCTTTGCCTTCCTGAAGCCGGCGGCCTCGAGGAGTCGGGGGATGTGCGGCGGATTGTGCGGCATCATCAGGGTCGGGGGCGTATCGAATCCGTCGACCAGCAGCCCGCACTCGTCGTTGGTGGAGAAGGAGGCCGGCCCTCGCATCACGTCGTGGCCCCGGCCCCGGAGCCAGGCCGCGGCCGCCTCGAACAGCGCATCCGCAACCCCCTGGTCGTAGGTGGTCTCGAAGAAGCCGAAGAATCCGGTCTGGTCGGACTGATACTCGTTGTGCAGCCGGTTGGTGATGGCGGCGATGCGGCCGACGACCTCACCCGCCCGCTCCGCGAGGAAGTACTCGGCGGCGCCGTGATCGAAGAAGGGGTTCTTGCCCCGGTCGAGCAGCTGGTAGACGTCCGAACGCAACGGCGGGACCCAGATCGGGTCCCGCGCGTTGAGTCGGTAGGGCAGATCGACGAAGCGGTTGAGGTCCGCCCGGCTGACGACCGGACGGACCTGCACGGGCGAGGTCAGATAACCCCCAGCTCCTTGCCGATCAGACCGAACTGCTCGAGGCAGAAATCGATCTGGTCGAAGGTATGGGTCGCCATGACGCTGGTGCGCAGGCGGCACTGGGACGGTGGGACGGCGGGCGGCATGACCGGGTTGGTGAAGACGCCGGCGTCGAACAGGCGGCGCCAGAAGACGAAGGTCGTGTCCATCGGGCCGATCAGCACCGGAATGATCGGGGTCTCGGTCTCGCCGATGTTGTAGCCCATCGACCGCATGCCCGCCTGCAGCCGGTGGGTGTTGGCCCACAGGTCAGTGCGGCGCTGGGGCTCGGTCTTCATGACCTCGAGCGCGGCCAGCACGCCTGCGGTGTTGGCCGGCGGCAGCGAGGCGGTGAAGATCAGCGGACGGCTATGGTGCTTCAGGTAGTGAATGACGTTTTCCGAGGCCGCGACGAATCCGCCGATCGAGGCCAAGGACTTCGAGAAGGTGCCGGCGATGATGTCGACTTCGTCGGTGAGCCCGAAGTGTGCCGCCGTGCCCTCGCCGTTGGGGCCGAGCACGCCAATCGAGTGCGCATCATCGAGCGCCAGCGCGAGGCCATGCTTCCGGGCGATCCGCACCAGCTCCGGCACGTTGGCGATGTCGCCTTCCATCGAATAGACGCCGTCAACCACGATCATTGACGGGCGGCCTTCGCGGGTCTTCTCGATCTTGCGGTCGAGACCAGCGAGATCTCCGTGATTGAAACGCAGCGTCTCGCCGTAGGACATCTTCGCCCCGTCGACGATCGAAGCGTGGTCCAGCTTGTCGAGGTAGACGAGGTCGCCGCGGCCCACCAGACCGGAGATCAGGCCGAGGTTGGCGGAGTAGCCGGTGGAAAACACCAGACAGTCTTCCTTGCCAAGGAACTCCGCGATCGAACGCTCGAGCTGGATGTGGAGATCCAGGGTCCCATTGAGGAAGCGGCTGCCGGTGCAACCCGAGCCGTAGCGGTGCAGCGCACGCGCCGCCGCCTCCAGTACCTTC
>JANMYS010000073.1:0-6778 GCA_031382385.1 Gemmatimonadota bacterium
CACCATCGCGGCGGTGTTGCCGCAGACCAGCATCGGCTGGCCGGTGCGAAAATGGTGGTGATCATCGAGGGTGAAGAGATGGGGGCACTCCGGAATGGTGCCCTGGTAGTAGGCCACCTGGCCGTAGTCCTCGCAGCGATCCTCCAGCGGCAGCTTGAAGGCGCGGATCGTGACCGACTCGAAGCGAATCCCGCCCACCTTCCGCTCGATCTCCTGATCCCTCAGCGCAATCGGCGACCGCGCCACCACCCGATGGTCGAGGCAGCCGACTCCGGCGAGCAGCCGGCGGAAGTCCTCCAGATAGAGCGCGCCTCCGAGACATTCGCCCAGCAGCAGCGGGTCTGCTGCCAGCGGCGGCGGTATGCGCCGGTCGGCAAAGACATCGGAGAAATACAACTCTCCACCCGGCTTGAGGACACGAAAGATCTCGCGAAATACCCCTGACTTGTCCGGCGAGAGGTTCAGCACGCAATTCGACACCACCACGTCCACCGAGCTGTCCCGGATGCCAATCGCGGCGAGGTCTTCGATGTACCCCTCGTGAAACACCACATTGGGCCGGGCATACCCGAACTCACGGGTGTGATACTCCACGTGGTTTCTCGCCACCGCGATCTGGGCCGGCGTCATGTCCACGCCGATGACCCGCCCGTTCGCGCCGACCAGACGGGAGAGGATGAAGCAGTCTCGGCCGGATCCGGCGCCGAGGTCCAGCACCGTCATGCCGTCCAGCGCCGGCGGAATGGGGGAACCGCAGCCGTAGAACTTCTCCAGTACCTCCGGATGGATCTGCTGCACGATCGCGCGGATGCGGTGCGGCAACGATTCCGAAGTGCAGCAGGCGCTGGTGCGCAGATCGCTGTTGGCCTGGAGCACCCTGCCGTAGTAGTCCTTGACGCTCTCCTGCTGTGGCAGCGACGCCATGTCTCTGGATGTAGTCATGTCAGGCCACCGCCCCGCCGCAGGAACTGCCCGCCCCGGCGGTGCAGCCGTAGCAGTGTTCTCCGGTCGCGATCGGGAGGGCCTGGATGTCGGCGAGGGCGTCCAGGTCCCATACCGTCCGGCGCTGGTGTCCGATATCCAGGTCGAGCATCTGATTGAAATCACAGTCGTACAGCACCCCGTCCCACCCCACCGACACCAGCGAGCGACACATCACACCGTGCGCCGCCTGGGGATTGAAGTTGTCGATCAGCAGTTGCATGTAGGCTTCCAGCTTGCCCTCGCGCTCGAGGTCGTGCAGGAAGCGCTTTATCGGCATGTTGGTGATGGTGAGCAGTCGGTTGAAGCTGATGCCGAAAGCGGCGTGGAGTTCCTGCTTGTAGTCCCGTTCCAGTGCGGCCTGGTTGCCGGGTAGGTAGGCGCCGAGCGGATTGTAGACCAGGTCGAGGGAGAGATCGCTGCCGGGCTGGCCGTAGCCGAGGCTGTTGAGGCGCTGCAGCGCCCGGATGCTCTTGTCGAAGACCCCGCCGCCGCGCTGCTTGTCGACGTTCCCCTGGGTATAGCACGGCAGGGAGGCGACGATCCGGACCTGGTGCTCGGCCAGGAACTCCGCGATCTCCTGCTGGCCCGGTTCGAACAGCACCGTCAGGTTGCAGCGGTCGATGACCGTCCGCCCAAGTGCGCGGACGCCCATCACGAAGTCGCGGAAGTGCGGGTTGAGTTCCGGCGCCCCACCGGTGATGTCCACGGTGTGAATGGACGCTGCCGACTCGAGCAGCTGCAGCACCCGGTCCATGGTGCGCCGGTCCATCAGCTCGGTACGTTTCGGGCCCGCCTCCACATGGCAGTGGAGGCACGCCTGATTGCACAGCTTGCCGGTGTTGACCTGCAGGATCTCGAGGGGGGTCCGGCTCAGCGCGACGCCATGCTGCATCAGGCTGTCGCGGAACGGGAGGAGGCCGAGGGCGATCATCAGAGCCGGTCGCAGAGGGTCCAGAGGAAAGTAGTCGTGCCGGTTCGACCGCACGACGTGACCGAATATGGTGACAGTACGACCCCAGGGCCGGCATCGGATTGGTGGGGAGTTGACACATCAAGATATATTGATATGATTGGCGCGTGACCACACACATCGCGACCCCCGACCTCACCCGCCTGGCGCGGGTATTCCACGCACTCTCCGACGAGACCCGGCTCTGTCTCGTCGCCATGCTGCGGGATGGGGAGCGTTGTGTCTGCGATCTGACGGCGGCGCTGGATGCCGGGCAGTCCCGCCTCTCGTTCCACCTGAAGACATTGAAAGCCGCGGGGCTGGTCCAGGACCGTCGCGAGGGACGCTGGGCGTACTACTCCCTCGTCCCCGGCGCCTTTGACGGGCTGGATGACGCCGTCGCGGCGATCAGTCCCGGATCGGCCATCCGCACAGTGAAGGCGCGTTGCTGCTGATATTTTTTTCACCTGACCCATCAACGTTTCTTGATTAAGGATTTCTCATGAGCGACCTCACCAACATCGTGCGCGAGCGCTACGGCGCCGCGGCGACCCGTGTGCTCGAGGGGACCACGGCCGGTTGCTGCGGCACCGGCAATTGCGGCGATCCCGATCCGATCACCCGCGACCTCTATTCGGTTGACCAGACGGGTGCGCTCCCGCCGGCCGCGGTGCTTGCCTCCCTGGGCTGCGGCAACCCGACAGCGCTCGCTGAGCTCAAGCCGGGCGAGATCGTGCTCGACCTCGGCTCCGGTGGCGGGATCGACGTGCTGCTCTCCGCCCGGCGGGTGGGTCCGACAGGGAAGGCCTACGGGCTCGACATGACCGATCAGATGCTGGCGCTGGCGCGGGAAAATCAGGCGCGTGCCGGTGCCACGAACGTGGAGTTCCTGAAGGGCCAGATCGAGCAGATCCCGCTGCCGGACAATTCGGTCGACGTGATCATTTCCAACTGCGTCATCAACCTCTCGGGCGACAAGGACAAGGTCCTCGCCGAGGCGTTCCGGGTGCTCAAGCCGGGCGGACGGTTTGCGGTGGCCGACGTCGTCACTCGTGGGGCGCTGCCGGCGGAACTGCAGGCGAGCGTGGTGCTCTGGACCGGCTGTGTGGCGGGCGCGCTCGATGTCGATGACTACGTCGCTCGGCTGGAGCGGCAGGGCTTCGTGGCGGCGGAGGTGGAACCGACCCGGGTCTACACCGCGGAAGATGCGCGCGGGTTCATCACCAGTGCGGGGGCGGGGGCGGATGTGGAGCAGCTGCTCGCGGCGGTGGACGGGAAGGTGCTCAGCGCCTTTGTCCGCGCGACCAAGCCGAAGGCGGCCGTGCCGGTCGCGGAGTCCTGCTGCGCTCCCGGCTGCTGCGGAACTACCGCATGACGCTGGACCTCCTGGGCAGCGGCGCACTGCCAGAGGTGCGCGCGCTGCTCGAGGCGGCACGGCTGCCGGTCGCCGACCTCGCGACCGCCCGCCCGGAGTTCTTCGGCCTGCGCGATGACGCAGGCCTGGTCGGCGTGATCGGGCTGGAGCGGCACGGTCGGGCGGCACTGCTCCGCTCACTCGCGGTGCGCGACGATCAGCGGGGCAGGGGGCTCGGCACCACGCTGGTACGAGAGCTGGAAGCGCGGGTGCCCGGTCTCGGCGTCACCGAGCTCTGGCTGCTGACGACCACCGCGGAGCCGTTCTTCCGGCAGCTCGGATATCTGCCGGCTGCGCGGGAAGCCGCGCCCGTTGCCGTTCGTGAGACGGCGGAATTCCGGGAAGTCTGCCCGACATCTGCCGCCTGTCTCACGAAGGTCATGCCATGAGCGCGCCAACCGTCGCAATTCCGGCGCCTGACAATGCTGGTGTGCTCAAGCGGCTCTCAGTCGTCGATCGGTTCCTGCCGGTCTGGATCTTCGCGGCGATGGCGCTGGGACTGCTGCTCGGGCGGGTCTTCCCCGACCTGGGTGCCGCGCTCGACCGGGTCCAGGTGAGCGGGGTCTCGGTCCCGATCGGCGTGGGCCTGCTGTGGATGATGTATCCTGTCCTCGCCAAGGTGCGCTACGGCTCGCTGGGCGAGCACGTCGGCAACGGGAAACTGCTGGGAACGTCGCTGGTGCTGAACTGGGTCATCGGCCCGGTGCTGATGTTCGTTCTCGCCTGGCTCATGCTGCCCGACCTCCCCGAGTACCGCAACGGCCTGATCATCGTCGGGCTCGCGCGGTGCATCGCGATGGTGCTGCTGTGGAATACGCTGGCCTGTGGCTCCGGAGAGCTCGCCGCGGTGCTGGTCGCCCTGAACTCGCTGTTCCAGGTGCTGACCTACTCGGTGCTGGGGTACTTCTTCCTGGCGGTGGTGCCGGGGTGGCTGGGGGCGGCGGGTACAATGCTGGATGTCTCGATGCTCGCGATCGCCAAGAGCGTGCTGATCTTCCTGGGCATTCCATTGCTGGCGGGATACCTGACACGCCGGATCCTGGTCGCGCGGCGGGGGGAGGTCTGGTACGAGGGGCGGTTCCTGCCGCGGATCGGGCCGACGGCGCTGCTCGGCCTGCTGTACACCATCGTCCTGATGTTCGCGATGCAGGGCGACCGAATCCTTGACCGGCCGCTGGATGTGCTGCGCATCGCGCTGCCACTGCTGATCTACTTCGGACTCATGTTCGGCGTCTCCTTTATCCTGGGGCGGCGGCTGGGATTCTCCTATCCCGATACCGCCGCGCTCTCCTTCACGGCGGCAGGCAACAACTTCGAACTGGCGATCGCGGTCGCGATCGGCACCTTCGGGCTGGCATCCGGCGAAGCGGTTGCCGCGGTGGTGGGACCGCTCATCGAAGTCCCCGCCCTCGTCGGCCTGGTCTACGTCGCCCTCTCGGCCCGGCGGTTCTTCCCCGCGGCGGCTGCCGCGTCCAGCAGCTGAACCCTTCGCCTCCTGAAAGTCCATGAGCGCCTCGACTGCTCCGTTCCATGTTCTGATTCTCTGCACCGGCAACTCCGCCCGCAGCCAGATCGCCGAGGCATTGCTGGCGCGGAAAGGCGCTGGCCGGTTCACCGTCGTGAGCGCCGGGTCGAAGCCCGCGCCCAGGGTGAATCCCTTCGCCGTGCGCGTGCTGGGCGAAGCGGGGATCCAGTGGGAGGGGAAGGTGCCGAAAGGACTCGAGGGGCTGGATCAGCAGCGGTGGGATTTCGTCATCACCGTCTGCGACCGCGCCAGAGAAGCCTGTCCCATCTTTCCCGGCACGCCGATCCTGGCGCACTGGGGGATGCCGGACCCGGCGGAGGTGGAGGGAGGCGACGAGGAGAAGCTCAGGGCCTTCCGCGAGACGCTGGTGGTGCTCAGCCGGCGGATCGACCTGCTGCTCGCGCTGCCGCTGGAGAAGCTGGACCGGCTGCGGAAGGAGACGGCGGTGCGGGCAATCGGCGAGACTCCGTGCCGTTAGCGGTTGGCCTGTGGCGATCAGCGCTGTGCCTGATTCTCAATAGCATGCTCGCCAGCTCCCGCGAAAGGCACTCGGTGCCGCAGGCCTGGCGCGGGACGCAGCGCAAGTTGAACGAGGTTCATTCGCAGGATTCCACAGCGACTTGACGGTGATGAACGGTCTCTCCACCTTCCTTGTCAACTGGCCAGCGAGATTTCAGGAGGTACCATGGCAGTCAATGATCCAATCGAGCGCCGCTCATTCCTGCAGGCCGTAGGCCTGATTGGTTTTGCGGTCGCCACCGAGGGACTCGCGGGCGCGGCACGGCCGCTCCCCGCCGCGGTCCGCGTCACCCGACCCGACCCCGACGACCCGCCGATTCCCAACGAGATCGTGCAGAAGATCTTCACCGAGCGGTTTCAGAACCGGACCATTCAGCGTGGTCATGTGACGCTCGACATGGCTGCCATGGCGGAAGACGGCCGCTACGTCCCCGTGATCGTGGAGAGCGACCTCCCGATGACGCCGGACGCCTACGTGAAGGCGGTCTACCTCGTGGTCGACCACAACCCCGACCCCCTGCTCACGGTCTTTCACATGACCCCGGCGCTCGGTCCCGTCGCGATCCAGACCCGAATCAAGATGAAGCGGACCAGCTGGATCCGGGCGATCGCCGAGACGAACAGCGGCGAGCTCTGGGCGGATTACCTGAAGGTCGAGACCACTCTCAACGGGTGTGGCTGATATGCCGGAAACCGGGAAGACCAGGGTCGTGGTGCCCGAGCGCATCCAGCGCGGCGACGTGATCCGGGTGCAGGTGGTGGTGCAGCATCCGATGGATACCGGGCTATTCCGCGATGCCAATGCGGAAATCATCCCCGCGTACTTCATCAGCGATGTGCAGATTCACTACGGCGACGAGCAGGTCGCGCGGTTCGAGTGGACCACCGGAATCAGCAAGGATCCGCTGGTGAGTTTTCAATTGCGCGCGGAAAAAGAGGCGCTGCTGACGGTGACCTCGAGGGACAACCGTGGCAACGAGTACCGCGGCAGCGCGGAGATCAAGTTCGCGACGACGTGAGGCGGCGGGCGGAAGGCGACCGGACGCCCGGTGGGAGCGGGGTGTCGCGGCGCGGAGGCGGTGGAGCGGCGGTCAGGTGTGTGCTGGCCGCCCTTCTCGTGCCTGCCTCACTCACGAGGCTGCAGGCACAAGACTCCGTTCCGCCGCCGCGGCCGCGCGCGTTCGGCACCACCACGGAGCAGACGCTTTACCCGACCCGCCGTCTGGGTGCCGGTGTGTACGTAGTGCTGGGCGATTCGGGGCAGGGTGCCGAGGGTCGTCCGAACGCAGGGTTCATGGACACGCCGGAGGGCGTGGTCGTCGTCGGTGGGCTGGCCAGTCCGGCGCAGGCGCGCGCCGTCATCCGCAGCATCCGGCGCGTTACCCCC
>JANMYS010000078.1:0-199581 GCA_031382385.1 Gemmatimonadota bacterium
GGGCCGCATACATGCGGCCCCTACACGCCGACAGACCCCTGCACGCCGACAGCCGGCGGGACCCGGCATCCGACGACGCCGCCCCCAGCCCCGACCAACTGCGCGCCTGGGACGACGCCCACCTCTGGCATCCGTTCACGCCGCATAGCGTCTATCGCGATGAGGAGCCGCTGCTGATCGCCGCGGGCGAGGGGCACTACCTCATCGATACCGAAGGCAGGCGCTACCTCGATGGGGTCGGTTCGCTGTGGTGCAATCTGTTCGGGCACCGCCGAGCCGAGATCGACGCCGCGATCCGGGACCAGCTGGAGCGGATCGCGCACAGCACACTGCTGGGACACAGCAACGTCCCCGCCATCCAGCTGGCCCGAAGACTGGTCGAGCTTGCTCCACCCGGACTCACCCGGGTGTTCTTTTCGGATGATGGGTCGACCGCCGTCGAAGTCGCACTCAAGATGGCGCTCCAGTTCTGGCAGCAGCAGCCGGCCGGGACCGGGCGCGAACGTCAGCAGTTTCTGACGCTCGGCCTTGCCTATCATGGCGATACCGTGGGTTCGGTCTCGCTCGGCGGGATCGACCTCTTCCACGAGCGCTATCAGCCCCTGCTCTTCCGGACCGAGAAGGCACCAGCGCCGTACTGCTATCGCTGTCCGCTGGGACTGAAACGCTCGAGCTGCGGCCTCCGCTGCATCGAGGACTTCGAGAGGATCGCCCGCGGTCTGGGTGGCCGGCTCGCGGCGATCGTGGTCGAGAGCGGCGTGCTCGGCGCGGCGGGCATGGTGCTTCAGCCGGAAGGCTTCCTGCGACGGGCACGCGCGGTGGCGGATGAGACCGGCGCGCTGCTGATTCTGGACGAAGTGGCGACGGGGTTCGGCCGATCGGGAGCGCTGTTCGCCTGTGAGCGTGAAGCCGTGAGTCCTGATCTGCTCTGCGTGGCGAAGGGACTGACTGGGGGGTATCTGCCGATGGCGGCCACGCTCACGACGGAGCGGCTGTTCGAGGCCTTCCTGGGACCGCCCGCCGAGGGGCGCACCTTTTTTCACGGCCACACCTATACCGGCAATCCGCTGGCCGCCGCGGCGGCGCTGGCGACGCTTGACATCTTCGAGCGCGACAACATCCTGGACCGGTTGCAGCCCACCATCGCTCGCCTGAGTCAGGAGCTGGAACGGCTGCGGGAATTCGCGGTGGTTGGCGACATCCGGCAGTTCGGGCTCGCCGCGGGGGTGGAGCTGGTCGCGGACCGGGCGACAAAGCGCCCCTTCCCCGTGGCAGAACGGCGTGCGATGCTGGTCTGTCGCGCCGCGCGGCGGCGGGGCGTCTTTCTCCGACCGCTGGGCGACACCATCGTCCTGATGCCGCCACTCACCATCACAGCTCGCGAGCTGACCATCCTCATCGATGCCATCGCTGATGGCATCCGGGAGTGCTGCCCATGACCGCACCGCGCCCCGCACGGCGTACCCCGAGTACCCGCAAGAGCCGGCCGCAACCGGCCCCACCGCCGGAATCAGCTGCGCCGAGCCACCCACCCATCACCATTGTGGTGGGGACCGGCACGGGGGTGGGGAAAACATGGATCACCTGCGCCGTGGCGCGAGCGCTGCGGGAGGCGGGCCAGCAGGTGACCGCGGTCAAGCCGATTGAAACAGGCTGCGTGGAGCCACCCAGTCCGTCCGAGGACGGCGTGCAGCTCGCGGAAGCAACGGGACAAGCCGGCCCGCGGCGTGCGCTGGTGCGGCTGCCGGGACAGGTCGCCCCCGCCATCGCGGCCGATCAGGCCGGCATCACGGTGGACTACGACGAGCTGATCGCCCGGCTCCGCAGCATGGCGACGGCGGAGACGCTGCTTCTGGTCGAAGGCGCCGGTGGCCTGCTCTCGCCGCTCACCTGGAGCGACAACCACCTCGACCTGGCGCACAGTCTCGAGGCCCGTGTGCTGCTGGTCGCGGACGACCGGCTCGGGACCATCAGCCACACGCTGATGGCCCTGCGGATACTCCAGGCGGAGAAGATCGCCGTGTTAGGCGTCGTCCTTAGTCAGACGGGCGAGCCGGACGAGAGCACCCGGACCAACGCTGGCGCACTCCAGCGCCTGGCCGAGCAGGTTCCGATCGTGCGGGTACAGCACCTGTCGGACCCGGTCCAGGCGGCCGAGGCCGTCAAGGAAGTCGCGGGGTGGCTACTGCCGTAGCCGTTCGAGCGCGACCCGGAGCTCGGCCCGGACGACATCATTGGGCGCGCGGGCCAGGCCGGCCGTCAGCTGTTCGCGCGCGAGCGCAGGCGGCAGGACGGCCTGGAGCGCCCGCAGGACCCGTCGCCGCACGGCGACACGTGGCGAGACGAGGTGATCGGCCAGGAGGGCGAGGGCGCGGGCGTTGCCACGCGCCGCGAGTCCCGCCAGCACGAATCCGGCGTTCTCCGTGGTTTCGACCGCCGCGCTGAGGAGATCGAGCGTGGTGGTGTCGCCCCGCTGGGCGATGCCGCGCAGAGCCGCATCCACGATCACATCGCGGTACGACCTGGCCCTGAGCCCGGCCTCGAGGTACGCCGTCGCACTGGCCGGCTCGAGCTGCAGCAGGCTCCCCAGCGCCGCCGCCCGCACCGCATAGCTCGGCTCGTCGCGCCACGCCTTCCGCACCGCTTCGATGACCGCCGGCTCCGCATATGCGCCCAGACCTTCGGCTGCGCTCGCACGCACCGCGGCCGAGGTGTCCGCCATCGCCGCGAGCAGCGCACCCCGGACCGGTGACCCCGAAAACCCCGCCAGCGCCTGGATCGCCTGTTGCCGGGTCCGGAAGTAGTCGGCATCGAGCGCCGCCGTGATCAATGCCGCGCGGGCCGCCACATCCGTCTTCCGTTGGGACAACTGCCCGATGATCCACCAGCGGTTCCACAACGCCGGGTCGCGCTGGAGCTGCGTGGCGAGCCAGCTGGTGGGCTGGTCGAAGACCAGCGTCTTGAGCATCGTGTTGTCCTCATCGAACACGACCATCGTCGGGGCGGTTCGGACCCCAGTGATGTGAATCACCTGGTCGCGCTCCGTGAGCTCGACCCGACTGATCACGTCGCCACCTGCCGTGCCGATCCGCACGGCCAGCGGCATCCGGAAAGCCGACGGCACGGTGAACCGGAGCCCGGCGCTGTCGGCGGGGAGGGTATCGACCTGGGTCTGGCGCACGGTGAGCGTCACAAGCGAGAGGGAGGAATCCCAGGCGGCAGTGACGGCGAACTCGGGGTAGCCGGCCTGGTACACCCACTGGTCCCAGAACCAGTCGAGATTCTCGCCGGTCGCCGCAAGAAAGGCCTGCCGCAGGTCATCGGTAGTCGCCACATCGAGCGCATGATCGGCGAGGTAGCGATGGACCCCGGCCCAGAAGCGCGCCTCGCCGAGATACTGCTTGAGCATCCGGAGGATGAGCGCGCCCCGCGGATAGATGTTCACCGAGTTCAGCGCGGCGACCGGCATCCGCCGGCGGGTATCGATCTGGAGAAACTCGTCGTATTCATCGAGGTAGTAGTCCTCCTCGAAGTGCCGCCCGCCCTTCACGGCCCAGTACTGCCCCGGCATGAACTCCGCAAATCCCTCATTGAGCCAGATGTTGGCCCAGTTGGCGGTCGTGACATAGTCGCCGAACCACTGGTGGGCGAGTTCGTGCGGAATGAGGATGTGCTGGAACCAGGGGCGGTCGGCGTAGGCCTTCGCGTCGGGCAGCCAGTCGACCAGCGTTGTCGCGCTGACGTTTTCCATCCCGCCGAAGAAATCGGCCACGGTAGTCTGGGCGTACTGGGCCCACGGATAGGGCACGCCGGTGAGGCGACTGTACACGTCGATCATGTCCGGCGTCACCCGGAACAGCGGGCGCGCGAGGGCGCTGTCCTGACGGTAGACGTAATAGTCGACCGGGACACCCTTCCAGCGATCGGTCAGCTTCACCAGCGGGGCCACGATCAGGGAGACCAGGTAAGTCACGGCCGGCTTGTCCTGGCGCCACCGCATGGTGCGGGTGCCATCACGATTCACCCGGTCAAGGGCCAGTCGCCCGTTGGAGACCGCCGTGAATCCATGCGGCACCGTGGCCTCGAGCTCCCAGGTCATCCGGTCATTGGGAAAATCGTAGGTCGGAAACCAGAAGTGATTGTTGTCGCCCTCCCCTTGACTCCACAGCTGACGCGGCCGGCGGGGAGGCAGCGAATCCGCCTCGATGAACGTGAGCCCGCGCCCGTTGGCGATCCTGCCGGTGTAGCCGATCGTGAACCGAACCGTATCGCCCAGCGCCACGGCCCGCGGCAGGCGGACCACCAGGGTGTCCCGCAAATGGGAGAAGGCGAGTGCGACTCCGTTGCGCCCATCCACTCCGGCCGCACGCACCGATTCGATCTCCAGCAGGGCCCCCGCATCCAGCACGACCGAGTCGAAGGCCGGCCGAAGCGCCCGGAGCGTCACGCTGACCTGGCCCCGGAGCGTGGTGCTGTCCCAGTCGAACCGGCTGAGGACAATCCGTTCATGGATCAGGTCGTAGTCATGCGACCGGCTGTATCGATCGTTCGCCATTCGCTCGGCGTTCGATTGCGCGCTGAGCGGTGCAGTGACCAGGGCGAGCAGGAGCGTCAGGCGAGGGCGCATGGGGAGTAGGGAGTAGGGAGTAGGGAGTAGGGAGTAGGGAGTAGGGAGTAGGGAGTGGTAAGTCAGGGCGCGGGGGCGACCGCGGCCACCGGAGCGAAGCTCCGGCGATGATGCGGCGTCGCACCAAACTGGGTAAGGGCGGCGGCATGCGCGACGGTTCCGTACCCGGCGTTGCGTTCCCATGCATATGGTGGGTATCTGACCGCGAGAGCCCGCATCAGGCGATCGCGGACTTCCTTGGCGACGATTCCCGCCGCCGCGATCGAATAGCACTGCCCATCGCCGGCCACGAGTGCCTCATGGGCGAAACCACACTCCGGCAGGGGCAATCCGTCGATCAGGATGTTCCACCGCGTGGCACCGGCCGCCAGGGCCCGCTCGCGGAAACCGCGCCCGGAGAGGAGGGTGACGACCGCTCGTCGCATGGCCAGCGCGGTCGCAACGCGGATGTTGAGGCGATCGATCTCCCGCACCGAGGCGGCGCCCAGCGCGATCCCGAGTGCCACAGCCCGCAATGGGGCGCAGAGGGCGGCCCGCTGGTGGGCGCTGAGCGTCTTGCTGTCGCGCACCCCGGGGAGCGGAGTGCACCAGAGGGGAAAAACGGCGGCCGCGGCCACCACTGGACCAGCCAGGGGACCGCGGCCGACTTCGTCGACGCCGATCAGGAGTGAACGCCGATTCCACGCCGCTTCCTCATGGATGAGGTTGGGCACCGGTACCCCGGTGGCGGCCCGTGACACCGTCAGCTCTTGGTGACGGTCTCCCGCTTCTCCTTGATGCGGGCGGCCTTACCGCTCACATGGCGGAGATAGTACAGCTTGGCCCGCCGCACCTTGCCGCGGCGAACGACATCGATGGTCGCGATGCTGGGGCTGTGGAGCGGAAAGATGCGTTCCACCCCCACACCCGCCGACACCTTCCGCACCCGGAAGGTCTCGTTGATTCCGCCGCCGCGCTTGCCCATGCAGACGCCTTCAAAGGCCTGCAGACGTTCCTTGTCGCCTTCCCGTACGCGGACCATCACCTTGATGGTATCGCCGGGGCCGAACGAGGGGATGTCCGTCCTGCAGCCTTCGGTTGCCACCGCCACCATGCGTTCCATGATTCCTCTCCTTCAGATCGACGCTCCGGAGGAGCGCCCTGCCGTGCGCACCCGGCTACGGGTGCGCGTCATCAACATTCCTGGCCCAGAGATCGGGCCGTCGTTCCCGCGTCAGCCGCTCCGACTCCGCCCGTCGCCATGCGGCAATCGCCGCGTGATCGCCCGACAGCAGCACCTCGGGCACCGTCCGTCCCCGGTACTCCGGCGGCCTGGTATAGCTCGGCGGACTCAGCAGCCCCTCGTAGTGCGAATCGCTGCTGGCCGACTCGTGGTCGCCGAGCACGCCCGGGAGCAGGCGGACGACCGCATCCACGATACACAGGGCCGCCGGCTCTCCACCGGAGAGCACAAAGTCGCCGAGCGAGAGCTCCTCCGTGGCCAGACCATCGGCCACCCGCTGGTCGACGTCCTTGTAGTGCCCGCAGAGCAGCGTCAGTCGCTCTCCCAGGGAGAGCCGCACCGCATCGGCATGACCGAACCGTCTGCCCCGGGCCGACAACAGGACGATCGGACCCGCCTGCGACTCCCGGTCCAGCGACTCTACCGCTTCCCAGAACGGCGCCGGCTTGAGCACCATCCCGGCGCCGCCGCCATACGGCGTGTCATCCACGGTCTTGTGCCGGTCGTGGGTGAAGTCGCGCAGCTGCACCAGCCGGTACTCGGCTCGTCCCGCCGCCGCCGCCCGTCCCGGGATGCTCGCCGCGAGCATCGGCGCGAGAGCCTCGGGGAACAGCGTCACCACATTGATCCGCAGCATGACCGGCTGGCTACTCCAGCAGCTCGTCCGGGACCGCCACCGTCAGCCGCCGCGTCTCGCGATCGATCTGCCGAATGAATTCCTTCTTGAACGGCAGGAGGAATTCACGTTTGGGGCCCTGCACCTCGAGCATCAGACCCGAGGCCAGCTCGAACATGTTCGACACCAGCCCGAGGGCCGTGCCATCCTCCTGGGCGACGCCGAAGCCGACCAGCTCATGGAGGTAGACCTCCCCCTCCGCCGGCGGCTGCAGCTGACCTTCCGGTACACCCAGGAAGAGACCACGCCAGCTGTCCAGCTCATCCCGCTCGTCATGCCCGCGAAACTTCAGCAGCCACTCGCGGTGAAAGGCCCGACTCCGTTCGATCCGCACCGGCTCGCCGATGATCGCCCCGGTCAGGTCGAGACGCCACAGTTCCTGCCCTGCGGTGAAGACCGCCTCCGGCGTGCTGGTGAGCGGGAAGATCACCATCTCCCCCTTCAATCCATGCGGCTTGCGGAGCCGTCCCACCGCGAGAATGCGGGGGTGCTCCGGAGCGGTCACGCCTTCTGGGCGGCCATGACGCCGGCGCGAGTCAGCAGATCCCGCACCGTGTCGGTGGGCAGGGCACCCTTGGCCAACCAGGCCTTCGCGGCATCGGCGTCGATCTGCATCTTCTGGTCGGCCTGTTCCGCGCGCGGATTGTAGGTGCCGAGGGTCGCGACGAACCGGCCATCCCGGGGCGATTCCTTGTCGGCCACAACGATACGATAGAGCGGAACACCCTTCCGCCCGACGCGGCGGAGACGAATCTTGGTTGCCATGCGTGCCTGACCTTCTCGAGTACAAGGAGGGTATGCGCCACTCTGCATACCAGAACAATGCTACATCCCGAACATCCCGCCCCCACCCTTGCCGAAGGGCATCCGCACCCCCGGCTTCCCCGCTGACTTCATGAGCTTCGCCATCTGCTTGAACTGCGCCAGCAGCTGGTTGACCTCCTGGACCGTCCGGCCCGCGCCCCTGGCGATCCGCAGCCGGCGCGACCCGTTGATGAGGTCGGGATCGGCCCGTTCCTTGAGGGTCATCGAGAGCACGATCGCCTCGACGTGGCGGATGCGTTTCTCGTCCAGATTGGCCCCGGCCAGCATCTGCGGGCTCACGCCGGGCAGCATGCCGAGCACGTTCTTCAGCGGCCCCATCTTCTGCATCTGCTTCATGGCGGTCAGGAAGTCGCCGAGGTCGAGGCCCCGCTTCGACGTCGCCTTCCGCGCCAGCTTCTCGGCCTCCGCCGCGTCCACGGTGGACTGCGCCTTCTCCACCAGCGAGAGGATGTCGCCCTTCTGCAGAATCCGTCCCGCCAGCCGATCGGGCCGGAAGGGCTCGAGCGCGTCGAGCTTCTCGCCCACACCGAGGAACTTGATCGGCGCCTTCGTGACCCCGTAGATGGAGAGGGCGGCACCGCCGCGCGCGTCGCCATCCATCTTGGTCAGCACGACGCCGGTGATCCCCAGCGCCTCGTGGAACCCGGTCGCGATCCGCACCGCATCCTGGCCGGTCATGCCATCCGCAACGAGCAGGATCTCATGCGGCTTGATGGCCGCCTTCAGCGCCGTAAGCTCGCGCATCATGTCGGCGTCGATCTGCAGCCGGCCGGCGGTGTCGACGATGACGGTCCGGGCCCGCGCCTTTCCCGCCTCCACGATGCCCCGCCTGACGATGCCGCCGACGTCGGTGACACCAGGCTCGCTGTGCACGCCAACGTCGACCTGCTTGCCCAGCGTCACCAGCTGGTCCACCGCAGCGGGACGATACACATCCGCGGCGATCAGGAACGGCGCCTTCTGCTCCAGCTTGAGCCGCTTGGCAAGCTTGCCCGCGGTCGTCGTCTTGCCCGAGCCCTGCAGTCCCACCAGCAGAATGATCGTCGGCGGGACCGAGGCAAACGCCAGCGGCACCTGCTTTTCGCCGAGCAGTCCGACCAGTTCGTCGTACACGATCTTGACCAGCTGATCGCCGGGACGAACCGCCTTCAGCAGCTGCGCGCCGACCGCCCGCTGCTCGACCCGCTCGAGAAACTCGCGCGTGAGGTCGAAGCTGACATCCGCTTCCAGCAGGACGCGCCGGATTTCCCGGAGGCCGTCTTTGACCGCCTCCTCAGTGAGGACGCCGCGCCCCGTGAGTTTCTGGAGCGCGGCGGTGAGTTTAGCGGACAGCTCATCGAACATAAGCCTCACAAAATAGAGAGGTTACGGGGGTTACACAAGGCGGGAGAGCCGTCAGCCGTCAGCCGTCAGCCGTCAACGGTCAACCGTCATCGACTGGTGGCAGGTGGCTGGTGGCTGGGAGTTGGTAATAGGGAATTGGGGGTGGTAGCGACTCGGTGGCTGGCTGCGGGACGTGGGGGGCGGGGTGGGCGCAACGGCAGGGATAGGCTTATCCCCAAACCAAGCAAGGAGTTGGGCGTCAGCTGACGGCCAACGGCTAATGGCCGACGGCCATCGGCCACCGACTGACGGCTGACGGCTGACGGCTGACGCCCACCACCGCGTCGCCCTGCCACCCACCTGTGTCAATTGGTTGACGACCGCTTGAGGGATCGGTGCGAGTTTGTGGCACCCACACAGGAGCTCTCCCGGTGAAGTCCAATCCCCTCTCCCTCCCCCGCCCCGAGGACCCCTTGGATGTCGCGCTCCGCGTCGCGGATCTGCTGGCGGAGTCCTTCGCCCGTGGCCAGCGCAATGCCCTCCTCACGGCGCGCGACCTTTCGGAAGAGGAGCTGCGCCTCGGTCTCGACTTCGTCTCGACCGTGCTGGAGGTTGCCTCGGGCTCGGCGCGGGTCATCGCGATGGTCCTGGCCGAGCGGATCGAACCACCGGCCCGGCCGTCATTCCATTGAACCCGCCAGCACCGCTACGGGATCAGGTGCACTTCGGCCACGTTCTTCCAGCCCGGCCAGTCGTTCGGGCCGATGACGACCCGTGTGGCGGGATGCGCGTCGATGAGGATGGATGAGATCTCGAGGCGATACCCGAGCCGGCGGCGCGTTTCCAGCCGCTGACCCGAGGTGGCGAGCCACCGGGCCCGCGCGGTCAGGTCATCCCACGCGATATACCAGACCAGCGCCGGACCGGTGGGAGACTCATACACGCGCAGCCGGTCGCCGCCCCAGCCCAGCGCCAGCGGTGGGTTTACTTCGGCGGCATTGGCGAGGTCGGCCGCGAGGACGCGCAGGTCGAACTCGCCCATGACGTCCTCATAGATCACCCGCGGCTCATCGGTGTCAAAGCGAAGGGTGAGGGGTGTGTCGCCCCTGCCGTAGCGATCCGGGTGCAGAATCTGCTCGGTTGATACCGGCATCCGATGACCAAATGGCAGCGTGTCGTGCAACTCCGAGCCGGCCCACCAGCGGAGAAAATCCGCCCCGGCGAGATAGGGAAAGATGATCGACTCCCGGAGGATCCGGGGTGCCTTGTTGTAGACCGGCATCGCGGCCTGCTGGCCGCGAAACTGCTCCCGATAGGTTTCCCAGAACTCCGGCATGGCGAACAGATTCTGGTCCGGCACCATGACCTGGAGTCCGGCGAGGGTGGCCTGACCCTCGAGGATCGATTGCGCCGCGGCCAGCCGGTCGTTGTCGCCCCGCTGCCGCATGATCGAGTCGAGCGGCACATACTGATGTTGCAGCGCGTGTACCAGCTCGTGCGCCACCACCGCCTTCACGAAGATCGGGTCGGCGTTGGCCACGACGAAGAGCATGGTGGAATCGGGTTCGTAGAAACCCACGACCTGCTCGGTGAAAAGATCGAGCAGCAGCGCCCGCAGGTCGACGGTATCGGGCAGCAGGCCGAGCAGCCGGTAGGTGGCCTGGAGACCACGGGCCCGCTCGGCGGGGAGTTCCTGATCGAGCTTCTGCAGCAGATACGCCCGCACCTGATCCCGGGTCCGCACGGCGGAGCGCGGTGGGGTGCGGAACCGGAGTCCTGTGGCCTTTTCCACTGCGGGGACCAGACTGTCGACGAGGTGGGCGATGGCCTCCCCGTCCGTCGCCGGCTTCTTCCCCCGGCATGCGCTCGCGCCCACCAGCAGGCATGCGAGCAGGGCGACCACCCAGCGCTGGCTCACGGCTGCAGCACGAAGGTGCGGTACCACGCGATCACCGCCGGCCCCGCCAGCCACGTCGTCGCGGCTCCGAGGCTGAGGAAGACGCCGAAGGGGACGAGCCGCTTCTGTCCGATCAGCGAGAGCGGGACGAAGATGAGCGTGCCGAGGAGGGCGCCCAGGAAGATCGTCAGCAGGACACCCTGCCAGCCGACGAAGGCCCCGACCATAGCCATCATTTTGATGTCTCCGCCACCCATCGCTTCTTCCTTGAACATCTTCGTGCCCGCCGCACCCACGGCCCAGAGCAGGACGAAACCGGTCACCGCACCAATGAGGGCGGTCACAAGGGCATCGAGCCCGCCGCCGAGCCCGAAGAGGAGGCCGAGGCCCAGTCCACCGAGACTGAATTCATCGGGGATGATGTACTCCCGCGCGTCGGTCATCGCGATGCCGAGCAGGATGGTGAAGAAGACCGCGCCGGCGAGCGCCGCGAGAGAAAGGCCGAAACGCCAGGCCATGAACGCCCAGAGGAGCGAGTTCATGGCCTCGATCAGCGGATATTGCGCCGAGATGCCGGTTCCACAGCGGCGGCACCGGCCACGCAGCAGTATCCAGGAGAGGATCGGGATGTTGTCATACCACGGGATCAGCTGACCGCAGCCGGGACAGCGGGACCGGGGGCTGACAACCGACTCCTCCTTCGGCCAGCGGAGAATGCAGACGTTGAGGAAGCTGCCGAACATCGCGCCGAGTACTGCGGCGACAATGACCAGCATCCATTCATCGGTCACGACGCACCTCGTAGAGGAGAATACCGGCGGCGACTGCCACGTTCAGGGATTCCACGCCGCCGGAGAGCGGCACGGCGACGGAGCGTTCGGCGACGGCGGCCAGCTCCGGCCGCACGCCCCCGCCTTCATTGCCGAGCACTAGCGCGATGGCTCCGGCGCGCTCGACCCGACTCACGATCATGCCATCGGACGCGGTGGTCCAGAGGGCCACCCCCGACCCGCGGGCCCAGGCGATGAAGGCCGGCAGCTCCGCCATGACCGCAGGGAGACGGAAGAGCGCGCCCATGCTCCCGCGCAGCGCCTTCGGGTTGTGAAGGTCGGCGGTTCCCGGCAGGGCGACAAGCCCCATGGCTCCCAGACCGAGCGCCGTCCGGGCGAGGGCACCGACGTTGCCCGGATCCTGAACGGCGTCGAGCACGAGCACGACATCGCAGGGGCCGGGATGCAGGTCATCCAGCGTCCAGCGCCGCGGCTCCACTACCGCGACGATGCCCTGAGGGGCCTCCGTCCCCGCGAGTTCATTCAGGGTGTCCTCATCAACCCCTTCCATCGGCACCTTGGCGCGCTGCAACCGCGCCTTGAGCGCCGCACCCCGGGGTGTAGCTTCCAGCGCCTGCGACGTGACCGCGCCACGAATGGGAAGTTCGACGGCCAGCGCCTCCTCGATGAGGCGGACCCCTTCGGCCAGCGTCAGACCGCGGCGCTCCCGTGCGCGACGCCGGTGCAGGTCACGAATCGTGCTGAGGAGAGACACCGTCAGGATGCATTCCGCATGAAGATCGCACTCACCATTGCCGGCTCCGATTCAGGCGGGGGGGCCGGCATCCAGGCCGACCTCAAGACATTCCAGCAGTTCGGGGTGTACGGGACCAGCGTCATCGTCGCCCTCACCGCACAGAATACCCGGGGCGTCCGTGCGGTGCATGCCGCGCCGGCGTCGATCGTGGCCGACCAGCTGGCCGCCCTCGCGGAGGACCTGCCGCCAGATGCGGTGAAGTCTGGCATGCTCGCCAGCGCGGCGCTGGTCGACCAGGTCGCGGACGCGATCGTGCAGTACCGGTGGTCCCGCTATGTCTGCGATCCGGTGATGCTCGCCACCTCGGGCGACCGGTTGCTCGATGCCGAGGCGGAACGGGTGATGCGCGATCGGCTGATCCCGCTCGCGCATCTGGTCACCCCCAACCTCGACGAGGCGGCCCTGCTGACCGGCATCGAGGTCCATGACCCGGCCAGCATGGAAGCCGCCGGCGATGCGCTGCTCCAACTCGGCGCGGCCGCCGCACTGATCAAGGGTGGTCATCTTGCCGGCCCGACGATGACCGATGTTCTGGTCACCCCAATTGGCGTGCGCCACTACATCCGCCCGCGGATCGACACGACCTCCACGCACGGTACCGGCTGCACCCTCTCCGCCGCGATCACGGCTGGCCTCGCCTCGGGCCAGCCGCTCGAGACGGCGGTGGAAGAGGCGCTGGACTACCTCGCCCGCGCCCTGCAGGCGGCCCCGGGGCTCGGTGGCGGCCATGGGCCGGTCAATCATCTGGTGCCAGCACGGCGATCATAGCGTGCCCGCCGCGCGGGCACGGAGGCCCGCGACAACCCCTTCCACCAGCCGGCCCAGCGCCGCACCCGCCACACCCGCCGTCGTCATGACATCTTCGTGCGACAGCGGCGCCAGACTGAGCCCTGCCGCACGATTGGTGATGATCGAGAGTCCCAGACACCGCACTTCCATCGCCCGCAAGGTGATGACCTCCGCGATGGTGGACATCCCCACCGCATCCGCTCCGAGCCGTTCGAGCATCCTGACCTCCGCCGGGGTCTCATAGCTCGGACCCATCACGCCGCCGTACACTCCGTCCTCCAGGGCAATCCCACCCGCGCTTGCCATCCGATGCGCCAGCGCGATCAGCTCCGGATCGAATGGCGCGGACATGTCGGGGAAGCGGGTGTCGCCCGGCACCAGGGCGCCAACCAGCGGATTGGCCCAGGTGAGATTCACCTGGTCCGCGATGCACATCAGCGTGCCGGGGGCGAAGCTCCGCCGGATCCCGCCCGCCGCGTTCGTCAGAATGACCTGCCGGATGCCCAGCGCGGCGAACAGCCGGCCGGGGAGGGTCACCGTCGCCTGACCATGGCCCTCGTACGCATGAAACCGGCCGCTCTGACAGATGACCGCAACGCCGCCTAACACGCCAGCCACCAGTTCGCCAGCATGGCCCGGCAGCGTGCCCCCGGGGAATCCGGGAATACATCCGTAGGCCAGGCGCTCCGCGTCGCCCAGACGATCCGCCAGTCCCCCAAGCCCCGATCCCAGCACGAGGGCGACGGTGGGCCGGCGCCCGCTCAGCCAGGCCTCGACCACCGCAAGGGCCGGGGTCACACCGGTGGTCACAGCAGCATGCCCGCGATCGCAGCGGAGGTGAAGGCGGCGAAATTGCCGGCGATCATGGCGCGCAGTCCGAAGCGGGCGATCTCGCCCCGGCGCTCCGGCGCCAGTCCGCCAATCCCGCCGATCTGGATGGCGATCGAGCCCAGGTTGGCGAAGCCAAGCAGGGCGTAGGTCAGGATCAGCGCGCTGCGCGGCGCCAGCGTGATCCCGGTGCCGAGATCCCGGGCGAACTGGGCGTAAGCGGCGAACTCGTTCAGCGCGGTCTTGAGACCGATCAGGCCGCCGACGTACGCCGTATCCTGCCACGGGACGCCGAGGACCCATGCGACTGGCCGAAGCAGCTGGCCCAGCACCCAGGGGAGCGAGAGACCCGGTTGACCCCAGAGGCCGCCCAGCCAGCCCAGCCCCGCGTTGCACAGCGCCACGAGGGCGACAAAGGCGATGAGCATCGCCGCCACGTTGATGGCGAGATGCACGCCCTGCAGCGCACCGTGCGCGGCGGCGTCAATGACGTTCGCTTCGGTGCGTGGCAGGTCGATACGCGCCGCATCGACGGTGCGGGGAGTCCCCGTCTCCGGCTCCATGATCTTGGCCAGGTAGAGTCCGGCCGGCGCGTTCATGACGCTCGCCGCCAGCAGATGACCCGCGATATTCGGCAGCAGGCCGGACAGCATGCCGATGTACGCCGCCATCACCCCGCCGGCCACCGTGGCAAATCCGCCGACCATCACGGTGAACATCTCCGATCCGGTGAAGTGCTGCACGAACGGCTTGACCAGCAGCGGCGCCTCGGTCTGCCCCAGGAAGATATTGCCCGAGGCCGACAGCGTTTCGGCGCCGGATGTCCCCAGCGTTCGCTGCATGACCCAGGCGATGCCCTTCACGACTCGCTGCATGACGCCGAGGTGATACAGGACCGACATCAGCGAGGAAAAGAAGATGATCGTGGGCAGCACGTTGAAGGCGAGAAATGCCCCGGTCTGGGCCACCAGCGGCGGCGCCGTGCAGGGAGCCGCAGCACAGACGACCGGTACCGCGCTGTCGACCAAGTTGCCGAAGACGAACCGGGCGCCCTCCTGCTGGAAAGCGAGCAGACGGGTGAAGCCATGGCCCAGGACGACAAAAGTCGCCCGGCCGCCACTGGTTTTCAGGATCAGCAGGGCAAAGGCGAACTGGAGCGAGAGACCGGCAGCGACCAGGCGCCAGCGAATTCGCCCGCGGGCCGAAGACAGGAGCACGGCGAGTCCCACAATAACCGCGATGCCGAGCAGCCCGAGCAGGCGCTCGGGGAGCGGAGTCTGGAGACCCTGCTCCAGCGCAGCCAGCCGGCCCGCCGCGGACTCCGTCTGGATGAGCGTCACGCCGCGCGGGTGATGTCAGGCATCCGCATCGGCGGTGCGCCGGCTCGAGTGCGAGGCACGCAGGATGGCACCGGCCTGAAGCGTGGTGTCGAGTGAGACCGGCAGGCCGCGACCATCGGTGACCACCGCGGTGCCGGCCTCGGCGGCGGGCAGCACCTCCGGCACGCCCAGACGCAGGGCATCCCGTGCCGTCGCGCCGGATGGCAGGAGCACGCCGCGCTCATTGAGATAGACGCGGATCTCGTCGGCCATCAGCGCCGGGGTACCAGGCGGAGATCCTCGGGGGGAACGACCGGCTGCGGGAGCCGGCGGAGGTAATCGCGGAGCGCGTCGATGACACTCACTTCGCTGCGGACGGCACCGAGCGCGTCGAGCAGCGCCGGTGTGCGACAGCCCTTGCCGGTCTGGCAGCCGGTCGCGGCCAGCGGCAGTGCGTCCCCCGCCAGCAGGTTGGTGCTGAGCGCCACGGTATAACTCTTCTTGCGATCCAGTTCGAGACCGCGAGTCGTCCGCAGCCGCTTCACCCTGTCATAGGCCCTGGCGCGTGGATCGTACTCGACCGCGAGGCCCGAGAGCTGGCAGCAGGGCGCGGAATCGGCGAGCACGTTCTCCACCAGCATCTCGACGACGGCGCCGGTCAACCGGACGGTCAGCAGACGTGCCTCGGCCGGCACCGCGGCGGCAAATGCGGCGTTGGTGAGCGGGCCCGGTGGCAGCACGGGGGCGAGATCAAGTCCGCCGGCGACGGCGAAATCGGCCCGGAGTGCGGTGCGATAGGCATCGGCGGCAAGTCGGCCAAAGCTGCCCGCCGGACCGGGGGACATCGGCCGGCGCAAGACGGCCACCGGCGCATTGGCGATCGAATCGCGGCGCTGGGCTACCCGCTCGGCGGAGTCCCGTGCGGCGAGCTCCTGCCGGGTCGGTTTGACCGGGATGATGGATGCCGGCAGCGGCTGGAGGGGCGCATCTTCCACGGTGACCGGCGGCGGGGCCACGTCGCGAACGAACAGTGCGCGAGCGCGGCGGGCGTAGTCGGCGGGAGCGAGTTCCCAGTCGCTGCCCGCAAAGTCTCCCGACCGGAAGACTCGGCGCCGCACCAGCTCGGCGACGATCAGGTCGCGGATGCTCTCGCCCTTGTCGTAGACCACCCGGGCGCCGGCGAACATCGGGAAGTTGCCGCCACCCTGCTGCCGAAAGTCGCTCAGTGCCAGCGTGAAGCTGTCGGTGGGCGTCACCGCGTTCCCTTTGACCTCGAGCCGTGCCACACGGGACCCGGCGGGACGCGAAAGATCCAGGGTGTAGCTCGCCCCGCCGATCAGATCAAAGCTCGAACCCGGGACGTAGCGGTTGGTCGCCACCCTGCCCGTCGAATCGACGAAGAAATAGCGCGCGCTCTGCTCCAGCGCCGCGCGGAGCTGCGCTCCGCTGATCTTCACCGCCCGGAGTGTGTGCTCGAAGGGATAGAGCTGCAGCACCTGAGCGAGCGTGATCTCGCCTGGACCGATGCCGGCGCGCAGGTCGAAGGCCGGGGCGGCGGAGAGATCAGCGCGGGTGGCCCGGCGCTGGACCGCGTGCACCAGTCGCATCAGGGGGGTGTCCTCGACCCGTGCGCTTGCGAGCGTGGCGCGCTGCGGGCTCTCGCCGATCACCGTGGAGACCCAGTTCAGGGTCGTACGGTGGGGTTCGTCGAGCCGTCGGACCAGGCGGGCAGCCGGGATGATGCCCTGCAACGAGACGCGCTCGCCGCGGATGCGGACCGGCACGAGGTGGCCATCGCGCGGGACCAGTGACACGTACACGACCGCCAGGCTCTGCGCCTGTGGCTGGGGCTGGACGAAGTGGACGCCGCCGAGGATGGAATCGCGCAGTTCGCCGTGGGAGTGACCCACGACGACGATGTCCGGCCGATCACTGCCGGCGGCGAAGGAGGCAGTGGCGTCTTCCGGCCCGATGCCGGTGGTATCGTAGGACGAGGGACCACCGAGCCCGCTGTGCGAGAGGATGATGGTGAGGTCGGCGTCCTTCCGCATTTCCTTGACGAGTCCCACCGCCGCGACATCGATCCGTTCGACCCGGAGCCGATCCTTCAGCCGATCACGGTGCCACACCATCGTCCCGGGAGTCGTCACCCCGGAGATGGCGATCCGCACTCCATTCCGCTGCACCACGACGTAGCGCGCAAAGAGGAGGGTATCGGCGGGCAGCGCGCGGAGATTCGCGCTGACGAACGGGAAGGCCATCGCGCCGACGGCGCGATTGAACAGCGCGAGCCCGTAGTCGAAATCGTGGCCCCCGGGCGTGGCGGCATCGTACCCCAGCAGGTTCATCGCATCGATGACAGGATGCGGGTCCCGGGGCGCCACCCGGCCGTAATACGAGGCGAGGGGACTGCCCTCCAGCAGGTCGCCTGCGTCCACGACCACCACCTGGCCGGGGTAGCGCGACCGGAGGCTGTCGACCACCGCCGCGGCCCGCGCGAGGCCACCCGGCCACGGTGCGTTCTGGAGATAGTCCCAGTGGGTGACGTAGCCATGGATGTCGGTCGTGGCGACGAGCACCACCCGGACCGTATCGGAGGGCGGGGACAGGAGTGCGGCGAGCAGTGGCAGGAGCATGGAGCAATATCCGGCGGAATGAACCGGTCGCGCAATGCGGCGGATCACACTGGCGGGCCGCCGGGCCCGCAAGCCCTTGCGTCGGCTCCCACGGCCTTGTATTCGTTTAGCCGCATATGACACCACCCCTCACGCCCCTTGAGCTGCTGACCGCGCTCGCCGAGCCGACCCGGCTGCGGATCGTGAATTGCCTGGCGGCCGCGCCGCTCTTCGTCTCGGACCTGCAGGCCCTGCTGGATGTACCGCAGCCGACGGTCTCCCGGCACCTCAAGATCCTGCGCGAGGCCGATCTGGTCCGCGACACACCCATCGCGCAATTCGTCCTGTACCGCCTGCGGCGCCCCGGCAACGCGCTGGGCAAGGTGCTCAGCGCGGTTCTCGAAGCGGCGCAGCAGGACCCCACGCTCGGGCTGGAGCGCGCCGACGCCCTGGTGCGCAGCCGGCGCCACGCCCGTAACCGTCTAGAAAGTGATTTGGCCCTATGACCCACCGCATCCTGGTCGTGGATGATGAGCCGGACATTACGGCGCTGGTCGCCTATCATCTCGCCAAGGCCGGCTATCGCGTCTCCACCGCGGCCAACGGCCCCGACGCGCTCAAGGCGGCGCGCGAGGAGCGGCCCGATATCGTCATTCTGGACGTGATGCTGCCCGGCGTCTCGGGGTACGATGTCCTGGCGGAGCTGCGCCGGCGGGAGGAGACCAGGGACGTCGGCGTCATCCTCCTCACCGCCCGGCGGGAAGAGCCGGACCGCATCAGGGGCCTCTCCCTGGGGGCGGACGACTACCTCACCAAGCCGTTCTCGCCGGCGGAGCTGGGACTGCGGGTCAACGCGCTGCTGCGCCGGCTCGCGGCACCGGCCGTCTCGAGCGGCTCCAATCTCGCCGCAGGGCCGATCAGTGTCGATCGGTCGGCGCACCGGGTCTCGGTGGACGGCAAGGAGATTGAGCTGACCGCGACCGAGTACAAGCTCCTGCTGACGCTGGTGGAACGGCGCGGGCGGGTGCAGACCCGGCCGCAACTGCTCGAGACGGTCTGGGAAGCGCAGCCGGATATCCAGACCCGCACGGTCGACATGCACGTCCAGCGGCTGCGCTCCAAGCTGGGCGATGCGGGTGATCTGATCGAGACGGTGCGTGGCTTCGGCTATCGCTTTCGCGGCGCGGAACGTGGGAGTCGGCGGGCATGACATTCGCCGGGCGGCTGGTGATGGGGACGCTGCTGGTCATCGTGGTCACGATCATCGTGCTGGTCTGGACCGCCGAGGCAGCACTCCGTCGGGACCTCGAGGGCGACATCCGGGCGAGCCTGGAGCGGGAAGCCCGCCTGGCGCTGCAGGCGCTGCCGACGGACTCGCTGGCGTGGCAGGCGACCGCGGAGCAGATGGCGCAAGCCACCGGGCTCCGGATCACGATCATCGACAGCAGTGGCCGGGTGCGGGCCGAGAGCGCGGAACCCGCGGGCACCGTACCGAACATCGAGAATCACCTCGGCCGCCCCGAGGTGCAGATGGCCCTGCGTGGCTCGGCCGGCTTCGACCGGCGCCAGAGCGCGACCGTCGGGCGGCCGCTGCTCTACGTCGCCGTGGCCGGTGGTCCCGGTGTCCTGCGGGTCGCCTCGCCGCTCAGCCAGGTGGATTCGATCGTCCACCGGGCGCAGCGCTCGGTCTTCGGCGCAGCCGGCGTGGCCCTTCTGCTCGGTGCCCTCCTCGCGCTGATCGCCGCCCGCTCGATCGCGCGGCCGCTCACCGACATCACCCAGGCCGCGCGGTCGATCGCGCAGGGCGCGGCCCCGCGCTTTCCCCGCTCGGGGATTCCGGACATCGACGGCCTGGTGCGGGCGCTGCGGGATATGCACGAACAGCTCGACCAGCGATTCGGCGAGCTGCGCCGGGAACGGGCCGAGAGCGCGGCGCTGGTGGAGGCGATGGTGGAAGGGGTCATTGCCGCTGATGGCCGCGGGCGCATCGTCACCGCGAACGGGGCGGCGCGCCGCCTGCTTGGCTACGAGCCGGACGACCCGCTGCCGGCGCTGGGCCAGCTGTTCCGCGTCAAGGCGGCACGCGAGATGGTCGACCAGCTGCAGAAGGGCGCGACCGCCGAGGCGCGGGAACTCGACCTCGACGGCCAGACGGTGCTGCTCTCGGGCCGACCGCTGCCCCGGGATGGCGCGCTCCTCGTCCTGCACGACGTCTCCGAGCTGCGCCGGCTGGAGACCGTGCGGCGCGACTTCGTCGCCAATGTCTCGCACGAACTCAAGACGCCGCTCACTTCCATCTCCGGCTATGCGGAAACCCTGGTCGGCGAGCCGACCGACCCGGACACCACTCGGCGGTTCCTGAACGTCATCCTCACGAATGCGCGCCGGATGCAGCGCCTGGTGGACGGCCTGCTGGATCTGTCACGCATCGAGTCCGGCGGCTGGCAACCACTGCCGGAGGAACTGGATGCGGGGTCGGTCGCGCGGGAGACCTGGGCGCTGCTGGCGGAACGGGCAGCGCAGCGCGGTGTGCGCTTCGAAACCGCCATCGCACCGGATGCAACCCAGATCCATGCCGATCCCGACGCGCTCCGGCAGGTGCTCACCAACCTGTGCGACAACGCGCTCCGCTATACGCCGGAAGGCGGCACGATCACGCTACGCACCGCCGCGGAAGATGGGGGGGTGACCATCGCGGTGCGGGACACCGGCAGTGGCATTCCCGGCGATCATCTTTCCCGGATCTTCGAGCGGTTCTACCGGGCCGACGCCGCCCGGGCCCGCGAAGAGGGAGGGACCGGTCTCGGCCTCGCGATCGTCAAGCACCTGGTCGAAGCCCATGACGGCCGGGTCAGCGCGACGAGTCAGGTGGGCAAGGGGACGGAGATCAGCTGCTGGTTCCCGGCGGACCCGACACCGGTGGTCATCAAATCGTGACACCTGCATCGCGGTCCCGTGATGGCGCGGTGCGATCCTTCCCTGCAACTGGATGGGGAGGTTCACCTGCGGCTGCTGCTGCGACGTCTCACGGTTCACGACCAGCGCATGATCTCGGCGCTCGCGCGGCGCGAGGCCCCGCGGTGGGTTGACCGTTTCCTCCGGCTGGTGACCCATGCCGGCGGCGCCACGGCGACCACCGGCCTCGCGCTTCTGCTGTTGCTGCTGCCTCACACGCGCCACCTCGGCCTCGAAGCCCTGGTGGCGAATTGTCTTTCCCACCTCGCGGTGCAAGGACTCAAGCGCACGGTGGTCCGGCCCCGCCCCTCGGTGCTCCTGCCCCACATCGCGGCGCTGGCGGAGCTTCCGGATCACTTCTCCTTCCCCTCGGGCCACGCCTGCGCCGCCATTGCGGTGGTTACCCCGATCCTGCTCACCGCGCCGACCGCCGCGGTGCCGCTGGTGTGTATCGCGCTGATGGTCGGCGCCTCCCGGGTCTACCTCCGGGTCCACTACGTCACGGACGTCGTGGTTGGCCAGATGCTGGGCGCAGCGGCAGGCATAGCGGCACACGTGAGTCTGGCATAGGCCCCCTCCAGCTGGTCCAGTTCCCGGCTCCAGTCCCGGCCCACCGCAAAGGCGCGCGCCGCCTGCCCCATCGCGCTCCGCTGCTCTCCGTCCTCGACCAGTTCCACGATCGCGTCGGCGAAGCGCGCCGCGTCACCCGGCACAATCAGGCGGCCGGTGATCCCATCCCGGACATTGCTCGGGACGCCGCCGGCTCGCGCACCGATGACCGGGACCCCCGACGCGAGCGCCTCGAGCACGACCAGCCCGCACGTCTCGGTCGGCGATGGGAAGACGAAGACGTCGCTGTCGGCATAGAGATCCGCCAGCACGTCACGCGCGAGGAACCCGAGATGGCGCGCAAAGGGCAGTGCGTCGCGCACCGCCTGGGCCTTCGGGCCATCACCTGCCACGGTGAAAGTGGCGGCCGCACCGACTCTCCCGTGGGCCAGGACAAAGGCCGCAATCAGAGTGTCGACATCCTTTTCCACGGCCAGCCGGCCGACATGCAGGACCTGCGATCGTCCGCCCGCCTGGGCCAGGGCACGCCGCTCGGTGGATCGGCGCTCCGGGCGGAACCAGGTGGTATCGACGCCCCGTCCCCAGACCACCGCCTGGCTCAGGCCGAGCCGGAGCAGCTCATCGCGGGTCGCATCACTCGGCGTCTGGGTCATGCGCGCCGCCTGGTGGAACCAGCGGAGGTAGGCCCGAGTGGGGCCGACCGCGACCGCGCCGAGGTAGCGCGCGGCGTACCGGGGGAAATCGGTGTGAAAGGACGAGACGAGGGGCAGCCCGCGGCGCTGCGCGTACGAGCGGCCGAAGAGCCCGAGCGGGCCCTCGGTCACCGCGTGGACCAGATCGGGCTGGAAGCGATCGAGCACCCGGTGCAACCCACGGCCCCAGGGCCACGAAAGTCGCACCTGATTGTAGCCCGGGCAGGGAATGGCGCCGAGGCGGTAGAGGCCATCCTCGTCGGCGGTCAGATGCCCGTAGTGCGGCGCAAGCACCAGGACCTCATGCCCCCGCCGGCGAAGGCCGTCGCGCATGGTGGCGAGAACGGTGGTGACTCCGTTGACCTCGGGGAGGAACGTGTCGGTCGTCAGGCAGATTTTCATGCCGGAAAGTGCGTCCGATCCGTTCCGACCCGGCGACAGCCGCGTCACGATCCGACGACAGACGCGCGGTGCTCCTGCGGCGCGATGCGGAGCCGGGACAGCGTCATGACTCGACAGTGACACAGCGTCGGCAGTTTTGCTCAACCTCTCAGGGAGACCCGGGAATGCGCGGTCAGTTCAGAAAGGTGGTGCTCGTAGTGCTCGATGGGCTCCGGCCGGACGCCATTACCCGGGACGCGATGCCCAACCTTCACGCCATCATGCGGGGCGGCTGGCAGGCGGTCGACGCGGTCACGGTACGGCCGAGCGTCACCGTGGCCGCCCTGAGTTCGCTGGCAACCGGCGTCAGCCCGGCGGTGCATGGCTTCACGTCGGCCGCGTCCGCCCCGCTGGGCCGCATCACCTCGCTTCGGCCGCTTCCACTTGAATTGCGCCGGCTCGGCGTCGAAACCACGGTCGTCGTGCCGCAGCTTGGTGGCGCGGCGCGCTGGCTTGCGGGATCGCTCCTGCGGCTCGGTGGCGTCGATCGGCTGGTGACAGCCCCTCCCGTTCCGGCTCGCCTGGTGGAGGCGGGGGTCCGCCAGATGGACGGGAACCCGCGGCGGGAGTTCGTCGTGATCTACTTCAATGATGCCGACCTTGCGGGACATGCCTGGGGGTGGATGAGCCCAGCCTACCTGCAGGCCGTCACCGCGATCGACCGGGCGCTGTCGCCCCTGCTCCCGATGGCGCAGGAGCCGGAGACTCTGCTGATCATCACGGCTGATCATGGCGGCGGCGGTGTGCTGCCGCAGGATCACGACCATCCCCATCCGGTCAACGATCGGATCCCGCTGATCCTCGCCGGCGGGCGGGTGATGCCTGGACTCATGACCACGGAACCGGTACGGCTCCTTGATATCCCGCCGACCGTGCTCAACGGCTTCGGCGGCAGCGCCCCGGCGGCGTACGAAGGCCGGGCGATCCACGAGGCCTTCATGACGGAGCTAGTATGGGCCTGACCCCGAGGCAGGTCGAGCAGGAAACAACTGAGCGACACAATGTCACAACGCCGTACAGCCCGGGCCCGGCGCCGGCCCAGGGACCAGTTCCGTCTTCCTCCTTCTATATGGGAGAAGATGACCTGTTCCGGAATCCCTTCACCGACGGCTTCCCCAGCCGTCGATAAGTGGCCGCAGCACAGCACTCTAGCCCGGCGTTACCGCTCCGTTACTCTACCTGCTGCCATCCGTGACCGGGGAATTGATCTTTCTCCCCGTCCGGCACGGCCACGAGGGCCGCACGCGACCGCACCTACTCACGAGGACCGTTCATGACGTCCGCTCGCTTGTCCGCCCTGGCCCTGGCCACCGTCGTCCTGGCCACCGCCGCGACCCCCATCGCCGCGCAGGTCACCTTCCCGAACGTGCGGCTGAATGGCCGGCTGCAGGAGCAGTTCTACTACTTCGGCAATGAGGACTACGCCGCCACCACCGGGCCGAAGAGCAACTTCTTCACCCGGCGCGCACGGATCGAGGCCCGGGGCCAGATCAACGAGTACGTGACGGTGTTCATCCAGCCGTCGTTTGAAGGCGGTCGTTCCATCTCCGGCTCCAACAGCTGCAAGCCGATCATCGACGACCAGACCGGCGGCCCCGACACCCTCGCGGTCAGCTGCACCTTCAGCGGCACCGGCGGGGTGCGTCTCCGCGACGCCTGGATCGACGTCCGGCTCAACAAGCCCGAGGCGAAGACCGCGCTCACCGTGCGGTTTGGCCAGGAGAAGCGGCCCTTCAGCCGCTACGAACTGACCAGTTCCAACAATCTCCCCTCGATCGAGCGGGGCGGCGGGCGCGGTCTGCTCGCGTCCCAGAGCAATGACCTCTTCGGCGCCGCCGGACTGCTGGCGCATGATGTGGGCATGCATGCGCGGCTGGAGCACAAGATCGACGCGACCGGCCGCATGGCCAGTCTCCTCGTCGGGGTGTACAACGGTCGCGGCGAAAGCGTGCAGGACAACAACAACGCCAAGTCGATCGGCGTGCGCGGCTACGCCGACTTCTGGAAGAAGCTCAGCATCGGCGGCTCGTTCTTCTCGCACGACAACATCGTCGGCACCGATTCCGCCTTCCGCAACAGCGGCTACGGCGTGGACGTGCAGTGGAGCCGGGTGGGTGAGGAAGGGTTCTACGGCATGGCCGAGTGGCTGCAGGGCAAGGACGCCTCCGCGGCCAAGAACAAGATCCGCGGCATCCAGGCGGTGGCGGCGTACAACTACCGCCTGAGCAGCCCGACCAGCTGGCTCTACGCCATCGAGCCGGCGGTGCGTTTTGACTTCGCCGATCCAAACACCGCCAGTTCCAAGAACGGCTCCACCCTGATCACCGGTGTCGTCGGATTCTACATGTCGAGCAGGGCGCAGTTCCGCGCCGGCGTGGAGCACCAGAGCTTCCAGGCCAGTGGCGCCAAGAGCATCACCGGCGTCCGGACCGCGATGACGGTCAGCTTTTGAGCACGTGACCACGTCGTGACCGATCCGGAGCAGATCGGTGATCGGTCACGACGTCTTTACAGGTGGGCCGGGAACGTCCCGGCACACCGAGTCCACCAAGGAGAAGACGATGTCAACTGCTCTACTGCGCAACAGCCTGCTGTTCGCTACCCTGCTGGGCGTGTCGATCGCGCCGACGGCAGCGGCGCAGAAGCTGACCGGGGCCGGGGCGACTTTCCCCAATCCGATCTACACCAAGTGGTTTGACGCCTACAACAAGAAGACCGGCCTCCAGATCAATTATCAGTCGATCGGGTCCGGCGGCGGCATCCGGCAGTTCACCGAGGGCACGGTGGACTTCGGCGCCACCGACGGGCCGATGAACGAGTCGCAGATCCTGGCCGTGCAGGGCAATGTGGTGCATCTGCCCACCGTGATCGGTGCCGTCGTCGTCACCTACAATCTCCCCGGCCTCGGCAGCACCAAGCTGAAGCTGGATGGACCGACGCTGGTCGACATGTTCATGGGCCGGATCACCAAGTGGAACGACAAGCGGATCGCCGCGCTCAACCCCGGCGTGTCGCTGCCGAATATCGACCTGATCATCGTGCACCGCTCCGACGGGTCCGGCACCAGTTACGTCTTTACCGACTACCTGACCAGGATCTCGCGGGAGTGGAAGGACAAGGTCGGGTTCGCCACTTCGGTGAACTGGCCGGTCGGCCTGGGCGGCAAGGGCAACGAGGGCGTGACCCAGCAGATCAAGCAGGTCGAGGGCGCCGTCGGCTACGTCGAACTGATCTACGCCGTGTCCAACAACCTGCCCTTCGCCCTGCTCAAGAACACGGCGGGGAATTTTGTGGAGCCGACGCTCGAGTCGGCGTCCGCCGCCGCGGCGAGCGCCAAGCTCAAGCCCGATACCGATTTCCGGGTGTCGATCACCAACGCTCCGGGCGCGACGGTCTACCCGATCACCTCGTTCACCTGGCTCTTGGTGAGCGAGAACAGCAAGGACCCGGTCAAGGCGAAGCAGATTCGCGACTTCCTCAGCTGGATGATCAGCGATGAAGCTCAGGCGATGGCGGTCGAGCTCAAGTACGCGCCACTGCCGGCCGAAGTCCGCACCTTGATCGCCGCCCGCATCAAGACGCTCAAGGCGAGCGGGAAGGTGATTGCGGTGAACTAGCCGTCAGACGTCAGCCATCAGCCGTCGGTCCTTGAAATCAAAGGGCTGACGGCTGATCGCTGATGGCTGAAAGCTCCTCCCCGTGACACATCCGTTACATGCCCGTGACTCATCACAGGGGTCCCGCCGGTAACATCCCGCCCATGGCCACCTCCACCCTGCCCGAGCCGGCGCCCGCCACCGGATCACCTCCCGTCGCCCTCCAGGGACGGCACACCGGTGACCGGGTGTTCAAGGGATTGCTGACCGTCGCAGCCTGGGCCGTCCCGATCCTCATGCTCTTTCTGGTGGTCGAGCTGTGGACCGGCTCCCGCCTCGCGATCGACCAGTTTGGCCTCGGGTTCATCACCGGTTCCAAGTGGGATCCGGTGGCGGAGGAGTTCGGCGCCCTGCCGCTGATCTTTGGCACGCTGCTCTCCTCCCTGCTCGCCCTGCTGATCGCCGTCCCGCTCTCCCTTGGCGTCGCGATCTACCTCACCGAGTTCGCCCCCAGGGCGATCCGTCAGCCGATCGCGTTCATCATCGAGCTGCTCGCGGCGATTCCGAGCGTGGTCTACGGGCTGTGGGGCATCTTCGTCCTGATCCCATTGCTCAAGCAGTACATCTTCCCCTTTCTGCGGGAGAACTTCGGCTTCCTCCCGATCTTCCAGGGCCCGATCTACGGCCCCTCGATGCTGTCGGCCAGCATCATCCTCGCCATCATGGTCATGCCGTTCATCATGTCCGTGGCGCGCGAAGTCCTGCTGGCGGTGCCCTCCAGTCAGCGAGAAGCGGCGCTGGCGCTCGGCGCCACCCGGTGGGAGGCGGTAATCTCGGCCATCCTGCCCTACGCCCGCTCCGGCATCATCGGCGCCATCATCCTGGGCCTGGGCCGCGCCCTGGGCGAGACGATGGCGGTCACGATGCTGATCGGCAACCGCAACGAGATCGCCGCCTCGCTCTTTGCCCCCGGCTACACCATGGCCGCGGTGATCGCCAATGAATTTTCCGAGGCGGCGACGGACATCCACTTCGCCTCGCTGTCCTATGTCGCCCTGCTGCTCTTTCTCATCACCGTGGCGGTGAATGCGTCGGCGCGGCTCCTGCTGTGGCAGATGGCCCGGAAGGGGAAGGCCGCATGAACCGGCGCATCTTCCGCCGCTGGGTGAGCAATTTCATGGTCGGCCTGATGCTGCTCGCCGTGATCGTCGCCGTCGCCCCGCTGCTCTTCATCCTGCTCAACCTGATCGTCAAGGGCGCCAGCAGTCTGTCGCTCGACTTCTTCACCCGGATGCCGGTCCCCGCTGGCGAGACCGGTGGTGGCGTGGCGCACGCGATCGTCGGCACGCTGATCATCGTCGGGCTGGCGAGCTGTTTCGGCCTGCCGATCGGCATCGGCGCCGGCATCTTCTGCGCGGAGTACCCCGGCACCCGGCTGGCCAAGGCGACGCGGTTCATCGCGGACGTGATGAACGGGACGCCGTCGATCGTGGTCGGCGTGTTCGCCTGGACCCTGATCGTCGCGCGGCAGAAGCACTTTTCCGCATTGGCCGGCGCGTGCGCCCTCGCCATGCTCATGATCCCGATGGTCCTGCGCACCACCGAAGAGCTGATCAAGCTGGTCCCGCACTCGCTGCGCGAGGCGGCACTCGCCCTGGGCTATCCCCGCTGGCGCACCAGCCTGAGCATCATCCTGCGCACCGCCCTGCCCGGCATCGTGACCGGCAGTCTCCTCGCGGTGGCGCGGACCGCCGGCGAGACCGCCCCGCTGCTCTTCACCGCGCTGGGCAGTCAGTTCATGAGCTTCAACGTCAACGAGCCGATGGCGGCGCTGCCGCTGACCGTCTTCACCTACGCCACCGGACCGTACGAGGAGTGGCATCGCTACGCCTGGGCGACGGCGCTGGTACTGATCCTGGTCGTCATGGTCCTGAGCATCGCAGCCCGCCTGGCCACCCGGCAGAGACTCTCCGGCCGTGGCTGAGCCCGCCCAGCACCTCTCGACCGATCACCTGACCGCGATGTATGGCAAGTTCACCGCGGTCAAGGATGTCTCGCTCAGCTTCCCGGCCAACACGGTCAACGCGCTGATCGGTCCCTCGGGCTGCGGCAAGTCGACCTATCTGCGGACTCTCAACCGGATGCACGAGCTCTCCGAAGGCGGCTGGATCACCGGTCGGGTGTCGCTCGATGGCGAGGACATCTACGGGCCGAAGGTGAGCCCGATGCAACTGCGCCGGCGGATCGGCATGGTGTTCCAGAAGCCGACCCCCTTCCCGACCATGTCGATTTACGACAACGTGGCGGCGGGGCTGCGCATCAACGCGCGGCTGCCAAAAGGCGAGCTGGATGCCGTGGTGGAGCACTCGCTGCGGCAGGCGGCGCTGTGGGAGGAAGTGAAGGACCGCCTCCGCGCCAGCGCGCTGGCGCTCTCCGGCGGACAGCAGCAGCGGTTGTGCATTGCCCGGACGATCGCGCCAAAGCCGGAGGTGGTGCTGCTGGACGAGCCCACCGCCTCGCTGGACCCGGGCGGCACCCAGCGCATCGAGGAACTGGTCTTTGAATTGAAGCGGGAGTTCACCATCGTGATCGTGACCCACAACATGCAGCAGGCGGCACGGGTGAGCGACACGACCACGTTCTTCTACATGGGCCAGATGATCGAGACCGGCCCGACCCGGCAGATCTTCACCGCCCCGAAGCAGGAACAGACCGAGGCCTACATCACGGGACGATTCGGATGACCATGACGACCAATCCAGCTCCGCGGCCCAGCGTGCCCGCCGCCCAGGTCATGCCCGCCGGAATGACCGGGCCCGCGGCCATCCCCCTGCTCCGCACGACCCTCACGCCGCGCCAGGCCCCCGCCACGCCGCGGGAGCCTACGACGACCGCGCTGGCGGCCCGGGATTTCCGCTTTGCCTACGGCCCGGGTGCTCCCGTGCTCAAGGGGATCAACCTCGACATCCCGCGCAAGGCGGTGACGGCGATCATCGGCCCCTCCGGCTGCGGCAAGTCGACCTTCCTGCGCTCGATCAACCGGCTGCACGATCTCATTCCGACCCATCGCTACGAGGGGGAGATCCTGCTCGACGGTGTCTCGATCTTCGCGCCGGGCACCGACCTCGTCACCCTGCGGCAGCGGGTCGGCATGGTCTTTCAGCGGCCCAATCCCTTTCCCAAGACGATCTACGACAACGTCGCCTACGGCCCGGCGATGAACCGCCTCGTGCCGGCGCGCGACCTCCCCGACCTGGTGGAGCGGTGCCTGCGCCAGGCGGCGCTCTGGGATGAGGTGAAGGACCGGATGAACTCCAACGGGACCGGGCTCTCCGGCGGGCAGCAGCAGCGTCTCTGCATCGCCCGCGCGCTGGGCAACCAGCCCGACGTGCTGCTGATGGACGAGCCCTGCTCCGCGCTCGACCCGATCGCGACCCAAAAGGTGGAAGAGCTGATCTTCGAACTCAAAAAGGACTATACGATCATCATCGTCACGCATAACATGCAGCAGGCGGCGCGGGTAAGCGATTTCACCGCCTTCTTCGACCGCGGCGAGATGATCGAATACGGCGAGACCGAACGGGTGTTCACCACCCCGGCGCACGAGCGGACGGAAGCATACATTACCGGGAGATTCGGATGAGCCTCGACATGCACCGGCATTTTCACGATGAGCTGAACGACGTCAAGGTCCGCCTGCTGACGATGTCCGGCGAGGCCGAGGCGGCGCTGGGACTCGCGGTGGAGGCGCTGCTGGAGCGCGACGCCACCAAGGCGCGCAGTGTCATCACCGGCGACCGCGTCATTGATGCCATGGAGATGGAAGTCGAGGAGACCTGCATCAACCTCCTCGCCCTGCAGCAGCCGATGGCCCGCGACCTGCGCATGCTCACCTCGGCGCTCAAGATCGCCAACGACCTCGAGCGGGTCGGCGATCACGCGGTGAACATCGCCCAGTCGGCCGAACGGCTGGCGCAGGCTCGGCCGATCACGCCGGAGCCGGAGATCATCGAGATGGCCCGCCTGGCGCGGGAGATGCTTTCCGACTCCCTCGAGGCCTTCATCCGCGGCGATGCCACCGAAGCCCGCGAGATCTGCCTGCGGGACGACAAGGTCGACAATCTGCACCGCTCGGTCTTCCGCATCCTCCTGACCCACATGATGGAGGACCCGCACATGATCGGCGCGGGGATGGAACTCTTTCTCGTCAGCCGGAACCTCGAGCGGATCGCGGATCTGGCGACGAACGTGGCGGAGGATGTAGTCTTTCTGGTCGAAGGGAAGTCCATCAAGCACCACGCCGAGGACCGGGGCGACGACCGGAAATCGGGCCAGCATCGGAGCCCACCCGCCGCATGAGCGTGATCCCACTGCCGGAGCGGCGCGAACGCCTCGCCGCCATCGATGTCGGCTCCAACTCCATTCGCCTGCTGGTGGCGGAGTACGGGATGGCCTCGGGGCTCACCGTCATCGATGAGGTGAAGGAGCAGCCGCGCCTGGCGACGGGTGTCGCCCAGACCGGCCGGCTCGACGGCGCCGCGATCGAGCGGGCCGTCGCCGCCCTCAAGCGGATGCAGGGCGTCTGCGAGCGGCGTGGTGTCAGCCGAATTTCCGCCGTTGCCACCGCCGCGGTACGGGAAGCGACCAACGGCCCGGACTTCGTGCGCCGGATCAAGGACGAAGTCGGGCTCGATCTGCGCATCATCGACGCCGCGACCGAGGCGGCCCTGTCCTATCGTTCCGTCTCCCATCATTTCCCGCTGGAAGGCGGCCGGACCGTCGTCGCCGATATCGGCGGCGGCAGCCTGGAGCTCATCAGCGCGGTCGACGGGGTGATCGAGGAGAGTCTCTCGCTCCCTTTCGGCGCCGTGCGCCTCACCGAATTGCACCTGGGGGAGGGCCACGACGCCCGCCGCAACGTCCGCAAGCTGCGGGAGTATCTCCGCCGCCAGTTTCGCCGCAAGCTGCCGCTGCGTGACTGGACGGCGACGGCGCTGATCGGGTCGGGGGGGTCGTTCACCAACCTGGGGCGGATGGTCGCGGCGCGGCGCGGCCTCGGGGCGGATGATCCGGTGCATGGCACTGCGGTCACGGTCGCGGAAGTCGAGCACCTGATCGAATGGCTGGCAGGCATGTCGCCCGAGCGCCGCGCCGCCGTCCCCGGGCTCAATCCCCAGCGCAGCGACATCATCCTCGCTGGCCTCGCCGTCACCGCCGAACTGCTCGAGCGGATCGAAGCGCGCGAGGTCAAGGTGAGCGCCTTCGGGCTCCGGGAGGGGCTGCTCCTGGAGATGACCGGTGCGGAGGCGGCCCCCGCTGCCGTCGAGCCGCTCCGGCTGATCCGCGAGTTCGCCGAACGGTGCCACTCCGACCGCCGCCACATCGAACAGGTCCGGCTACTGGCGCTGAACCTCTTCGATTTGCTGTCCGACCGGATCGAGGCGACCGCCGAGGAGCGGGCTCTGCTGGAAGCGGCGGCGCTGCTGCACGACGTGGGGCAGCTCGTCAGCTATCGCCGGCACCACCGCCACAGCTACCAGCTCATCATCCACGGCGACCGGCTCCCATTCTCCCACCGCGAACGGCAGCTCGTCGCCCTCGTGGCCCGCTACCATCATCGCCGCGGACCCCGCAGAAAACACCGGGAGTTTTCCGCGCTCGAGCTTGCGGACCAGCAGATTGTCCGGCGGCTCAGCGGCATTCTGCGGATCGCCGAGGGGCTCGACCGGGGCCATACCGCGATCGTCGAGAAGATCATCGTCGAGGTCTGCCCCACCGTGCTGACCATCCGGGCCGTCCCGCGCTTCGCTGCAGCTGACCTGAGCCTCGAGTGCTGGGGCGCGCAGGAACAGGCCGATGTCCTCGCCAAGGTGATGGAGCGGGAAGTCCTGGTTACTTCCGCGGTCTAGCTCGGTCGCGCGGTCGTGCCGCACTACGGCACCCACGGGCGCCTGGGCCCCCCAGGCTATGGCGGACACCGGGACGGGAGCGCAAGTTAGGCCACCGCGCCCCGTGAAAGGCCGCCGTGGACCACCCGCCGTCCGCCCTCGCCACTGCTCTGGAGGGCCGGTACCGCTTCGAGCCGGCCGGCCCTGATGGCTCCTGCGTCCTCGGCCAGGGCGGCATGGCTGTCGTCTATGCCGCCTGGGATCTCAAGCTCGGACGGGAAGTCGCCCTGAAGGTCTTCCGCGAGGAGCTGGCCCGGCAGATCGGGCCCGAGCGGTTCCTCCGCGAAATCCGCATCGCCGCGACCCTCTCCCACCCCCACATCGTCCCGCTCTACGACTCCGGCGCCGACGCCGGACAGCTGTTCTACGTCATGCCCCGGATTCGCGGCGAGACGCTGCGACAGCGGCTCGACCGCGAACGGATGCTGCCCGTCGCCGAGGCCCTCGCGATCGCCCGCGAAGTAGCCGACGCCCTCGACTACGCCCACCAGTCCGACGTGCTGCACCGCGACATCAAGCCGGAAAACATTCTCCTCGCCAACGGGCACGCCCGGGTGGCGGATTTTGGCGTCGCCCGCTCTATCAGCGGCCGGGACACGCAGGTGGAAAGCGACGGAGCGCTAACCGGCACCGGCCTCGCCATCGGCACGCTGGAGTACATGAGTCCGGAGCAGCGAGCCGGCACTCGCGAACTCGATGGACGGAGCGACATCTTCAGCCTCGGCTGTGTGCTGTTTGAAATGCTCACGGGCGACGCCCCGGCCTTGCCCGCGGGCGCGCGGCACGCGGGTGCCGATTCTGATCCGGTCCTCAACGCGATGCATGTAGCGCGGCCCGAACTGTCGTCCACCCTCGACCCGGTCATTCAGCGAGCGCTGGCGGCGCGTCCGGACGATCGCTTTGCCACCGCGGCTGAACTGGGGCATGCGTTGGGTCGGGTGCGGCTGCGCCGAACACCGACGGCCCGTTCGGTATTCGCCCTGGCAACGATCGCCACCGCGCTCCTTGGCTTCTGGCTCTGGCGCCGGGCACCTGCACCTCCCGCGGCACGCGCCGAGGTGCTCGTCGGCGATTTCGAAGGCCCGCCGGGCGACGCGATCCTGCCACGCATCGTCTCCGAGTTGGTCAGCGCCGAGCTGAATCAATCCACCCGACTGGTGACGGTGGCGCCGGAGCAACTCAACGCCGCGCGCCGCTCCGCCGGCCTCGCCGACGAGGCGCCGCTCGGCGTCGAGCGGGCCCGGGAACTGGCGACACGGCTCTCGGTCCGGGCGGTGGTAACCGGTAGCATCCGGCCACTGGGATCCACGAATTACGCAGTGATCGTGCGGGCGGTGGATCCGGAAGCCGGGAAAGATCTCGCGGTCTATACCGCGGCGGCGACGGACAGCAATCTCGTCCTGCAGGTCGGTACTCTGGCGCGCCAGCTCCGACTAACGCTGGGGGAGCGCCAACACGAGATCACCGCGACCCGGCCCGTCTGGGATGTATCGACCCGGTCATTCCCCGCGTATCGGAAGTACGTCGAGGCACTGCACCAGTTCAATCGGGGCGAGGTAGCCGCAGCGGTGACCCTGCTGCAGGAGGCGGTGGGGCTCGACAGCGCCTTTGCTTCCGCATGGAGCGCGCTCGGATCCAGCCTGTTCTACCAGCGGGATGCCGACGCAGCCCGGACCGCATTTGCCATGGCCCGGCGCCACGCCGGGCATCTTTCCGACCTCGGCCGCTATCGCCTCGAAGCGGATATCGCCACCCTGGAAGCCGACCCCGCCCGTGCCATCCACTGGTTCGACCTGGCCCTGCAGCTCGACCCCACCTGTGTCCCGGCCCTGAACAACCGCGCCCTCGCCCACGCCGGACTCGGTCGCTACGAGGACGCGCTCGCGGACCTCTCGCGCGCGGTGCACCTCACCTCCTTCGGTGCCTATCAGGGCCAGATCGAACTGCTCAACGAGGCGGCGACGCTGATCATTCTGGACTCCATTCCCCGGGGAAAGGCGGTCGCCCGCGCCCTGCAGCCGGCGTACGCCGAGTACATCAGCCTGATGGTGCCGGTGGCTGAAGGAAACTGGGCTGTGGCCGACAGCCTCGCCCGCCTGCTGCAGGAGTCGCCCGGGAGCCTGGAGTTGGTTCGCTCGCAGGCCCGCCTCATTCTGGCCTCCGCACAGGCTGCCCGCGGCGAGATCGGGGCCGCTCGAGTCCGGTTGACTCAGCTCGCCACACGGTCACCGCGCGATGCCCGAAGCGCAGCCCGCGCCGAGCTGCTGCTCTGCGCCGCCGCCGAGTGCCGCATCGGGCCGGTGCCTCGACAGCTCCGGAATGACCCAACACCGCCGGGCCGGATTGTGCGGGGGATGTGGCTCGCGGCATCGGGTGATACCGTAGCAGCTGGCGCAGAGCTGCGAGGGGTGGAGCGGCTTGACAGCAGCGCGCTCCGTCGTCTTGGGGCAGGCGTCCCCATGCTGCGCGCCTCCCTGGATGTCGCCGGGGGCCGGTGGCGCGCCGTCACTGAACTGCTTGCTCCGGCGGCGTTCGCAGGTGAGCACGATGTGCTCGACCCCGACCGCGTTTCAACCCAGGCCATGCGCTGGGTGGTTGCTGACGCCTATACCCGGCAGGGACGGGGGGATTCCGCCGCCGCCTATTTCACCCTGCTCACCCGGCCGGTACGGGTCCCGGCGTGGAGCTTCGCGTTCCACGGATTCACCGCATCGGCGGCGCGGCGTCGGCTGGCGCTATTGGCACAGCATGCGGGGAAGAACGATCAGGCAGCGCGCTGGCAGGGGGAGTTTCTGCAGGCGTTTGTGCGGCCCGACGAGGCCTATCGTGCCTGGCGGGAGTTGCCGTAGCGGAGTTCCTCGCGCTCCGCAGAATGCAGGGCAGGCCCACTCAATCCGCGGCAGGGATGCCGCAGGGAGTTCCCAATGCGCTCCAGAATTCTGCTAGTGACAGCAGCCCTCGCGCTCACTGCGTGCGGGAGCGAAACACCGGCGGGTGTGATCCTCCTTTCACTCGATGGAGTTGTCGCCGACAGCGTCGGCCCTGACCCGGCACCATGCAAGAGGTTCACCCTTGTCCTGCATGCCGGAATGACGGCAGACGAGATACGGAAAGCATTCTCGGCGGCAAAAACCTGCCCCTGACGATTGATTGCAGCGGAATCAGCTCGACGGCTGCAGGACCAGTTCCTCCAGGGTCGGCGCAGCGGCGCCGACCACGCCGGTCCAGCCTGCGGCCGCCGAGGTGCCGATTCGATTGGCGCCGGCGCGGAGCATCCGCACCGCGTCCACAGGGGTGCGGATGCCACCGGAGGCCTTGACCCCGGCGCGGGTGCCGACGGTCGCGCGAAGCAGACGGACGGCCTCCTCGGTGGCGCCCCCCTTGGGATGAAATCCGGTCGAGGTCTTGACCATCGCCACCCCGGCCTCGAGTGCCGCCTCACAGGCGCGGACGATTTCCTCGCGGGTCAGGGTCACCGTTTCGAGAATCGCCTTGACCGGGCGCCGGCGCGCAGCGCCGATGACGACGGCCAGTTCATCCCGCACCAGGTCCCATCGCCCCGCCTTGGCCAGGCCCAGAGAGATCACCACATCCAGTTCCGCCGCACCGTCCATCACGGCCAGCCGGGTCTCGGCCGCCTTGGTCACCGCGCCCGAGGCACCCAGGGGAAATCCCACAACCCCGGCCACCCGGACCCCGGTGCCTTCCAGCCGGCGAGTAGCGACCCGCACCCACTGCCCGTTGACGCAGACAGTGCCGAGCCCGAGGCGGATCGCTTCCTCGGCGAGGGCGAGGATATCGGCCTCGGTCGCTTCCGGCTTGAGCAGCGTATGATCGAGCACCGGCCCCAGCCCGCGGTGACCGGCAAACGCCCGCAGCCAGTGCGGCAGCGCCGCCGTCATCGGTAGGCGTGTCCCGCCGCGGCGCGGTGCGCCGCGATGAGGTCGGAGTCGCGGAACAACGGCACCAGCAGCACCCCGCCGAGGAATCCGCCGACATGGGCCATGAAGGCCACGCCACCATCACCGTGCGGCGCCCAGCCCCCGACGAGCTGCAGCAGGAACCAGTACCCGAGCATCACGAAGGCAGGGACGTCGAGGAAGAAGATGAAAAGGAACGTGCGGATCCGCGCCCGGGGGTAGAGCAGCACATACCCACCCATCACGCCGCCGATCGCGCCGGAGGCACCGACCATCGGCGCGGCGGAGGCGGGATTCGCGGCCATCTGCGCGGCGACCGCCGCGAACCCGCAGAGGAGATAAAACAGGACGTACCGCCCACGGCCCATGACATCTTCGACGTTGTTGCCGAATACGTGCAGGAACCACATGTTGCCCAGCAGGTGCATCCAGCTCCCATGCATGAACATGGAGGTGAGCGGGGCGTACCAGGTGCGCCCTTTCGTGACGACACAATCCATCCCGTCGCCCAGCGGAATGCGAAACCCATCCGGCAGGCGCTGCAGAAAGTCGCCGGGTATCAGTCCGAGCTCGCAGACCGAGCGGCTGAGCGCGGGCTCCGCGCCCATCCCCTGCACCAGCAGCCAGGCCGCGACATTCACGGCGATGAGGGCGTAGGTGGCCACCGGCTGGCGCAAGGTCGGGTTATTGTCTCGGATCGGGAACATGGATTCAAGCTAGCCACCCTTGGCGCTGCTGACATCTGCACCACCACGGGTCCATATTGCGCAGCCTCATCCCGAGCTCTCCACACCCTGGAGCCATGCCGTGCCCGCCTTCTCCCGCTTCGCCCGGCTGACCACCCTGGTCGTCGCCGTGACGCTCCATGCACCGGGGGGGCTCCTCGCGCAGGACCCGCCACTCGGCTCCGTCAGCTTCCCCAACAGTGGCAGCGCGAGCGCCCAGGCCAGCTTCATCCGCGGCGTCCTGCTGCTGCACAGCTTCGAGTATGACGATGCGGCGAAGGAATTTGCAGCCGCTCGCCAGGCGGACCCCGGCTTCGCACTGGCGTACTGGGGCGACGCAATGACCCGCACCCACAGCTTGTGGAATGAGCAGGATTCCACCGCCGCCCGGAACATCCTTGCCGAGCTGGGTCCGACTCCCGAGGCGCGCGCGGCAAAGGCGCCGACCACACGGGAACGGGGCTATCTCGCCGCCGTCGAGGCGCTCTACGGACCCGGCTCCAAGCCGCGGCGCGACACGCTCTACTCCCGCGCCATGGCCCGCCTCGTCACCCAGGTCCCCGACGATGATGAAGCGAAGGCCTTCTACGCCCTCTCCCTCATGGGACTCAATCAGGGGGTGCGCGACGTCGCCAGCTACATGCGGGCCGGCGCCATCTCCCTCGAACTGCTGGAGCGCCACCCCAACCATCCCGGTGCCGCGCACTACGTCATTCACGCCTTTGACGACCCGATTCATGCGCCCCTGGGGCTGCGCGCCGCCCGTGCCTACAGTCAGATCGCGCCCGGTGCCGACCACGCGCAGCACATGACCACGCACATCTTCCTCGCCCTAGGCATGTGGCCGGATGTCGTCTCCCAGAACACGATCGCCTCCGGGACCGACTCCTCCCGCTGGCAGCCGGGTCACTACACGCTCTGGCTCGGCTACGGACTGGTGCAGGAGGGGCGCTTCCGCGACGGGCACGAGCTGCTGGAGCGGTTGCACACCCAGTTGCCTGCCGCACCGAGTGTCGGCCGCCGTGCCAGCCTCGCGATCCTCCGCGCACACCAGGTCATCAACGCCGAGACGTGGGACGATCCCAGCCTCGGGTGGTTTATCGATCTCTCGGGCGCGAATGTCGTCCCGCGGGCGATCGACGCGTTCACCCACGCCTACGCCGGAGCGCGACATGGCGACGCCGCGGCTGCACGCCGCGGCATCGCTGCGATCCACGCCCTCGCAGGGAGCAAACCCGGTGGCTACGGCGAGCTCCCGGAGGTCCCCCGGATTCTGGCTGGCATCCTCGAGGCCAACGTGCTGTGGGTCGGCGGCAACCAGGCCAAGGCGATCGCCAAGCTGGACAGCCTGGGCAAAGTCGTGGGAACCCTGCCGATGGATTTCGGACCGCCGGATCTGGTGAAGCCGGTTCACGAGCTCCTCGGCGAGTGGCTGATGGCGGCCCACCGACCGAAGGAAGCGGAGCAGGCCTTTGTCCGGGCACTGGAACTGGCGCCCGGCCGACTCCGGTCCCTCCAGGGATTGGTTCGAGCAGCCGAGGGATCGAACGACCCGGAAGTGGCGGAGGGAGCCCGTCGGACCCTCGACGCCCTGCGTGCCGTCGCCGATCCCGGCGTCGTCGCCCTTCAGTAGAACCTGCCTCCTGCGCTCCCGGCAGCCGACAGGCAGCTGGCGCCGCCCGCCGACTGCCGGTGGCCAGTTTGCTGCCAATCCGGCAGCGAATCACGGTATGAGCGTTGCCTTGGACCCCAGCGAGACTGTAGCGAGGCGGGTCCCGGTCGGTCCGGCGACGAAGCGCCTCCCCAATTCACGACACTCAAACTGAAGGCGGCAGCGGTATGGCCTCCAAGATCATTGGTATTGACCTCGGCACCACCAACTCGGTCGTTGCTGTCATGGAAGGCGGCGATCCGATCGTCATCCCGAACGCGGAGGGTGGCCGGACGACGCCGTCCGTGGTGGCGTTCACCAAGGACAATGAACGGCTGGTGGGTCAGGTGGCGAAGCGCCAGGCCGTGACCAACCCGAAGCAGACCATTTTCTCGATCAAGCGGTTCATGGGCCGCCGGATCAACGAAGTGCAGGAGGAAGGTCGGCGTGTTCCCTACAAGATCGACACCGGCGCCAACGGCCTGGCCGCGGTGGAAATCGCCGGCAAGAAGTACACGCCGCCCGAGATCTCGGCGATGATCCTGCAGAAGATGAAGCAGACGGCGGAGGACTACCTCGGCTACAAGGTCGAACAGGCGGTCATCACCGTTCCGGCCTATTTCAATGACGCGCAGCGCCAGGCGACCAAGGATGCTGGCAAGATCGCCGGCCTCGAGGTTCTCCGCATCATCAACGAGCCCACCGCGGCCGCGCTCGCCTACGGCCTCGACAAGAAGAAGGAAGAGAAGGTCGCGGTCTTCGACCTCGGCGGCGGCACCTACGACATCTCGGTGCTGGAGCTGGCCGAGGGCGTCTTCGAGGTGAAGAGCACCAACGGCGACACCCACCTGGGCGGCGACGACTTCGACCAGCGGCTGATCGACTGGCTCGTGGCGGAGTTCAAGAAGGACCAGGGCATCGACCTCTCCAAGGATGCGATGGCGCTCCAGCGGCTCAAGGAAGCCGCCGAGAAGGCCAAGATGGAGCTGTCGAGCACAACGCAGACCGACATCAACCTGCCGTTCATCACGGCGGACCAGTCCGGTCCCAAGCACCTGAACGTGGCGCTCACCCGGGCCAAGTTCGAGCAGCTGGTCGACGACCTGATTCAGCGGACTCTGCCGCCGATGCAGCAGGCGCTAAAGGACGCGGGACTCAACCCCAAGGACATCGATGAGGTGATTCTGGTCGGCGGTTCGACCCGCATCCCCAAGATCCAGGAAATCGTCAAGAATTTCTTCGGCAAGGATCCCAACCGCTCGGTCAATCCGGACGAGGTCGTGGCGATCGGCGCCGCCATCCAGGGCGGCGTGCTCGGCGGCGAGGTCAAGGATGTGCTGCTGCTCGACGTCACCCCGCTGTCGCTTGGCATCGAGACGCTGGGCGGAGTGGGCACCGTCCTGATCCAGCGCAACACGACGATCCCGACCAAGAAGTCGGAGGTGTTCTCCACGGCGGAGGACAATCAGACGACGGTGGAGATCCATGTGCTGCAGGGCGAACGGCAGATGGCCGCCGACAACCGGACCATCGGCAAGTTCCAGCTCACCGGGATTCCGCCGGCACCGCGCGGCATGCCGCAGGTCGAGGTCACCTTCGACATCGACGCCAACGGCATCCTGCACGTCTCGGCCAAGGACAAGGCGAGCGGCAAGGAGCAGAAGATCCGGATCGAGGCCTCGAGCGGCCTGTCCGACACCGAGATCGAGAAGATGGTGAAGAGCGCCGAAGCGCACGCCACGGAGGACAAGAAGCGGCGCGATGCGATCGAAGCCCGCAACCAGCTCGACGGTCTGGTGTACAAGGTCGAGAAGGACAGCAAGGAGTGGGTCGATCGCCTGTCCGCGGACAGCAAGAACCGGCTGGATCAGGCGGTCGAGGGGGCCAAGGCGGCCCTCAAGACCGGCGACACCGACCAGATCCAGAAGGCGCTGGACGAACTGAATGGTGCCTACTCCGCGGCCGGTGCGTCGCTGTATCAGGCGGCACAGGCGGCGACTGGCGACCAGTCCGGGACCGCCGGGCAGACGGACACCTCGACCGGTGCCCCGAAGGATGATGTGGTCGAAGCCGACTACGAGATCGTGGACGACTCAAAGAAGGCGTAACCGGTTGCAGGACAAGAACAAGGATCAGGGAAGAGAGGAGCGGGGCCCCGCCAGGCCTTGCTCCCTTCTTCCTTGATTTCTTTCGGGTGCGACGTGGCTCCTGCACGGCGCATCCGGCGTAGACTAGATTACCTCAGCTTCTCTCGGAGAGTCTCATGTCGGCTCGCACATTGAATTGGCTCAAATTCGGTGGCCTGGTAACCCTGGCATTCGCGCTCGGGCTCCTGTTTGCCGGTCTGCTCGATCTTCCCAGCCGTTCGTCGGCCCAGGAACACGCCCGCACTGCCGCGATTCAGGCGGTCCAGACCCCGGCGATTCCCCAAGCCCGGATCCTGACCGAACTCAGCGACGCCTTCTCGGCGGTCTCCGAGCAGGTCCGGCCCAGCGTGGTCTTCATCAAGAGCCAGCGCACCGAGCGTGCGGCCCACCCGATTCCGCCGGGAATGGAGCAGTTCTTCCGCAACGCCCCCAAGCGGCCCGAGGTCGAGCGCGGCAGCGGATCGGGGTTCATCGTCTCCGCCGATGGCTACATCCTCACCAACAACCACGTGGTCGAAGGCGCGGAGAAGGTGACCGTCCGGCTGTTCGACCGTCGCGAGTTCACCGCCAGGGTGATCGGCACCGATCCGCTGACCGACGTGGCGTTGGTGAAGATCGAGGCACCCCGGCTCAGCCCGGCCTCAATGGGCAACAGCGACAACACCCGCATCGGCGACTGGGTTCTTGCGGTGGGCAATCCGCTGGGCGACGAGTTCACCTTCACGGTGACGTCGGGCATCATCAGCGGCAAGGGCCGCCGCCTGCCGGGGCTGCAGCGCTCGCGCGCCAGCATCGGTGATTTCATCCAGACCGACGCCGCCATCAACCCGGGCAATTCCGGCGGGCCGCTGGTCAACGTCCGCGGCGAGGTGGTCGGCATCAACTCCGCGATCGCCAGCGAAACCGGTTACAACGTCGGGTACGGCTTCGCGATCCCGATCAACCTGGTACGCCAGGTCATGAATCAACTGGTGGCGACGGGGCATGTGCAGCGCGCGGCACTGGGTATCGAGGTCAAGGATGCCACCGAGAACGATGCGGCCTACGTGGGCCTGAAGGAGATTCGCGGGGTCGTGATTGGCGGCTTCCCCGAGGGGGGCAAGTCACCGGCACAACGGGCCGGCCTCGAGGCCGGTGATGTCATCGTCACGATCGACGGTCAGCAGGTCAACTACGTCGCTCAGCTGCAACAGCTGGTCGGGTTCAAGCGGCCCGGGGAGAGCGTGAAGGTGGAAGTCGCCCGCAAGGGCGGCCTGCGCAAGACGTTCACCGTCGCGCTCACCGAACAGAAGGCGGACACCGACGAGGCTGCCCCTGAGGAGACCGAGAAGCAGGACTCGGTGCAGGACGACGCCATCAGCTTCGAGGAACTCGGTGTCTCGGTGCAGCCGCTGAGCAGCGCGATGGCGCGCGACCTGGAGCTGACGGCGGATCAGCGCGGACTCCTGGTGAGCGAGGTCGACCCCAACGGGCCGGCCTACCAGCAGCTCTTCGCCCCCGACGAGGGGGGGCCGGACATCATCCTAGCGGTCGAGGGGCAACAGGTACGGACCGAAAATGAACTGCGCGCCGCCCTGCGCTCGGCGGGCAAGGGTGCGGTGGTGACTCTCAAGGTCTTCAACGCGAGCCCGCGCGGGAGAGTCACCCGTATCGAGCGGATCCGCCTGCAGTAGGCGCAGCGGTCGTTACCAGCGCACACAGCGCGTCCACGGTCTCCGTGGGCGCGTCTGTTTTTTTCGCCCGGAGGTGGACATGGGAGCACACGCCCCCCGAATTCCGCCGGCTTCGCCCCCCATCCGGCGCTGTTGGTGGGCCGGCCCCTCGGAGGAGTACCTCCGCTACCATGACACCGAATGGGGCGTTCCGGTGGTCAACGACCGGCGGCTGTTCGAAAAGATCTGCCTGGAGGGTTTTCAGGCAGGCCTCAGCTGGCTGACCATTCTCCGGAAGCGGGAGAATTTTCGGCGGGCCTTCCTGGACTTTGACCATGAGCAGGTGGCGCGGTTCACCTCGAAGTCGGTGGACCGCCTCCTCAAGGACTCCGGAATCGTGCGGCACCGCGGCAAGATCGAGGCGACGATCAACAACGCGAAGCGGGCGCGGGAGCTCGTCCGCGAACATGGCTCGCTGGGCGCCTATCTCTGGCGCTTTGAACCACCGCCAGAGTCCCGGCCGGCCGAGCTCACCGAGGAATGGCTGCGGCGCAGCACAACGTCACCGGAGTCGATTGCGCTCTCAAGGGATCTGAAGTCCCGGGGCTGGAAGTTCGTCGGCCCTACCACCATGTACGCCTTCATGCAGGCGATGGGGCTGGTCAACGACCATGTGGAGGGATGCTCTGCGCGGCCGCACGCGCTGGCGGCACGCGCAAAGCTGAAGATCCGGTGAGCATGACCCGCGCCTGCCGACTGCATGTACCCGCTCAGCGGCGGCAGGATCGGGCGAATGGGAAGCGACCGGATGACGCCACGCGTCGAGCGGAACGGCCCGCCCCGGATGGGAGCGGGCCTGCTTTCTCTTTCCGACGGAACTGCCCGGGGATCAGGGCCCGGTGGAATCAGGCGGCGCGGGAAAGAGCGTCACCAGCACCGGCGAGGTCCGGTCATTGAAGACAATCGCTCCACAGTAGTAACCCGTACCCAGGCCAGAGCGCTCGGGTGGGATGATCTTCAGGTCGTACTTGCCAGGACGGAGCCGGGAGACGATCAGCTTCCCCTGTTCATCTGTGCGCCCGCGTGCCACGACCACGCCAGTCCTGCCGCAGCCGGGAGGCGGTGGCGGCGGAGGAGGATTGGTGTCCGGTGGAATCGTATCCACCGGGATGGTGTCAGGTGGCAGCGTATCCACCGGCACGCTGTCCAGGAGCATCGGCCGCCGTCCCACCAGGTCGAGCGGTATGCCAGCGACCATGAGCGACTCGGGCGGAACGCCAGTCGTGTCGGACGGAATGGTGTCCACGAACGCGACCAGCACCCGCGCGCCCCGCACGTTGACGTAGGTGCTCTCGGGAAAGGCCCGGAAGCCCACCACGCTCACCGCCAGCACACCACGACCGAATCCTTCCGGACCCCGGACAGCGCCAATGCCGGTCGGCGGGGCACCGTCAGCACAGCCCACTACCGCCGCGGCAGCGAGCGCCAGAGTGAAACATCTCTTCATAAAAGCCTCAGTGTTAGGGAACCCGCCCGCCAGGCCACCAGGGCGTGCAACAGAAGGACCCTCTCGTTCGTCCTAGAGTCACCGTTTCACGCATGCGCAGGATTGAAACGGATCGATGTGACCCGACCAACCCGACCGGGGTCTCGACTCTATGAGCCAGAGCGATGGGGAGCTCGTTGCCCGGGTCATCCGGGGCGATCTCACCAGCTACGCGGAGCTCCTTCGGCGCCATCGGCGCCGGCTGGAGCGCTACGCGACGCTCCTGCTGGGCAATCGGGAGGACGCCGAAGAGGCGCTGCAGGATGCGCTCCTGCGAGGCTACCGGGCGCTGGGCCAGTGCGCCGAGCCTGAGCGCTTCGGGGCCTGGCTCTTCCGGATCATGGTCAATCGCTGCCGCACCCGGCATGCGCGCCGCGGTCGGCCGCTGGAGCACCTTGATACCATCGCGGCGATCGATGCCCCCGCCACACCTGATCCAAGCGCCGGGATCGAATGGCGGGAGGAGATACACCGGGCAATGGCACTGCTGCAGCCGGATCAGCGCGAGGCCTTCGTGTTGCACCACGTCGAGGGGCTGAGCTACGAGGAGATGGCCGAACTCACCGGCTCCGGCGTCTCGGCGCTCAAGATGCGGGTGAGTCGCGCCGGTGAACGGCTGCGCACCGAACTGGCGGAGGTCTTCCGTGCCTGAAGAGATCGATCCGATCATCGCGTCGATCGCAACCGCGCTGCGGGCGCCGGTGGACCTGGGACCGGAATTCGAGCAGCGCGTCATGACAATCCTCGCCGCCGAGGCTCGGCCCGCCCCACGCGCCAGTCGAATGCCCCGGACCATGGCGTGGGCCGCCGCCGTCGCGGGGCTCGCCCTCATCGGTGCGGCGCTCGCGCGGCACGGCACCTTCGACCAACCCGGAGTCGCAGACCGGACCCAGGCCGTCGAGCTCACCCTGGATACCAACGCCTCCACCCGGGTGGCCGTGGTGGGTGACTTCAACAACTGGGACCCGCAGGCCACGATCCTCACCCGCCGAGGGCAGCGCTGGACCACCACCGTGCGGCTCCGTCCCGGCCGCTACCGCTACACTTTTCTAGTGGATGGCGCGCGGTGGATTGCGGACCCCGGCAGGTCCTCCGCGGCGGATCCCGACTTCGGCCGACCGACCTCCATCCTCACCGTAAGCAGATAGGCCATGACTGATCACGTCGGCGTCCGCCGCACCCTTCCGGGGATTCCTCCCGTCCTGGCACTGCTGACCATCCTCCTGGCTGGCGTCGTCCCCCCCGTGAGGGCCCAGGAGCCGCGACTTGCCGCGCGCCTGCCCGACGCCCTCGCCCTCCGGATCACCCGAGTGGCCGACAGCGCGCGTACGCTGGGGCTGCCACCGGAGCCGCTGATCCAGAAGGCGCTTGAAGGTGAGAGCAAGGGCGCCGATAGCATCCGGATCGAGGCGGCAGTCATGGCACTGTTCGGTAATCTGGCCCGCGCCCGGGAGGCGCTCGGGATTCGAGCGGGAGACGAGGTCATCCTGGCCGGGGCGCAGGCGCTCCGCCTCGGCGCATCAGTCACTCAGCTGCAGGACCTGCAGCAATTGCGGGGCAATCGACCGCTCGCCGTGCCGCTTGGCGTCTTCACCGATCTCCTGGCCGCGGGGGTGCCGATGGAAAGCGCCTGGCAATCGGTGCAGGACGTCGCGCGACGCGGCGGAGAGGACCGCCAGTTCGAGCGGCTGCGAGAACGGGTGAGCCCCCGGCCACCAGACCCCGCCGACCCACAGCCACCGCAGCGCCAGCCATGAGCCCTCTTCTGAGACTGGAGCATGGTACCGCTGGCGCCACGCAGGCTGGTGATTCCGCAACAGCCGCGGGGCTCGCCGCAGCAGTGCTGCTGCTCGCTGTGCCCATTCCCGCGGCAGGTCAGGTGGAGATGCACCTCGACGCCGGGATGGGTGACGCGGGGGAACTGCGGGGTGCGAACGTCTCCGTCGCCCCGGCGTTCGGGTGGACTGGACGCTGGTGGTCGGTGACCGGCAACGGCCGCTACGCCTCGCGTGGAGCGGGGGGCGACGCCCTCATGGGAGCGCTCGAGGCCATCGGGTGGAAACGGCTGACTCCGCTGCTGGCACTCGACGCCGGATGGGTCGGCCAGCAGCGATCCCTGAGCTGGGCGCCCGACAAGTCAGGTTGGGGTGCGTTCGTTGGACTCAAGGCGGAAGGCATCCAGCGTGGTGCGAGGCTCGAGCTGCTGCGCGGGCAGGCACAGCGAAATAGCGGGCATGTGCCGCTCTCCCGGACCGAGGGCACCCTCTGGACCCAACTCGGGCTGATCCAGCTCGAGATTCTGGGGCGACAGACCACACTGGGTGAGGCCATCCCAGGAGTGGGTCGCCCGCGGGATAGCACCAATCTCGGAGGGATACCGGACAGCACGCCGGCTCGGCAGTTCACCCGGTACACCGATCTCGGCGGAACAGTGCGGAGCTCCCGTGGTGCCTTCTCCGGCAGCGTCGCCCTTGGGCATCGCTTCAGCCCCTCTGGCAGCGGGAGCTGGTGGCGGGCCGAAGGCCTGCTGTGGCTCACCTCCCGTTTGGGCCTGCTGGTGCAGGGCGGACGAGGCCCACCGGACCTGATGCTCGGCGCGGGCGGCGGTCGGTTCTTCACGGTCGCGTTCCGGGCCAGCCTCCGCGGCCCTTCCTCGGCCGTGCGCCGGCAATCATCCGGGTTCATGGCGGAGGGGCGCTCCCTCCTCCTCACCCGGCAACCGGGGGGCGGCACCTCCCTGGCTATCCTCGCGCCCGGGGCGACGCGGGTGGAGCTGATGGCCGACTTCACCGACTGGCTCCCGGTGGCGCTGGTCCCCCGGGAGGAGGGGTGGTTCGAGCTCGAGTCGCCGCTCCCGCCCGGCACCCACCCGGTCAACGTGCGGTATGACGGCGGGGCATGGACTCCACCACCGGGGAGTCCGACGATGCGGGATGAGTTTGGCGGAGTCGTGGGGGTGGTGCGGGCGGAATGAGTTTGAGAGAGGGGGCTTTTCTGAACCGGCAGCATCGCTCGCCCACGGCGGGCGCTGTTGCTTTGTGCGCTTTATCTTTGGGTCGCCGCGACCGTGGCGGAATTGGTATACGCGCCAGACTTAGGATCTGGTCCCGCAAGGGGTGTCGGTTCGAGTCCGACCGGTCGCATGGAGCAACGGCCATCAGCCGTCAGCTATCAGCCGTCAGCCGTCAGCCGTTGGCCGTTGGCCGTTGGCCGTTGGCCGTTGGCCGTTGGCCGTTTTCCGTTGGCTCCTGTTTCCGACGTGCGATCGTGTCAACCGGGCACCGCCCGAACGGACCCCGCCCCGGTGCGTGGATGAACCGCAGCTAGGTGATCGGTTGCTTCACCTGACCGGGGCGCCGGAGCAACGCGATCCGCACCGCGTCGACCACCAGTAGCAGATCATCCAGCTTCGAGATGAGCGGTACCCCTCGTTGCTCGATCGGGACGTGGACCCGCGGGTCCCGCGCAGCACCGGTCAGGAAGACGACACGCCGGGACAGGGTGGGTGAGAGTTCGAGCAACCGGTCGTAGAACGCCACGCCGCTGATCTCGGGCATCAGCACATCGCTCACGACCGCGTCCGCCGGCCCGCCCTCCGCGACGTGGTCGAGCGCCGCCTGCCCCGAGCCGACATCCACCACGGCAAAGCCGGAGCGCTCGAACAGCGCCCGCAGGGCCCGGCGCATCGATGGTTCATCATCCACGACCAGAATTGTGGTCACAAGCTCAACTGTGGTAACAGGTTATTGCCCGGCGATCGGCTCTCCCAACGGGGCGTGGGGCGCAAGATGCGGGGTGAAGCTGGTCGCACTGGGAGTACCCGCGCCTCCGGCCTCCGCCGCAGACCCGCTTCCCATGTCGCAACTATCGGCAGGGACGGCATTTCGATTGACCCCCGGGACCGGCCAAGGGTAGATTGCCGCCCATGTCGGATATCTCAATCGTCAAGACCAAAGAAGATGTGGCCTCGAAGTCACTGCAGGTCACGGTCCCCACGACCATGATCCAGCAGGCGGAGACGCGCGCCGTCCGCAACTACTCCAAGCAGGCCCGCCTGCCCGGTTTCCGTCCGGGAAAGGCCCCGGAGGCGGTGGTGCGCCGCCGCTTCGGCGAGGCCATCCGCCAGGCGGTCCTGGAAGAGCTGATCCGCGAGAGCTGGGACGAGGCACAGAAGTCCGAGGCGCTCAAGCCGATCGCCGAGCCGCATATCCACAACCTGAAGTTCGAAGCGGGGCAGCCGCTCGAGTTCGAATTCCACGTCGAGGTCCGCCCCGACGTCACCCTCAAGAAGACCGGCGGGTTTTCCGTCCAGCGAACGGTCAAGCCGGTGGCGCCCGAGGATGTGGAGGAGCGGCTGCGGGACCTGCAGGAGCGAAAGGCGACATGGCTGCCGGTGGAAGGCGTGAAGCCGGCGCCGGGGCAGATGGTGCGGATGGAAGTCGCTCCGCTCGAGGGCGACGTGCCGGGCCCCTCCCAGCCCTACACGATGGTGCTCGGTGAAGGCCGCGCGATCCCCGAGGTCGAGGAGCGGGTCATGACGCTGCTTCCCGGCGAATCGGTGGACGCCGATGTCCGCTTTCCCGACGATCACCCCGATGAATCCAAGCGGGGTACGTCGCGCCGGGTCCGGATCACCTTACACGAAGTGAAGCGGCAGGAGACGCCCGCGCTGGACGACGGCTTTGCCCGGGAAGTGGGCGACTTCGATACACTGGAGGCACTGCGGGCGGCACTCCGGAGCGACCTCGAGGCCGATGCGGTCGCGGGGGCCGATGCCGGCGTCCGGCAGGACCTGATGCAGCAGCTCGCCGCGGCCAACGACGTGCCGGCGCCGACCAGCCTGGTCAACCGGCTGATCCAGGCCTACATGCAGTCGTACAAGATCCCGAAGGAGCAGTTCGACGGCTTCGCCGCCGAATTCCGGCCGGCGGCCGAGCAGCAGGTGCGGCGGGAGCTGGTGCTGGACAGCGTAGTCGAGGCGAATGGGCTGGCCGCCACCGAGGCGGAGGTGGATCAGCGGATCACCCAGCTCGCCGCCAGCCGCAACCTGCCCGTGGGCCAGCTCTACGCGGAACTGGAGAAGGCGGGACGCCTCCGGGACCTGGAACGGGCCCTTACCGAGGAGAAGGCATTCGCCTGGCTCCTGCAGCATTCCTCCGTGGTCGAGGCCGGGGTCTGACGATGGCGAGCATCTATCCTCCGTATGTCATCGAGCGCTCCAGCCGCGGCGAGCGCTCCTACGACATCTTTTCCCGGCTCCTCATGGACCGGATCGTCTTCCTCGGCGCGGCGATCAACGACGATGTGGCCAACATCGTGATCGCACAGCTCCTGTTCCTCGAGGCCGACAATCCCGAGCGGGATATCTATCTCTACCTCAATTCTCCCGGCGGCATCGTCTCCAGCGGCCTGGCGATCTACGACACGATGCAGTACCTGCGGGCGCCGGTGAACACGATCTGCATGGGCATGGCCGCGTCGATGGGGTCGTTCCTGCTCGCCGCCGGCGCCAAGGGCAAGCGGAGCGCGCTGCCCCACTCGCGGATCATGATCCATCAGCCCTCGGGCGGGACCCAGGGCACCGCGGCGGACATCGAGATCCAGGCCCGGGAAATCCTGTACCTGCGCGCCAAGCTGAACGGCCTGTACAGCCAGCACACCGGCCAGCCGATCGAGTCGATCGAGCGTGACATGGACCGGGACCGGTTCATGAGCGCCGAAGAGGCCAAGGAATACGGCCTGATCGACAACGTGATTTCCAAGCGGAGCGACATCCAGCCGGTCAAGTAACCCTTGACGGCCTCCGGGGGGAGGGGCAGACTTCCTGTCACTCCCCCTCGCCACATCTGACCACGGACCCAGGGCCGCATGTCGAACGACAAGCACCTCCGCTGTTCCTTCTGCGGAAAGTCGAAAGACTCGGTCCGGAAATTCATTTCCGGGCCCTCGGTCTACATCTGCAACGAGTGCATCACGCTCTGCAATGAGATCCTGGCGGAGGATGAGGAGCGGGAGGTCGCCGATACCATCACCTCGGTCCCCACGCCGGTCGAGGTCAAGACGGTGCTGGACCAGTACGTCATCGGCCAGGAGCGCGCCAAGCGCACCCTGGCCGTCGCCGTCTACAACCACTACAAGCGGATCAACGCGGTGGGCGGACGGGACGCCGAGGTGGAGCTGGACAAGTCGAACATCCTCCTGATCGGACCGACCGGCGTCGGCAAGACGCTGCTGGCGCAGACCCTCGCCCGCATCCTCGATGTCCCGTTCACGATCGCGGACGCCACGACCCTGACCGAGGCCGGTTACGTCGGCGAGGACGTGGAGAACATCCTGGTGCGGCTGCTGCAGGCCGGGGAGTTCAACGTCGCGGAGTGCGAGCGGGGCATCGTCTACATCGATGAGATCGACAAGATCGCGCGCAAGTCGGAAAACCCCAGCATCACCCGGGACGTCTCGGGCGAAGGGGTGCAGCAGGCGCTGCTCAAGATCCTGGAGGGTACCGTCGCCTCCGTCCCGCCGCAGGGTGGCCGGAAGCACCCGCAGCAGGAATACATCCAGATCAACACCAAGGACATCCTGTTCATCTGCGGCGGCGCGTTCGACGGGCTGGAAAAGATCGTGGAGGCCCGCACCGGCCGGCAGCAAATCGGGTTCAGCGGCAGTCCCACCAGCAAGGGACCGGCCTTCGACAAGCAGAACCCGTTCGCCGATGCGGAGCCGGACGATCTGCTGCGCTTCGGGTTGATCCCCGAGCTGGTCGGCCGCCTGCCGGTCATGGTGGCCCTCGAGGCGCTTGATGAGGACGCGCTGATGCGCATCCTGGTCGAGCCCAAGAATGCGCTCACCAAGCAGTACAGCAAGCTGTTCGAGATGGAGAGCGTGGGCCTGACCTTTGACGACGAGGCGCTGCGCGCCGTCGCCCAGAAGGCCCTCAAGCGCGGGACGGGCGCCCGCGGGCTCCGGGCCATCCTCGAGAGCATGATGACCGACATCATGTACGACCTCCCCGGCCGGGACGACGTACGCGAGGTCGTGATCACCCGCGAATGCGTCACCGAGAACCAGCAGCCGCTCGTCGTTACCGAACGCCCGCGGCAGAAGCGGGAAGCCTAGCAGCGGCCCGTCGCCCCGGCCCTTCCGGCCGGAGCGACGCTGTCACGCGCAGGCCCAGCGCCGTGCAATACAACTCCCCCCTCGCGACACTTCCTGTCGAGTTCGTCGGCAGCTTTCCCGATCCGACCCATCGCCTCACGCCGGTGCTGCCCGAGATCGTCACCCTCGGCCGCTCCAACGTCGGCAAGTCCAGCCTGCTCAACGCCCTCTTCGACCGGCCGCTGGCCAAGGTCAGCGGCACGCCCGGCCGGACCGCGCTGCTGAACGTCTTTCGCCTGCCCGGGCTCTATCTGCTGGATCTGCCCGGCTATGGCTACGCCAAAGTCTCCCACTCCGAGCGGGCCCGCTACGGACGGCTGGTGAAGACTCTCATAGAACAGCGCACCACCATCACCGGTGTGCTGTGGCTGCTGGATATCCGGCACGAGCCGTCCGCCGACGACCTGGCGTACGCGCAGGAGATGGAGAAGCGGCAGCTCCCGATCCTGGTCGCGCTGACGAAGGCGGACAAGCTGCCGCACGGACAGCGGCTCGCCCGGCTCAGGACCATCGCGCGGCAGGTGGGACTGCCGGAGGAGCAGGTGCAGCTGACCAGCTGCCTCAGCGGCCTGGGAATCGTGGAGCTGGGCGAGAGCATCCTGACCGTCGCCAACCCGAGCGAGGCACCATGATGACACGACGCTGGCTCCCGGCGCTGCTCGCGCTGGGATTGCTGAAGACAGGCACCATGGGGGCGCAGGCGGAGGTCGCGAGCGTTGATCTGCCCCCGGCCGGCTACGGCACCATCCGGTCAGACCAGCTGAGCATCCGCCTCGCGCTCGATGATATCGAGCTCCGGTTCCTGCCTCTTGATGAGCGCGTGCTGCTGCTGGTCTCGAAGGACGGATATGACGCCCTGAAAGGCCTGATCGCCTCGCGCCAGCATGTCATCGATTCGGCCGCTTCGAGCGCCGCGCTGTCGACCCCCGGGCTGGCGCTGGTGACGTTCTTTGCCCTCCGGGCCGATGCCAGGTTCGACCCCGAGAATGTGAGCCTGCTGTACCGCAACCAGCTCTGGCGTCCGGTGGCCATCGTGCCGGTGACGGCCAATTTTACCGGACGCCAGCTCCCCGTACGACAGCAGGCCTCCGCCATCTTCCTGTTCGACAACCCGCTTCCCGTCTATGAGCAGTTCGATGTCGTCTACGGCACGGTGCAGAGCAGCGCCTGGCAGGAGGCGCTGCGCCGGGTCGAGCGGGAACGGGGCCTGGTGATGATGCGGTGGCGGGCGGAGAAGGGGGACAGCGGGAAGCGGGAGTAGCGGCGGCGCAGAGGCCGCACAGATGCGGCCCCGTCGATCCCTGCATACTGTACGCAGTGTCAGGCCTGCATCGGCACCAGCCAGCTGCTTCGGACACCCGGCCCCGATCTTCCCCCGGCCAGCATCGCGGTAGACAGCACATCCGCACCGAGTCCGGTCTTCGCGACCACGGTCGCCTGCAATCGCTGCTTCACCGGCACCCCACGATGCGGGTCGATCACATGCCCGCGGCTCACTCCTGTGAGCCGCACGGTGGCGATCGTGACGGCGCTGGTGGCGAGGGCCTCGTCGCGCAGCAACGCTGTGGCAAGCACACCACCGGCGACCCGGGGATCGGCGATGTCCACCGCCCACCCCGTCGTCCCCGGTGGCGCTCCGAACGCGAGCAGGTCACCGCTCACATCGAGCAGCGCCGCCGTGACACCATGGCGCCGCAGGACCTCCCCCGCCCGGTCCAGTCCGTAGCCCACCCCGATCCCCCCGAGATCGAGCGCCGCATCGCTGCGGCCGAGGCGTACCCGATGGCCGGCGACCTCGACCGTGGTCGCCGCAAGTGCGGCCTGCGCGGCAGCCAGCTCCCGGACGCCGGGCGCGGACTTTCGTGCCTCACGGAAGCCCCAGGTCCGCATCAGCGGTTCGACAGCGATATCGAAATCCCCCTGGGTCTCGCGGCGATATCGCCCGGCGACCTCGAGCACGGAACGCAGGTCGGCGTCCACCGCCACCCAGCCCCGGCCGGCCCGACGATTCAGTTCGCTCAGGTCACTCGCGCCATCGAACCGGGAAAGGCGTGCCTCGATCCGGCGCAGTTCGGCGAACGCCGCCTGCGCGGCTTCGAACCCGGCGGCCTCCGACTCATGGAAGAGCTGCACTCGGACCGGCTGCCCCATGGCCCAGGACCAGCGGTCGATGTAGCGGAGAGGCGGGTGGAAGGACGGTCCGACGGTCAGACGGTCATAGACCCGGGTCAGGGTCGGCCGCCCGAGGATGCCACCGGCGGCGAGGCCACCCGCGGCCGCGAGAAAGGAACGCCGCTTCATCCGGTCGTCCTGCGCTCCCAAAGGCCCAACTCGGCGAGCACCAGCCACGACTGCAGATAGAAGGTGACCGCCATGAGAGCGCTCGAAAGCTGGAGCAGCAGTCCGAAGCCGGGGTGCACGTACCGGATGAGCCACATCGCGCTCATCGACACCAGCAGAGCGACAAACGGCTCGATGACCAGCACCCGCTTGATCCGCTCCGGCACCCGTTCGCAGAGGGTCACGCCGAGGCCGCTCAGCACGAAGATCACGAGCATCGAGAAGAGGTGCGTGTGGGTGATCGTCAGCAGTTCCCCCAGCGATTTGGGAAACTGCATCGCCCCCTCCAGCCCCTCACTCCCGCGGTAATGATCCGCGATCCCGCTCGGCAGCAGCCGAGTGGTGTGCCAGACATAGATCAGCGAGACGGTGTATCCGACGACCTGGACGATCGTGAGCCACCGGCCAATCGCCCGCACGGCCGCGGGGAGCTGACGCCAGGCCGGCCAGGTCACCGGCGTCACAGCAGCCCCGCCGCGCGCCAGCGGGCAAAGTCCGCCAGCGCCTGCCGGATCCCGAGTGTGACGGCATTCACGCTGATGGTGGCGCCGGAGATCCCCCGCACCGTCCGGCCGACTTCCAGGGTGTCACGCGGTGTGCGTCCGCGAAACTGCTTGCGCCACGGTTCATACGCGATCTCGCCGCCGTACGCCTCGCGGTAGATCAGGACGTCGACATCGCGGAGGGTGAGGGCGCTGTCCAGAGCGACGAGATAGGTGATCGGTTGCTCCTTGCCCCGGGCGTTCCGCACCTGGGCAAATCCGAGCAGTGAATCACTGCGAGCGACGCGGAGGACCGAGCCGCCGTCGATGGTCAGCGTGTCCGCCGTCGCACCGGGCCCGAAGACACGGAGCAGAGAGGCGGCCAGTTTCTTCTGGGGGACGGTCTGGGCCGCAAGGAGCATCGGGAAGGGGGAACGGGGAACCGGTAGTGCAATCGGTGTCATCGAGAGCAATACCAGCGATGCGCTCACCAGGATTTCCGCGGCAACTGGCCTTCGCCTGTACCAGCAGCTGCGTCCCATGTTCTGCTCCCTGTTCACCGTTCCCCATTCCCTGTTCCCCGTTCCCTGTTCCCCGTTCCCCGTTCCCCGTTCCCCGTTCCCCGTTCCCCGTTCCCCGTTCCCTGTTCCCCGATCCCTGTTCCCCGATCCCCGTTCCCCGTTCCCCGTTCCCCGTTCCCCGCATCTCAGAACTGGTAACCGACGCCGAAGCTCAGAATCTCGCCCTCACCCACACCGGCCCGGGTGCGAACCAGCTGGTAGTCACCCTTGAAGGCCACATTCCACAGCGGCTTGTAAGTCAGACCGATGGTGGTGATGCGCCGGGCGTAGGCCGGATTTCGCGCGGTACCGGCCGGAACGTCGGCGTGGGTATCGTAGCGTTCGTGCCGGGCGAAGGCGACCACTCGCTGGGTTGAAGCGGGGGCCAGCCAGGTGAGCAGATTCGCGCCGGCCTCGAGGTACCCTCCCTCGATCCGACTGCCGACATCCCCCCCGAAGGCGGCGTTGATCCTGTCGGCATCCGCGACGGTGACCCGGGCGACTTCACCACGGAACTGAAACGCCCCGACGTCGTAGCGCGCATCGGCCGCAAGGACGCTGACCGGCGCGTCGATGGTGCCCATGCCGAGCAGCGAATCCTGGTTGGCGCTGCCTCCAAACCAGAATGATCCACCGACTTTCAGCCCCGGCCGGCCATACTCGAGCCGACCGGTGAGGGAGGGATTGGCGAAGCTGGCCTCTCGACCCTCCTGCCGGCCCCCACGAATGCCCTCGGCGCCGGAGAAGCCGGATGCGATGATGCCGTTGAGCAGCAGGAGGCGCCAGCTCACGCCACCAAGTGACGCAACTCGACCGGCGGCCCCCAGCCCGATCTCGCGCCAGGTGGTCGGGATGACATCGTGATGGAAGTCCGGGCGGGACACTCCGTTGAACGTCGGCGGCTCATGCAGCTCGTTGACTATGCCGACTGGGGCCAGCATCAGTCCGGCGTTCAGCGCGAAGGCATCGCTTAACCGGTACTCGAGATAGGCCTGTTCCAGCGCAACCTCCCCGCCCGCATTCCCGCCCTCAATCTTGGCGTCTTCCACTTCCAGTTCCGAACGGAATGTGATCCGATCGGAGAACTGGTGGCCAAAGTAGAGGACGAAGCGCTTGAGGTTCACCTCACCCGGGGTGTTGGCACCGGAGTGGTTGGTGTAGTGGACCTCCCCGTACCCGCCAATGGTGGTGCGCTGGGAATCGGCCGTCTGGGCGTGGAGCTGGACGACGGGCGCGGCGCCTCCCAGAAGGAGGAGAGAGGGGAGAAGTGGGAGGCGCATGCGGACCGGGAATTGGCTGAGGGATAACTACTTGAGAAATGTTCTCAACATTAATGTCGTACTATTTTAGTCCCCTTTTCGAGGAGCAGCAATCCCCCCTGTTGGCGCTCGCCTGCAGACCCCCGTAGACTCCCCTCCACCCTCTTCCCGGATCCCAGCCACAGCGTGAGCCGTTTCACTCTGCCGTCCCCCAGCGACCTTCTCCTCCATGCTCCGGCGGTCGCCTGGCTCCTGGTGGGTGTCAGTGCCGCTGCCGGCGATCGCGGCCTGTCGGCGTTCTCGCTCGGGGCCATCGCACTGGGCCTGCTGCTGCTGTGGTTCGTCTCGCGCCGGCCAGCCCAGGGGCCGGCAGCGCATGCCGGGGCTGCCGCGCTCGCCGTCGTCGCCCTGCTGCTCCCAGCTATCCCCACCCTGCCCGTCCTCATCGCCGCGCTGATCTGCATCGGGGCGCTTCTCGCGCAGTCGCAGGTTGCCGAGCGCCGAGCCGTGTCGGTCGAGGCGGAGCGCCAGATCCTCGCCCGGCAGATCGATCGCCGGATCAACGAGATCTTCTCGCTCCAGGAGTTGAGCTACGTCCTGGCCGAATCGCTGCAGAGCGGGCGGATCGCGTCTCAGGTGGCAAAGTATGTCATGCGCTTCCTCAATGCGGAGGGAGCCGCGGTCGCGGTGGTACGGGAGAGCGACGGGGTGCTGCAGGTTGCTGCCGCGGAGGGGGTGCTGGCGGGTTCGCTCGGCGTTGCGGTGCCGGACACCCCGCCCTCACTCGTCCTCCGCGCCATCACGACCGAACGCATCGAGGTGAGTGGCAGCAGCGAGGACTCTCCTCCACTGCTGCTGCCGGGACATCATGCCACGAGCGGCGCCGCAGCCCCACTGCGGGCACATGGACTCACGATGGGCGTGCTCGCCGTGGCTGACCGGCGCCAGGGCGGATACTCGACCGAGGATCTCTGGCTGCTGTCCACGGTCGCCACCCACGTGGCGGTGGTGCTGGCGAACAGCCGCCTGTTCGAGATGGTCCGGCAGGCCAAGGATGAGTGGGAGACGGCGTTCAATGCGCTCACTGAGGGCATCGCCGTGCTGGACGCGGCGGGAAGAATCTCGCGGGGCAACGCGGCGCTGGCCCGGCTGCTGGATGTGCCGGCACCCGCACTGCTGGGCCGGCCGTTCTGGATCACGGTGATCGGCGCAGCCGAGGGCGAGGGCCAGCTGATCGACACGGCGCGGCGGGGAGGGCGGCCGGCGCCGCTCACGCTGCCCAGCACGACCACGCAGCGGATCCTGCGGCTGACGGCGGCTCCGATGTCGGCGGCGCAGAGCGGCGCGGCGGTCGTCGTGCTGGTCGAGGATGTGACGGAGCAGCGGGCGCTGGAGAGCCAGCTGATCCAGAGCGAGAAGCTCGCCGCCGTCGGCCAGCTGGTTTCCGGCGTGGCGCATGAGATCAACAATCCGCTCACGTCGATCGCGGGGCTCGCGGAATTTCTGCAGGAGCGGGTGGGCCCGGCATCGGCAGAGGCGGAGCATCTCCGGGTGATTCACGAGCAGGCCGAGCGGGCGGGACGAATCGTCCGGAACCTGCTCACCTTTGCCCGGAAGACGACGCCGGGCGATGCGCTGGTTGATCTCAGCGATACCGTCGGCCGAAGCGCGCTGCTGCTGGGCTACGAACTGCACCTGCACGGCATCGAGCTGGTTCAGGACCGGATGGACGAACCGCTGTCGGTCCGGGGCAATGGCGATGAACTGCAGCAGGTGCTGCTCAATCTGATCACGAACGCGGGCCACGCACTCCGAGCCCTGCCTCCGGGACAGCGGCGCCGGATCACGCTCATCTGCGCCCGCGAGGGCGGGCGCGTCGTGGTGCGGGTGCGGGATACCGGCCCGGGGGTTCCCGCGGACCTGGTGCCCCAGCTCTTCACCCCGTTCTTCACGACCAAGGAGCCGGGTGAAGGCACCGGGCTCGGCCTCTCGCTGAGCTTCCGGATCATCGAGTCGCACGGCGGTCGCCTGGCCTACCAGCCGGTGGCGGGGGGCGGAGCGGAGTTCTGGTTCTCCCTCCCCCTGGCAAGTGGGGAGCGGGAGGCAGCGCCGCCAGTGCCAAGTGTGCCGCTGGTGAATCGCGCAGTCCTGGTGCTGGACAACGATCCGGGCACCGAGTTGGTCGTCCGGGCGCTGTTCGAGCCGGCGGGATACCAGGTCGAGGCTGCTCGCACGGGAGCGGACTTCGCGGCACGACTGGCCGCGCGGGCGTGGCAGGTGATTGTGGTCGAGGGTGCGCTGTCCGCCGACGGAAAGGTGCTGCTGGCCGATCAGCTCAGCAGCCGGGCGGATCAGCGGGTCATCATCACGACACCGGACCCTCTGCTCGCGGCCCGGTGCCGCGCCCGGGGCCTCACGATCGTCGCGCGCCCCTTCCTGCCGCGCGACCTGGTGGAGGTGGCGGGCGACCTCATCGTCCCGGAACGAAGCTCGGGCGCCTAGGGCGTCGTGGTCCGGTAGTACTCCGTCCCGGAGAGGTTGAGCCGCAGCGCCCGCCCGCTGACGATCTCACCGAACCTGAGACGCTCCGGCGATCGGACGTCCTGTCCCACGCGAAACTCGCCATGCCCGAGTGACACCAGCACCTCCTCATACCCCTCGGGCGTCAGCAGCAGCAGCACTCCCTGCCGGATCACAACGCGATAATTGCTGTAGTAAGGCAGCTGCGCGCGATAGTGCCCCGGATAGGCCAGCCAGGGCGCCGGCGGCGCCGTACCTGGCAGGGCGGGGCCAGGGCGACGAAACCACCGTCCGCCGTTCAGCAACTCCGCGACGCCGTCCGACAGGAAGCGGAACCGAATCGGGAATGGCGCGACGGCGGGATCGTCTGCGAAGAACTCCTCAGGCCCGAGGCGTACGACACTCACCGCCGGTCCGGTGCCGGCGAGGCTGAGTCGGTTGCCCGCAGCCACGAGGGTAAGCTGACCACCGCTGGTGTCGCGGTAGACGCCGGCGTAGCGGCTTGCCTCGGCGATGATCGCGGGGTCCGCCGCGATCGGCACCGGCAACATCGCCTGACCCCGCCGGGCCCGGACCAGCGCCTCGAGAGCGTATTCCGCCACCCGGCGCGGATTGCCCGGTCCATTCAACATCACCACGACGCCAAGCCCTTCGTCCTGGTCACCGATGATCATGGCACGATACCCCGGCATCCCGCCGCTGTGCCAGAAGACCGGGTCGCCGGCGAGCGTGTCCAGCACCAGCCCGTCGCCGTAGAAGGCGTTCGCGCCCAGCTCGGGCGCCCGCACCGTGCGGCGCACCATCCGGCTGAAGCTGGCCGGCTGGAGCAGTCGCCCCTGCGGGCCCGCCCCCTGTCGCAGCAGGGCCTGCAGCAGGCGCGCGAGATCGGTGGGCGTCGACACCAGATTTGCGTCGCCCGCGGTGTACTCCGACCAGGGGACCGGGACGAGCGGCAGCCCGGGAAGCGGTGGCCGGTCATCGAAGAAATACTGGTAGCCCGTCGCAGCACCGCGGCGCCCTTCCTGGGTAACCGCCGGCGCGCTCTCCGTCATGCCGAGGGGGCGGAGCACCCGCGCGCTCACCACCTCGGCGAACGGTCGGCCTTCCACCTCCTCGATGACGAGGCTGAGCAGCTGATACCCGATGTTGGAGTAGGCGAACCACTCTCCCGGGGGGCCACCCACTTCGCGATCGCGCAGGGCCCCCGCGGTGTAGGGAGATGACGGGAGGTCGCTGCGGTCGCGGGGCAGACCGGCGGTATGGGAGAGCAGGTGCTGCAGCGTGATCGGGGGATAGGAGGACCGCACCCGGAACCAGGGCAGATAGGTGGTGACCGGACGATCAAGGGCGACGACGCCCTCCTCCTGCAGCTGCAAGAGGGCGATGGCCGTCACCACCTTGCTGATCGAGCCGGCCAGGAAGCGGGTGGATGGCGTGAGCGCCTCGCGAGTGCCGAGGTCGGCGACCCCGGCCAGCGACAGGTGGAGCAATGTGTCGCGGTTGACCAGTGCGACGGCGATCCCCGGGGTTCCCTCTGCGCGGCGGTGCTCCGCGATGAATGCGTCCACATACGCGAAGACCTGGCGCAACGTCGTGTCCGCTCCCGTCGGCATACCAGGCGCCGACAGTGCGAACAGGAGGAGCGCGGCGGGCCGCACGCTCAGTACCCTGCCTCCCGCGCCGCCCTGAACGGGACCAGCGTGACCCGGCCCTGGACCTGGCGCTGCACGGCCGCCAGATCCGGGGCACTCCAGAAATTGCCTCCGGCATCCAGGCTCACGGCGAGAATCAGCCAGCGACGCGCGGAGAGGAAGACATTGCCCGCCACGATCGCGTCGGCCCCGGCACTGTCCACCACGACGCCGTCCTCCACGCCATCCAGCAGGTTGCCCCGCAGCTTGGCCTTGGTGGTGTGTTCCAGCACGATGCCCTGCCCCACCTTGGCGATCGTGTTGTCGTCAATGCGATAGTCCGTGCTGGGATCATCGCCCGCGGCGCGGGTGAAGAGGTGAATGCCACGCAGCGCACCGATGATGGTGTTGCCGCCGATATCGTTCTCGCCACCATGCTCGATGGCGATCCCGGTGGAGCCGCTGCCGATGATGATGTTCCCCCGGACGACGTTGCCCCGGGAATACCCCAGCCAGAATCCGTAGTCGGAGCTGTCCGCCCGATTCTCGAGGAACACATTCCACGAGCTGAAGGTGGACTCGAAGGCGTTGTGGAACGCCCCGGTGGCGTCGTTGCGGATCACCAGATTGCCGATGGACGGTCCCACCCGGCCGCGCTGGCCGCTCAGGAAGAACCCGTCGCCGCTGGTACGCAGGTTGTTGTCGGCGACCAGATTCGAATCGCTCTCATGGCGCAGCAGGAGGGCCGCGCTGTCGCAGCCGCGCCGGTAGCTGCGGCCCTCGCAGCGCACGTTGTGATCGGCCCGGTTGCGGAGAATCGTGTTGCGCGCCGACTGATAGAGGTGGATTCCCCAGCCCGTGTTGCCGGAGACATCGTTGTCGGCGATCAATGCATCACGACTGCCGATCAACCCGATGCCGTTCTGGCTGCCGCGCGCCACGACGCCGCTGACCTGCGCGCCGGTGGTGCGCACCAGCAGCAGCGCGCCGCCGTACACCTCGGTGCTGTCGGGCGAGAAGATGTCGAGCCAGTCCGCCTCGTCGTAGCGCTCCGGCGTGGAACGCAGCCGCTGGGCCCGCGAACCGGAGAGGTCGATGGCACTCACCCGATGCCCCCGCCCGCCCGCCAGCCGGATCCCCACGCGAAACCCGCGTACCCGCCCGCCCCGGATCGTGACGCTGTCGGCACCCCGACTGACGATTCCGAAACCGGCGAACTCCGAGGGAATCGTGTCCCCACTCTCGAGCGTGACACCGGTCAGGTCGATCCGGGTCGAGGACCCGGTGACCACCAGCACCCCCTTCTCCGCCCGATCCGGAATGCGATAGCGCCCGGGGCAGACTTTCACCTCGCCGGTGACGGTGGTTCCGGCTTTGTCGAGCCGAAGACAGGGCGCGGCCGAAGGCGGGCGGACGGACGGGCCGATGGGCAGACCGTTCGGACTTGCCCCGCTGCCCGCGAGCATCACGGCGCTGGCGACAAGAGCTCGCTGAATCAACATGCCAGTCATGGTCTCACCGGATAGCCCCGCGCCCGGAGAAAGGCTCTCGCCTCCGGCAGCGTGCTTCCCTGAAAGTGGAAAATCGAGGCTGCCAGTACACCATGTGCGCCGGCCTCGAGCGCCTCCGCGAGGTGTGGCAGGTTCCCCGCCCCGCCGGAGGCGATCACGGGAATGTCGACGGCGGCCGCGGCGGCGCGCAGCAGCTCGAGGTCATAGCCCCGCTGTGTGCCGTCCCGATCCATCGAGGTCAGCAGGATTTCACCGGCACCGAGCGCGGCGAGTCGTGCCAGCCACTCCAGCGCATCCAGATCGGTGAGATCCCGGCCGCCGGTGACATACACCTGCCAGCCGCCGGCCGCCCGGCGGACATCCACCGCGGCGACGATGCACTGGGTCCCGAAGCTGTCGGACAGCCGCCGGACGAGCCCGGGATCCTTCACCGCCGCGGTGTTGACCGCGACCTTGTCCGCCCCGGCGCGCAGCGCCAGCCCGGCGTCCTCCACCGAGCGGATCCCGCCACCGACGGTAAAGGGGATGAAAATGCTCTCGGCGACGCGTTCAACCATCGCCAGCGTGGTCTTCCTGTCCTCGTGACTCGCGGAGATGTCGAGGAAGACGAGTTCGTCGGCTCCTTCGGCGTCGTAGCGTGTGGCCTGCTCGACCGGATCGCCGGCGTCACGCAGCGACTCGAAGTGAATGCCCTTGACCACGCGGCCGTTGGAGACGTCGAGGCAGGGGATGATACGGCGGGCAAGCATAGGTGGCCGTTAGCCGTTGGCCGTTGGCCGTTGGCCGCCGGTCGTGGGGGCGAGAGCGACACGCAGCACATCTTCCAGCGGGCCGGCGTCGCCCCTGGCGAAGAGGATCTGGATATCCTCGAGCGCACGTCGTTCCCGGGGCCATGCCAGCCGCCCCTGCGCCGCTGGCAGCGACAGCCACTCGGCGGCGTCATGCTCGGCGGAAAGTGTCACCGGCGCGGCATCGATGAAGGCGGCGAACACGGGAATGAAGCCGACCTCATCGATGGCGTGCCGGTAAAAGGATTCGACCCGGCTCAGGTTGTAGAGCCGGGCAGGAGCCAGGCCGGTTTCCTCGCGCAACTCACGGAGCGCCGCATCCCGAGGCTTTTCCCCCGTCTCAATGCTGCCATGCACTACCTCCCAGGCGCCGGGGCAGCGGCCCGGCGGCGCCCGCCGCAGCGTCAGCGTCTCGAGGCCCGCCGCGCCCTCGCGCAGCACATACACGTCGACATACGCCACCCGGAACGTGGTCATGGCCGCCACGCCACGAATCGGCTGAGCAACTCGATTCCCGCGCGCTGGCTCTTCTCCGGGTGGAACTGCGCCCCGATGACGTTGCCCTGCCCGACGATGGTCGCGAACGGGCCGTCGTAGTCACCGGTGGCGAGCACCGCGTCGTCAGGCAGCACGGCGGGGTGATAGCTGTGGACGTGATAGTAGAACTGCGGGCCGTCGTCGAACAGGCCGTGCAGCATCGGGTGCCGGGCGCCGGCCGGCGTCGGTTGCACGCTGGCCCAGCCGACATGCGGGATATGCAGCGTCGTGGTGAACCGCTGAATGTGCCCGGGGAGCAGGCCGAGGCCGGTGACCTCCGGCGCCTCCTCACTCCGCGCGAAGAACAGCTGCAGGCCCAGGCAGATGCCCATCACCGGCCGCCCGGCGCGTGCCGCATCCTGGATGGCGGCGCCGAGTCCGCTCGCGTCGAGGTTCTTCATAGCCTGATTGAAGTGTCCGACACCGGGCACGAGCACCCGATCCGCCCCGCGAACGGCGGCGGGATCGGTGGTGAGCGTGGCCGTGTGCCCGCCCGCGGCGAGCGCCCGGACGACGCTCTTGAGATTGTTCACCCCGTAATCGACGACCGCGATCACAGCACGCCCTTGGTCGACGGGACACCGGTCACCCGGGGATCCACCCGCACCGCGCTCTCGAGCGCCCGGGCGAGGGCCTTGAACAGCGCCTCGACGATATGGTGGGGATTCTCGCCGCGGAGCAGGTCGACATGGACCGTCAGGCCGGCGTTCAGCACCAGCCCGCGGACGAACTCCGGTGTCAGGAAGACATCGTAGTCGCCCAGCATCTGCCACTTGGGAATCTCGACGTGGTAGGAGAGGTAGGGCCGACCGGAGACGTCAACCACGGCTCGCACCAGGGCATCATCCAGCGGCACCGTGGCATCGGCGTAGCGGCGGATCCCGGCCCGGTTGCCCAGCGCCTGCGCGATGGCCTGGCCCAGCGCAATGCCGACATCCTCCACGGTGTGATGCCCGTCGACATGCAGATCCCCCTTGCACTCGATGTCGAGGTCGAACAACCCGTGCCGGGCGAACGCCTCCAGCATGTGATCAAAGAATCCGATGCCGGTCGCGACCGTGGCCCGGCCGCTGCCATCCAGGTCGAGCCGGAGGCGGATGGTGGTTTCCTTGGTGGCCCGGGAGATTGCCGCCGTACGGGACATGGATGGGCTCCGATTCGCAGTAGGGCTACGCGAGGATTTTCCGCAGTGCCCCGAAGACGGCGTCCATGTCCTCGGGGGTGCCGATCGAAATCCGCAGACACTCGGCGAGGTGGGCGCTGCCGGACACATCGCGAATGAGAATGCCGTGCTCCTCGATGAGGCGCCGGAAGATGACCTTCGCCGGCACAGCTTCGCACCGGATCAGGACGAAGTTCGCGGCACTCGGGAACACCCGGATCCCCGGCAGTGTCCGCAGGCGCGGCAGGAATCGGTCGCGCTCCTCCACGACGGCCCGGGTCCGCTCCGCGAACCGCCGGGACTGGATCAGCGCCACCTCCGCCGCGGCGAGCGTCACGGCGTTCACGTTGTAGGGCAGCTTGGCCTTGCCGATCTCCCGGGCGAGATCGGGGTGGGCCAGCGCATACCCGAACCGGAGCGCCGCCATGCCCATCGCCTTGGAAAAGGTCCGCAGCACGACAACCCGCGCGGACTGGTGCAGCAGATCGATGGCGCTGGGTCCGCCGAAGTCCTGATAGGCCTCATCACAGAGCACCAGCGCATCGGTCTCCGCCAGTACCCGCTCAACCGCACCGTCGGGCAGCGCCGAGCCGGTGGGATTATTGGGCGAATTCAGCACGATCACACGGGCCCGCTCCCGATTCGCCGTCGCCACGATGGCATCCATGTCGTAGCTGAAGTCCGCGCCAAGGGGCACCGGCAGGTAGCGGCCGCCAAGGACACCGGTGAGCAGCCGGTACAGGGAAAAGGTCGGTGCGGGTGCCACGACGACCGCTCCCTCCGCCACCGACACCGAGAGCGCCGCCTGGATCACTTCGTTGGAGCCGTTGCCCACCAGCACGCCGTCCGCCACCCAGCCATGCCGTTCCGCGATCGCGGCGGAGAGCTGTGCCGGCGCGAAGGCCGGATACCGATGCCAGGGGAGGGCCGCCGCCCGCACCAGAATCTCGCGCTTGAGATCCTCGGGCACGTCAAGCGCCGCCTCGTTCTGGTTGAGCTTCCGCGCGACGACCGGCGCCTCGAGCGTGTAGGCCACCTCAGCCCGCACGGACGGCTTGAGCAGGGCCAGCGCGGCGGTGGAATCGGGGAGGGGCATGGGAAAGTGAGTTGGCACAGAAGGCGGGACCGGGGAGACAGGAGGCGGACTACGGCTTCTTCCGCGCCAACAGCACTTCCAGCCGTTTGGTGAGTGCCTTGGCCCGGAAGGGCTTGGTCAGGAAATCGTCCGCGCCGAGTTCGAAGACCCGGACTTCATTGTCTTCGTCGCCCTTGGCCGTCAGGACGATGACGGGAATGCCTCTTGTCGTCGGGCGGGAACGCAACTCGGACAACACCGCATACCCGTCCATCCCCGGAAGGTTCAGATCCAGCACGATAATGTCGGGGGCATGTCGATCCGTCTGATCCAGCGCCTCCGCCCCGGTGCGCGCCTCCACCACCTCGAAGCCATCCCGCACCAGCAGGTCCTTCATGACCCTTCGCAGCGTATCTTCGTCATCCACCAGCAGGACGGTCGACCCGCGCGACACGACCCGGCGGCTGAGCTCGGCCGCCAGCGCGTCATCCTCGACATCCAGCAGGTCGAAGGCGTTCGAAAGGTCGATCGCCGGACGGCGGCCCGAGACGCTCGAGGATGGCAGAATCGAGGAGGGGGGCGGCGTCTTCCGCGTCGTGGGTGACGAGACGGCGGGCGTGGCATCGCTCGGCCGCGTCGGCGCGGTCCCTGGAATCGTCAGCCGGTTGGAGGTGGTGCTGTCGGCCATGGGCACATCGACCACGCGCAGCAGCTCCTCGACTCCGGTGTCGCCGGCGAGCACGTGGGTAAGGCCACTCTCGAACAGCGAGAGCATCCCGTTGCTGCGGGCGCTTTCCGCGATCTTCTCCGCCGTGGCCCCGCCGCCGATGAGTCGCTCCAGCTCGATGTTCATCGTCAGCACCTCGACCACGCTGAAGCGGCCGCGGTAGCCGGTCATCGAGCAGTCGGGGCAGCCGAGCGGACGATAGATGACGGTGCCCTCGGGAATGAAGCGCTTGATCCGGTCGGGGGGCGGCTGGTCGTTCACCGCCCGGCAGGTGGTACAGAGCTTCCGCATGAGCCGCTGCGCGATGATCCCGCGGAGTGCCGAGGCGAGCTTGTACGACTCGATCCCCATGTCCACGAGGCGGGTTACGGCGTTGGGCGCGTCGTTGGTATGCAGCGTCGAGAGCACCAGGTGGCCGGTGAGCGAAGCCTGCACCGCGATCTGCGCCGTCTCCTTGTCGCGGATCTCGCCGAGCAGCACGACGTCGGGGTCCTGCCGGAGGATGGAGCGGAGGGCGGTGGCGAAGGTAAGCCCGGCCTTTTCGTGTACCTGCACCTGCACGATGCCCTTGCCCAGCCGGTATTCGACCGGATCTTCCACCGTCACGATGTTGACGCCCTCGCTCTGCACCATCCGGAGCATGGAGTAGAGGGTCGTCGTCTTGCCCGAACCGGTCGGGCCGGTGACCAGGATGATTCCTTCCTTGTTGTTGAGCAGCGCCTCCATGACGGCGCGCTCCTGGACCGACATGCCCAGCGACACGAGCGTGAGCACGGTCGCCTTGGCATTGAGAATCCGGATCACGACCTTCTCGCCGAGGGAGGCAGGCAAGGTGGAGACACGGAGATCGACCGGGCTGCCATTCACTGACACGCGGGCGCGGCCGTCCTGCGGCCGGAGCCGGTCGGCGATATCCAGCCCCGACATGATCTTGATGCGGGAAATGAGGGGCGCCCCGGCGCTGCGCGGAATGTTCATCACCTGGCGGAGCACACCGTCGATGCGGTAGCGCACCGCGACCCCGGCCTCGCCCGGCTCGATATGGATGTCGCTCGCCCGCGAGAGAATGCCGTCGGACAGCATCAGGTCGACGAGCCGGACGACCGGACGCTGGCTGGCCTCGTCGGCAGAAGCGGAGAGATCCTCGATCCCGCTCTCATTGTCATCGAGCTGGGTGACCCGGAGCCCGTCGTCCATGTTGCCCAGCAGCTGCATGACCACTTCCGACTGCCCGCCGCGATAGATCTCCTCCAGCTTGCTGCGGATCTTGTCGGGCGAGCAGAGATAGGTGCGCACCTCCCGGCCGGTCGCGAAGGCCAAGTCCTTCTCCGCATCGATGTCGAACGGATTGGCGGTGGCAATTTCCAGCAGGGAGTCGGTGATGCGGAGTGGCAGGATGTTGTAACGCCGGACCAGCGGCTCGGGCACCATGTCGCGCACCGCGCGGTCGAGCAGGCTCAGGTCGGCCACTGGCAGACGGAACCGGGCGGCGGCGGCGCGCAGAATATCGTCGTCGCTCACCAGCCGCCGGGCCACGACCGTGGTCCACAGCGACTGCGGTTCGGACGCGACCTCTTCCCGCAGCGCCTCGATCGCGGCGGCGGGCAGGACCTTCTCCATCGTGGGGACGAGCCACTCGTCGGTAAACTGCATGCAACTCTGTTGTAGGTATCTGGTTAGCCCGACCACGGAGGTCGTGGTCGAAGGCGCGGTGAAAGCTAAGCGAGACAGGTCACGACGGTAAGCGCAGCGTTCAGAGGATGTCCCACCAGCTCCGGTCCACGTCAACGCTGACGTCAAGGTCGCCGTGGCGAAGTCCCACACCCACCTCCGCCTGCAGCAGGTGGTGAAACAGCTCCACCGCGATTCCCGCCACCGGTCGCGCCCCGCCGCTCGGTCCCCACGGCAGCCCCGCGATACTCCCCCCGCTCCAACCCGCGGCGAGGAACGGTGCGAGCGTGAAGGTCCGCCCGGTCGAGACGAAGGGCCCGAGTGGAATGGCCGGAACGGGAAGGTCGAGGCGGTACTCGATCCGGCCGAGCGCGACGCGTCGCCCGCCCCAGCGACGGAAGGGTTCGCCCGGCAGCGTCCCCCAGCCACCCACAGCAAAGCTGCGGTAGCCTGGCAGCTCGCGGGTACCGAGCCCGGCAGTGCCGCTCAGGCGGAGCGCCCCAGGTCCCGCCGGTGTCAGCCAGGCCCCGCGCAGGTCGGCGCGGAGATAGTCCCGCGCGCCGGTGCCGCCCTCAAGATTGAGGTGCAGCTCCGCCGCGGCGGACCGGATCAGTGCCGACTGGGTCCAATCCAGCGCGAGACGGCCGACCGAGATCGTCCCCGCCCCAAGCGCGGGGTTGGGTCGATACCTGCCGCGGGCCGGGGTTGCTTCGGTGACCACCGAGGCCGATCGTTCCACACCCCCCGTGGCGCTCAGCTGGACCGTGGCACCGATGCGCCACGACACCGAGCCAGCGAGGCGATCCAGCAGGACATAGTCACCCAGATCACGACCGCCCTCCTGCGCCAGCAGCGAATTCACCACCCCCGAGCTGATCGGTCGGTCGGCGAAGTCGCGGAGTGACCGTCCGGCCCGCAGGCCGACCGTGGTCCGGCCGCGGGAACGTTCGACACCGAGTCCGCCGGTCAGACGGGCGTCGCTGGTGCCGAAGCCGAGACTGGGCCGCAGCGTGAGTCCGGCCGCAGGCGCGAGTGCGACACCGAGGCCGAGCGCGAGCCCCTGTACCCGATTGACATGGGCGAGATCACTGAGCGAGCTGAGGCCGAGCCGGGTGCGGGGCAGACCGCTCAGGAAGCGCCCCTCGGCGAGCCGTTCGACCTCCCGCCGCACGGCGCCGATCTCCTGCTGCCCCACCGCCTGAGGCTGGTCGCTGATCGCAGCGGCGAGCGGCCCCTGCCACACTCCACCGGTATCCGCCGGCGCGCGCAGCCCGCCGATGGCCGGGCCGGCGAGGATCGGCCTCGGCACCTCGACGTTGAGGTCGTACTCCCCGATCTCCCAGCGGCCGCGGATGATCGTCCGGGCGGGGAAGTCGAGCCAGGTGAGTCGGCGGCGAATCTCGATCTCCTGGCGCCAGGGCAGCCACCAGCGACCCTCCAGCCGGGCATTCTCGAGCGAGACGCTCAGGTCCTCCAGCGAGTGATCGAGGTAGGCGCTGGCGGTGAAACTGAAGCGGAATCGGACCAGGTCGGCCCGCTCGACATCGAGTGAAAGAGTCCCCAGAATGCGCGGCGCACCGGGGTCGCGAGGGCGGACCTCCACCTCCCGGAGGCGCAGCGTCCCCTCCCGCCCCTCGACCCGCAGCGAGTCACCCAGGCGGTAGTCGTATAGCCCGGTCGCGCCAGGGGCGAGCGGGTGGGGCACGTCGCGGACCTCGTCGCCCTCCCCGATGCGGATGGAGTCGCCGAAATTCCCGGTGACGATGGCGACGTGATCGCGATGATAGCTGATGTCGGTGGGAAGCCAGCGCCCGTCGCGCCAACCGGTGATGACCTGCTTGCTGGTGGATGGGGCTCGCCAATACACTTCCACCTGCAGTTCGTCCGCCTTGATCAGGCGGGGCGGGGCCTCGAGGTCGCGGCCCGCCTGCGCCAGGAAGAAGACGAACCCGTGTGCAGTGACACGATAGCTTTGCAGCGAGGAATCCGGCTCAGCCGCTTTGCGGGCGAGGATGGCGCGGTGGACCAGGTCAATCGTCGTGGAATCATTCCATTGCTGGGCCAGCAACGGGGAACGGGGAACGGGGAACGGGAGCAGCAGGATGAGGAAGGCGCGGAACACCATCCGGCTCCGTGTCACCGCACTTTGCTCGCACTGCGGTATGTTCCGCATCGTCCCCGTTCCCCGTTCCCCGTTCCCCGTTCCCCGTTCCCCGTTCCCTCTGCCTGTGACAATTAGCCTGCGCCGCTTCATCCCGGCAACGTTCCTCCTCCTCGCCGCCTGTGGTAGTGGGCGCATCCTGCCGGGTGCTGCGACCGATGGCGCGACCCCGGCGCGGGAGCTGTCACTCGACCAGCTCCATGTGCTGGAGATGAGCGGTGTGCCGCCGGAGGATACGACCGTCACGTTCCGGACCGGCGCGAGCCGCAGGATCATCCTGCGGCACGGCCCGCCCGATAACACGGTTTTCGTAGAACTGCACTTCCCCCCCGAGGCGTTTCCCGAGGCGACCGCGCCGGAGTCGGTGACGGTCACCGTGCATCCGCGGCCGGGAATCTACGGCGTCGATGTGACACTCACCTCGCCGCCGAAGGCGGGCAGCACCATCCGGTTCAAGTATCCGGTACACTTCTCGGCACCGCTCGCCGGCATCGTGCGCTACGGCAGTGTGCTCCTGTTTGAGCGGGCACTGGCGATCGCCGCGCTCAAGGAGGCACGCCTGTACACGCTGATGCCGTCGACTCGGCCCGGCTTGGACAACCTCGAGGCGCTGCTGGCCGGCTCGGGGACCTATCTTGTCGCGGCGCCGCGGTAGCCACCTCCCTTCCCCGACCCATGTCCCTCGCCGACTTTCTCGCCCGGGCCCAGCCTGGCATGGTCCCCATCACCCGGCAGGTCGTGCTCGATGGCGACTCGCCGGTGTCGGCGTTCGCCAAGCTGCACCGCGGTCCGTACGGGTTCCTGCTGGAATCGCTCGAGGGCGGCGAGCGCTGGGCGCGCTACACCTTCCTGTCGACCGACCCGCGCGAGGTGTACCGCTACCGCGACCGGACCGTGGAGCGGTGGACCGCAGCGGGAGGCTGGCGCACGCTCACGACGGATGAAGCCCCGCTGGATCACATGGCGCGCACGATGCGGCAGTATCCGCCCGTCAGCCTGCCGGGTCTTCCGCGATTCACCGGCGGGGCGGTGGGGTACATCGGCTACGATGTGGTACGCAGCCTCGAGCGGCTGCCCGCCGGTCCGCCGGACGATCGCGATCTGCCCGATGCGATCCTCATGGTAGCCGACACCGTGCTCGTGCTCGACAACCTGTTCAATCGCGCGACCGTGATCGCGAACATCGAGGTCACCGAGATCCTGTCGGCAGCGGAACTCGCCAGCCGGTACCACGGGGCGGTGGCCCGGATCGACGACTGGCTCGACCGGTTGCGGGGTCCCTCTCCGCTCCAGCCGCTGCTGATCGAAGGACCGCCGCCGAGCCCCGCCGTCACGTCGCCCTATCCCGAGGCCGCCTACCAGGATGGCGTGCGCCGGATCCAGCAGCATATCGCGGCGGGGGACACCTTTCAGACGGTGCTGTCCCGCCGTATCGACCTCCCGGCGCCCGACCCGTTCCTCACCTACCGCTATCTGCGCGCACTCAACCCGGCGCCGTATCTCTACTTCCTGCACTGCGACGACCTGCATGTCGTCGGCAGCTCACCGGAGGTGCTGCTGCGGGTGGAGGAGGGCGAGCTCACGGTCCGGCCGATCGCCGGCACCCGGCCGCGCGGTGCCACGCCCGAGGAGGATCAGGCGATGCAGGTGGAGCTGGAAGCCGATTCGAAAGAGCGGGCGGAGCACTTGATGCTGGTGGATCTTGGCCGTAACGATGTCGGCCGGGTGGCGCAATTCGGGTCCGTCCGGCTCACGGCATTCATGACCGTCGAGCGATACTCGCATGTGATGCACATCGTGAGCGAAGTCCGCGGCACGCTTCGCCCCGAACTCGACGCCCTGGCCGCGCTCGGCGCCTGCTTTCCGGCCGGCACGGTGAGTGGCGCCCCCAAGGTCCGCGCGATGGAGATCATCGACGGGTTGGAACCGACCCGGCGCGGTCCCTACGCCGGCGCGGTCGGCTACATCGCCTGGGGTGCCAGAACCCTCGACACCGCCATCGCCATCCGCACCGTCGTCATGCGGGGAGGGCGCGCCTGGGTGCAGGCCGGTGCGGGAATCGTGGCCGATTCCGACCCCGCCGCCGAATGGCGGGAGACCGAAGCGAAGGCTCGCGCGGTGCTGGCGGCGCTGGGCCTCGCGGCCTATAATCCCGCCTTATGACCTTCAAGCTTGTCTCCTTTACCGGCGACCAGGACTTCGAGCTGGTGCCGGGGCACACGTACATCGTGGGCCGTGCCGTGACGAGCGACATCCCGATCTTCGACCCGACGATCTCCCGGCGCCACGCCGAGCTGATCGTGTCGAAGACCGAAGTCGACCTCAAGGACCTCGGCAGCTCCAACGGCACGTTCATCAACGGCAGCCGGGTGACGGAAGGGGTGTTTGCCGCCAACGACTCGGTGACGTTCGGGAAAGTGGTCTTCCAGCTCAAGGGAGCTGAACCGCTCCCGGGGAAGCTGGCCACGACCGGCGGCGGGCTGCCGCAGCAACCGGGCGGGACGATCGTCAAGCAGATCGCGATGAGCGGCGGACTGCCTCCGGTGATGGCCACCGGAAACGAGCTGAAAGACGCCGGCGGCGGCCAGCTCAAGGTCGCCGGCGCCAGCACCGGTGAGCGGCAGGCGCGCAAACTCTCGCTGCTGCTGGATGTGGCACAGAAGCTCTCGGGCGAGCTGGACCTCGACAAGCTGCTGGGCCGGGTGGTGAGCACGACCTTCGAGGTCATGAATGTGGACCGGGTCTCGGTTCTGCTGTCCACCGACACCGGCGATCTCGTCCCACGCGTCTCCAAGAGCCGGCTCGGCGAGACCAGCTCGCAGCATGTGCCCCGGTCGATCGCCCGGAAGGCGGTGGAGGAGCGGGTCGCCATCCTGAGCGACAACGCCGCGGCCGACGATCGGTTCAAGGGCGGCCAGTCGATCATGCTGCAGAGCGTCCGCAGCGCCATGTGCATTCCGCTGATGGCAGGCGCGGAGCAGGTCCTCGGCATCCTCTACGTCGACAATCTCACGGCGACCAATTCCTTCAGCGATGAAGACTTGCAGTTCCTGATCGCCTTCGGTGGTGTGGCCGCCATCGCAATCAAGAACAGCCGTTTCGCCGACCAGATCCAGCGCCAGGCCATGGTCCGCTCCAACTTCGAGCGGTACTTCGCGCCGAATGTCGCCGCTGAGATCGCCGCGCAGCAGGGCACCGTCAAGCTGGGCGGCGACAAGCGGCCGGTCACCATCCTCTTCTCCGACATCCGCGGCTTCACCACGATGTCGGAGCACATGCTCCCCGATGCGATTGCCGGCCTGCTCTCGGACTACTTCACCGAGATGGTCGACGTCATCTTCAGCCACGGCGGCACGCTCGACAAGTTCATCGGCGACGCCATCATGGCGCTGTGGGGCGCCCCCATCCCCCACGCCGACGACCCTGACCGCGCCGTACAGGCCGCCATCCAGATGCAGAAGGCCATTCAGACCCTGAACGTCAAGTTCAAGGAGGATGGCCGGCCCACCATCAGTGTGGGTATCGGGATCAACTATGGCGAGACCTTCGCCGGCAACATCGGCAGCCATCTTCGGCTGGAATACACCGTCATCGGCGATGCAGTGAATGTCGCCTCGCGGCTCTGCTCCAACGCCGCCGGGGGCGACATTCTCATCAGCGATTCGCTCTACCAGGTCCTCAAGGAGAAGCCCGAGGTGGAGGCCAGAGACCCGCTCACGGTGAAGAACCGCGCCCAGGCGGTGAAGGTGTGGCGGGTGAAATTGTAGGGAGTAAGGAGTAGGCGGTAGGCGAAGAAGGCTGACGGCCAACGGCTGACGGCTGACGGCTACCTCCCGAACTCGTACCGCACCCCCGCCTCGTCCAGCAGCCGCAGCACCAGCCGGACCGGCAGCCCCATCACCCCGAAGAAGTCTCCCTCGATGCGGTCGACCAGCGCCGCTCCGTAGCCCTGGATCCCGTAGGCTCCCGCCTTGTCCATCGGCTCACCCGTGGCGATGTAAGCGCGGAGGAATTCATCACCACACCCGCGAAACGTGACCGCGGTGATGTCGGTGGCCTGACGCAGGACGCCGTCGGCCACCAGCGCGACGGAGGTGATCACCTCGTGGGTCCGGCCCTGCAGGGCGCGCAGCATGCGGAGCGCGTCGGCCGCATCGGTCGGCTTCTCCAGCAGCACTCCCTCCAGCAGGACCGTGGTGTCGGCACCCAGGACCAGCGCCCCAGGGACGCTCAGCGCCTTTTCCCGCGCCAGCCGCTCCACATACCCGATCGGCGATTCCCCCGCGCCACGCACCTCCGCGATGTGCGATGGGCGGACCTCGACCCTGATGCCGAGCATCTCGAGCAGCTGTTTGCGACGGGGCGAGGCGGAGGCGAGGATGAGGGGCATGGGCCAGTCGTGAAGCGTGGAAGGGATTCGGGGAACCGGGAACGGGGAACGGGAAGAGCGGTAGGACGGGGATAGCGCCGGGATCAGGTTGCCTCGGTCTCCCGTTCCCTGTTCCCCGTTCCCCGTTCTCGCTCCAGCATCAGCGTCACCGGCCCATCATTCACCAACTCCACCTGCATGTCGGCGCCGAACTCCCCCGTCTCCACCCCCAGCCCGCGTGCCTGCAGCTGAGCGACGAACTGCTGGTAGAGGGGTATCGCGACCTCGGGGCGGGCGGCGGCGATGAACGATGGCCGACGGCCCTTCTCCGCATCCCCATAGAGGGTGAACTGCGACACCACCAGCACGCGGCCCTGCACCTCGGCCAGCGCCAGGTTCATCTTGCCCTCCGCGTCGCTGAACAGCCGGAGACCGGCGACCTTTTCCGCCATCCAGCCCACCTCCGCCGCGGTGTCGGCATGGGTGAAGCCGACCAGCACGCAGAATCCGCGGCCGATGCGGCCGCGGAGCGTGCCATCGATGGTGACGGAGGCGCTGGAGACGCGCTGGAGGATGACGCGCATGGGAAGAAGGTAGCCGTCCCGGCTCGCTTGGCCACCTCCGCGACCACCGGTTTCCTTGGGGCATCCCCCTCGGCACCCCCTGCAAGCGACCAACCGATGAGCCGTGCCTGTCACCGATTGATCACCGCCCCAGCCCTGCTACTCTGCTGCCTCTCCGCGACCTCCGCCCGGGCACAGGAAGCGGGCGGCGCACCGCTCGCCGGGCGACTGGCCCAGCAGTACTTCACCGAGGCGGACAGCCTGGCCCGGAAAGATGGCGGCAGGTTGTGGGGGCGTTCTCTCGCTGCACCGCTCCTGCTGGTCGATCGCGACTCGCGCAAGATCGTGGCGAACCTGCCGGACCAGGACGGTCATCTCGTGGCCGATGGTCGGCTCTACACCGGCATCCTGCCGCAGTCGCAGAACGTCGCCAACACCGCCTTCGACTGGAGCGGCAGGCGCTGGACCATGCTGGTCACGCCGCTTCCCCGCGACGCGGCGCAGCGCGCGTCCCTCATGCTGCACGAGATGTGGCACCGGATCCAGGACAGCCTCGGCTTCCCCGCGGCGAGCCCGACCAATGACCACCTCGATCAGCTCGAGGGACGGACCTGGCTCCGCCTGGAGGGTCATGCCCTGCGTGCCGCCCTCGAGTCATCCGACCGCCATCGCCGCCAGGCGATTGCCGACGCACTTGCCTTCCGCCGCTTCCGCCACGAGCAGCTCGCGGGCTCCGACAGCAGCGAGCGGCAGCTCGAGCTGAATGAGGGACTGGCGGAATACACCGGCCTCACGCTCGCGGGCTTCACCGGGCGCGCGGGAGCGCGCGAGGTGGCCGCGCGCCTCGGCGGACTCGACACGCTGACCCATCTGGGCCGCTCCTTTGCGTATCTCACGGGCCCCGCCTACGGTCTCCTGCTCGACTGGACCGGCAAGCCCTGGAGATCCACACTCACCGCGAATGATGAACTGAGCGCCCGACTCGGCGCCTTGCTCACCATTCCTATCACGGAAGCACCGCTGGCGGAGGTCACCCAACGCGCGACGGCGTACGGCTACCGGGAGGTGCGCGACGCCGAGGAAGCGCGCGAACAGACTCGCGCCGCGCGACAGGCCGGACTGCGACAGCGATTCATCGAGGGTCCGGTGCTCCGGCTCCCTCTCATGGAAATGCGGCTGGGATTCGATCCCGGGAAGGTGGAGCCACTCGACAGCGCGGGAACGGTGTATGGCACGCTGCGGATCGTCGATCGCTGGGGGGTGCTCGACGTCACCACTGGCGGCGGGCTCGTCCGAGACTGGGCTGAAGCGATCGTGCCTGCGCCCACCGACGCGAACGGCAGCCGGGTCACGGGCGAAGGGTGGACGCTGGAGCTTGCGGCGGGCTGGGCGATGGTACCGGGTGCGAGGACTGGAGATTTCCAGCTTCGTGCGCCCCCGTGACGTCGCCAGGGCGACCATGCTGCCTGACGGCTGACCCTTTGATTGTGCACCGGGTGTACCATTCAGGGCATGCCGACCCGACCGCCTTCTCATGTTGAGCTCGACCGCGTCACCGTGGGACCGGCCGGGAGACCGGCCTTCCGAGTCATGGCGGCAGGGGGAGCGGAGCCACACCGGGATGGGCAGGTGGAGTGGCAGGGATACCGGGGGCCCGAACCATGACCCGGCGCAACCGCTTGATCGTGGTCGCGGCGGCACTGGCGCTCCTTGCCGCTGGGGGCACCCGCCTCCTCGACAGCCTTCTGGAACGGACCCTCCGCGACCCGCTGAACAACTACCTCCGCGATCGCACCCTGCGCCTGCTGCGGGAAGACCGCCCGGAGGGACTGACGATCACCCTGCCGCAGCTGAACCTGAGCCTGCTCCGGCGGCAGCTGGAGGTGGACGAGATCCGCATTCGCTACGACCACCAGAGCGGCAATCGCTACGTGCGGATGGAAATCACCGTCCCGGAGCTGATGCTCACCGGGATCGACGTGAGCGATCTGATCTGGCGACGCCAGTTCCAGCTCACCGGCGTGCACCTCGACCACCCCCGCTTCGTGTTGCTGGATGAAGACACCACCGGCGCCGCCGATTCGAGTGCCACCCCCACTGCCCCCGCCGACGCAGAGAGTGATTCGCTGCCGGACATCTTTCCGGCGCCGGATTCCCTGCTCTATCGGGTGGTGGCCGACTGGCTCCCGGACGACGTGCGCGAAGGGCGCATTGAGCATCTGTCAGTGGAACGCGCAACGATCACTTCGACCGTTCGCCGGGGTGCACGACTGACGGTCGACTCCACCGCCGACCTCACGCTCGCCATCCGCGGGCTGGAGCTCGACAGCACACGGCACCGGGTATTCGAGTGGGGTACACTCACCGCGAAGACGGTGATTCACGCCACACCGGGCCGGGGCGACAGTCTCGTGCTCGAACAACCCAGCATCACCGTCGTGCCGGAGGACACCGCCTATGCCGTCGCCGTTGCGCGCACCGCACCGTGGGATGGGGGCCATGCACTTCGCATCTTCGGATTCAAGCGATCACAGGTCCGGCAGTCGCTCACGGCGGACTCCATCCTCTACGCGCCGGGCCTGCCGGACTCCCTCTTCTTCCGCGGCGCGCGAACCCGCACCAGCCGTACCCTCGCCGCGGTATATGGGCTCACCGTGCGCGGGCTGCCCCAGGATCAGATCCGGCAGCGGCAGGCGGTCGCGCGGCGGATCGAGATCGACAGCGCCACCCTGGATGTGCTGGCCGACCACCGGCTCCCTTCCCGGCCGCCACACCGGAGCCGACGGCTCTGGCCGGCGCGGTTCGCCGCGCTGGACTGGATGGCGGGAGCAGACACCGTGGTACTCCGCGCGGGGGCGATCCGCTATGGCGAGATAATGCCGGGACGCGCGACCGCTGCCACCGTCACCTTCGATCAGATTCACGCCACCATCAGCAGCGCCACCAATGGGGCGGCGCATGGGCTGGAAACCGGACCCGTCGTCCTGGACGCCGAGGCCCGGCTCTTCGGCCACGGTGCGCTCCGCGCGCACTTCGCCATCCCGGTCAGGCGGGGGCCGCTCGAGGGCCGCATCGAGGGTCGGCTCGGTACCATGCCCCTCGAGGCGTTTGACCGTTTTGTGCTGGTGGCCAACGGTGTGGATATCACCTCGGGCAAGATGACAGAGGCCGACTTCTGGATGGACCTGGCGGGCGGCCGAGTGAAGGGCCAGTTCAAGGCCATTTGGTCCGATCTCGAGCTCCGCCTGGTGGACCCGGTGACCCGCAAGCAGAACCTCGGCCGTAAGCTCAAATCGATGATGGCGGGATTGCTCGTGCGGAAAAACAACCCGGTGGATCGGGCGGGGGTGCCGCAGACGTTCCCCATCAACTACGTGGTCGGACCGGAGGACACCTTCTGGGGCCTGATCTGGCGCGGGGTGCGCTCCGGGATGATGAAAGCAATGAAGAAATAGGCGCGCGCTACTCCACCGTCACGCTCTTGGCCAGATTGCGCGGCTGGTCGACGTTGCACCCGCGCCGGACCGCCACGTAATAGGCGAAGAGCTGCAGCGGGATGATGGTCAGAATGGGCGTCAGCAGGTCCATGGTCTCGGGAATCGTGAACGTGGCCTGGGCCAGCTTCCGCAGCTGGTCATCGCCTTCGTTCTTGATGGCGATCACCTGGCCACCCCGGGCCCGGACCTCCTCGACGTTCGAGACGATCTTGCCGTACACCGCGTCGCGCGGGGCGAGGAAGATGACCGGCATGTTCTCGTCGATCAGCGCGATCGGGCCATGCTTCATCTCCGCGGCGGGGTAGCCTTCCGCGTGGATGTAGGAGATCTCCTTGAGCTTGAGCGCACCTTCCAGCGCGACGGGAAAGTTGACCCCGCGCCCCAGGTAGAGGGCGTTGTTGGCCCGCCAGAGCCGATCGGACAGCGCCTCGACCTCATCGGCCCGGTCCAGGATCTCGCGGATCTGGTCCGGCAGCGCCCGCAGCGCCTGGATGATCTGGCGGCCCTGCAGGATGCTCAGGTGACGCAGCCGGCCAAAGCGCAGCGTGATCAGCGCCAGCGCGATCACCTGGCTAGTGAAGGCCTTGGTGCTGGCGACGCCCACTTCCGGGCCGGCGTGCAGGTAGATGCCGCCGTCGACTTCCCGCGCGATACTCGAGCCCACCACGTTCACGATGCCGAGGGTCCGGGCCCCGCGCCGCTTGGCCTCACGGATGGCCGCCAGGGTGTCTGCGGTCTCGCCGGACTGCGAAATGCCGATGACCAGCGTCCGGTCGTCGATGACCGGGTTGCGGTAGCGGAACTCGGAGGCGTACTCGACCTCGACCGGAATACGGGCGAGCTCCTCCAGCATGTACTCGCCGATCAGGCCGGAGTGCCACGAAGTGCCGCAGGCGGTGATCACGATCCGGTTGATCTTCTTGATATCGTCATCGGTCAGGTTGAGCCCGCTGACGCGCGCCGTGCCCTCCTCGTCCAGCAGATGCCCGCGCATGGTGTTCCGCACGGTATCCGGCTGCTCGAAGATCTCCTTCAGCATGAAGTGGTCGTAGCCGCCGCGCTCGATCGTGGCGAGGTCCCAGTCGATCTGGTTGACCTCCTTCTCGATCCGCGTCGCCGAGAGGTCGCGGACATGATAGCCACTGCGGGTAAGGACGACCATCTCGCCGTCATCGAGATAGACCACGGAGCGGGTGTGCGCCAGGATCGCCGAGGCATCCGAGGCAACGAACCACTCGCCGTCGCCCACACCCACCAGCAGCGGTGAGCCTTTCCGCGCCGCGACCAGCACATCCGGCTCGGACTCGGAGATGACGGCGATTCCGTAGGCACCATCGACCTCGCGCAGCGCCTGAGCGACCGCCTCTTCGAGATTGCCCTTGTAGCACTCCCCCACCAGGTGCGCGAGCACCTCGGTATCGGTCTCGGACTTGAAGGTGTGACCGCGCTGCAGCAGGACCTTCTTGATCGCACCGGAATTCTCGATGATGCCGTTGTGGATCAGCGCGATCTTCCCGCTCTGGTCCATGTGCGGGTGCGCGTTGATCGCCGTCGGCGGACCATGGGTGGCCCAGCGGGTGTGCCCGATGCCGATCGTGCCCTTCGGCATGTCCCGATCGAGCAGGCTTTCGAGCGCGGAGAGCTTGCCCGACTCCTTGACCACGACGAGGCCGCGCCCATTGAGGATCGCCACACCGGACGAGTCATAGCCCCGATACTCGAGGCGCCGGAGCCCCTCGATCAGCAGGCCAGTCGCCTGACGCGGGCCGATATAGCCGACGATGCCGCACATACCGGGTCCTTACTTCGAGAAGAGTTCGCGACAGGCCGTCACCAGCGTCTCCGCTGCGGCCTGGGTGGGGGCTTCCGCAATAAACCGCACGATAGGCTCTGTGCCCGATGGTCGAACGTGCACCCATCGGTCGGACCACGCCAGTCGCAACCCGTCGCGCCGATCCGGGACCGCCTCAGGGAAACGGGCCAGAAGAGCCGAGTACACTGGAGCTAAATCGTTGCCACGAGGTGCTTTGGCTTTCACAATCCGATACCGGGGTTGGCTTGCGACGAGCTGCGAGACCGACTGCCCCGTAGCGGCGAGGAGGTGCAGGATCAGTGCCACACCAACCGGCGCGTCCCGTCCGATATGCAGGGAGGGTAGAATCACCCCGCCATTGCCCTCGCCGCCGATGATCGCCCCCTCATCCCGGATGGTCCGGGCCACATTCGCCTCACCCACCGGCGCCCGAACGAACCGGGCCCCATTCAGCCGTGCCGCATCCTCCACCACCAGACTGGTCGAGAGGTTCGAGACCACGACCGGAGCGTTCGCCTGACCCGCAACGGGCGGAGCTGGAGCTCCGCCCCTACCAAGCATTGCCCGGACCGCGAGCGCCAGCGTGTAATCCTCGCCGATCGGTTCGCCCAGCTCATTCACCAGCGCCAGCCGGTCCACATCGGGATCAACCGCCAGGCCGATGTCGGCGCCACTCTCCCGGACAAGACGCGCCAGGTCGCCGATGTTCTCAGGCAGGGGCTCGGGCGGGTGGGGAAACTTCCCATCCGCCTCCAGGTTGATCCCGTGCACCCGGCAGCCAAGGCGTTCGAGCAACGGCGGAATGGCCAGGCCGCCGGCACCACGCACGCAGTCGAGCGCGACGGTAAAACGGCGCCGTCGGATCGCGGCGACGTCGATCATGGGGAGCGCGAGCACCTGATCGAGATGCCGGGCGATCGCATCGCCATCCTCCCGCACGACTCCGACGCCCTCCCAGCCGACCCGCGGCGGCCCCGCCTCGGCCAGAGCGCGTACCGTCGTGCCGTCGGCGCCGTCGAGGAAGATCCCGTCGGGACCCACCAGCTTGAGAGCATTCCATTCGATGGGATTGTGGCTGGCGGTGAGGATCAGCCCGGCACCGGCGTGATGATGCTCCACCGCCAGCTGCACGGTGGGGGTGGGGACGATCCCGACATCGATGACGTCAACCCCGACCGACATCAGCCCCGCGATCGCCGCGCGGGCGAACATCGGGCCGCTGGTGCGGGCGTCGCGACCGAGGACTACCAGCGGCGTGCCATTGGAGCGGGCCCACGCACCCAGGGCCGCGGCGTGACGGGCCACCAGCTCCGGGGTGAGATCCTTGCCGACGATCCCGCGCATCCCGGACACACTGATCATGAGAGTATCAGACATGGCGCAAAGGTAGGACGGGAGGGCGGGGCTGCGGTAGGGCGACAGGCGGTCCCGGGCGGCCGCGAGACAGGAGTTGGACTCAGCCCACCAGCGGCATCTGCCCGGGGTCCGGGAACTCGGCCTGAAAGGCGGCGACCACTTCGGGGTCGAAGTGGGCCCCGGCGCAGGTGCGGATCTCTTCGCAGGCGCTTGCCGCGGAAAGCGAGGCGCGGTAGGAACGGTCGGTCGTCATCGCGTCAAAGGCGTCGGCCACGGCGACGATTCGCGCCGCCCAGGGAATGCGGTTCCCCTCCAGCCGGTCGGGGAAGCCGGCGCCGTCCACCCGTTCATGATGGGACCGCACGATGGACAGCACGGTGGGATTCTGCCGTCCCAGCGGCGCCAGGATGCGCTCGCCAAGCACGGTATGCTCGGTGATGTGACCGAATTCCTCCAGCGTGAGCGGACCCGGCTTGTGGAGGATGGCCTCCGGCGTCCCGATCTTGCCGATGTCATGCAGCTCCGCGCCCAGCCGGATGTCCTCCAGCGCCTGCCCGCCGAATCCCATGCGGCTCGCGATTCGGCTGGCGTAGTGGCTCACCCGGATCGAATGACCCCGGGTATACGGATCCCGCGCATCGAGGGCATGCACCAGGGTCTGCACGCCCTCGAGGAAGAGTTCCTTGAGCCGGATGGCCTGGTGGTCGACCAACTGTTCCAGATGCTGCTGGTAGAATCGATTCTGCAGCGTGAGGTCGCGCTTCTCCAGCGCTCGCTGGATCCGGGACCGGATCTCGCCGAGCAGGGCGGGCTTGGTGATGTAGTCGAGCGCGCCCGCCAGCAGGCACTCCACCGCGGTCTCCGCCTCGCGGACTCCGCTCAGCATCACCACCGCCATGTCCGGATGCCGCCGCCGCACCTCCCGCAGCAGGCCGAGCCCGCCCATCCCGGGCATCGAGACGTCCGAGATCAGCAGCGGCAGCTCGCCGGTCTGCTCGAGGATGGCCAGGGCTTCGGTGCCGGAGCCAGCCTCGAGGCAGGACACGCCCATGCCTTCGAGCACCTGCGCCATGGCCCGGCGCAGCTCGGCGTCGTCGTCCGCCAGAAGGCAAAGGATTGGCGACTCGGCACTGAACGACGGAATCTGCAGCGGCATGGCATCGGACCGCGCGGCGCGAGTGCGACGGCGCGAAATGTCGGGTGGGGTCACGCAGAACAGTGGGGCCCGTCGGCGCCAATGGCCGTGACGGGGGTCACGCCCTGGCCCGGCCCCGGGTCAGACTTCGACGGGAAGCAGGCTCAGATCGGGAAAGGCTGCCTTGAATGCCTGCACCACTTCGGGATCGAACTGGCTCGGGGTGCACCGATCCAGCTCTTTCATGGCGTCGACCGGGAGGCGCGAGTCGCGGTACGCCCGGTTGGTGGTCATGGCGTCGAACGCGTCCACCACGCAGACGATCCGGGCTTCGATGGAGATAGTCTCCCCCACCAGCTTGTCGGGGAAGCCCCGCCCGTCCATCCGCTCGTGATGGTTGCGGACGATGCGAAGCACGGTGGGATTCTCCCGCGCGAGCGGTGCCAGGATCCGTTCGCCCAGCACCACATGCTCCGCGATGTGCTGGAACTCCTCGTCGGTGAGCTTGCCGGGCTTGTTGAGGATGGCCTCGCGCGTCCCGATCTTGCCGATATCGTGCAACTCCGCTCCGAGCCGGATCTCCTCTAGCCGGTCCCCGGTGAAGCCGAGGCGGATGGCGGTCTGGGCGGCGTAGCGGCTGACCCGGGCGGAGTGACCGCGGGTGTAGGAGTCCTTGGCTTCCAGCGCATGGGCCAGCGTCTGCACGCCCTGCAGGAAGAGTTCGCGGATCCGGGTCGCCTGCACTCGGACCCGCAGTTCGAGGTTCTTCTGATAGAAACGCTTCTGCAGCGTGAGGTCCCGCTTCTCCAGTGCCTTGGCGACGCGGACCCGGACCTCCTCCACCATCGCGGGCTTGGCGATGTAGTCCAGCGCGCCCCGGTCGAGACAGGTCACGGCGGTCTGCACATTGGAGACGCCGCTCAGCATGATCACCGCGGTGTCGGGATAGAGGTGCAGTACCTCCTCGAGGAAGGCGAGGCCGTTCATCCCCGGCATATTGATGTCGCTGATGATGAGCGGGACTTCGCCCTCCTCCGCCAGCAGCGCCAGCCCGGCCTCCGCCCCATCGGCTTCCAGCGGGGCGAGCCCCTGCAGCTGGATCACCTTGGCGATGCTGCGACGCACCGCCGCGTCATCGTCCACCACGAGGCAGCGGGGCGCGAGGGCCTTCGGATCCAGCCGTTCCGCGATCGATTCGAGTAGCATCAGCCCGCTCCTCCCCCGCCAGTCGACGCCAGTGTGCCTTGCCGGCCGCGGAGCCGCCGGATTACGTTCCCGCCCTCTCTCACCCCACCCGCATGACACAACTCGCGCCCGACGATCACCCGACCGGCTTTGCCACCCGGGCGGTCCACGCCGGTCCGGTGCCGGATCCGCTCGCTGGCGCGGTCATGCCGCCGATCTACCAGACCTCGACCTACATCCAGGACGGACTTGGCCGCCACAAGGGCTACGAGTACGCCCGGACCCAGAATCCGACCCGGGAGGCGCTGGAACGCGCGGTGGCCAGCCTTGAGGGCGGCACCCATGGCTTTGCGTTCGCCTCCGGGCTCGCCGCGCTCGACACCATCCTGAAGCTGTTCAGCGCGGGCGACCACATCGTCGCCGGCTCCAACCTGTACGGCGGCTCCCACCGCCTGATGGAGCGGGTGTACGAGCGGCTCGGCCTGCGGTTCACCTTCGTCGACATGCGGGATCCCGCCGCCGTCGCCCGCGTCCTCACGCCGGCGACGCGGATGATCTACGCCGAGACGCCGACCAACCCGATGATGTTCCTGACCGATCTCGCCGCCATCGGCGACATCGCTCAGGCGCGCGGGGCGGTCTTTGTGGTCGACAACACCTTTGCCACCCCCTATTTCCAGCAGCCCCTCGCACTCGGCGCCGACGTCGTGCTGCACTCCACGACCAAGTATCTCAACGGTCACAGCGACATGATCGGCGGCATGCTGGTGACCCGGCGTGACGACCTCGCGGAGCGAATCGGCTACCTGCAGAACGCCGCCGGCGGCGTTCCGGGTCCGATGGACTGCTGGCTCTGCCTCCGGGGCCTCAAGACGCTCCCGCTCCGGATGCGGCAGCATGATGCCAGCGGCCGTGAGATCGCCGAGTGGCTGACGCGGCACAAGCGGGTGAAGCATGTCTACTACCCCGGCCTCCCGACCCATCCGCAGTACGAACTGGCCAAACGGCAGATGCGCGGGTTCGGCGGCATGATCTCGATCGAGCTGGGCGACGCCGATCTCGCCCGGCGCGTGGTTGAACGGACCCGGATCTTCGCGCTGGCAGAGTCGCTCGGCGGCGTCGAGAGCCTGATCGGCCATCCGGCCAGCATGACCCACGCGGCGGTGCCGCTGGCGCTCCGCCAGGAGATGGGACTCACCGACAGCCTGGTGCGACTCTCCTGCGGCATCGAAGACACCGCCGACCTGATGGCGGACCTGGAGCAGGCCATGGCGTAGGCGGCTGCATCGGCCTGCCGCGCAACCGCAGCTGCCGACTCCCGCAAACGCACTCGGTAGCCGTCTCACCATGAAACCATCCCCCGGACAGGGCGTACGGACCCCGCCCTCAGCCCAGAGACCACGATGACCATGCCCGCCCCGCGCCCCCGGCGCACACTCCCAGAAATCGCCGCCGTGAGCTGGGAGCACCCCGCCGACCGCGCCGCGCTGCAGGCCCTGCGGTCGGTTCCGGGCTTTGAAGAAATCACGCGCAAGCTCCTGGCATTTCTCGGTGGTGAGCGCGGCATCCGGCTGCTGTTCCAGGCCAATGCGGTGCGGGTCGGGCCAACCCAGTTTCCGAAGCTCTGGACCACCCATGTCGAAGTGTGCACGACATTCGACTGGGTCGAGATCCCCGAGCTCTATGTCTCCCAGACACCAGTGTTCAATGCCGGCGCCTACGGGATCGACCACCCATTTATCGTCCTGCACTCCGCTGCACTTGAATTGCTGGACGATGACGAAGTGCGGGTCCTCCTGGCCCATGAGCTGGGGCATGTGATGAGCGGGCATGCGTTCTACCGCACGATCGCCGCGATCCTCTTTCTGGTGAGCGCCTCCGCCCTGCCCTTTCTGGCCGGTATCGCGTTGCTGCCAGTGCGGTTGGCCTTCCTCGAGTGGTCCCGCAAGGCCGAGCTCTCCGCCGATCGGGCCGGCCTGCTCGGCGGGCAGGACCCGCTCGCCTCACAGCGCCTGTTCCTGAACATGGCCGGCGGCGTTCGCCCGCCCCAGTACGCCGGCCAGCTCGACCTCGACACGTTCATGGCCCAGGCGCACGAGTACACCACCAGCAACGACGGCTTCGATGTGGTCTACAAGGTGATGAGCACCCTGATGCTCACCCATCCGATGCACACGGTACGGGCCGCTGAGCTGCAGCAGTGGATCGCCGGGGGAGCCTACGACCGGATCCTGCGCGGCGAGTATGTCCGGCGCGGCGCGGCCGGCGACCGCCCGCTCACCGACGATTTCTCCGCCGCCAAGGAGTATTACGCCGGCGAGGCGAAGGAGACCTTCGGCCAGGTGGTCGATGCAGCCAAGAAGGCCGCGGGTCGGGTGGGCGACGCCTTCAAGAAGTCACAGAAGTAATGCGGCTGCTGGTCGTCGGCGGCGGGGGCCGGGAGCACGCAATCGTCTCGGCGCTCCACCACGAAGACCCCACCGCCACGATCTACTGCGCCCCGGGCAATCCCGGGACCGCCGAGTTCGGCACCAACCTCCCCATCAGTGCCACGGATATCGACCGGCTGGCCGACGCTGCCGATGCCTACGGTATCGACCTGACGATCGTCGGGCCGGAGGGACCGCTCGCGCTCGGGCTTGCCGATCGCTTGCGGGCCGAAGGCCGCGTGGTCTTCGGACCGAGCCGCGCGGCGGCGGAGATCGAGGCCTCAAAGGCCTTTTCCAAGGATGTCATGGTGTGCGCGGGCGTGGCGACTGCTGCCAGCGCCACCTTTACCGACCTGGCCGCCGCGCTGGCGTATGTCGCCGCTCATGCGGAACCGCTGGTGGTAAAGGCGTCGGGACTCGCGGCCGGCAAGGGCGCGATAGTCTGCCTCACTCGTCTTGAAGCCGCTGATGCCGTGCGATCGATGCTGGGCGAGAAGAAGTTCGGCACCGCGGGCGAGGTCGTCGTCATCGAGGATTTCATGCCCGGCGAGGAGCTCTCGCTGCTGGCCATCACCAACGGCAGCGACATCACCCTCCTTCCCGCCGCGCAGGATCACAAGCGCCTCGGTGAGGGCGACACCGGCCCCAACACCGGCGGCATGGGCGCCTACAGCCCCGTCGCGCTCGGCACGCCGGAGCTGCTCGACCGCGCGGTGCGCGAGGTGCTGCGACCGACGCTGATGGAACTGGCGCGGCGCGGCACACCCTACAACGGCGTGCTCTACGCGGGGTTGATGATCGGGCCGGACGGCGGACTCCGGGTGGTGGAGTTCAACTGCCGCCTGGGCGACCCGGAAACGCAGGTCGTGCTGCCCCTCGTGACCAGCGGCCTGACTCAGTGCCTCTGGCGCACCGCGCGGGGCGAAGCACCCGGGCTGCTCACGATCGCAGACGCCCACGCCGTCACCACCGTGCTCGCCGCCGAGGGCTATCCCGACGATCCGAAGAAGGGCGCCGCCATCACGATTCCGGCGACCTTCCCCGCCGGCGTGAGTGTCTTTCACGCCGGCACGGCGCGCGGCGCCGACGGGATCCTCCGCGTGAACGGTGGCCGTGTGCTGAACGTGACCGCCGTAGCCCCCACCTTCCGCGAGGCCCAGCGCCTCAGCCGGGAAACGGCGGGGCGAATCGAGTACACCGGAAAGGTCTACCGGCGCGACATCGGCTGGCGGGAGGCAGCCCGCGGCTAGTTCCCTCCCAATCCCGTTCCCATTTCCATTCCCACCCCGTTGGGACCCTCCCAAAGTTTTGGGAACGATCCGATCGATCCGGCTTCCAATCTCGCCTCGAGAATATCGCTCAAGTCAATATTGGCAAAGTGTTTAGCAAAGAGTTTGGCGGGGAGCTCGTGCGTGGCACCCGCCCTGCTTTTACAGGAGGCGACGCCACGACGGCGTTGAAGTGAGCCCCCGGCCCGCGACGCGAAAGATTCGCCATGTCCACCTCACCTGACACCATCGAGACCCAGCCAGCCACCATCGAGGCGCTGCTTCTGCCCGTGCTCGGGCCAGCCTACCGGACCGCTTACCACCTCACCCGCGATGCATGCGACGCCGAGGATGCGGTGCAGCAGGCAGCGGTCCTGGCCTGCCGCGGCTTCGATGGATTCGAGCAGGGCTCGAACTTCCGGGCCTGGTTCCTCCGGATCGTGACGAACGTCTGTCTCTCCGACTACCGGCGGCGGCGGCGCTCCCCCGTCGCGCGTTCACTGGACGAGCCAACCGGTGAGAGCGAGCTCACCCCCGCCGAGATGCTTCCGGGGCCGTCGGCGGACCGTCCCGATATCGGCCTGGTGCAACGGCTGGACGCAGCGCAGATCTCCAGCGCGCTCGCGGCGCTACCGGAGGAGTTCCGTACCGTGACGACGCTGTATTTCGTGGAGGAGTTGTCGTATCAGGAAATCTCGGAAATCGTGAACTGCCCGATCGGCACGGTGCGCTCGCGGCTGCACCGCGGCCGCAAGCTACTGCAGGCGGCGCTCCTGGAGCTGGCGGAGGAACGCGGCATCGGGCGGGGGCGGGTGTCGGTGGATGCGGGGGAAGCCACCAGCCTGGTCGCGTGACCAGGCTGCACCAGAAGGTTCAGCGGCCGCCTGGCTTGGGGTTGTTGAGCAGCCAGATATCGGACTGGGCTTCCACATGGGAGAAGAGTACCGTTCGCCCGTCTCCACTGATGTCCTCAACAAGGTCACCCCGATCGAGCTTCAGGAGCGGCTGCAATTGCCCCGTTTCAAGGGTAAGGACGGAGACGAGCGGCGCATTGCCGTCTCGGCCGCCACGCGCGACAAAGAGGTGGCGCCCATCCGCCGACCAGCCCAGCGGCTCGAGCAGGGTGGCGGCGACGAGTGGCCGGGCCGCCGTCCCACCGAACGGGGCGAGCCAGACTCCGCGATTTGTCTCTCGGGCCCAGAAGAACGCGAGCTGCTTGCCGTCAGGCGACACCTTCGGCGCAAAGACAAAACCGGCAGTAGTATCGATGGCCACCATGGGTGCGACCTCACCTGTCATCGTATCGACCAGGGAAAATCCGCGATTGCCCGCGACCTGATAGACCACCCGACCATCCTTCAGCCACGTCAGGACGGCGCTGCTGCGGGCGGAGGGCAGCTGCTTGCGTGTGCCGTTGCGAGGCTGAATCACCGTCACCGATGCCGGTCGCTCCCCGGTTTCCGTGGTCACCGCCAGGGCCTCCCCGTCGGCCGACCACCCCAGCCCGACCGCCCCGGCGCTCCCGTCCAGCGGTGCCTCGATCATCGAACGCAGCGGCAAGAGCTGCACCGTCCCCTCGCCGTCAGTCACGCGGATGAAGGCGAGCAGGCTGTCGCCGGGCGCGAAGCGGGCGGAGTAGTTGTACGCGGTACCGTTGGTCAGCGCCAAGGGGGAAGTCCCCGTGGTCGAACGGATCCAGAGGTTTGACGATTTCACCGAGCGCAAGTAGCTGAGGCGACGACCGTCACTGGTGAGGGAAAGGCTGGCTGCCGTCGGCAGGCCTGGAGTGCGGTCCCCGATGTCGAGCCCTGCCGCCACCTCCTCCGGTGCCCCTTTCCGCTCACAGTCGCCTGAAACATTGAGACGTCGCAGCGCCTGCAGCGAACCCTCCTGGCGCAGATAGTAGAGCGCGTCTCCTCCGGTGGGCCAGACCGGGGCGCTGAGCTCGACGCTGTCCTGCACCAGCAGGTGGGTGCTGCGCCCGTCCGTCGACAGGCAGGCGATGGCAGTCCGCCTTGCATCGAACCCGAGCAGCGTCAGCGCGATCCACTTGCCGCGTGGGGCCCACGCGGCGCCCACCGACCAGCGGAAGCCGGCCGGGGATCGGATGCTCGTGGTGTCGCCCGTCGCGAGATTGCGGATGGAAAGGTCCGCAGTCGAAGCGCGGAAGCTGGCGAGGGACTGGTCATCGGCGGAAAAAGCGGGATAGTCACCGACCATCGGGGCGATGTAGCGCGGCTGCCCTCCCAGCCGCGGGATCCCACGCACCACGGAGATGCCAGGCGCCTCGTAGGCCACGAACCGCAACTCGGTGCCGTCCCGGGACCATGATGGATACCGCAGGTGCAGCCCCATCGTGAGCCAGCGCGGCATGCCGCCACTGGCCTCCTGCACGCCAAGCCGGGTCGAGTCCCCGGGCCCGCGGGCCACCAGGGCGATGAACTGCCCGTCAGGCGAGAGCGCCGCCTCGGTGACGGTGCCGAGGATCGTCGCCTGCCGGAGTTCCAGCGGGTGCATCATCATCGTCCGCGCGCCGTTGGCGAGGAGCCCGATAGCGACAAGGCCCAGCAGTGCCACGGTCACCAGCAGCCAGCGGGGCAGGAGCGGCGATTCCGCGCGCACCGGGCTCACACTCGCCGGCGTCACGCCGCCGGAGGAGGTGCTGAACGGCTCGAGCTGGGCGACCACTTCGGCCGCGCTCGACCACCGATCGGCCGGCCGCTTGGCCAGGCAGCGCAACAGCACCGCCGCAAGCGCTGGCGGGACTTCGGGCCGCAAAGTCTCGATGGGTTCGGGATCGTCCAGCACCTGTGCGGTCAGCAGCTCATGGACCGTCGCCCCGGTGAAAGGCGGACGCCCCGTCAGCATCTCGTAACCCAGAATCCCCAGCGCGTAGATGTCGACCCGGTGATCGAGCGCTGGATCGGCGGTGGCCTGCTCGGGGGCCATGTAGGCCGGCGTGCCAAGCGCTACGCCCCCGGTCAGCTCCGGAGTTGCGATGACCGAGGCGCTCACCGCTTTCGCGACACCGAAGTCCATCACCACCGCGTGGCGCCCCGTCAGCATGATGTTGTCGGGCTTGATATCGCGGTGGACCACCCCTTTCTCGTGGGCATAGGCGAGGGCATCGGCGACATCCGACAGGATGCGGATTACGTCGGTGAGCGGCAGGCGTCCCTCCCGCGCCAGCCGCGCCCGCAGGCTCTCCCCCTCCACGTACGGCATGACGAAGTAGAGCAACTCGGAGGTCGGCGCCATGGAGTCATGCGGCCTGTCGCCCCGATCCTGCCAGCCTGTCCAGCCGCCCTGGAACGGGGCACGGCCGGAATCCAGCAGGGGCAGGATATGGGGATGCTGCAGCCGGGCGATGACGGCGATTTCGCGCAGGAAGCGCTCGGCGCCGAGTGAGATGGAGAACTCGGGCCGCAGGACCTTGATGGCGACCTGCCGCTGGTGCTTCACATCCTCGGCCAGGTAGACCTGCGCCATCCCCCCGCCCCCGAGCTCCCGCACAGGCTGGTACCGGTCGCCGAGGGCGACGCGAAGGTGGGCAAAGCTGTCGGTCATGAGTCCGAGTGCTCGAGGGAAGCCGGCCGATCAGGCCCGGTGCTGTCACTACCAACTCCGGGCCCGCCCGGTAAGTTCCCAACATCTTGGGAGGGTTCCCAACCGAATGGGAACCATCCGGCTCGATCTCGACTTATTGGGGGAGAAGCCCATCCCCCAGGTCCATGATATGACGATCGATCAGCCACGCGAGTCCAGCCCGTCGCCCTCGCCCACCCCCCGCGGAAGTGTGGGTCCCCTGCCGGGGACCGAAGCGCAGTATCGGGCGGTGCTCGATACCCTGGGTGCCGCGATCTGGCGCTGCGATACCGCGCGACCGATTCCAACGTCGTGGCCTGCCGAACAGATCTTCGAAGAGCTGCACGCCACCGGGCGGGTGGGTTACACCAATCTGGCCCATGCGCGGCTGCACCGATACACCAGCCCGACCGAAATGATCGGCCTAGGTCGATCGGTCTTCGCCCCGCCGATCACCCGCCAGGACCTGCAGCACTTCGAGCGCTTCGTGGCCGAGGGGTTCCGGCTCGAAGGGGTGCTGCTGCGCACCACCGATCGGGAACGGCGGGTCTGCTTCCTCCGGGCGACATGGCTCGGCGTGATCGAAGCCGACCATCTGGTCGCGATGTGGACGATCCTCGAAGACCTGACGGCGGAACGGGAACTCGAGCAGCGCGTCACCGCTGCCGGTCGCGGGCGGGACGACGCGATCATTGGTGAGAGTCCGGCGATCGCCCAGGTCATGGGACTCATCGGGCAGGTGGCCGAGACCGAGGCCACGGTCCTGATCCGGGGTGAGACCGGGACCGGCAAGGAACTCATCGCGCGGGCCATCCACCAGCAGAGCCGGCGCCATGCCAAGCCGCTGGTGACCGTGAACTGTGGAGCCATCAGTCCGACGCTAGTGGAAAGCGAACTCTTCGGCCATGAAAAGGGGGCGTTCACCGGCGCCCTCGCCCGCAAGGTGGGCCGCTTCGAACTGGCGGACGGCGGCACGCTGTTCCTCGACGAGATCGGCGACCTGCCGCTCGACCTGCAGGTGAAACTGCTGCGGGTGCTGCAGGAGGGCGAGCTGATGCGGGTCGGCGGGACGCAGGCGGTCAAGGTCGACGTGCGGGTGATCGCCGCGACCCACCGCGATCTCCCGGCGATGGTGCAGCGCGGTGAGTTCCGCCAGGACCTGTACTACCGGCTGAACGTCTTCCCCATCCTCTCCCCGCCGCTGCGTGACCGGCCGAGCGACATCCCGTTCCTGCTGCGCCACTTCGTGACTCACTATGCGGCGCGCATGGGCAAGGCGATCACCACCATTCCCGATGCGGTGGTGCAGCGACTGACCGCGTATCCCTGGCCGGGCAACATCCGCGAACTCGCCAATCTCATCGAGCGCTCGGTCATCGTCACCCAGGGGAACAGCCTGCAGCTCGCCGAGTGGGTGACGGGGCAGTACCGGCCGGTGGTCACGCCCTCAGAGGGCCCGCGACTCTCCTCCTCACGCGCCCTCCTGGATGTCGAGCGCGAGCATATCCGCAGCACGCTGGCCCGCACCGGCTGGAAAGTGAGCGGCGCCGGCGGGGCCGCCGAGGCGCTGGGGTTGAAGCCGACCACGCTGGAAGCGCGCATGAAGAAGCTCGGCATCACCCGGCCGGGGCGGTAACAGCAGGCGGTAGGCGGCCCGGGTGGAGGTGCGTACATTCCGCCCGTGCCCGAACTCCCCGAAGTCGAGACGATGGTCCGCGACATCCGGCCTGTCCTGCTCGGCCGCACCATCCGTACGGCGAGCCTATCCCACATCGATGTGCTGCGTGGCGTCACCCGGCCCCGCCTCCTCGCGGCGCTCACCGGCGCGACGGTCCAGCATGTCTTCCGCCGGGCCAAGCACGCCGTGCTCGACCTGGGCACGCATCGGTTCGTGCTCCAGCCGGGCATGAGCGGCAACCTCCTCTACTACAACCGGCCGCTGACCGAGGCAGAGCGGAAGTACGCCGTCCTACGGACCACCCTCGACGACGGAACGCAGTTCATCTTCCGGGATGTCCGTCGCATCGGAACCCTGCTGCTGCTGAATCCGAGAGGCTGGGAGGCGTACGACCGGGCGCTGGGACCGGAGCCGCTGGATCCGGCACTCACACCGGCCGTCTTCATGGCCGGACTCAGGAATTCACGCCAGGCCATCAAGAAGGTGCTGATGGATCAGCGGAAGATCGTCGGGGTCGGGAACATCTACGCCAACGAAGCGCTCTTCGCCGCGGGAATCGACCCGTCACGACCGGCCAACAGGGTCCCGCCCGAACGCTACGAACGGCTCTACCACGAGACCCGTCGTATCCTCCAAGCTGCCATCGACGCCGAGGGCACGACGTTTCGCGATTATCGCACCGGCACCGGGCAGCCGGGCAACTTCCAGCTCGAGCTCATGGTCTACGAGCGCCAGGGGGAGCCGTGTCGCCACTGCGGCACCCGGCTGGCGGGAACCCACGATATCGACGGGCGGATCACGGTGTTCTGCTGGCGGTGTCAGGGGTAGCTGGGTAGGGGCGGAGCTCCAGCTCCGCCCTTCGGTGGCGGTAGGCGGTAGGCGGTTGCTGAACGCTGCATGTTTGCTGCGAACGGCCAACGGCCAATGGCCATTGGCTGACGGCTGATGGCTGACGGCCGACAGCTGCCCCGATATCTTCCACGTATCCGCTGCCACCTGCCACCTGCTCGCTGCCACCTTCATGACCACTGCCCTCCGGCTCTCGCTGCCAACCGTGGACCTGCCGACCCTTCGGGAGCGGGTCCGTCGGCTGGCCGAGCCGCGGCCGGGGGTCTACCGGATGCTGGACGCGATGGGCCGGGTCATCTATGTCGGCAAGGCGCGCCGGCTCCGGCAGCGGGTGCTCTCCTATTTCCGGGCCAGCTACCCGGAAGACAAGGCGGCCCGGATCCTCCACGCCGCCGCCGACATCACCTGGGACTACACCCCGAGCGAGTTCGCGGCTTGCCTGACGGAACTGCGCCAGATCGCGCGCTGGCGCCCGACCTTCAATCACCAGATGAACCGGGCTCGGCGCACTTTCTTCATCACGGTGTCGAATGGGCCGGCGCCACGCATCGCCGCGAGTGTGGCCACCAGCCGGGGGGATCAGCGATGGTACGGGCCATTCTCCGCACCAGCCCGGGTGCGGGAGGGCGTCAAGACGCTGAACGACCTGCTGGGCCTGCGCGACTGCGCGCCGACCATGCCGATCGTCTTCGCGGGACAGATGGACCTCTTCTCCCCCGCGCGCGATGCCGCCTGCATGCGCCACGGCTTCGGCTTCTGCGCCGGCCCCTGTGCGGCGCTGGTGACCGAAGTGGACTACCTCAGGCGGGTGGGGACGGCGCAGGCTTTCCTCGAAGGCCGCACCATCCAGCCGATCGACCGGACCGTGACGGAGATGCAAGCGGCGGCCGACGCCGCGGAGTTCGAGCGGGCGACGAAGTGGCGGGAGCGGTTCGAGACGCTGGAATGGCTGCTGGCGGCGACGAGTCGGGCCCGGGCCGCGGTAGAGGCACTGACGTTCGTGTATCGGGACCCCGGCGATTTCGGCGACGATCGCGCCTACCTGATCCGCCATGGGGTGGTGCGCTGCAGCTATCCCTGGCCCTCAACGCCGATCGAGCGGGAGGCCTTTCGCGGCGTGGTGACCGATGAGCTGGCTGCGCCCGCCCCTGCCCCAGGGCCTCTCCCTTTTCAGCACCTGGACGAAATCCTGCTCATCATGAGCTGGTTCCGGCGTCATCCCGATGCTTTCCGCCGCACCAGCCGGCTCGAGACGTGGGCGCTTTAGGGAATCGCTCGACCGCCGTCGTGGTGGAATCGGGGCTGATCCAGGGAATTATCGAGCACGCGCGGACCAGGCGGGCGGGCCCCCCACCACCCTAACGGTCGACCACTGCCCACAACTCGGGCCGCCGCTCCACATCCGTGGGCTGGCGAATCCCCGCCGGCCTGGGCCAGGGGAACCAGCCCATCGGCTCGTTGTCGAAGACCCGGAACGCCAGCCTCGGCGCGCGGGCACCGCCATCGGCGAAGAAGGCCGGATCCAGCCGCATCTCGATTGACCACCCCGCACTGTCGCCCGTCACCCGCACCTCCCAGCCACCCCCTTCACGCGCCGGGCCGAGCCGCCATTCGGGATCGTCTTGCGGGGCGCGCCACTTTCCGGCGTCGCCCCGATAGATCACGCTGCTGTCGGCGACGCGGCGGAAGTGCCATTGAAAATCATCGTGCCCCGGGGCGGGTGTGCCGTCGCCGCGGATATCGATGCTGACCACGAAGTCATCGCCCCAGTACCAGCTGCTGTCGGCGATCGCAGCGGCGAGATAGATGAAATCCCCATCCCGACGGAGCCAGACCGGAACATTCCCCATCGGCCGTTCGATGATTGCCGCGGCAGCCCCGTATTCGGCGCTGTCGGCGTGGCCGTCAAAGACGAGCGGGTGCTCCGCTGGTCGGAGCGGGATGGTATCGGTGACGAGAAGCAGGAGCAGCGGGGTGAGCAGCATCTGCGGTCAGTCGCCATCCGCGGAGGTGAGCGGCACGAGCCAGGCGCGGGGCGGCAGACCGGACTCGAGCTCCATGATCCCGACGGAGGGCGGCAGGTCGAAGCGACGCCGGCCCGCCCCACCGGGATTCATCACCGTCACGGTCAGGTCCACCGTGGTGAGCAGTGGCCGGTGGGTGTGGCCATAGATGATCACGTCGGCGGCGGGATAGGCCTCGTGCAATTTGTCAGGCGTTGGCGCACCGAGCTGATCGCCGTGGAGCAGCACGAAGTCGAGGCCCTGGATCTGCTGCTCCACCACCCCCGGCAGGTGGGCGCGCAGGTCCCACCCGTCGCAGTTCCCGTAGACCGCGGTGACCGGGGCGATTGCCTCGAGTTCGATGAGCAGCTCCTGCGGTCCGATGTCGCCGGCATGCAGAATCAGGTCGACCTCGCGGAAGACCTCGAAGACTTCGGGGCGCAGGAGACCGTGGGTGTCGGCGATGATGCCTAGGCGCATTGGGGGGCTCGAAGTCGATGGCCGTTGGCCGTTGGCCGCTGGCTACGACGGGCTGCACGCCAAGGGCTAAAGGCCAACGGCTAACGGCCTCATCCCTGCCACCGCGGCGCGATGTCGATCTCCAGCCCCAGCTGATCGATCACCCGCTGGACGATGAAGTCGACCAGCTCGCTGACCTGGGTGGGCCGGTGGTAGAAACCGGGCGCGGCGGGAATGACGACGGCACCCGCTTCGGTGACGGCGACGAGATTGCGCAGATGAATGAGCGAGAGCGGCGTCTCGCGCGGCACCAGAATGAGCTTGCGCCGCTCCTTGAGGACCACATCCGCGGCCCGCTCGACCAGCGAGCGACTGGTCCCGCCGGCGATGGCGGCGACGGTGCCCATGGAGCAGGGACAGATCACCATGCCGGCGGACTTTGTCGATCCCGATGCGGGCTTGGCGCCGCGGTCGCCATCCGGGAAGAAGGTGATGCTGGACCAGTCGCCGCCGGTCGCGGCGCAGAGCGCCGCTTCATCCGCAACGCCGGTCTCCTCCTTGAGCAGCCGCCAGCCGTGGCTGGAGACGATCAGCCACACCGGGACGCGGCGACGCGCCAGGACGTCCAGCAGACGCACCGCGTACGGCGCCCCGGACGCACCGGTGATCGCCACCACGACAGGCAGTTGGCTCAACGGCCGCGACGGTTGGCGGTCGGAGTCTTGAGCGGGCGCCGCTCCGGTTGCGGCGGCGGGACCTTCTGCTGCAGTGCGCCCTTCTCGGGCGCCGGCTTGCCCCGGCCCCGCACGGGGATCAGCGTTTCCTTCGGTCGTTTCGACATGGATGGGTCTTTCGTCAGAGTTCAGCCATCAGCCATCAGCCGTCAGCCGTCAGCCATCAGCCATCAGCCGTCAGCCATCAGCCGTCAGCCGTCAGCCGTCAGCCGTCAGCCGTCAGCCATCAGCCGTCAGCCGTCAGCCGTCAGCCATACGCATTCAGCACTCAGCATTCAGCGTTTAGCAATCGCCCAATCGCCTAATCGCCTAATCGCCCAATCGCCCAATCGCCCAATCGCCTGATCGCCCAATCACCCCATCGCCCAACCTCACCCCACCAACCGATCCACCAGTGCAAAGCCGAACACCGTCACGCTCATCACGCCGTTCATGGTAAAGAACGCGGCATCGAGCTTCGACAGATCGCCCGGCTTCACCAGTTGATGCTCCCATGCGAGGATCAGCGTGGCGCAGCCCACGCCGACAAAGAACCAGAGGCCGAAGCCGGCGCTCAGGCCGAACACCACCAACGCCGGGATCGTCACGCCATGCAGCAGCTTGGCCAGCAGGATGCTGCGCCGCTGGCCGAGGCGGACGACCGCGCTGCGCAGGCCGGCATCGCGATCGAAACCCTCATCGGGCAGGGCGTAGAAGATATCAAAGCCCGCCACCCAGGTTGCCACCGCGAGGGTCACGGCGATGAGCACCCACCACGGCTCGCTCCACCGCCCGGTCACGGCCAGGTAGCCGCCTACCGGCGCCATGGCGAGCGCGACGCCCAGCCAGAGGTGCGGCCAGAAGGTGAACCGCTTGGCGAAGCTGTAGCCCATCACCCAGAGCAGGGCGACTGGCGCGAGCAGGAAACAGACCGGGTTGAGCTGACTGGCCGCCAGGAGAAAGAGACTGCCGGCGACGAGAACCGACACCCATGCCTGCGTGAGGCTGAGCGCGCCGCGAGGCAGCTCGCGGGCACTGGTGCGCGGATTCCGCGCGTCAAACTCGCGATCGGCGATCCGGTTGAACCCCATCGCCACCCACCGCGCCGCGGAAAAGGCGAGCACGACGAGCAGGACCATCTGCCAGGTGACCGGATGGTCACCCCAGGCGGCCAGCACCCCGAGCAGCGCGAAGGGCAGTGCAAAGAGAGTGTGCGGCAGCTTGACGAAATTGATGTAGCGGACCAGCAGCGAGGCGCCAGCGAAGGTCTGGCCCTCGGGCGCAACGACCGGGAACGGGGAACGGGGAACCGGTGTGCTCATCGATTCGTCCCGTTCCCTGTTCCCGTTTCCCCGTTCCCGAGTCGAATCCCCAGCTTCGGCCACAGCGCATCAACCCGGCGCTTCGTCGCCTCGTCCATGGTGATCAGCGGCGGCCACTCGCGGTGGAAACCCTCTTCTTTCCACTTCCTCGTGCCGTCGATCCCCATCTTGCTGCCGTAGGTGAACTGCTGGCTGGCATGATCCAGCACATCGGCCGGTCCCATCGTGAAGCGCACATCCCGCTGCGGGTCGATGTTGTTCAACGCGATCCACCAGGCCTCGTCCGGATCGCGGACGTCCACCTCCTTGTCGACCACCACGATCACCTTGGCCAGCGACATGAGGCCCTGGCCCCAGAGCGCGTTCATCACCTTGGACGCCTGGCCGGGGTACTGCTTGTCGATCGAGACGAAGATCAGGTTGTGGAAGATCCCGCAGGCCGGCATGTGGTAGTCCACGATCTCCGGCACGGTGAGCTTGAGCAGCGGCAGGAAGACCCGCTCCGTCGCATGCCCGAGGTAGTAGTCCTCCATCGGCGGACGCCCGACCAGCGTCGCGGCATAGACCGGCCGCTTCCGCATGGTGACCGCAGTAACGTGGACCAGCGGGTAGTAGTCGGCCAGCGAATAGAACCCGGTGTGATCGCCGAATGGCCCCTCGAGCACCAGTGGCTCTGCCGGGTCGATGTAGCCCTCGATCACGAACTCGGCTTCGGCCGGCACATCGAGGGCGCACGTCACCGCTTTCGCCAGCTCGACCGGGGACTTCCGCAGGAAGCCCGCAAAGATGAACTCATCGATCGTCGGGGGCAGCGGGGCCGACCCGGAATACAGACTCGCGGGATCGGCCCCGATCGCGATGACGACCGGCATTCGTTCACCCCTCGCCGCCATCTCGCGCCAGTGCGCGGCCCCGACCTTGTGCCGCTGCCAGTGCATCGCCAGCGTGTTCTTCGACAGCACCTGGATCCGGTACATGCCGACGTTGCGGATGCCGCGCGAGGGATCCTCGGTGATGACCATCGGCAGCGTGATGTAGCGCCCGCCATCCTGCGGCCAGGTGGTGAGGAAGGGCAGCCGATCGAGGTCGATCTCCCCGCCCTGCCACACGATCTCCTGACAGGACGGCCGACCACTCCTGGTGCGCGGCGGGAACTTGGCCACCTCGGCGAGCTTGGGCAGCATCGAGAGCTTGCCGAAGAGCCCGTCGGGCACCTTCAGGTTCAGCAGCTCGCTGATCCGCCCACCGATGGAATCGAGCTCCTCGACGCCCAGCGCCAGGCACATCCGCCGCATCGAACCATACAGGTTGATGGCGACAGGATACTCGCTGATGGCCCCGCTGGGCAGCACCGGCTGCTCGAACAGCAGCGCCGGCCCGCCGCCCGGACTCTTCATGCAGCGGTCGGCGATCTCCGCGATCTCGAGATGGGTACGCACCGGTTCCCTGATCCGGACCAGTTCGCCCGCTTTCTCGATCGCGGCGATGAACTCCTGCAGGCTGTCGAGGCTCACGGAAACTCGGGGAACGGGGAACGGGGAACGGGGAACGGGCTGAGGACCGAACGCGCGGACTCGGCCACGCCCACGCCGATGCCCGGCAGCACGAAACAATACGCCAGAGTGCGCTTCCTGTTCCCCGTTCCCCGTTCCCTGTTCCCCAATCGACCGTGCATCGCGCTCACCGCCGGGTCCCGACGTGGATCGCGCAGATGCCGCCGAGCAGCAACTGCCAGCGCACCGCGGAGAACCCCTGCACTGCCATCCGTGCGGCGAGTTGGGGCGGTTCCGGGAAGCTCAGCACCGACGCCGGAAGGTAGGTATACGCGTCGGAGTGCCGGGAAACCAGTCGTCCGATGGACGGGAGGACGTGGCGAAAGTAGAGCAGGTAGGCCCCACGCATCGGCTGCCAGGAAGGAGTGGTGAATTCCAGAATCACGAATCGCCCCCCCGGCTTGATGACTCGGGCCGCCTCCGCCAGGCCGCGGTCGAGATCGGCCAGGTTCCGCACCCCGAAGCCGACGGTCGCCCCGTCGAATGAGGCATCAGGGAATGGCAGGTCGAGGGCATCGGCGTTCACCGCGCGGACCCGGGCGGACTTGTTCTGACCCAGCTCGAGCATGGGAAGGACGAAATCAGCACCGATGACTTGCCCGGTAAAACCGGGCCGGTCGCCCAATGTGGCCGCGAGATCCAGGGTGCCGGAGCAGAGGTCGAGGTACCGGCCAGCGGGGGCGCGCTCCCAGTCGAGCTCCGCGACGGCCTGCCGGCGCCAGCGGCGGTCCATATTGAGACTGAGGACGTGATTGAGGAGGTCGTACCGGGGGGCGATCTGGGTGAACATGGCCCGGACGTAGGACCGCTTCTCTGTGCCGCCCGAAAGCGGTAACTTCCTTTCCGTGACCAACATAGGCGATGAATGTAGTCCGGTTCAAAGTGGCTTCGCAAGCCGCGTCCTCGCGCATGGCTGAACGGCTCGACCTCGCATCACTCACGGATCAGGAAATCGTCGCGCTCGCCGTGGAAGGCCGGGAGGCCGCCTACCGCGAGCTGATCCGGCGTTACGAGCGGCCGGTGTTCTCGCTGATCCTCCGCATGGTCCGCGACCGGCAGCTGGCGGAGGACCTCTCGCAGGAGACCTTCATCAAGGCGCTCAACGCCATCGCGACCTACCGGCCGGAGTTCAAGTTTTCCAGCTGGATCTTCAAGATCGCCAACAACGCCGCGATCGATCAGCTGCGGCGACGTTCGGTCCAGACCCTGTCGCTCGACGGCGCCCCGAACGCCACCACCCCCGACGAGATCGAAGCGACCGTTCTGCAGGTGGGCGATCGGAGCGAGTCGGCGCTGGCCGCCCTCGAGGCGCGGGAATTGGGCAGCTCCATCGAACGGGCGATCGGCCAGCTGCGCCCCGAATACCGGTCCTGCATTCTGCTGCGCCACGTCGAGGGACTCGCCTATGAAGAGATCGCCCAGCTGCTCGATCTCCCGCTCGGCACGGTGAAGACCTATATCCATCGTGCGCGGCATGAACTGCGCGATTCCCTCGCGCACCTGAGAGACTGAAACCATGCCTCAGATGAGACCGTAGGTCAGCCCGTATGATGAATTCCCCGCCGCATCTCGTGAATGAAGAGCTCGATCTCTGGCTGGACGGACGTCTCCCCACCGCTCGCGCGTCCCATCTCGAAACGTGTGAAGAGTGCCGCACCGCCGCGGAAGAAATCCGTGAGGTGACGCAGCAGCTCGCCCGCCTGCCGCGGGTTTCGCCGACGGCGCTGTTCGCCGACCGGGTCATGGCGCGGGTCACCCGCGTTCCCGCCGCCGCCCACTTCTCCGCCGAGGATCTGGATCTCTGGGTGGCCGGCATCCTGCCGACGGTCCGGGAAGCGCATCTCCGCGGCTGTGCCGAGTGCCAGGAGCTGGCCGACGCGGAGCGGGTGCTGGTCATGCAGCTGCAGGCGCTGCCCCTGCTCTCACCCGGGCAGGCGCTGGCGGATCGGGTGATGGCCCAGGTCGATCTCCCGGTCACCTCCCTCGCGAGTGCCTGGCGGTTGTGGCGCACCCGGCTCGCGGCCACCCCCGAGGGTGTCGGCATCGCGGCCGGCGTCGCGGTCCTGCTCGGTGGGTCGGTCGCTGCCAGCGCCGCGTGGGCCGCCGGGCACCAGGAACTGATCCTCGGCACCGTGCAGGGCATCCGGGCTCAGGGTGAGCAGTGGTTCTGGCAGGGCATCACCCTGGCCAACAGCGCATTGCAGTCGCAGGCGTGGTACGCCGCGCTGCGCACCGCGCTCACACCGGGCCGGTTGATTGCCCTCGGCGGCGTGGTGGTCGCGCTGTATGCCGCGGGTGTCCTCACGCTGCGCCGCCTTATCGCCCTCCCCGGCAGTCAGGCCGCGCGTGCGCTGCCATAGCCTCCTGCTCGGCGCCGCCCTGCTGGCGGGTGCGGCACCGCTGCAGGCATCCGATGTCCATCGTGATGTCACGCCCGCCTGGAAGTATCGCTTTACCTATCTCACCCAACTGCTGGCTGACGACCAGAATCACGTCGTGAAGGATCACGTCGTCTCGCTGGCGACCGACGGCGTCACCATCGTCTTCGAATACACCGATGGCGGCGCGCTGACCCTGGCGCTGGAAGATGGCGCGGTTCGGCTGGATGGCAGGACGATCGGCCACTACCCCTCGGGCGGGGCGCTCGAGCTGGCCTGGCGGCGCCTGGCGGTCGAAGTCTCCCGCGTGGAGACGCCAACCGCCCTGGCCCTGGTGCGCGAGTGGCAGCCCGAAGGACTGTCCAACGATGAAGCGGCCAACGCCGGCCTGTTCCACGAGAAGCTGGCGCAGCTCAGCGCGCCGCCCGGCACCGCCACGACGCCACAGATGCTGCCCCAGGCGGAACCGGGCGGCCTGTCCATCGATCTCTCCGACCTCAGCGATCCCAATCGGCTCGCGCCTTTGCTGCGTGCCAGCGCGGGCCTGCATGGTCCCTCGCTCCGCATCACCGTGCCGGATGGAAGCGCGCACGCCGGGCACTTCAGCCTGGGGTCATCCGAACGGATGCAGGGCCATCTCCTCGTGGTCCGCGGCGACGCCGATATCTATGGCACCGTGATCGGAAACGTTGCCACCGTCGAGGGCAACATCGTGGTGCATCCCGGTGGCGTGGTCACGGGCGACGTGCTCGCGGTGTCCGGGGTGGTCCGGGATCTCGGCGGCGACATTCGCGGCACGATCCGGACGCTCGATGCCCCACGTCGCACGGCCGCGCGCGGCACCGCGCAACCTGCCGACGCCCCGGTGTCCGCCTGGACCCGATTCGCCCGCAACGCCGCCGGCACCACGGGGGTGTTCCTGACGCTCCTGCTGGTGGGGTTCGGCACGGTACTGTTCGCCCGGGTGCCGCTGGAAGTGGTGAGCGATACCGTGCTGCACTCGTTCACCCGCGCACTGCTGGTCGGGCTGCTGGGTCAGGTGCTGATCCTGCCGACCTTCGGCATGCTGGTGGTGGGGCTGGTGCTGAGTGTCGCGGGCATCCTGCTGGTGCCCTTCGCGGTGATCGTCTTCGCCCTGCTGCTCATCGTCGCCGTGCTCGGCGGCTTCCTGGCGATCGCGCATGCGATGGGAGAGAGCCTCACCCGGCGTCAGCTGGCGCGGGGTATCTCGCTCGCCTCGGCCAACAGCTATCGGTACATCGCCGTCGGGCTGGGTGCGGTGGCGCTGCTCTGGCTGTCGTGGGTGCTGTTCGGCTGGGTCCCGGTCGCGGGGACGCTGATCCTGGCGACGGCGACCCTGGTTACCTGGCTGCTGGCGACGGTGGGTTTTGGAGCGGCACTGCTCTCGCGCGCCGGCTTCCGCGAGCATTTCGCCGGCCGCCTGCTGCCGACCGAAGCACTGACCGACGAATATCTCTGGGCAACTCCACAGTTCGGGGTGCACGCGGTGAAGCGGCCGGGGAGAGAGTAGGCGATCGGCGCGAGGGAGTTTGCGGTAGCTCTCAGCCTTCAGCCGTCAGCCGTCAGCCGATTGCACCTACCGTTGTCAGATGGGCCACCGCCTTCGACCCGTGACCAGTGGACAGCTCCGAGCGACTATCGGGCACGGAGGCCCGACCTACCCCAGCCGCGCCTTTACCCGCCCACCCACGCCCAGCCCCAGTCGCCGCGACGCCGAGCCGCCGCGCACCGCAATCTCGACCGTCCCTCCCGAGCCCAGGTACGCCAGCAGTCCGCCCGCTGCCACATCGCCGAACGTCGTGCTGAGCGGCCCGATGGCGAGCGATTCCGCCTCCAGTACCGCGTAAGGCGGAACCAGGTCGGAGGTCAGGTTGGTCACGAGGTTGCCGTAGCGATCGACATAGATGACTTCCCCGACCACCATCTTGCCCTCATAGTGCGGCATGGCGCCGCTGACTCGTCGGGGCACTTCGGCATACGGAGCACCAAGACTGCGGAGGGGCGTGCCGAGGGCGAGCGCGGCCGCGGCGGGCGCGAAGAGGTCGCGGCCGTGAAAGGTGGCGGAGGCACTCGCCGGGGTGGCGAGGATCGCCGCCTCGATGGCGGTGCCGCGCAGGATCCCGCTGAAGAGCCCGTTGTCGGGGCCGACCAGGAACTGCCCCGCGGCGGAGAGCGCCAGCGCGTTGCGGCTGGTCCCGACACCCGGATCCACCACCGCGAGGTGAACCGTGCCGGGCGGGAACTGCACCCAGCAGCGCCCCAGCACATAGGCCGCTGCCGCGATATCACCTGGCGGGATCTCATGGGTCAGGTCGACCAGCGTGACCCCGGGGACACGGGAGAGCAGAACTCCCTTCACCTCGCCCACGTAGGCGTCCGTCGTCCCGTAATCGGTGAGCAGGGTTATGATAGGCATGCCCGGTAAGGTAAGGGGGAGCTGCTCGGTCATGGACCCCGAGCGCCGGACCTGGACCGCTGTGAGGCATCCAAGATGAAGCACGACGCGGATACCGTCCAACTCGAAGCTGCCCTGCGGGGGCGCTACCTGCTGGAGCGGGAGCTGGGTCGCGGCGGCATGGGCATCGTGTATCTCGCGCGTGACCTCGCCCTCGAGCGCGCCGTCGCCCTCAAGCTGCTGCCCGGCCAGTTCGCCCATCTTCCCGAACTGCGCGCCCGGTTCCTCCGGGAAGCACGCACCGCCGCGGGCCTGTCACACCCGAACATCGTCCCGGTCTACGCGGTGGAAGAGCACGGGACCGTCGTCTGTTTCATGATGGCCTATGTCTCTGGCGGCACCCTCGCCGCGCGGGTGCGGGAGGAGGGGCCGCTGCCGCCGGCGGAGGTCTCCCGCCTGATGCAGGAGGTAGCCTGGGCACTGGCCTACGCCCACCAGCACGGGGTCATTCACCGCGACGTCAAGCCGGAGAACATTCTGCTCGAGCGGGGCAGTCAGCGCGCCCTGGTCACCGACTTCGGCATCGCGCGGGTGCGGGAGACGGCCGGCGCGACGCCGGTGGGCGACCTGCTCGGGACGCCGCGACTCACCAGCCCGGAGCAGGCGGGCGGGGAGCCGGTGGACGGTCGCAGCGACCTCTACTCGCTCGGTGTGACGGCGTTCTTCGCGCTGACGGGCCGGTACCCCTTCGAGGGCGACAACGCCGGAGCGCTGCTGGCCCAGCACCTCACGATTCCCGCCCCGCCCGTCGCCACGCTGCGTCCGGGCATTCCGCACACGCTGGAGGCTGTGATCGACCGTTGCCTGGCGAAGGCTCCCTCCGACCGATTCCCCACCGGGGAAGCGCTCGCGGCCGCCCTCGCCGCCGGCAGCGCCGTCACCCCGGTTCCACGGACGCTGCACCAGATCACCCACGAGCTCTCCACTTTTGCCATGGACCTCGTGGGGTTTCAGACGCTTGCCGCGATCGCCATCCTCACGCAACTCCTGACCCGTGACTTCCTTGGCTTCGGATTCCTCTACACCGCGGCGCTCGCCACGCTGATGGTGAGCCTCCTCGCCCTCCGCGGCATCCATGCAAGTCGGCTCATTCGTGACGCCGCCCGCGAGGGGTGGACCGCCGCAGATCTCGCGGCAGTAGCCGAGCGTGAGGCCCGCGAACAGTGCGACTCCGGTCCACCGACTGCAGCGCTCACGAAACCGGTGATGCTCTACCTGGCTGGATTTGCCGCCCTCGCGCTCTTCTGGCTCGGGCCCAAGCAGTGGGACGTGGTACAGAGTTCCGTTCCCCTGGCCCTCCTGGTGGAATTCTTCAGCCTGGCGCTGCCGGTTGCCCTGGGCCGCTGGTTCGGCGGCGTGCTGGACGCGCCGCGCCATGGGCGGCCCGGACTGCTGACCAGCTTCTTCCTCAAGGCCAAGTCGGGGTGGCTGTTCCGCCTGATGGGGCGGGGAGCGGCGGCGCGGCCCACCGCTCTCGCACTGCCGGACCAGCCGACCGAGGTGCTCCTGGCCGATCAGGCGAGGACAATTCTGCGGGCGCTTCCGCCCGCGGAGCAGGAGCGGCTTCGCGCGACCGAGGGGCTGCTCGAGGGACTGGCGCAGAATGCGGCCCTGCTCCGCCAGCGCCTTGGCGTGCTGGACGACGCGGCAGGTGCCGTCGGCGGACCCGCCACGGCGGAGCGGCGCCAGGTCGGCGAGGAGATCGCCCGGGCGCGCGCGGAGGCCGCCGGTCGGCTGGGAACCACGGTGCATGCGCTGGAGACGTTGCGGCTCGAATTGCTGCGGGCGCAGGCGGGACTGGGCGGGTCGGACGGTCTAACGGGAAATCTGGCGGAACTCCGCCGCGTCGCCGACCAGATCGACGCGGCGCTGGAGACCCGGAAGCTCTAGCCTCAGCCCCGCAGAATGGGGAGCGCGACGGACCGGGTGCCGAGCGAGGCGACCAGCCGCTCGGCGATGGAGCGGAGCATCGTGGCGGCGGGGCTGGTGGGATCGGCGACGAGAATCGGCTTGCCCCGATCGGCCAGCTCCGCCATCCCCGGCTGCAGCGGTACGCTGCCGAGCAGCGGGATCTGCAGTTCTTCGGCGAGCCGCTGGCCGCCGCCGGAGGAGAACAGCTCGAGCCGGAGCCCAGTCGCCGGATCGGTGAAGGCACTCATGTTCTCCACGATGCCGGCCAGCGGCACGCTGGTCTTCTCGAACATCTTGGCGCCGCGCAGCGCATCGCCCACGGCGACTTCCTGCGGCGTCGTCACGATCACCGCGGTCGTCACCTGGCAGGACTGCACCAGCGACAGTTGCGCGTCGCCGGTGCCGGGCGGCATGTCCACCAGGAAGTAGTCGAGCGTTCCCCAGTCGACATCCCGCAGGAACTGCTGCACCACCTTCATGATGATCGGCCCGCGCCAGATGGCCGGCGCGTCCCGATCCACCAGAAACCCCAGCGACATCAGCTTCACACCATAGGCCGTGAGCGGCTGAATCCTGCCCCCGATCACGGCGGGCTTCTCGAAGACGCCGAACATGCGGGGGATGTTGGGGCCGTAGATGTCGGCGTCCATCAGCCCGACGCGATGCCCTGCCTGGGCCAGCGCGACGGCGAGATTGGCCGTGACCGTGGACTTGCCCACGCCGCCCTTGCCGGACGAGACGGCGATAATGCGACCCAGGTTAGGGTAGTCGCTGGGGGTCGGCGGCGGCGTCACGAGACCGGCCGCACCGTGTGTCTGGCCCGGCGCAGGCTGTCCGGTTGGCGCCGCGTGGGTCGTCTTGGCCGGACCGCCGGGATCAACCACGCTGATCCGCAGTTCCTTCGGATCGACCCCTTCGATGGCGCGCACCGCCGCACGCGCCTCGCGGACCAGCGTTGCGGGATCCTCGCGCGAAAGCAGGAAGGTGAATGACACCTTGCCGTCGGCGGTGACCGCGAGGTCGCGGATCATGCCGGCGGAAAAGAGATCGTTCTCCAGCCGCGGATTCTGGATGCGGGAGAGCGCGGCGGCGACGGCGGTGGCGAGGGGGTTGGTCAACGGGGGGCTCAAGGGCTGGGCTGTGTAGTGGCGGTGGGTCGGCGCCGGGCGATAGGGAGTAGGCGGATCGCTGAATGCCAAACGCTGAAGGCTATACCGAGGCGACTTCCCGGACTTCAGGGACGAGCTGCTTGAGCCGGGTCTCAATACCCTGCTTCAGGGTGATCGTCGAGGCGGCGCAGCCATGACAGGTGCCGCCCAGCCGCAGCAGAAGACGGCCGTCAATCTCATCAAAGTCCACGACCTCCACACTGCCCTTGTGCGAGGCGATGTAGGGCCGGAGGGTGTCCAGGCTCTGTTCGATGCGGTCGAGCGTTGTATCAGCCACGGTGCAACTCCAGCGAGAAGCATTCAGCCGTTGGCCATTAGCCGTTGGCCATTAGCACAATTCCCTATTCCCGATCACCTGCTCCCTGCCACCTGCTCCCTGCCACCTGCCACCTGCCACCTGCTGTACCTGCAGTCAACCACCCTGCCCCGCTTCAAGCAAGGCCGTCGCCATTCCCGGCCAGGTACTCCCGCGCTGCACCCAGAACCTTGGCCTGGACCTCGGCGAGGGATCCCTCCATCGACAGCCCCGACGCCTTGGTATGGCCTCCCCCGCCGAACGGATTGGCAAAGGCGGCCACGTCGACAGTGCCGACGGAACGGAGCGACACTTTCACCCGGCCGGCGGCAATCTCCCGGAACAGCAGCGCCATCCGCACCCCGGTGATGCTCCGCGGCACTTCGACGATCCCGTCGAGATCATCGGCGGTGGCGCCGAGTCGCTCGAGCGCTCCGGGGGGCACCGTTACCCACGCCAGCCCATGCTCGTGCTCGACGACCAGGGTCTGCAGCGTCTCTCCCAGCAGCCGGGCCCGGCCTTCGGGGGCGCTGGCGTAGACGTCGAGATAGATCTGCTCGGGATCGAGCCCGACCTCCAGGAGTGCCGCCGCCGTGCGCAACGTCGCCGGCCGGGTGTTGCTGAAGCGGAACCCGCCAGTGTCGGTCAGGATGGCGACGTACAGCGCCCGCGCCGCGAGCGGGGTGAGCGGCCAGCCGTTGGCCTGCGCAATCTGGAATATCAGCTCGCCGGTCGCCGACGCCTCCGGGTCCACATAGCGCGGGCCGTCGGGGAGGTGACCCTGACTCACATGGTGGTCCACGCACGCCACGGTCACGCCGCGGTCCTGCACCGTCTGGCTCAGCATGCCGAGCCGGCCCACATCCGCGATGTCGAGGACCAGGATGAGATCGGCCCGGCGCAGTTCCTTTACCGCCTCATGCGTCCTGTCGACACCGGGAAGATCCCGAAACAGGAAGTCGTAGCGCTCCGGGGTGGGCGTCGGATTGGTGATCACCGCCGTGACGCCCTGGGCGCGCAGCAGGTGCACCAGCCCAACCTCGCTGCCGAGCCCATCGCCATCCGGGTTCACATGAGTGGTAATGCAGATGCGCTGACCGGGCTTGAGGGCGGCGGCAAAGCTACGGGCGGCGGCGACACGTTCGGGGGCAAGCAGGACTGGCATGAGCGGCGAAGCTACACGCTGGGGATGCGAGATGGTAGGGCGGCGGGTGCAGGGGTTGAGGGTTGGCGGCAGGAGAGCGGCGGTAGGCGAGTTGCCGTCTACCGCCTACCGCCTACCGCCTATCGCCTATCGCTTATCGCCCATCGCCTATCTGCTGTTCAGCTTGCTGTGCTGCTTGCCATACAGGAAGTAGATCGCCAGGCCCAGCGCCATCCAGATCGCCAGCCGGAGCCAGGTATCCGTCGGCAGGCCGTACATCATGTAGCCGCAGATGAGGATGCCGAGGATCGGGACCAGCGGGACCAGCGGAGTCCGGAACGGGCGCGGGAGATCGGGCTGGACCCGCCGCAGCACGATGATGCCGCCGCAGACGATGACGAAGGCCAGCAGCGTGCCGATGGAGACCAGTTCCCCGAGCAGGCCGATGGGGAACAGTCCGGCGATCAGCGCCGCCACGACACCAGTGACGATGGTGGAGACGTACGGTGTGCGGAATTTCGGGTGCACCTTGCCGAATACCGCGGGCAGCAGACCGTCGTTCGCCATGGTGAAGAAGATACGCGGCTGCCCCATGAGCATCACGAGCACGACCGAGGCCAAACCGGCGATCGCCCCGACGTTGATCAGGTAGCCCAGCCACTTGAGTCCGGGACCTGCTCGCTCGATGGCCACGAACACCGGGTGCGGGACGTTGAGATCCTTGTACGGAGCGATCCCGGTCATCACCAGCGCCATCAGGATGTAGAGCACCGTGCAGATGGCGAGCGATCCGAGGATGCCGATAGGCAGGTCCTTCTGCGGATTCTTGGCTTCCTGTGCCGCGGTGGAGACGGCGTCGAATCCGATATAGGCAAAGAAGATCACCCCGGCTCCCCGCAGGATGCCGCTCCAGCCGAAGTGGCCAAATTCCCCGGTATTGGGCGGGATGAACGGGTGCCAGTTGGCGGTATCGACGTAGAAGAAGCCGAAGCCGATCACCAGCAGCACGATGGCGACCTTCACGTACACCACGATGTTGTTGAAGCGGGCCGACTCCTTGATTCCGATCACCAGCAGCGTGGTGAGCAGGACGATCAGTACCATCGCCGGGACGTTGAGGATCCCGTGAATGATGTTGAACCCCTGCTCGACGCACTGCGCGATGGGGATCGGCGTGCGGCTGACGGCGTCCACCGTGACGCCACTGGTCGCCGGATCGACGCAGATCTGCGACGGCACCAGTGTGTGCGTGCCGACCACGCCGAAGGGCGCGCCGGTGAAGGCCGGCGGCAGGTGAATCCCCAGCTCGGTCATGAGGGCGGTGAAGTACCCGGACCAGCCCACTGCCACCGTCGAGGCGGCGAAGAGATACTCGAGGATCAGGTCCCAGCCGATAATCCAGGCGACCAGCTCGCCGAGCGTGGCGTAGCCATAGGTGTAGGCACTGCCCGCCACCGGAATCATGGAGGCGAACTCGGCATAGCACAGGCCGGCGAAGAGGCAACCGGCACCGGCCAGGACGAAAGAGAGCACGATCGCCGGCCCGGCATATTGCGCGGCGGCGGTACCGGTCAGCACGAAGATGCCGGCACCGATGATCGCGCCGATGCCAAGCAGGACCAGGTTGGTGCCGGTAAGTGCGCGCCTGAGGCTGTGTTCATCGTCCACAGGCATCAGGTCCGACAGTGATTTTGTGCGGAACAGGGACATGGCGTCTCCGTGCGGGGGTGGAAGAGAACGTTCAGCGTTCGGCAGTCAGCAGGCGGCCGTGGGCCATTGGCCGTTGGCAACTTCGGCACGTGCGCCGCAATCCGCGCCGGCACAGGATGTTCCGGGCACGGGGCCTCGTGGTACGGTTACTTCGGCTCTCCCCGGAGCTCCCGTTGCAGGAGGCTGTGCCGGCGACCATACCCGAAATAGATGACAAACCCGATCAGGAGCCAGACGGCGAGCCTGATCCAGGTGTCGCCGGGAAGGGTCAGCATGAGACCGAAGCAGCAGAGGATCCCCATGATCGGTACGAACGGCATGAGCGGCGTGCGGAAGGGGCGGTCCAGGTCGGGACGCTTCTTGCGCAGGATCCAGACCCCCGCACAGACGAGGATGAAGGCCAGCAGCGTTCCGATATTCACGAGCTGTCCCAGCAGCTGCAGCGGGAGCGCACCGGCGGCGATCGCCACCACGACGCCGGTGTAGATCGACGAGAGGTACGGCGTACGGAACTTCGGATGCACCTTGCCGGCCCAGTGGCCGAGGAGTCCGTCGCGTGACATTGAATAGAACACCCGCGACTGACCCAGCAGCATCACCAGCACGACCGACGCGAGGCCCAGCACCGCGCCGATGTCCACCAGCAGCCGGATGATGTAGGGCGCACCGACCTTCTCGAGCGCATATGAGGTGGGCGCCGCGTTGTTGAGCTCCGTATAGTGCACCATCCCCGTCAACACCGCCGATACCACCACGTACAGCAGGGTGCAGATGGCCAGCGAACCGAGTATGCCGAATGGCATGTCTCGCTGCGGATCCTTCGCTTCCTGTGCCGCGGTGCTGACCGCGTCGAACCCGATATAGGCAAAGAAGACCAGCCCGGCCCCCCGCAACACGCCCGACCAGCCGAAGGTGCCCCACTCGCCGGTATTCGGTGCGATGAAGGGCGTCCAGTTTTCTGGCTTGACGTAGAAGAGCCCGGTCGCCGCCACCAGCAGCACGATCGTGACCTTGATGATCACGATGATGCTGTTGACTCTCGATGATTCCTTGATGCCGATCACCAGGATCGTGGAGATGATCGCCACGATCAGGACCGCGGGAAGGTTGACCAGCGCGCCGGTGAAGTTGAGCCCGCTCCGCGCGCACCCTGCCAGCCCGTCCGTCACGTTGGTGGCGGTGCACCAGACAGTGGGCGAATTGGTGAGCCCCGCTGGGAGCTCGACGCCGAACAGCCGGAGGAGCGAAACGAAGTGCCCCGACCAACCCACCGCGACGGTGGAAGCGCCGGCGGCGTACTCCAGCACGAGGTCCCACCCGATGATCCAGGCGACCAGTTCGCCCATCGTGGCGTAGGAGTAGGTGTAGGCGCTCCCCGCCACCGGAACAGCACTCGCCATCTCGGCATAACAGAGCCCGGCAAAGGCACAGGCGATGCCGACGATGATCATCGAGATTGGCACCGCAGGGCCGGCGTGCAGTGCGGCCGCCTGTCCGGTCAGCACGAAGATGCCGGCCCCGATGATGCCGCCGATACCGATCGCGAGGAGCGCGCCCCGACCCAGCGTGCGCTGCAAACCGCCTTCGCCGGTATTGTCGGCCTCGGCGCGGAGCGCGGAGATGGATTTCGTCGCCCAGAGAGACACGGGAGCTCGTGGAGTCGAGGTGGACAAGTTTCCGGCGGTCAGCGCGAAGCAGTTGAAGGTCAACGGCTGACGGCTGACGGCTACAAGTTGTAGTTCGGCGCTTCCCGCGTGATCGTCACGTCGTGCGGGTGGGATTCGCGCAGCCCGGCGCTGGAGATCTGCACCATCTCCACCTCGAGGCGCAGCGCGTCGATCGTGCCGGCGCCACAGTACCCCATGCCGCTCCGCAACCCGCCGACCATCTGGAACAAGACGTCGCCGACGGGGCCCTTGTACGGCACGCGGCCCTCGATCCCCTCGGGCACCATCTTGCTGCTGGAGAGTTCGCCTTCCTGGAAATACCGGTCGGCGGAGCCGTCCTGCATCGCCGCGAGACTCCCCATGCCGCGGATGGTCTTGAAGCGGCGACCTTCGGCCAGGACCGATTCGCCGGGACTCTCGTCGGTGCCGGCGAGCATGGAACCGATCATCACGCTGCTGGCGCCGGCAGCGAGCGCCTTCACGATATCGCCCGAGTACTTGATGCCGCCGTCGGCGATCACCGGCACCTCACCCGCGCCCCGCACGGCATCGATGATCGCGGTGATCTGCGGCACGCCTACGCCGGTGACGACACGGGTGGTGCAGATGCTGCCCGGACCGACCCCCACTTTCACCGCATCGACACCCCGGCGCACCAGCTCGCGGGCGCCGCCCTCGGTGGCGACATTGCCGGCGATCAGCTGCACATCGGGAAAGGCCTGCCGCAGCAGGTCGACGGTCTGCAGCACCCCCTCGCTGTGCCCGTGGGCCGAATCGATCACCAGCGCGTCGGCGCCGGCATCGATCAGCGCCCGGGCCCGCTCCCGCGCCTGCGCGGTGCCCCCGACTGCCGCCGCGACCCGCAGCCGGCCATGCCGATCCTTGTTCGCGTCGGGAAACTGCCGCCGCTTGAAGATGTCCTTGACGGTGATCAGGCCCTTCAGCACGCCCTGCGCATCGACCACCGGCAGTTTCTCGATCCGGTGCCGGGCCAGGATCCGCTCCGCCTCGTCGAGTCCGGTCCCCACCGGAGCGGTGATGAGCCGTTCCTTGGTCATCACCTCCTGGATCCGCTGCTCGAGGTTGCGCTCGAACTGCAGGTCGCGGTTGGTGATGATGCCGACCAGCTTCCCCGCGCCATCCACGATCGGCACACCGGAAATCCGGAAGCGGGCCATCGCCGCCGCCGCTTCGCGCAGCGGCCGGTCGGGCGTGAGCGTGATCGGGTTCATGATCATCCCGCTCTCACTGCGCTTGACCCGGTCGACTTCCTGGGCCTGGCGTTCGACCGACATGTTCTTGTGCAGCACCCCGATGCCGCCGGCCCGCGCCATGGCGATGGCCATCGCCGCCTCGGTGACGGTGTCCATCGCCGCGGCGACCAGCGGGATGGGGAGCGGAATCTGGCGAGTGAGGCGGCTGGCGACCGAGACCTGCCGCGGATGGACCGTGGAATAGCGCGGGACCAGCAGGACGTCATCGAAAGTGAGCGCCAGTCCGGGACGGATGGGGCTCATGCGGCGGACGTTCCGTTGTGGATGGGGTGTTCCATCTCTAAGTCTACGGCACGGACACGGGCCAACGCAAGCGGGCGGGTGCCCTGCGGCACCTGCCGCCGCGCCCTACATCCCGAACTGCCGCAGGTGATGATCGAGATGCTTCCACGCCAGGATGCCCCACTCGGCCGGAGAGAGCGCGCCACACGCCGGATGCGGAGCGAAGACCGTCGCGGTCCCGGCCCGCTCCAGTAACGACTCACACTGCGCCAGGTCCGCCGCCCAGTCGCCCGGTGCGGTGGTGAGCATCTCGGGCACGGTCGGCACCTTGCCCGGAGGGGCCTGGAACCCGGTGTGGATGACCACCCATCGAACCAGCGTACGGGTGAGAAAGGACCCGCGCGGCCGCGAGGGCAGGTCACCCAGCGCAACCCGGAGCTGGTCCGACAGGTGACAGACCATCCGTGGCGCCGTCAGGGTCCCCCAGGAAGGTTGAGTGACGGGCGTGAGCTGTCGCAGGCGAGTGATCAGCGCGGCCCGTGCCGTGGGATCGTGAATCGTCGGCATCGGGGGTGTTTCCTCCTCACTCGCGTGCGGCGAGCGTTCCCGCACCGCTCGGCCTGGCGGGTCGCGACGCGGCGTGAGCGGATGGACGGGCGGGGTGAGCTTGCGTTTCGGCGTGGGGGATACGATCCCGCACCCCTGGGTCTCTGGACCAGCAAGAGCTCAGGCCGGGCGGTCCCGTTTCCAGATCAGGTACACCGGCCACCCCAGCGCGACGATGCCGAGGCCGGGCCAGGTATACAGCGGCTTCTTCACCAGCAGGATCGCCATGAGACCGAGCACGGAAATCATGTAAAGCGCCGGCAGCCACGGATACCCGAAAGCGCGCACCGGGCGTGGCAGGTCGGGCCGGGTGACCCGGAGCCGGAACAGCGCGAGCGTGGTGAAGAAGTAGAACAAGAGCGAGGCGAAGATCACGTAGTCGAGCAGGTTACCGTAGGTCCCGCTCAGGCAGAGCACCATCGCCCATACCGCCTGCGTCACCAGTCCGAACACCGGGGTCCGGAAGGTCGGATGGAGTGTGCCCGCCTGACGGAAGAAGAGGCCGTCCTGCGCCATGGCGTAATAGACCCTGGGACCGGCAAGCACCAGCCCGTTCACGCAGCCGAAGGTGGAGAGCATGACGGCGACAGCCATCAGCACGGCCCCCGCCGGCCCGAACATCACCTCGGCTGCGGCCACGCCCACCCGGTCCTGTGCCGCGTGCTGCAGTCCCCGCGCGAGGGCATCGGCACCCTGCGCGTCGCCGGCAAAGGGCAGAACCTGCAGGTACGCCAGATTGGCCAGCAGGTAGAGCAGGCACACTACACCGGTGCCGACGCCGAGCGCGAGCGGCAGATTGCGTTTCGGATCCCGCACCTCGGCGGCCGCGAAGGTGACGTTGTTCCACGCGTCGGCGGAGAAGAGACTGCCGACCATCGCCGCACCGAAGACCGGGATCAGCGCCAGGCTCCAGCTCCCCGTGCCCCAGAAACCCGCGGCATTCGCCGCCGCCACTTCCGTCCGCCGGCAGAGGGTGAGCCCCAGCGTGATGAGGGCCGCAAGCGCGCCCACCTTGGCGATCGCGAACACCGTCTGTACCCGCGCCCCCAGCGCCACGCCACGCACATTCAGCAGGGTCAGGCCGAGCACGACACTGAGCGCGACGAGCCGTTGCCAGGAGAGCCCCAGCTCGATGGTGCCGCCGGGCATGGGCAGGTGGCCGAACGAGAGGAAGAGGTCCGGGGTGATCCCCGGCAGCAGGACAGCGATGAACTTGCCAAATGCGACCGCCACGGCGGCGATGGTACCCGTCTGGATGACCGTGAAGAGGGTCCAGCCGAAGAGGAATCCAACCAGGGGGGAGAGGCCATCGCGCAGGAACACATACTGCCCGCCGGCCGTGGGCATCATGGCGGCAAGCTCGGCGTACGCCAGCGCACCGGTGACGGTCATCAGCCCGGTCACCAGCCAGATGAGCATCAGGGCACCGGGCCCCCACTCGTTGACCTGGCGCCCGATATCGGCGGAAACGATGAAGATGCCGGACCCGATCATCGTGCCCACCACCAGCGAGATGGCGGCGAGCGGCCCGATGCCCTGGACGAACTGCGAATCGCTGGAGGGTGACACCGGTGTGCCGGTCATGCCCGCGTCAGCCGGTCGGCTTGAGCGGCGTGGGGCTGGCGGGCGGAGGGACGGTGGGATCGGTGGAGCTGGCGGCCTTGACCGCTTCATCGACCACCGCCTGCCCGGCCGCGGCGAGGCCCTTCATCACCTTGGCTGCGCTGTCCATGACGCTCGCCGTCCCGGTGATGGCCTGCACCGGCAGCTTGGCGGCCCGCATCGTGTCCTCGACGGTCTCGGTGAATTTCGCGAGGAATCCAGTTGGCGCCGCACGCTCGGCGTACTTGCTCTCGAGGAACTCGACGTAATCGAGTACCTGGTATCCCCGCTCGTCCGGCAGTAGTTCGAGCCGGCGGAGCAGGCGCTGCTTCAGGATCTCATTCATGGGTTCAATCCCTCCATGACGCGGACCAGCTCAAGGACTGGCGTCGGCAGGTAGCGGGTGCGCACCGAGCGGACCGTGCCGCGGATGGTGAGCTCCTTGAGCGGGGGCAGCGCTGCGAATGCGGCCACCTGCTCCGGCGGCACGATCACGTAGACGAACCCCGGTTCCGGCAGCGGGCCACGGGTCAGCAGGTAGGTCCGACCCTCGGGAATCTCGGGCCGGAGTTCGTCGGCCTTCTGGAGCGCGACGAACTGCACTTTCCATTCGACCACCTGCCCGACGTACTTCCCCGGATTGGCCCGGACCTCCGCCTGACTTACTCCGACGATGACACCGCCCGCTGCGATCCGCACGGCGCTGTCAGGGACCCAGGCATCCAGCTGCACCCGGGTCCAGCCGCTGGAGCGGGCCAGCACCCGGAGCGCGGTGCCGCTGTCGACCTGGCCCATGGCAGCGCCGCCGGGCACGAGGGTGAGCGGCGCCCGGCGGGTCAGCTCCGCCGTCTCGGTACCGGCGGGGAGCGCCGGGATGGCCGTCACAACCGCAGCCGAGGTGAGCGCCTTTTCCGTGATCCACGCGGTGCGCCGTACCCGGGTCCAGTCGCCCCGGGTCTCCAGCTTCACGAATCCGGCCCCGGTGGAGATCCGGCCGACGCTGTCGCCGGCGGGTGAGCGCCGCAGCGTTTCCGCCGGTCGGCGGGTGACGGCGACGTTGAACCCGTCGCGATTGATTGTCCCGAGCGAAGCCGTACGGACCCAGCCTTCAAAGGTGACTTCCACGCCGCCGCCGCGCTTGCGGCCCGGCGTCACCTCCGCCCGGACAAACAGGGTGCCGAGCACGGGGCCGTTGGCGGTCTTGGTGAAGCGGGCATCCTGCGACAGCACCACGCCGCCCTGCGCCACGACGACGCGGGCGCACAGCACGAGTGCCAGCAGCAGAAAGGCTGGTAGGCGGAACGGGGGCGGACTAGATTGGTGCGCGAGACACACGGTCACGATTGTAGAGACGCCGGAGAGTCATGTCAAACGCGCGGGGCCCCGCGGGGCCGGTAGTCCTGCTGGTTCTGGATGGCTGGGGCTACCGCGAGGTCCGTGAAGGCAACGCGATCGAACTCGCCCGGACCCCCGTCTGGCACGGGCTCTGGCAGCAGCAGCCGCGCACCCTCCTGCAGGCCAGTGGGCTCCCCGTCGGACTCCCCGAAGGCCAGATGGGCAACAGCGAGGTTGGCCATCTCAACCTCGGCGCCGGCCGGGTCGTCCCGCAGGACCTCGTCCGGATCTCCCAGAGCATCAAGGTCGGTGCATTCTTCCAGCTCGCGCCGCTGACCGAGTTGTGCGCCCGGCTGCGACAGAGCGGTGGCACCCTGCATCTCATGGGTCTGCTCGGTCCCGGGGGTGTGCATGCGATCGACCAGCACCTGCTGGCCTGCGTCGAACTCGGCGTCCGGCTCGGTGTGGCCCGGATCGCCATCCACGGTTTCCTCGACGGGCGCGACACCCTTCCCGCCATCGGCGACCAGGTGGTGCGTCAGCTGGAGACCGATCTCGCCCGGAACGCGCCGGGCCGGGCGGCGATCGCCTCGCTGGTCGGCCGCTATTTCTCGATGGACCGCGACCGCCGCTGGGAGCGGACCCGCATTGGCTACGATGCCATGGTGCGCGGCATCGGCGCCCGGGCCTCCGATCCGGTCGGCGCGGTGCAGGCGGCGTTCGCCCGCGGCGAGACCGACGAGTTCGTCAAGCCGATCGTGCTGGAGCGGGATGGTCAGCCCGTCGCCCTGATGCGCGACGGCGATGGCGTCTTCTGCTTCAACTACCGCAGCGACCGGATGCGCCAGATGGTGCGGGCGCTCATGGTGGAGGGGTTCGACGGGTTCGATGTCGCCGGCCGCCCGCGGCTCGCCATGGTCACCATGACCCAGTACGACCGGACCTTCAGGGTGCCGCAGGCCTTCCCTCCCTTCACCATGGCGAAGATCGTCGCCGAGGTGCTGGCCGACACCGGGCGGACCCAGCTGCGGACGGCGGAGACGGAGAAGTATCCCCACGTCACCTACTTCTTCAACGGCGGCTACGAGCCGCCGTACAAGGGGGAGGAGCGGCTGCTGGTGCCGTCCCAAAAGGTCGCGACCTATGATCTCGCCCCGGAAATGAGCGCGGCGGGCATCACCGATGTCCTGGTGCAGGCGCTGGGGAAAAAGTCGCACGACTTCATGCTGTGCAACTTTGCCAATGCGGACATGGTGGGACATACCGGCGTGATGTCGGCGGTGATCCAGGCGGTCGAGACGGTGGATCAGTGCCTCGGCCGCATCGTCGCCGCGGCGGAGCAGGCCAACGCGACGTTGCTGGTGACCGCCGATCACGGCAACTGCGAACTGATGATCGACCCCGCGACTGGCGGGGTCCATACCGCGCACACCACCAATCCGGTCCCGTTCGTGGCACTGCGGGCCGGAGCGACAGCGCTGCGCGAGGGCGGGGCGCTGTGTGATGTCGGGCCGACGGTCCTGCGTCTCCTCGGCATCGAGCCTCCCGACGTCATGACCGGACGCGACCTTCGCGTTCATCCCTGACCCAAGATCGTTGACCATGCGCCTTCCCCTGCCCTGCCTGCTGTTCCTCCTCACCACGCCGCTCGCCGCCCAGGTGGGACACGATCCCGCCTCGTCGCCCTACCGCGATATTCCCAACGGGAAGACGCTCACCGCCCTGGTCGGGGATGTCGGCGGCGACGGGGGCAAGCTCGGCATCGGTCCGCACAACGGACGGTCCTACGGCGGCCGACTCGACCTGCGGATCAGCGGCCCGGTCCAGTTCGGGCTTGGCTTCAGCCAGGCCAACCTCGAACGGCTGGTGGTGAGCGCGGATGACAGCGTCGCCAAACGCACCACCGGCCCGTTCAAGCAGACCCTGACCATGATCGAAGCGTCGCTCCAGTTCAACATCACCGGCCGGAAGAGCTGGCATCGGCTGGCGCCCTATGTGAGCGGAACGCTCGGCTGGGCCCACGGCTCGTCGCTGCCGGCCTCGGCCGCCAAGGACTCGAGCGGCTACAAGTTCGGCTCGAAGATCTACCTCGCCCCCGCCATCGGGCTGCGCATCATCATCACCAGCAACGTGCAGCTGCGGCTCGACGCGCGGCAGCTCTTCTGGAAGCTCAAGTATCCGAGCTCCTACACCCGGGACCCGGCGGCGGAACCCAGTCCCAACGGTGACCTCGCCAATGCGGTGCTCCCGGACGGCAAGCGGGAACAGTGGAGCGGCGCGCGGGAGTTGCGCGCCGGGCTGGGATTCTCGTTCTAGCGGGAGAGGCCCCGCCCCTCATGCCGACCAGCCTCACTCGTGTGACCGGCTTCCATGCCCAGCATCATCTCTGGATGCCGGCCTGGTCCGCGGAAGAGAACCGCGCCGCCTTCGGGGCGCTGAGCGAGCCGCACCCGCATGACTATCGCTGCAGCATCACGGTGAGCGGCCCGATGGATCCGGACTCCGGCATGATCTGCGACCTGGCGGAGCTCGACCAGATCCTCGACGAGGAGATCCGCGGGCCCTTCGAGGGCCGCCACATCAATCTCGATCATCCCGCCTTTGCCACCGGCCGCCCGATCCCCACCTGCGAGGCGCTGGCGCGGTATCTCTTTGGCCGGGTCGCTCACCGACTCCCCGACGGGGTGCGACTGGACCGGCTGCAGGTCGCCGAAGATGCGACGCTCTCCGCCGAGTGCACCGGTCTCGACTGACGAGACGGCGAGTGCGCTGCATGTGCGCCCATCAGCAGGCGAGGCCGTCTCCCCGGTTCCAGCACCTCCCAAACCCATGATCCAGGCCGCGTGATGCAGCATCACCGGAGCGGCGCATGACGCCGGCCCTTGCCGACCTCGGCGCCATCCTGCGCACCAGCCGGACGATTGCGGTGGTCGGACTCTCCCCCGACCCGGGGCGACCGAGCCATGAGGTCGCGCGCTATCTGCAGGAGGCGGGGTACACGATCGTGCCGGTGCGACCTGGCGGCGAACGGATCATGGGCGAGCCGTGTCACCCTGACCTCACCACGGCGGCGGCGGTTGCGGGACCGTTGGACATCGTGAACGTCTTCCGCCGCTCCGAGGCGATCGCGGGCCTGCGCGACGCCCTGCTGGAAGTGCGGCCGCGGCTGGTCTGGCTGCAGATCGGCGTGCGGGACGAAGCGGTCGCGGAGGAACTGGAGGCGGTGGGCATTCCCGTCGTCATGGATCGGTGTCTCATGGTGGATCATCCCTGGCTGGTGAGTGCATGATGTCCCTTCATTTTCGCTCCGCTGTCACCCTCTGCATCGTCCTGGCGCCGGCCGGCCTGCGGGCCCAGGCCACCGCCGACCAGGCGCAGCTGGAGTTCACGGTCGGCGTGGGTCAGACGTCGGGCGGCGGGCAGCTCTGGCGGGTGGGCGCACAACCCTTCGGGACCCAGGGGGCGTATGACACGCTCGCGGTCAGCCGAGCCTTTCGCCGGACCATAAACGTCTCATTTTCCGGAACGTACTTTCCAGCGAATCACCTCGGATTCGTCGGAGAGGCCCAGCTCCTTGGCCTCGGCACCGAGGATGACTGCGGAATCCAGTTCACCCAGGGCTCGATCGAGACCTCCGATCTCTGCCGCTCGATCGGCCGGGCGGAGCGAAACGCCACCTCGGTCGCGGTGTCGGTCGGCACGGTGTACCGGATCGGGGGGCATCAGGCGGTGCATCCCTATCTGCGGCTCGGAGGCGGCATCGTGGTGACCCAGCAGAGCTTCGTGCGGATGCACGGGGAGATCATCGGTGCCGGCGGTCCCTCCGACCTGACGCTCTTCAAGGACGACCAGAACACGACGGTGAAGCCCTTCGCCCTGTTCGGGGGCGGTGTGGTCGCGGTTGCCGCCAAGGGGATCCAGTTCCGCTTCGAGGTGCGCGATAACTGGGTCCGGGTTCCCGCGGTCACCGGCCCCACGGTCCAGCAGGGACTCGTCCCGCCGAGCCGCCTGGTGTCGAAACACCTGCTCAGCTTCATGGTCGGGTTCGACCTTGTGCTGGAACGCAAACGCGGCCGGCGCTACTAGCGGAGGTGCCCCTGGGACCGTTGCCCCGCCTGGCCTGCACGCTGCCGGGCCTGTTGGCCTGCCTCGCCAGCCCGCTGATGGCGCAGGGGACCGCGGACCAGGCCCGCCTCACCATCGGCGTTGGCCTGATGCACACCAGCGGGGGTGGAACGGTATGGGCCGTGCCGGCCCAGCCGATCAGCGTCGATGCGGGGGCCGATGACACACTGGCCCTCGCACGCAATCTGAGCAGCAGCTTCGGTTTCGTCTTCTCCGCCACGTATGCCCCCGGACGGTACCTTGGCTTCGCAGCCGATGTGCTGGTGACGAGACTGGGCTCTGGCGACCGCTGCAGGATCGTGCGGACCCGGGGAGCGGCCTTCACCGAGGATCTCTGCGGTTCCCTCGACAACACCGAGTACTCCAGCAGCACATCGATCCTGGCCGCGGGCGTGATCCTGCGGCCCGGCTTCCAGGGCCCGATCCAGCCCTACGCCCGGCTGATGGGAGGCTTCGGGGTGATACAACAGAGCCTGATCCAGACCGCCGGGTTCGTGCGGAGCGACAACGGCGTGGCCGACGCGGTGATCTACCGGGACGACGGCGGGACGCTGCTGTCGCCCTACTACGCCGTGGTCATCGGCGCCACGGCGGCCGCCGGGACGGGATGGCAGTTCCGCTGGGATCTGCGGCAGAGCTATCTCGCGCTACCGGGGATCACCAGCGCCACGATCCGCCAGGGCCTCACGCCCAGAACCGCGATGCGGGGTCACCATCTCTTCAGCTTCAGTGTCGGGGTCGATATCGTCCTCGAGCGGAAGCGCGGCCGGCGCTACTGATGCGGGGCGCGATCCTCGCCGGCGGGCGCTCCGTGCGCTTCGACGGCCGGCCGAAGGGGCTGGAGCGGATCGGCGGCGTGCGCCTCCTCGACCGGCTGGTGACGGCCTTCACCGAGGCCCTGGGCGAAGCACCGCTGCTGATCGCCAACGATCCCGCGGCCGCCGGCTGGGTGCCTGGGTTGCACCCGGTGGCCGACCTCCGGCCCGGCGCCGGGGCGGCGGGCGGGCTCCTCACGGCAGTGACCCTGGCGCCGGCACCGGTCGTGGTCGTCGCGTGGGACATGCCCTTCGTCAGCTCGGCGCTGATCCGCGCCCTCGCCGATGGCCTCATCGGCGTGGATGCCTTCCTGCCGGAAAGCGGCGGGCGGCGAGAGGTGGAACCGCTCTGCGCCGCCTACGGCCCGGCCACCGCCGCCGCGATCGCCGCCGCCCTCGACCGAGGCGACTTCCGGGCGGTCGGCTTCCATGAAGCGCTCAAAGTCGGTATCCTCACCCTCGAGCGGGTGCGGCAGATTGGCGATCCCGCCCTGCTCTTCCTGAACGTGAACACGGCGGATGATCTCCGGGAGGCCGAGAGCCTGTGGCAGCGACACGCATCATCTCGATAGTCGGCCGGAAGAACGCGGGGAAGACCACACTGGCTGTCGCTCTCGCGGATGAATTCGCCCGGAAGGGCCGCCGGGTCATGATGATGAAACACGCCGCGAATCCCGTGGATGTCGATCGCAACGGCACCGACAGCTACCGGCACATGCACGAAGGCAAGGCGGAGCGGGTGCTGGTCGAGTCGCCCGGGCTGCGCAGCATCATCGAGCGGCGGGCAGAGCAGGCCGGCCCCGAAGCGCTCGCACGACGCTACTTCGACGGCGCCGACATCGTGCTGGCCGAGGGATTCTCCACCGCCCCGCTCCCAAAGATCGAGGTCTTCCGCCGCGCGGCGAACGACACGCCGCTCTATCAGGCCTCCCTTCCCGGCGCGGCACTCTGGTGCGCCATCGTCACCGACGACGACCGGTTCGAGGCCGACTGCACGGTGCTCCGCTTCCGCGACACGATGTGGATGCAACTGCTGGCCGGCATGGCGTGGGAGCGGGCAAAGGTGCTGGAGTAGGCGCGGGGCGCGAGGCGAACCGCCCACTCCCACGCGCCTCGCGCCTGTGTTCGCTCCCCACAACGACATGCCTCCCCTCACCCCCCGCGACGCTGCCCTCCGCATCCTGACGGACATCCGCCGTCAGCCGGCGCTGCGCGTTCCCCTCGACGACGCCCTGGATGGCGTCCTCGCCGAGACGGTCATCAGTCCGCTCGATATCCCGGCATGGGCCAACTCCGCCATGGATGGCTACGCGGTTCGCGCCGAGGATGTGCGGGGCGCGAGCGAGGTCAGCCCCAGGCGCCTCACCGTCGTCGAGCAGATCCCCGCCGGCACCTTTCCCACCATCGCCATCACGCCGGGTCACTGTGCCCGGATCTTCACCGGTGCCCCGGTGCCGGGCGGGGCGGACAGCGTCATCCGGCAGGAGGACACCGACCTCGGGACCGCGGTGGTGGCGATCCTCCGGGACCGGGATGCCGGGGTGAATGTCCGTCGCGCCGGGGAGGATGTGCGTCGCGGAGCGACGGTGCTCGAGGCCGGCACCGAGCTCGGTCCAGCCCAGTTAGGCGTCCTCGCCTCGGTCGCGGTCGCCACGCCGCTGATCTACCGGCGCCCCCGCGTCGCGATCCTTGGCAGCGGCGACGAGATCGTGGACATCGACCAGCCCGACGAGATCCTGAGCGGACGCAAGATCGCCAGCTCGAATACCCACACCCTGAGTGCGCTGGTGCGGCGGGCCGGGGGCGAGCCGGTCAGCCTGGGGATCGCGCGGGACACCCCCGAGTCGCTCCGGTCACATCTGGCCGGCGCCGCTGGCTGCGACCTGCTGATCACCAGTGCGGGGATCAGCGTCGGCGAGCACGACTACATCCGCCAGGTGCTGGGCGAACTCGGCGCCGAGCTCAAGTTCTGGCGGCTGCGGATGCGCCCGGGCGCGCCGGTGGGATTCGGGCTGCTCGGCGAGATGCCGTGGATCGGGCTGCCGGGCAACCCGGTGAGCACGATGGTTACCTTCGAGCTCTTCGTGCGGCCCGCCATCCGGAAGATGTCGGGACACACCCGGCCGTTCCGCCGGACGGTGCCGGTCCGCGTCGTCGAAGCGATCACTCTCGGCCCCGGGCTGCAGCACTTCCTGCGGGTGATCGTCGCACCGACGGAGGACGGCATCCTCGAAGCCCGACTGACTGGCCCGCAGGGCTCGGGCATCCTGAGTTCGATGGCGCGGGCGAATGCGCTGCTGATCATTCCCGAAGGCCAGGCGGAGACACCCGCCGGCAGCAGCGCCATGGCGCTCGTGCTGGACGATCCGGTGCACCTGAGCGAGCCGGGATTCTGACCCCACTCACTCTGTACGTGGTCTGCACACCCGGCCTCGAGGGACTGGTGGCGGGTGAACTCGGCACCCTCGGGGTGACCGTCACCGCGACGGAGCCCGGCGGCTGCAGCGCGACCGGTTCGCTGATGGATGTCGCCCGACTCAACCTCGAGCTCCGCATCGCCACCCGGGTCCTGGTGCGGCGGGCCCACTTTGCGGCCCGCGCGCTCGGCGAGCTGGAGCGCAAGGCCGGCCTGCTGCCGTGGGCCGAATGGCTCCCCGCCGGTCTCCCCGTGGTGCTGCGAGTGAGCTGCAAGAAGTCGCGGCTCTATCACCAGAAGGCGGTGGCGGAACGGATCGGCAACGCGATCCGGAGCAGCACCGGGCTCGACGCGACCACCGCCGGCGGCGAGGCCGAAGGCGAGCCCGACAGTGCGGACGATACGCCGCACCAGCTCATCATCGTTCGATTCTACCGCGATGAATGCACCATCAGCTGCGACAGCTCCGGCGCGCTGCTGCACCGGCGCGGTTGGCGCCTCGCGACCGCCAAGGCGCCGCTCCGCGAGACGCTCGCCGCGGCGCTGCTCGCAGCCAGTGGCTGGGATCCCGCGACACCGCTGCTCGACCCCTTCTGCGGCGCCGGCACGATTCCCATCGAAGCGGCCCTGCTCGCCCGCCGGATCGCCCCCAATCTCGAGCGCCCCGTTGCCTGCGAGCGGTGGCCCGGCTTCGACGCCACGGCGATGGCGGCGCTGCGCGCAGCCGCGCGCGCCAGGGTGCTGCCCGCTGCCCCGGCGGCAATCCTCGGCGCGGACCGGGATGCCGGGGCGATCGTCGCGGCCCGGGCCAACGCGGAACGGGCAAGTGTGGGTGCGGATATCGAGTGGCGAGAGGCTGCGATCTCCGCGCTGGAGCCGCCGCCCGGTGCGGCAGGCTGCGTCGTGTCCAACCCGCCCTACGGTGTCCGGATCGGCGACACGCGGGACCTGCGGAACCTGTACGCCCGACTGGGGACGGTCGCCCGCGAGCAGCTGCGGGGCTGGCAGGTAACGCTGCTCCTGGGAGAGACACCGCTGGAGCGATCGACCGGGCTCTCCCTGCGCCAGGTGCTCACCACCCGGAACGGCGGCCTGCGAGTGCGCGTGCTCACGGGCCGCGTTCCGGAGGTCCCATAGAAGGAACCGATCGGTTCGATTGACGGCCCGGGCGTTGACGGCCCATGCCGAGCCTCCTACACTTCCCGCGTCGTGAAGGGGAGTAGCTTGTCCGCCGCGAGGCGGACGGCCCATCGTCAAGACTGTCGGCCCAGCGGGCCGGCACGGTGCGGCCGGGCGGGTGGCAGAGACCACCATGCAGAGCGAGACCTTCAACCTGCCCCGGCGCCCCAGGCTCATCCTGGATCGGCCCGGACAGCGTTGAAGGTCTCTTTGACTTGTACGGGAGGCAGCAATGAACAACGTGAAGACCGCGGTATTGATGGCCGGGATGATCGCCCTGCTGATGTCGGCGGGGCAGCTCATGGGAGGCACTCAGGGATTGGTGCTGGGTTCCATCCTGGGCCTCGGCATGAACTTCGTGATGTTCTTCTTCTCCGACAAGATGGTGCTCAAGATGTACGGCGCCAGCATCGTGACGGAGCAGGAAGCCCCGGAGCTGTACGCCATGGTCGACCGGCTGCGCCAGCGCGCCGGGCTGCCGATGCCGGTCGTCGCGGTGGCCCCGCACGATCAGCCCAACGCCTTTGCCACCGGGCGCAGCCCGGCCAAGGCGGTGGTGGCGGTCACGACCGGGCTGCTGCGGGTCATGCCCAAGGAAGAGCTCGAAGGCGTGATCGCGCATGAGCTGGCCCACATCAAGAACCGGGACATGCTCACCACCACGATCGCCGCGGGCATGGCCGGCATGATCGGCAACCTGCCGTGGCTGCTGATGTTCGCCGGCGGGTCCCGCGACAGCGACGACCGCCACCCGATGGCGGACCTCGCGATGGTGATTCTGGCACCGGTGGCGGCGATGCTGATTCAGTTCGCGATCTCGCGCCAGCGCGAGTTCGAGGCGGACCGGGTCGGCGCGGAGATCTCCGGGCGGCCGCGCTCGCTCGCCAACGCTCTCCGGCGGCTGGACCAGGCGGCGCACCAGATCCCGATGAACGTGGCGCCGGCGGCGGCACCGCTCGCCCAGGTCAATCCGCTCGCCGCGATGGGCGGCGGCATGATGCGGTGGTTCAGCACCCACCCACCGACCGAAGAACGCGTCGCCGCGCTCGAGGCCATGATGCCGGCGCGCTGAGTGCCAGCTCACGAGCCGATAGTCTGGCTCACATTCATCGCCGTGGTGGGGACGCTGCTGGTCATCGACCTCGGCGTCCTCAACCGTCGTTCGCATGCCCTCTCACCGGCCGGAGCACTCCGCTGGAGCGGCGGGGTTGTCGCCATCTCGCTGCTGTTCGGCGCGTTCCTCTGGTGGCAGGCCGGAGAGAGCACCGCTCTGGAGTACTACGCCGGATATCTGATCGAGCTGTCCCTCAGCGTCGACAACCTCTTCGTTTTCCTGCTGGTCTTCCAGTATTTCGCGGTCCCCGCCGAGCTGCAGCCCCGGGTCCTCAAGTGGGGCATCTTCGGGGCGATCCTCATGCGCGGGGTGATGATCGGCCTGGGCGCGGTGCTGTTGCAGCGGTTTACTTGGATCACCTGGGTCTTCGGCGGCATCCTGATCATCACCGCGGTGAAGATGGCGCGGAGCGGTGAGGAACGGATCGAGCCGGAGAAGAACCCGCTGGTACGCCTCGCCCGGCGCCTCCTGCCGGTCACGCCGGCCTACGAGAACAGCCATTTCTTCGTCCGCAGTCTGACACAGGGCTGGATGGCCACGCCGCTCTTTCTCGTTCTGTTGGTCGTCGAGTGGAGCGATGTTGTCTTCGCGGTCGACAGCATTCCCGCGGTCTTCGCCGTCACCCGTGACCCCTTCGTGGTCTACGCCTCGAATCTCTTCGCGATCCTCGGCCTGCGGGCGCTCTTCTTCGTGCTGGCAGGGGCGCTGGACCGGTTCCACTACCTGAAGCCCGGTGTCGCCCTGATCCTGCTGTTCGTCGGCGCCAAGATGCTGCTGGGCTACTGGGTGCATATCGCCACCGACCTCTCGCTGGTGGTGATCCTGGCGATTCTCACCGGGGCGGTGGGACTCTCGCTGCTGAGGCCGCGCACGACCTAGCGCACCACGGCCACGCCATCCCCCGGCGCCCGCCGTTATGATTCCCCACCAGCTCCGCCCGATCCACCATCCCCACGCGTCCGGTCCATGACACTTCTCGACCGCCTCGGCCTGCACCGCCCCGACCTGCGCGCGTGGGCGATGTACGACTGGGCCAACTCCGCGATGATCACCACGATTATCACCGCGGTGTTCCCGATCTACTACTCGAAAGTGGCGGCCGGGACCCTCACGCCGCCGGAAGCGACCTATCGCCTCGCGGTGGCGACCACGATCGGGCTGGTCATCATCGCGCTGCTCTCGCCGGTGCTCGGCACGATCGCAGACCAGGCGGCGGCCAAGAAGCGGTTCATGGCCGCCTTCATGGCGCTGGGCGTCCTCGCGGTCGGCGCGATGTTCTTCATCGAACGGGGCGACTGGGTCCTGGCCTCCGGGCTCTTCATCCTCGCCAACATCGGCGTCAACGGCAGCTTCGTCTTCTATGACGCCTTCCTGCCGCACATCGCGCGCGAGGACGAGATCGACCGCGTCTCCACCGCCGGCTATGCCCTTGGCTATGTGGGCGGCGGGATCCTGCTGGCGCTGAATCTGGCGTGGATCCAGAAGCCGGAGTGGTTCGGCCTGCCTCACGGCGAGGGGCTCAGCGCGTCGCAGCTCACCCTGCCGACGCGCCTGGCGTTCCTCTCCGTCGCCATCTGGTGGGTGGTCTTCTCGATCCCCTTCTTTCGGCGGGTCCCGGAGCCGCCGCGGCATGGCACCGCGACGCGGGTTTCGGTTGTCGCGGCCTTTCGCAACCTCGGCATCACGTTCCGTCACCTGGGACAGTACCGCCAGGCGCTGCTCATGCTGGTGGCGTTCCTGATCTACAACGACGGAATCGGCACGATCATCCGGATGGCGGCGGTCTACGGCACCGAGATCGGCATTCCGCAGAGCGCGCTGATCGCCTCGATCCTGCTGGTGCAGTTCGTCGGCATTCCCTTTGCGTTTCTGTTCGGGAGTCTGGCGGGACGGATCGGGGCCAAGCGCGCCATCTTCATCGGACTGGTGGCCTACGGCGGGATCAGCGTGCTGGGCTACTACATGACCACCGCGACCCACTTCCTGGTGCTCGCCGTCCTGGTCGGCATGGTCCAGGGCGGGACCCAGGCGCTGTCGCGCTCACTCTTCGCCAGCATGATCCCGAAGCGGCAATCGGCGGAGTTCTTCGGATTCTTCGCGGTGGTGGAAAAATTCGCGGGGATCTTCGGCCCGCTGATCTTCGCGGCGACGCTGGGCATCACCGGCTCCAGCCGGAATGCCCTGCTTTCGGTCATCGCGTTCTTCGTGGTGGGAGGGGCCCTGCTGCACCTGGTGGATGTGAAGGCGGGCCAGCAGGCGGTCCGGGATCTCGAGGCACGCGGCGCCTAGCGCGGCGGGCCCGCGCGGAAGGTCAGCTTCACCGGCAGGCGCGCCGCGACCGCCTCGATGGTCACCGCCGCCACGTGACGATCCGCCGTAAGCTCGACCGTCCCGCGGCCCCGCGTCGCCTTGATGGTGCCACCCCGGATGACCAGCGCCACCCGGCCAGGCTGCTCGGTACGGGACCAGCTCCCCGTGAACCGCGCCGGCGTCGGTGCCGCAACATCGATCGTCGCCGAAAAATCCGCCGCCAGCTCCACCCGGACCCCCGTCACTACCTGCGCCGGTTGTCCGGTCACCGCCAGCGTGCCGCCGCCCTTCGCCGAATCCGACAGCGCATTCAACTGGCCGGCGGTATCCGACGGCAGCTTCCCAGGCTTCCGGCCCCGGAAGGCGATCACCCAGGTCCCGGCCGCACTGCGTCCGGTGAGATCCGCCTGCGTAAAGCTCTTGCCGTCGCGCAACAGCAGCGTGCCCGTCCCGCTCGTGCCACCCTTGCCGAAGCCTTCGGTGATTTTCAGATCGATCGTCGCGCTGAGACCGCGCTGGGTCCAGGTCCCACCCAAAGAGATGCGCTCCTCGGCGCCCTGAATTGACAGGGTGGCTCGGCCATCCCGGCGGAGATCCGCCCGCGCGGCAACCAGCGTACCGGTCGTTCGGCCATTGACGCGGATGTCGCCCTCCCCGACCATGGTCACCGCCAGCTTCTCCAGCGCCTTCCCGAAGCTCGCATCATCGGTGGCGTCCTCGTCGGTGCCCTCGAGCGGCAGCCCGGAGGCATCGAAGGTGAGGATGAACGGATCGCCCCGCACTGTGCCGCTGAGGTTGATCTTGTCCCACCCGTTCTTGCGCGACGTCGTGATCGAGCCGCTGACCTCGGCGTCATCGTTGCCGTAGCCGTCGAAGTCGACGGTCAGGCTCGGGCTGGTGAGCGAACCGGTCCAGCGCCCGGTGAGGGTATACCGGCTCCTGCCCCACACCCGGAGCTGTGCTGTGCCGTTGCGCAGCACTTTCAGGCGCCCCTGATTGAGTCGTTCGCTTTCGTCTCCAAGCGTCATCATTCCTTCGCCACCACGGGTCGTGGTGAACTGACCCAGGCTCAGGTCGATGTTCGTGGTGACTCCTCTGCCATCGCCACCCCGCGCGCCGAAGGCGAGGGTGAAGTCCCCGTCCCGATTCGATCCCTCGAAGTTCACCCGGTCGATCGCCGAGGTCCCCCGGAGGTCGGCGCGACCGCTGCCACGGGCCGAGCGGCCAAAGGCACCGTTGATCCGGAGGTTGATCTGACCATCAGCGGGATTTCCCGACCAGGTCCCCGCAAAGCTCCAGGTTTGCCGGCCGTGCCCCACCTCGACGGCGAGGATGTTGCCCGCATCCAGCGTGAGGCGCACCCGGTCGATCTCCTGGGTGGCGATCCCGTCTCCGGTGACGAGCTCGCCGTTGCCGGTGCTTTCGTAGACTCCAGCCTGCGCCAGCAGCGGGGTGGAGAGGAGCAGGAGGGCCAAGGGGAAGCGGAGCATGGTGAGCCGGGGTGAGAGGGGAGCCATCAGCCGTCAGCCGTCAGCCGCCAGACAACGACGTATCGCTGACGGCTGACGGCTGAACATCCCACACTTCGCCCACAGCCGTCAAGCGCCCCCCAGACCGGGATCCAACCTCGGCGCCTCTTGTCCCCGCTCCGCCGCCTTTCTACCTTCCCAGCCATGTCGATTCCGACCGCGCCCACCATGGGGCTGACGCCGTGCATCACGAAGCAGCCCACGCGCGGCGCGTGTCGGCCAGTCTGACGCTCACCTGTTCCCGAGCTGACTGAGACACCCCGCCGCACCATCCGGCGGGGTTTTTTATCGGCGGATGCCAGGCCCGCCGGCATTCGCTACCGAGAGCGCCACGATGATCGACCCGATCGACCTCACCCGCGCGCTGGTCGCGCTCGAGACCCCGACTGGCCAGGAAGGCCCGGCGGTGGACCTGCTGGCAGGCCTCCTCGGGCGGCTGGGCTATCAGGTCACCCGCCAGCCGGTGAGTCCGGGGCGGGACAACCTGTATGCCTGGCGCGAGCCGCCGGTCGTGGTCCTGTCCACCCACCTCGACTGCGTGCCGCCCTACCTGCCGCTGCACGAAGACGAGACCGACATCCATGGCCGGGGCAGCTGTGACGCGAAGGGTCTGGCCGCCGCGATGGTCGCAGCGGCGGAACAGCTCGCCGACTCGGGCGAGCGGCGGGTAGGGCTGCTGTTCGTCGTGGGCGAGGAGAATGGATCCGATGGGGCCGCCGCCGCCACATTGCTGAACCCCAAGGGCCGCTTCCTGATCAACGGCGAGCCCACCGAGAACAAGCTCAGCCTGGGACAGAAGGGCACCCTGAAGGTGGTGATCGAGGCCACAGGGCGCGCCGCCCATTCGGCCTATGCCGAGGAGGGGCACTCCGCCATCACACCTCTGCTCGATGCGCTCGAGCGGATTCGCCGCATCCCGCTGCCGACCGACCCGCTGCTCGGAGCGGGGACGCTGAATATCGGGATCGTGCAGGGGGGGGTCGCGCCGAACGTCTTTGCCCCGTCGGCCCGCGCCGAGCTGCTGTTCCGCACCGTCGAGCCCACCGGGGCGCTGCGTGCCGCGGTCACCGCCGCGGCCGGCACGGCGGTGACGGTATCCTTTCCGACCGAGCTGCCCTGCTACAAGAACTCGTCGCCTCCGCCGGCGGGATGGGCCACGACAGTGGTCAGCTATGCCAGTGACCTGTCAATTCTCACCGGCTGGGGCGAAGGCTATCAGCTTGGACCAGGCACCATCCGCGTCGCCCATACCAGCCGGGAACGGATCGCAAAGGCGGAGCTGCTCGAAGGGGTGCGACTCTACGTCCAGCTGGCGCGGGACCTGATTGGGCGGGAGCAGGCGATAGGCGATAGGCGAAGGCAGCACCTGAAATGAGCCAGCTGAACGCTGACGGCTGACGGCCAACGGCTAACGGCCACTACAAACACTGTACCACGAGACAGCATCATGGCCCCCAAGATCCCCGTCAGCATCCTCGGCGCCACCGGCACTGTCGGACAGAAGTTCGTCCGGCTGCTGGCCGACCATCCCTGGTTCGAGATCGCCGCCGTCGCGGCCTCCGAGCAGAGCGCGGGCCAGCGCTATGGCGACCTGGTGCGGTGGCGCGAGACTGTGCCGATCCCGCCGCGGGTGGCCGCCATGACGCTCGGGCGCTGTGCGCCGCCGCTGCCGGGGCGCATCGCCTTTTCAGCAGTCGAGGCGGAGATCGCCGGCGATGTGGAACAGGCCTTCGCGCGCGCCGGCGTCTTCGTGGTAACCAATACCAAGAACCACCGGATGGTGCCAGACGTCCCGCTGCTCATCCCCGAAGTGAATGCAGACCACCTCGATCTGCTGGTGCGGCAGCAGCGCGAGCGCGGCTGGACCGGCGGCATCGTCGCCAACCCCAACTGCTCCACCGCCGGGCTGGTGCTCGGCACCCTGCCACTGCACCGCGCGTTCGGCATCGAGAAGATCTTCGTCGCGACTATGCAGGCGGTGAGCGGCGCCGGCTACCCCGGGGTCGCCTCGCTCGACGCACTCGGCAATGTGATCCCGCATATCGGCGGCGAGGAAGAGAAGATGGAGCAGGAGACGCGGAAGCTCTTCGGCACGATCCGGCAGGAAGCGATCGTCGAAGCGCCGATCACCACCAGCGCGCACACCAATCGGGTCCCCGTCGTCGACGGCCACCTGGAAGTCGTCTCACTCGGCTTCAGTCGACGGGTGACGCCGGAGCAGGCCATCACGGCGCTGAACGACTTCCGCGCGCCCGCCGGTATCGCCGATCTGCCCTCGACCCCGGCCCGCCCGGTGGAGTACGACGTGCGAGCGGACCGGCCGCAGAGCCGGCTCGACATCGATCGCGGCGCGGGGATGACCGTGACCGTGGGACGGGTGAGGCCCTGCACCCTGCTCGACCTCCGCCTCGTACTACTCTGTCATAACACGATCCGGGGCGCCGCCGGCGCGGCGTTGCAGAATGCCGAGTTGCTGGTGCAACGGGGTTATGTGCCGCGATGAAGCTTGCCCTCATCGGTTACGGCAGGATGGGCCAGGCCATCGCCCGCCTCGCGGCCGAGCGGGGCCACATCGTCGTGGCGACGGTAAACGGCCAGGACCAGCGTGAGGGCCGGACGCTCACCATGGACCGCCTCGCCGGTGCCGATGTGGTGCTCGAGTTCACCCGGCCGGAGGCCGCCGTCGGCAACCTCCTGGCGCTCGCACGGTTGGGTGCACGTGTGGTGACGGGGACGACCGGCTGGAGCGATGCGCTGCCCGCGGTTTGCCACGCCTTCGAGGCCAGTGACGGCGCACTATTGCACAGCGCCAACTTCTCGCCCGGCGTTCAGCTCTTCCTGCGCGTGGCGGAAGACCTGGCCCGCCGGTTCGCGGGACGGCCGGAGTTCGCGGCCTATGTCACCGACTTCCACCACGCCGCCAAGCGGGATGCCCCCTCTGGCACCGCGCTCCTGCTGCGGGAGCGGCTGCGCCAGGGCGACGCCGCACGCGAGTTTCCCATTAGCAGCACCCGGGCGGGATTCGCTGCCGGCACGCATGAGGTGGTGTACGACACCGCGTTCGAGACCATTCGCCTGACACACGAGGTGCGCAGCCGCGACGTCTTCGCGGCGGGGGCCCTGAACGCCGCCGAGTGGCTGCAGGGACGCACCGGCGTCTTTACACTGGACCAGATGCTGTTCGGGGAGGACGCATGACGATTCTCGGAGGGTGCGGCACGGCGCTTGTCACCCCGTTCACGCCGGCGGGCGAGCTCGATCTGCCTGCGCTGCAGCGGCTGGTCGAGTGGCAAATCGAGGAGGGCATCGACTTCCTCGTGCCCTGCGGCAGTACCGGTGAGGCGGCAACCCTGAGCACAGAGGAACGCGAGCGCGTCGTCAGCACCGTCGTCGCCACCGCCCGCGGGCGCGTCCCGGTCATGGCCGGTGCAACCCACAACGACACCCGCCTCGCCGTCGAGGAAGCCCGCCGCGTCAGCGGACTCGGCGTCACCTGGCTGCTCAGCGCGACACCCTACTACAACCGGCCGACGCCGGAGGGTCTGGTCCGCCACTTCACCGCCATCGCCGACGCCGCGACGGTGCCGGTCTGTCTTTACAATGTGCCGGGCCGCACCGGCTGCAACCTGCGGCCCGAGACGGTGCTGAAACTGTCGGCGCATCCCAACATCATCGGCATCAAGGAATCGTCCGGCGATCTGGCGCAGGTGCAGCACCTGCTGCTCGGGCGTCCCGAAGGATTTGCCGTCCTCTCCGGCGAGGACTGGATGACGCTGGCCATCATCGCGGCGGGTGGCGGCGGACTGATCTCGGTCGCCTCGAACGAGATTCCCAAGCTGATGAGCACGCTGGTGCGGCACTGCCTGCGCGGGCGGATCGCGGAGGCGCGCGACATCCTCTACCTCGTCCTGCCGCTGCTGGAGGCCAACTTCCTCGAGACCAACCCGGGGCCGGTCAAGGCGGCGCTGGCCGCGATGGGCCGGATCGAGAATGTCCTGCGGTTGCCGCTCGTCCCGCTCTCGGAGAGCCGCCGGGCGCCACTGCTGGCTGCATTGCGTGAGGCCGGCGTCGATGTCACCACCGCGGCGGGCAGCCGATGAGCGACGCACTGGAAGCTGCCATCCTGCGGTTCGCGGCCGCGGTGCCGGTCGGTGAGGAAGCCGAGGCGCTCGTGGCCTTTCAGCGACTCAGGGATGGACTCAACGCCGGAACCATTCGCTCGGCGGAGCGCGACGCTCACGGCGCCTGGCATGCCAATGCCTGGGTGAAAGCCGGCATCCTGCTCGGCTTCCGGCTGGGACGCATCCGACCGATGGCTGAAGGCGGGCCGTTCCCGTTCTACGACAAGGACACCTGGCCACTGCGGTCGGTCGGCCTGGCCGATGGAATCCGCATCGTGCCAGGTGGCACCAGTATCCGCGACGGCTGCTACATCGCCCCCGGCACGGTGATCCTGCCACCTGCCTTCGTGAACGCCGGGGCGTACATCGACAGCGGCACGATGGTGGACAGCCATGCGCTGGTCGGCTCGTGCGCACAGATCGGCAAGCGGGTGCATCTCTCGGCGGGGGTGCAGATCGGCGGCGTGCTCGAGCCGGTCGGCGCCCTGCCGGTGATTATCGAGGATGACGTCCTGGTGGGCGGCAACGGGGGCGTCTACGAAGGGACAATCGTGCGGGAGCGCGCGGTGCTCGCCCCCGGTACCATCCTCAGCGGCGGGACGATCGTCTTCGACCTGGTGCGCAACACCTCCTATCGCCGGGAGGGCGACCGGCCACTCGAGATTCCTGCCGGTGCCGTCGTGGTACCGGGCAGTCGGCCCATCAGTTCGGGACCGGGCCAGGCGCTCGGCCTCTCGCTCTACGCGCCGGTGATCGTCAAGTACCGCGACGACAAGACCGACACCTCGGTGCGGCTGGAGGATCTGCTGCGCTGAGAGCCTGAGCGCTTGCGGCGATTGAGCCCGCAGATCCTGCCCCCGACACACCTCCCTTCCTCCGGTTCCCCAGGCAGCACGCGAGCGCCACCGCCCGCGGTGGCAACTGCGTCACCTTCGGTGAGATACGCAGCAGCGCGGCATCGACCTCGCCCTCGCTCCGCCCAACGACCTCCTGTCACAAGATTCACAATCACCTGTTCCATCGCCAGGAGTCGGCGGGGGAGGGGAGAGACATTGCCCGGCCCGGGTTCCGTCGATGACCTCGCAACCGTTGCTGGCCCAGTCTCTCATTCACCCCAGAGGATTCCATGCACTCCCCGCGCTCACCCCGCACGCTCGCCCTGGCGCTCTGCCTGCTTGTCGCCTGCCAGAGCCCGACCTCGGACCCGGCACTCTCGTTCCTCACCGGGGCGGATTCCGCCGCAGCGGATCGCACCCCATCGGCAGCCGAGCCGATCAACCCCGGCAATTTTCCGGGCGGCAGCCGGAACCGACTCTTTCCGCTGATCCCCGGAACCTCCTTCTACTACACGGGGGAAGATGACGGCGTACCGACAACCGGCCTGATGACCGTGACCAACAGCACCAAGGTGATCATCGGGGTAACCACCATCGTGGTGCACGACCAGGTGTGGAACGATGGCGACCTGGTGGAAGACACCTTCGACTGGTACGCCGAGGATCGTCGGGGCAATGTCTGGTACTTCGGGGAGGACGTCACCCAGCTCGATCACGGGCAGATTATTGGTCACCTCGGCTCATGGGAAGCGGGCGTGGCTGGGGCGATCCCCGGCATCATCATGCCGGCGGCTCCGCAGAAGGGAAAGACCTATCAGCAGGAGCTTGCGGTGGGAGTCGCCGAGGACCAGATGAAGGTGGTCAGTCTCGACGCCACGGTGCGCGTGCCGTTCGGCACCCTCACGGGCTGCCTCAGGACCGAGGAATTCACGCCGCTGGCGCCCGGCGTGCTGGACAACAAATTCCATTGCCCGGGTGTCGGGCTGGTTCGCGGGGTCACAGTGATCGGCAGCCCCGAGATCTACAGTCTGACCCGCATCACTCAGCCCTAGAGGCTCGGTGCCTCACCAGCGCCGGGCAAGCGGCGAGGGAGTTGATGGCGAGGTATAGGCTCCCGAGGTTGGGCAGCCGGCCCGGTGGACCTGGCCATGGGAGAGGGCCAATACAGACGGGGACGCACCACCGTGCGTCCCCGTTTGCATTCACACTGCGTCTCAGGAGGGCGCCCGTCTACGGGTTGTCGATCGGCAGTCCGCTGGGCACCCGGGCCGGGACGATGCTCGGGTAGTTGGCGGGGTCGTCGGTGAGCGCGCCCATGAACGTGGTCAGCTGATCGACCATCACATCGGGAATCACGACGCCGGTCAGCAGCGTATCGCGGGTCGACAGAATCTGATCGATGTTATTGACCATGGTGCCCTGCAGCAGGGGCTCGAGCGACATCGGATCGAAGGCACGCAGCTTCAGGTCGGATTCGCTGTAGTGGGCGATGAACTCGCGCAGGTCCATGATCGCGCCGTCGTGACCGTACGGCGCGGTCAGCACCACGTTGCGCAGCCCGGGGGTCCGGAAGGCGTACCTCAGCGCGGGCCGGTCCTCCTCGGCGAAGCGTCCAAAATCGTCGTTCTTGCCCGACCCCTTCCCCTTTCCCGGGCCGAACTGCGCCACGGCGACGTTGTGGAACTGGTTGTCGCTGAAGGCGGGACCGTTGTGGCAGATGGAGCACTTCAGCGTGAGAAAGGTCTGCGCACCCACCAGCTGTTCCTGGGTGAGGGCGTTATCCTGTCCCGCCAGGAACTGATCCCACGGCGAGTGATCGAATGCCAGCTTCGCGGTGAAGAACCCCGCGATGGCGTTGCTCGCATGCGCAAACGTCATCGAGTTGAACCGGGTGCCGGGATAGGCCGCCTCGAACATCTGGCGGTACTCGGGAATTGCCCCCAGGCGCCGCATCAGGCCGGCCCAGACTGCCGACATGTCGCCGTCGGGGATCGCCGCCAGCTCATTGCCGCTGAAGGCCCGCATCTCCTCCCGGGAGAGCACCGGGAACAGCGGAAGCGCGGAGGTTGCCCCGAACTCGAACACCCGGGTCATCGCCGGCGTGAGCTTTTTTCCCGCGGGCGAGTGAAAGCTGCCGAGGGAATCCGTCGAGACCCGGCCATCCCAGAACAGCGACTTCATGGCACCGAGATTGAAGAGCGGCGGCGCGTTCCGGGGGATGAACAGCCCGAGCGGGTGGACCCGGCCAGTACCGACCCCGGTGGCGCCCTGGCCGATCGACAGGCTCCGCCCGTCACCCGTGCCGAGCGCCGGCAGGTGGCAGGTCATGCAGGAGATGTCCCGGTTGCCCGACAGTACCTTGTCGAACGCGAGCGCCTGCCCGAGGTTGACCAGCGCGATTCGGACCGGCGGCGCGGCGGGAAGCGGGGTGACCTGCCGGCTCGCCGCCAGCATGCGCACCGTGTCGACCAGCCCCTGCGATACGGCCCGCGGTCCCGTGGCGCTTCCGCCCATCGGCGTGTCGGCGTCAGGGCTACTGCATCCGGCGAGGGCGAGCCCCACCACGCCGAGTCCAGCGAACAACCGCGAGCCGATGATCGTGCGCTTCATAAAGTCCTCTGGGGTGTAGGAGCAGAGCGGTATTTCTGGTCGCGCGAGGTAGAGTGTGTCAGGGAGATACGCCGCATCTGGCGCAAGTTTCTCGCGCCATCTTGCCGCTGCCCCGCGCAGCGGGTAGCCTTGCCTCAGGCTCCAATGCGCTGGGAGCGATCCCTCCAGTTGATACATCGCAATCGGACCGGCAACCCCGACATGGTGCCGTCGTGGCGGGGTCGGACCCGACTTTCCGATCTAGGGGGTACAGACTGACGGCTGATAGCTGACGGCTGAGAGCTGACGGCTGAGAGCTGACGGCTGAGAGCTGACGGCTGACGGCTGACGGCTGACGGCTGACGGCTGGCGACGGCTGACGGCTGACGGCTGATGGCTGACAGCTGACGGCTGACGGCTGATTCCCACCCCGCTCTCCAGCATCCGGACATTCATGAACCCGCTCCCCCGGAGCAACTGGCAGACCCTCGAACCGCTCCTCGACCAGGCGCTGGAATTGGCGCCGGAGGCGCGGAGCCGCTGGCTCGCGGAGCTGTCCGTCAGCTCCCCCGACCTGGCCGCGGACGTCGAGGCATTCCTGGCGGAGGAGGCTGCGGCGGACCGGAGCGGCTTCCTCACCGGAGTCCGGGGCGTCAGTCTGGCCGGACTCGAGCTCGGGGCCTACCGGCTCGAACGTCAGCTGGGCCAGGGCGGCATGGGCACGGTCTGGCTGGCGCAGCGTGCCGATGGACGTTTCGAGGGCCAGGCCGCGGTCAAGCTGCTCAACCTCGCGCTGGTCAGCGCGACCGGGCAGGAGCGCTTCCGCCGGGAAGGCTCGGTGCTGGCGCGGCTGGCGCATCCCGGCATCGCCCGGCTGCTCGATGCCGGAGTGAGCCCGGCGGGCCAGCCCTACCTGGTGCTGGAGTACGTCGACGGTCAGCCGATCGACCTCTACGTCCGCGAACGGAAGTTGCCGCAAGCGGCGCTGCTCCGGCTCTTCCTGCAGGTCCTCGCCGCCGTCGGCCACGCCCACGCCAATCTGATTGTCCATCGCGACCTCAAACCGTCGAACATCTTCGTCACCACCGATGGCACGGTGAAGCTGCTCGACTTCGGCATCGCCAAGCTGATCGATGTCGAATCGGTGAATGACCGGTCGCTGCTGACCGCCGCGGGCGGCCGCATCTTCACGCCGCATTTCGCCGCCCCCGAACAGGTCCAGGGAGCCGACCTGACGACGGCGACGGACGTCTACGCCCTCGGCGTTCTGTTGTACCTGCTCCTGTCGGGCCGGCACCCGACCGCGGAGGGAGCGCGGACACCGGCCGAGTGTGTGACGGCCCTGCTGGAGGCGGAGCCGGCGCGACTCGGCGTGGGCGACCTCGACACCATCCTGGCCAAGGCACTGCGCAAGGCACCGGGCGAGCGCTACCAGACGGTGGCGGCATTCGGTGACGACCTTGAGCGCTACCTGCGGCGGGAACCGGTAAGTGCCAGGCCGCAATCGTTGGGGTATCGGCTTGGCCGGTTCGCGGCGCGGAATCGGGCCGCGGTGATCGCCGGGCTGCTGACCACGGTGGGACTGATCGCGGCGACGATCTTCTCCATCGTTCAGATGCGCGGGGCGAGGCTGCAGCGCGATGTTGCCCGGGAGGCTGGCCAGCGGGCCGATGCCCAGGTCGAGTTTCAGAGCGTGCTGCTCTCGGAGGTGGGCGACGAGCCGATGACGATGCGGCAGATTCTCGACGCCGGACGCGAGGTGCTGGAACGGCAGTACGCCGGTGAGCCACGACTGCTCACGCCGATTCTCCTCCAACTCGCCTCGAACTACGCCGGACTGGGCGACACGAAGGTGCGACAGCTGCTGCTCGTCCGGGCGGAGTCCCTGGCCCTTGCCGGGCACGGCGCCGGCGAGCTGCCGGCCATCCGCTGCCTTATGGCGGACAACTACCGCATGGAAGGACGCTACCCTGAGGCATGGGCCGGATTGGAAGCGGTTGAATCGCTCCGGTCCGTCACAGCGGAACCACGCGCCCAGGCCACCTGCCTGGCGGTCCGCGCCGACCTCGCAGGGGAGACGGCGCGGAGCGAGGAGGCGATCGCCGCCGCCACCCGGGCCGTCGGCATCATGGACAGCCTCGGCGAGACCCGAGACGGTTTCTACTTCAATCTCCTGGCCACCCTCGCAGGCGCGCTGGACGCGGAAGACCGGTTGCGTGAGGCCGTGTTGACGTATCAGCGCGCGATCACCGCGATGGACAGCAGCGGCCGCAGCGGGATGCTCTCCCGGGCCATCATGCAGCACAACCTCGCCCTCACCCTTCGCACGCTTGGCGAGACCGCGAGGTCGGAGGCGATTCTGCACGAGGTGCTGATCCGGACGACCCGCGGCGATCCCACCGGCCCGATCGCCTGGCAACCGCTGATACACTACGCCGAAGCGGCCCTGACCCAGGGACATACCGACTCCGCCGAGCGCTACTTCGGGGTCGTGGTCACGCAGGCGGTGCGGGACACCAATCTCTACTGGGAGGGCCGGGGCCTCTACGGGTTAGCCCGCGCCCAAATCGGCCTCGGCCACCTGTCCGGGGTGCCGCAGCTGCGCAGCCGACTGGCCCACATCATCACCATCTATCCGCACGTCCTCGATACCGACGATGTGGTGCCCGACATCGACGCCCTGGACGGCATGCTCGCGCTGGCCCGCGGGGACTCGGCGGCGGCTCTGGTGCGGTTCCAGGCCACGCTCAAGAGACACGGGTACTTCGAAGGAAAACGGCAACGACGCCTCCGGCCCGTGGCGCTGATGGCTGGACGGAGCGCGCTGGCAGTCGGAGATACGGTCCAGACACTCGAGCTGGCGCGCATTATCGCCCGAGAGGCGGCGACGGATTCGCTGGCGGAGATGGAGAGTGCGGACGTCGGAGCGGCGCGGCTCCTGGAGGCCAAGGCGCTGCTAGCAGAGGACGACAGCATCGGTGCTCGCTCGGCCCTTGCGCGAGCGATGGTGGCGCTCCGCTTCGGCGCGGGGGACGCGCATCCGCTGACTCACGAGGCAGCCGCGCTGGTCAAGCGCCTCCAGCGCTAGCGCACCTCGGGGGCATGGTTGACGGCATCCGCCCGACGCTCCGAGCGAAGCGACTGGTGCAGCAGCATCCGCGCCTTGCGCCAGTCGCGCTGCACCGTCCGTTCCGCCACCCCGCGAAACTCCGCGATCTCCACCAGCGAGAACCCGCCGAAGAAGTGCAGGTCGACCAGTTCCGCGAGCTTCGGATCCAGTGTGGCAAGCTCGGTGAGCGCATCGCCGAGCGCGGGGAGGTCGGTGGTGTCCTCGACGGCCCCACCGGCCTGGCTTACATCCTCGGTGAGGGTGATCTCGAACTGACGCCCGCGCTTCTTGGCGCAGCGCCGCCGGGCGTAGTCGATCACCAGGCCGCGCATGGCGCGCGAGGCATAGGCGAAGAACCGCTCCCGATCGGGAAAGGCGATATCGCTCTTCCCGGCCATGCTGAGATACGCCTCGTGAACCAGCGTCGTCGTGCCGAGCGTGAGGCCGGCGCTGCCGCGCCGGAGGTGCCGTTCCGCCAGGCGGTGCAGCTCGCCGTACAGCAGGGCAAAGAGCTGGTCGGCGGCCGCGGGGTCGGAACCGTTGGCGCGATGCAGCAGCCCGGCCAGGTCCGCTTCCATCGGATCCGAGGCGCCCTGGGATAGTGCTTCGGTCACGGCAGTCTCAGATGAATGATGGGAAGCTCGACAGTTGAACGGTGCACGGCGGGCGCCGTTATCGCCTGGCGCCACACGTCGGACGGATCCTCCAGCAGATCACGCGGCTCGCCGGGGCGCCAACCCGAAGCTGCAGTAGGTCTCCTCCAGCCACAAGACCGGCGTTCGATTGCGCCTCCCTGCAGCGATTCGGTACAACAGGCAGCAGCCTGATTGCCCACCGTGTCGGCATGCACACGACCCCACCGGCGGAACCGCCCTACGAACGCCTGGACGCCTGGCGCGCCTGCCATGAGCTGGCGCTCGTCATCTACCGGTCGACCCGGAACTGGCCCCTGCCCGACGGCGCCGAACTTATCGATCGGGTCCGCTCCGCGTCCTGCCGGGCCGCGGTCAGTCTCATGGAGGGCGCCGCGCGGGCTGGGGCCCGCGAGCGTGAACGCTATGTCCTGCAGTCGCTCGGGGCCATCGCGGAGGTCACCTATCTGGTGCTCCTTGCCCGGGATGTCGCCATCATCGATGCCGACGAGTGGCAGCTGCTGAACGGATTTGCCACCCGTGCGGGGCAGCTGACCGGTGGGCTGAACCGGTCGCTGAAGAACAGGCGCCCCAGGCCGCCGACTCCACTCGCTGCCCCCCGGTCGCGCTAGCTCCCCAGCCACTCCCCCGAGGCAGGTCGCGGTCACGGTCAGCGAATCAGACCACCGAAGGATCCCGGCATCACAATGCGGGGCCATTCCCCCGCTGAAAACCCGGCAACTCCCGAGAGCAGTGCCCCTGTGAAAAAACGAAGGGGCGGTAGCGGCCGCCCCTTCTGAGGATCATCAGTGTCGCCCTGTCCTGGTCAGGGCACCCCGAGTGTCACCCCCGGGAGACTGGCGACCCCTGAAGAGAGATCTAACCGTACCACCCCTCGCGGAGCGGTGACCTGCGCCACACCACCACGGGCAAAGCTGAGAATCTCCCCCGTCGCGGCATCCCGCACCAGCGCCATCGGAAAGGCGGCATCCCACCGCAGCTCCACCACTCCCGAGGCCAGCCGCCGGCTGCTCGGCGCCGCTGCGGGAGCGCGAATGGCTGCCGGGCTGGAACGCAGCGCGGTGAGCCCGCGCGCCGTCAGCTGCACTCGCGAGAGACTGGCCCGCTCCGCATCATCCAGCGGCAGCACAAAGGCAAAGTGCTGCTCCCCACCGCCCGGCAGATCGGCCACCATCTCGGCGTCGAACGACAGGCTGAAGACGCGGCGGCCGGACGCGGTGAATCCCTCGATCCGGTTACTGCCCGGCCGTGCCGGCAGCTGCACCGGTGCCGTGACGGTGAAGGACGGTTCCAGAGTGACGATACCGTCGCGAATGCGCCCCCAGACCAGCAGTCCGGGACGCGCCGGCGCCGTGGCGGACGCCACCCCCGGCCCGGGGCCGCGGTAGCCGAGGATCGCGCTGTAGTTGTAGTCGCTGATCCAGTCGGGATTGCAGTAGCTCATCAGGTCCACGAACGTGCCGGGCGACTTGAGTTGCAGCGCCGGCAGATCGAGCCCCCATGTACCGATCGACGCGTTCGCGTAGGGGTAGGCGGGGTCCGGACCACTGGGACCTCCGCACGGGGCATGATTGCGGCCGAAGTTGTGCCCCAGCTCGTGGGCGATCACGCCCGGCGCGCTCGAGGCCTTGTCCCACGACACTGCGGCCGGTGCCCCGATATAGCCCAGTCCGGCGATCCCACCGCCGTAGGTGGTCGGCACGATGCCGACGTACTCATCTCCGCTGCCATCCGCCGAGCGCAGCGCATACATCTCGCTCAGGATCTGGCCCCAACCGCCGTTGTTGTCGTTGGCATCCAGAACCGGAGCACTGGTAGTGTAGATGGCATGCACCGCTACGCTGACCACGCCGAGCGGCATCATCCGCTTCGTGGTCTCGGCGAGGGCGTCCTTGTTGGCGCCGCTGACGGCACCCGTGGTGTTGTTGGCGGACTGCCGCACCGGCACAAAGGTGATCCCCAGCGCGGGCACGGTCTGCACCGTCACCGCACTCGTGGTCGTGCCGCCGGGGAAGCGATTGTTGCCTTCATCTGTTTCCGCGAGCTGGTCGCCCGGGTCCACCTCCACCCGATACGCCATGCCGGCGGCGACCCGCGCGCCAGGAATCAGCACGTTCCACGACGTCGCGAGGTTTGCGGTATCGACCACCGTCGGTGTCGAGGCGCCCGGCGAAGTCACATCGAGCGAGTCCACCTGGGTTGCACTCTGGTAGAGCCGCACCCGGATGGCGGGCGCGAGCGAGTTCGCCGAATTCGCCGTCACGAAGACGCGCAGCAGCGCATCGCGCCCCGCGATCATCGGGACGGTGCCGTCGGCGCGCTGGGTGCTCTGAATGAGTTGCACGCCAGACACCCGCAGGTCTGTGCTGGGCGGGGGGCCACCGGTGTATGTCACGGCGACGGCCGCGGTATCCCCCGTCGCCACCGTCACGCTTCCGGTGGACACCGACGCGCTCCACGTCTGGCTCTGGGCGGTGACGTACCCCGCCCCGACGGTGTAGGTGCCGGCAGCGAGGCCCCCGAGCATCCTGGATCCGGTGATCTGGGCGGTATACCCACCAGGTCCGCTCACGCTCACGCGCGCAGACGCTCCGGTCGGCAGGCCGGCGATAGTGAAGCTCAGGTGTGCTCCGCCTGTCGGGCCGGAGGGCGACTTCGAGTCCCCACCGCAGGCGGCGAGCAGCGCGACAACCGCCAGGCCAGCAGGGCGGTACCAGCGCGGACGCGGAGCCCATCGGACCAAGCCGGGGGCAATCGGGAGTGAACCAACGGGAGAATCGAGTGTCATTGGGGCCTCTTGGATGGGCACCAGAGTGGAAAAACCGGGCCACCACCAGAGGAGAGCGAGAATGGAAGGGAGGAAAGCGGGAAGCCGTGGGATTGGAGGCTGTGCCCCCGGTCACCTGGCCAGCTGCATGTCGTTAAATGACTTGGGGTTCTTCTTCCTGTTCCCCGCTGGCCCGGAGCACGGCGCCTGAAGTTCGAGGCACCCCCGCTATGCCCACCACCCGGTTGCGGCCCCCCTGTTTGGCGCGGAACAGCCTTGCATCCGCCCGGTCGAGCAGGTCTTCTGCCTCGGTCCCGTCGTCGCCCAGGACGGCCAGCCCGACGCTGATGGTGATCCAGACCACATCCGACCGCCGCGGCAGCCCGATCGGCAGCGCGGCAACCGCAGCCCGGATCCCCTCCACCCGGGCCATGGCATCGGCCGCATCCATGCCGGGAAAGAGCGCCACGAACTCCTCACCGCCGTAGCGGACGACGAGATCGCTCTGCCGCACCGAGGCCTCGATGGCGCGAGCCACCGCGCGCAAGGCGACGTCGCCCGCCGCATGCCCCCACGCGTCGTTGAACTGCTTGAAGTGGTCGACGTCGATCATGGCAAGCGCCACCGGCTCCCCGTAGCGCCGGGCCCGCGAGAGCTCCGCCAGCACCCGCTCGTCGAAGAAGCTCCGGTTGGGCAATCCGGTGAGCCGGTCGCTGCGGGACTGGCGCCGCAGCCGCTGACTGCGCCGCACGATGGCCACCGCCAGCATGGTCATGACCACCAGCAGCACCAGGCGCGAGAGCTGCGTCGCCCAGTCGAACGTCCCGTAGGAGGTCGAGGTGAGCGCGGGGTCGTGGAGGTCGAAGATCGACGAGGCCAGAAGCACCAGCACCAGGTACTGCACGACGGCCATCGCGCCGGCGGCCATGCTGATCCGGGTGTCGAACCGCAGGGCGGTCGCCCCGATGGCGACGAAATAGACCTCGAACAGCAGCCGGCTGTTGACTGTCGTGATCGGCTGGCCAAGCAGCATGAAGGCACCCAGCCCGCACCCGACGAGGCTCACATCGAGCAGGCTCGTCGCCAGGCCGAGCCAGGGCCGGTAGAAATCACGGCGCAGCGCCTGCTGCACACCAAGCGCGATGCCGAGCGCGGTGAGATTGACGCCGAGCCCGACGAGCCCGGGCACACGATCCTGGTCCAGCAGCAGATTGATGAGCGGGATCGGCAGCAGCAGCACGACGAGAATAGTGCGCACCCGCGCGACGATGCGCTCTCCCTCGGCCCCTGCATCCAGGTGCAGCGGGTCCGGCGGCGCCAGGAGCCGGCGCCAGAGCGGCTGGCCCGGCGGCGCGGCCAGGAACTCCGTGCCGCTGATGGCGCGGGATTTCCGTCGGGAGTGCTCGTAGCCGAGGCTCATTGCATTACATGAGCCGGTACTTCGGGCCGCTGCCACCTTCCCGCGGCGTCCACCGGGGGCCGAGCACGTCGGTGGCCTTGCAGTCAATGCAGTTTGGCGCGTTCACCTTCAAGCTGTCGCCCACCCGCTCGTAGACCCCGGCTGGACAGAGGTGGGAGTAGAAATCCGCCAGCTCGGGGGAGATGTCGCTGCCCACCAGCAGGTGCTGCGGAACCGTGTCGCGGGTCGCGTTGCCTGACTTGAACACTGCGTCGAGCTTGCTGAGCCCCGGTGCCGCGTTCGTGGCACCCGGCGGGTCCACGGTGCGGCGCTGCTCGGCATCCTCGTGCATCTCGATCCGGCCGCCGGGAAAGCGACCACCGCTCAGGGTCATGAGCCCTGCCTTCACCGCGCCGGCAAGGAAACCATCCTTGAACGCCAGTCGCATGTTGCGGGTGCGGTACATGTCACTCACGATGTAGCTCTCATTGACCATCCGGTCATAGCTCGCCAGCGCCGCCGCGCTCGTGTCGCCGCCCTTCAGCGCCTCGAACGCCGCGCGCGCCGCGTACATCCCGGACTGCATGGCGTAGTGAATGCCCTTGAGCGACGGCACGTCGACGAATCCGACGGTGTCGCCCGCCAGCAGCAGTCCGGCGCCGGAGCGGCGTTCCGGCAGGGCGTAGTAGCCCCCCTCGGGGATCGTCTTGGCGCCCCACTCCAGCAGCTCCCCGCCCTCGAGATACGGCCGGACCAGCGGATGCTGCTTGAGCCGCTGCAGCAGCGCATGCACATCGAGCGAGGCCTCGCGATAATCGAGGCCTACCACCAGGCCGAGCGAAATCATTTCGGGACCAAGCGGGTACATCCAGCTCCCGCCGAACGCGGACGACGGCAACGGCCACCCGAGCGTGTGGATGACCCGGTCGAGCGGCTTGCGGACTCGCCAGACTTCCTTGACGCCGAGCGCAAAGATCTGCGGGTTGGGCGATGTCACTCCCTGCCATTCGCGCCAGGCCTGGGCCAGTGTGCCACGGGTGCCCTCGGTCAGCACGGTGATCCTGGCAGTGATGTCGGTCGCCGGCTGAAAACTGTCTCCCGGTGTTCCATCCCGGCCCAGCCCGCTTGGGGTCGTTCGCACGCCCCGCACCGCCCGGCCCTCGACCAGCAGGGCATCCGCCGGGAATCCGGCAAACAGATTCACCCCGAGCGCCTCGGCCTGCTCACCCAGCCAGCGCACTACTTCGCAGAGCGAGGCAGTGTAGAATCCGCTGTTGTGCATCGTCGGCGGTGTGGGCAGCCGCTGGGCGCGGCCCTCGGTGAGGTAGTACACCGCCTCACCGGCCACCGGCTGACGGAAGGGAAAATCCTTGTCCGTAAGTTCGGGAAAGAGCTCGCGCAGCGCCCGCGGATTGATCACGGCGCCGGAGAGATTGTGCTCGCCCAGGCTGCCGGCCTTCTCCAGCACACCGATCGAGAGTTCGCCCATGGCTGGATCCGCCTTGGCCTGGCGGGCCAGGGCGATGGCGCCAGCCAGACCCGCCGGCCCCGCGCCGACAAACAGCACATCCATCTCCAGCGCGTCGGCGGCGGGAGCGGCGGTGAGAATCAGGCGGTCGAGCGGCAGCGCCGGCTGGTGGCGGCGCGGTAGGATTGGGGTCACGCGGGCAGACTCCTTGAAAACGGCGGGACGAGATCCACAATAGTAGGTCACGAAGCCGGCCGGCGACAACCGGGAATGGAGATTCATGGACCTGCATAGAGCGGTACGCGACCCCTGGGTCTGGGGGCAGTTCATCCTGTTCGCGGCGATCCTCGGCGGGGTGCCGCTCCTGCATACTCTCCTTCCACCCGACGCCGGGATCGCCCCCTTCTTCTCACCCGCGCCCCCTCCGTGGCGGATGCTGGCGGTCGTCCCGTGGTTCGGCGGAGCGCTGATGGCAATCTGGGGCGCCCGGTCACTGGGACCGAATCTCACCCCGGGCACGGAGCCGCTAGCCGCAGGCGTCCTGGTCGAGCGTGGCGCGTATCGGGTGGTGCGTCATCCGCTCTACCTGGGCATCGTCCTGCTGCTCTGGGGGTCGGCGTGGGGAATGACCAACGCTGGCGTCGGCATCGTGAGCGGACTGGTCGCACTTGCGTTCTTTGATCGCAAGGCGGCCGCCGAAGAGCGCTGGCTCACCCGCCGCTTCCCGGCGTACACCGCCTATCGGAGCCGCGTACCCAAGCTCATCCCCCGCCCATAGCCCACTATACTTGAGCGCCGTACGAGAAATCGGTTCAGCGGACTCTGTGACGGCCACATACCCGGGCACCAGAGCCAAACCCGGGTTTTTCACCCCGACCATCGCACACCGCACAGCGAGCGACGATGCAGGCACCACAGATTCCGGGGTTCCGGCCCGTCCCCTTCACCGGTGTCATCTACGTCATGGCCGAGGCCGCCCGCCACGGCTATCGCTATGGTCATCCCGACTGGTGTAACCTCGGCCAGGGGATGCCGGAGACGGGCCCGCTCCCCGGTGCGCCGGCCCGCATCCAGGACATCACGATCGCCCTCGACGATCAGGAGTATGCTCCGGTCCCGGGAATCCCGGAGCTGCGCCAGGCCGTTGCCGCGCTCTACAACACCTTTTATCGGCAGGGAAAGGCCTCGCAGTACACCGAGCGCAATGTCTGTATCTGCGGCGGCGGGCGCGCCTCGCTGACCCGCGCCGTTGCGGCGCTGGGAGAGATCAACCTCGGCCACTTCCTGCCGGACTACACGGCGTATGAGGAGCTGCTCGACATCTTCAAGCTCTTCACGGCGATTCCGATCCTGCTCGACAGCGCCCGCGGCTACGACTTCCCGATCGAGGAACTGCGGCGCGAGATCACCGGCCGCGGCCTGACCGCGGTGCTGCTTTCCAACCCGAACAACCCCACCGGGCGGGTGCTGCAGGGTGAGGTGCTGGAGCGCTGGGTCCAGACCGCGCGGGAGTTGCAGTGCACGCTGCTGTTCGACGAGTTCTACTCCCACTACATCTGGAGTGGCGCACCGGGCGGAATGGTCTCCGCCGCAGCCTACGTGGAGGACGTGGACCGGGATCCGATCGTCCTGTTCGACGGCCTGACAAAGAACTGGCGTTATCCCGGATGGCGCTGCACCTGGATCGTGGGCCCGCGCGCGGTGATTGATGCGGCTTCCAGCACCGGCTCATTCCTGGATGGCGGCGGCAGCAAGCCGCTGCAGCGAAGCGCCGTGCCGCTGCTCGCACCGGAGATCGTGCGGGCCGAGACCGCGGCGATCCACGCCGCCTTCCGCCGCAAGCGCGACATCCTGCAGGCGGGGCTGGAGGCGGCCGGCATGCGACTCGACCTGACCCCGGAAGGGACCTTCTATTGCTGGGCCGATCTCTCGGCACTGCCGGAGGGACTCAACGACGGCATGTCCTTCTTCAAGGCCGCGCTCAAGGAGAAGGTGATCTGCGTCCCCGGCGAATTCTTCGACATCAACCCGGGCAAGCGGCGGAGCGGGCGCCCGTCACGCTTTCGCAGCTACGTACGGTTCTCCTTTGGTCCCGAGGAAGCAGCGGTGGTGGAAGGGGTGCGGCGGATCCAGCGGCTGGTGGGTGGGAGCAGCGCGTAAAGGCCGACCACCGGTCGGCCCGTACCCGTGACAACATCATGGACTCCTGTCCACAGGCAGGAGCGGGGGAATTGCTCCACGCTGCCCGAGTGCAGCTTACGCCGCGTGCGCCGCGATCTTCGCATCGAGCAAGGCCCGCAGCCGTGGATCCGCCCCGATGACCGTGTCTACCTTCTGCCCATCCTTGAAAAGCACCATCGTGGGAATCGAGCGGATGCCGAACCGCGCGGCGGTCGCCTGGTTGGCATCGGTATCGAGCTTGCGCACTTTGACCCGGCCGCGATAGTCCTCGGCCAGCTGCTCGATCACCGGCGCGATGGCCAGGCAGGGCCCGCACCAGGTGGCCCAGAAATCGACCAGGACCAGCCCTTGGGCCTGCTCGACTTCGGCGGCAAAGGTGGCGTCCGTGACCTGCAGCTCCGTTGTGTGTGACATGATGTTCCTCGTTGTGATGGTCGTCAGCCGTCAGCCGTCAGCCTTGAACTTCCAGCTATTGAATTAGTTCCCTGCCTCAAACCGCCTACCGCCTACCGCCTACCGCCTACCGCCTACCGCCTACCGCCTACCGCCTACCGCCTACCGCCTACCGCCTGCCGCCTGCCGCCTGCCGTCTGCCGCCTGCCACCTCACTGTACCGTATACCCACCATCGACCAGCAGGTTGTGGCCCGTCACGAACGATGACTCGGCAGATGCCAGGAACACCACCGCTCCGGCGATCTCTTCGGCGGTCCCCACCCGTCCCACCGGATGCCCATCCGCCATCCAGCTCTTGGCGTCAGCGCTTCCACCGGTAAAGCGGTCGAACATATCCGTCTCGATTGCGCCAGGACTGACGGCGTTGACCCGAATCCCCTGCCGGGCATAGGCCAGAGCCGCCGCGCTGGTGAGCCCGATGACGGCATGCTTGCTTGCCACATAGAGCGGCGCCGCCGCCATACCGACCACCCCGGCGATCGAGGCGTTATTGATGATCGCCCCGCCACCATTGGCGAGCAGCGCCGGGATCTGGTACTTCATCGAAAGCCACACACCGCGCACGTTGGCATCAAACACCGCATCATACTCGGCCTCGGTCGCGTCCACGATCGGGCGTGGTGCGCCTTCGGTGCCGGCATTGTTGAAGGCGATGTCGAGACGGCCAAAGCTCGCGCGGGTCGTCTCGATCAGTGCCTCCACCTCGACCGCCTTCGTCACATCGGCCTGAACCGCGAGCGCTTCCCCGCCAGCCGCACGGATCGCGTTCACCGTCTGCTCCAGCGCCGCCAGCCGACGGCCGCTCACAACCACCCGGGCTCCCGCCTGCGCCAGCGCGACCGCACTGGCCCGACCGATTCCCGACCCACCACCGGTGACCAGCGCCACCTTGCCCTGTAACCGCGACATGACCGCCTCATTGAATAGGTGTATAGACAAACATCGATATTCTACTGCTCAAAAACCCCTGCCACCTCGAAAAAGTTCCCACTCGCTTCAGACCCCACCGAGTCGGCCGCGCAACTCCGTGAAATAAGCCTCCAGCACATCCCGGCGCGCACGAAAGAACTTGCTCTGGGCCTCCTGCCGTTCATCCACCAGCCCGGCGACCACCAATTCCTTGAGATGATGCGAGACTGTCGCCTGGGCCACGGGGAACTTTGCGACCAGCGTGCGACAGGGCAGTTCATCCTTCGCGGCGATCGCCGACAGCATCTCGAAACGACGCGGGTCTGCCAGCGCTTTCGCGATGCGGTCAAACTGTCCCGGCTGCAGTCGCGTCACGTCTTCTCCCCCGCAGGTTGGCATATAGATAACCGTCTATACAGCATTCCGCCACCCCTGCCGGTTCGCACCGCGATCGTTACTCGGAGCGGAGCCTCCGGACCTCGGCGGTGAGCCGTGGGACGATTTCAAACAGGTCACCGACGATGCCGTAGTCGGCCACCTTGAAAATCGGGGCGTCCTTGTCGCGGTTGATCGCGACGATGATACGGGAGGTCCGCATGCCGGCGAGATGCTGGATGGCACCGGAAATACCAACCGCGATATAGAGCCCCGGACTTACCGTCTTGCCAGTCTGCCCCACCTGCGCCCCATGATCGCGCCAGCCGGCGTCCACCACCGCCCGGCTGGCGCCGACGGCGGCGTTGCCGAACGCCGCGGCAAGCTCCTCCAGCAGCGCAAAGTGGGCCGGCTCCTTGAGCCCACGCCCACCGGAAATGACCACCGGCGCCTCGGCGACATCCAGCGCCGCGACCGCCGCGGCCTTGATCGCTGTCACCGTCACCCGGGCGACAAATGCCGGCACCGCCTGCTCCACGATGATTCCGGCCTTGCCGGATTCCGTCGCCTGCATCGTGTTGGGCCGCAGCGAAGCGATCGCCGGCGCTCCCTCCAGGACCACCGACTGCAGCACCTTGCCACCGTACACCGGCCGAGTCGCACAGACCTTCCCACCCTGAACTCCAAGCGTCGTCACGTCGGTCGCGAGCCCGACACCGAGTCGGGCGGCCACGCGTGGGGCGAGATCACGACCGGTCGCGGTAGCGGCGAAAAGAATCGCGGTGGCGCCGCGTCCCGCCGCCGCGACGGTCGCCGCGTAGCCATCCGGACTGTACATGCCGAAATCCGGGTGTCGCGCCAGCAGGACGCGATCTGCACCGAATCGGCCGAGTTCCCCGGCGCCGGTGATCTCCCCGGCGCCGATGAGAATGGCATCCACGGTGCCACCGAGCGCATCCGCGAGCTGGCGAGCGGCAGCGAGCACTTCCAGGGAGACTTTGCGGAGCGCGCCATCGCGCTGTTCAGCGACTGCAAGAATGATCGGCATGGTCACAGCACCTTGGCTTCATCGCGGAGCAGCCGCACCAGCTCCCCCACCGCTTCGGCACCCTCACCGACAATGCGGCCTGGCTTGCGATCGGGTGGGAGTGCCAGACCGGTCACGCGGACCGTGCCCGCACCGAGGACCACCGGTTTTACCTCGAGCGGCTTCTTCTTGGCGGCCATGATGCCCTTGAGCGATGGGAGCCGAGGGCTGTTGAGCCCCTTGTCGCAGGTGATGACAGCGGGAAGCTGGCAGGTACTGACCTCGATGCCGCCCTCGATCTCCCGCTCCGCGTTCACGGTGGAACCACTGATTGTGAGGCGGGATACCGCCGTGATGCAGGGAATCTCCAGCAACTCGGCGACCATGACCGCGACCTGGTGGTTGTAGTCGTCAACCGCGAGCTTGCCGGCCAGGATCAGGTCGAAATCACCCGCCTTCAGTTCTGCGGCGAGCGCGCGTGCCACCTCGAGCCCATCCACGCTTCCGCTGGACTGCAGGTGGATCCCCCGCTCGATCCCCATGGCCAGCGCGCTCCGCATGGTCTCTTGCGTGGCGTCGCCACCCAGACTGACCACCACTGTTTCCCCGGCGGCACCGGCGCCCTCGGCCTCGCGCAGCTTGAGCGCCTCTTCCAGTGCGTATTCGTCGTAGGGATTGGGCACGAATTTGAGCCCGGCTTCATCGATCGACGTGCCGCCGGCAGCGATCATCAGCTTGGCGGTGGTATCGGGGACCCGCTTGAGACAGACGGCAATTTTCACGCACCACCTCGGGCTGGTGTCTGGGGCCGGTTCGGCCGCGCGGGAAGGTAGCAAGGGGGGCAGGCGGTGGCTACTTCCCTCCCCCCTGCCCCCCACGGTAATGAGGGAGAGGAGGTCCTTACCCACGACTTTGGGTGGCCGTCGGGCCCCCTCCCACACCCCAGTCCCCACTCCCGCGGCGCGGGAGAGGGGAACGCGTTTCCCGGGGATGCCACTGTCGACAGATGATGACATGGATACATAGCCCTGGCCCAACCTGTCTGTATGGCCAGGCGTCGAGGAGTAACCCTTTTCAAGCGGGCCCGGGCGAGGGAGTTCCGCAAGCACCCGACCGCATCGGAAGCGCTCGCATGGGAACTCCTGCGCGACCGCCGGATGCTCGGACTGAAGTTCCGGCGGCAGCAGGTGATTGGCGGATACATTGTGGATTTTGTCTGCGTTGAGCATCGAGTTATCCTCGAGCTTGATGGCGGGGGACATCAGGATCCGGTACAGCACGAACGCGACCTGAGGCGCTCCCGGCACCTGCTCGACCGGGGATATGTTGTGCTTCGGATAGTGAACCCCGACGTCGGCACACACTCCCTGGAGCATCTGTTGGCTAGCTATTTGAACGAGAATCCCCCTCTCCCGCGACGCGGGAGACGGGGCAGGGGGTGAGGGAATGGAGTCAGAACCGCGCGAAAGTCAGTCGTCCCCACCGCCGAAGCTCCGTCGGACCACGAGGCGGACCACACGCCGCATCCCGGGAGTCAGGAACCGCTCCAGCACATTCCCACCGCCCTGGTTCACATTGAACGTGCCAAACGCGGCGTAGTTGTGCTGGAACACATTGTTGCCCACGGCAACCACTTCCCAGGCATGCCCCCGCCAGCCAATCCGCGCATCGGTGACGAAGTACGAAGACAACTTGGGTTCCACGTTCGCTTCATCTCCCCGCAGCCACTGGGTCCCGATGTACCGGCCGTCCACTCCAGCGAAGAACCCGCGAGGCAATTGAAACGAGCCGCCGAGCTTGACCTGATGGCTTGGCACGAGCGGCAGCTGATCCCCAGGACTCACATCGTTGGAACCTCCGAAGTCCTCCCGGATGCTGAAGATATCCGCGCCACTCTGGAAGGTGGCCTTGGTGAACGCGTAGTTGGCGTAGAGCGAGTGTCCGCCGTTGATGAAGAGCTGCGCCGAGAGTTCGAGGCCTTCGCGCCTGGTCTTGTCGATGTTGCCGAAGAAACCTTCGATCGTTGAGCCCGCGGCCGCCGAGTCGGTGGCAAAGAGGAAGATGTCGTCCTTCACATCGGTGCGGTACACCGAGCCACTGAAGATCGCCTGGCCCGCCACCAGCCGGCCGCCGATCTCATACGTCGTCGCACGGACCGGCTTGATCGGCGGGTCGTCGCCCAGCGCAAAGGGAAGCGGACAGGGCTCGGCCTCATCGGCGCAGGCGAGTTCGATGACCGCCGGCGCGCGGAACGCGCCACCCACCGAGCCATACGCCGAAAGGCCGTGCCCGAGGTCGAATGACACACCGATCTTCGGGCTCAGGCGGGAATAGGAGCTTGAGGTATCGCGGGCGTGATCGAGTTCGTTGCTGAAGGGAATCCTGACATAGTCGTAGCGCGCGCCGGCGGAGAGTGTCGCCCGCCCGGTCGTGATATCGGCGAGCAAGTAGCCGGCGGCGTCCCACGTCGGGCTCTTCACAAACGTGGTCTGGATGGCCGGCCCGCCGAACTTGGTCGAATCGGCGAACAGTTCGACGGCGGTCTGTGCGGAGGAGCCCTCCGCGCCGAGCCGGAACCCGATCGTCCCCGCGCCCAGCGAGCGCTCGAACCGATAGTCCACCGTTCCGCCGACAATCCGGTTGCGCGACAGCCCACGAGTGTCCGGATCTGCCGCCTGATTGACGTTGAACCGCTTGGCGCGGTGGCGCCGGCCGTAGGTCGTGAACGAGAACTGCCCATGGGCAAACCGGCGATACCCGCTCACCGCCAGCTGGAGGTTGTTCAGGTCCTCGAAGTCGCCGGTGCTCAGGTTCGAATCCGGGTTGGTCGTGAACACGCTCTCCGGCAGCGATCCCGCTGCCTCGGCCCGGGACTTGGCGCCATAACCCTGCAGGCGGATACCCCACCTTTCGGTGAGCCGGCCCAGGTTGAAGAAGCCGTTGTACTGCTCCGCACCGGTCTGCTGCCGCCAGCCGTCCTCGCGGTCGTAGCCGCCGCCGGTGTAGTAACTCCACTTCCCCTGACCCAGAGACCCGGACAGCGAGGCATCGCTGCCAAAGGTCTTGTAGTTGCCACCGGAGACCTCCAGTTCACCACGGGTCGGGCCGCCACCGCTGTTGGTGACAAGGTTGACCGCGCCACCGAGGGAATTCCGCCCGAGCAGCGACGCCGTACCGGACAGCAGCTCCACGCGGGTGACGTGTTCCATCGGCAACAGATCGAAATTCACCTGGGCGGCATCCGGCTCATTCTGCCGGACGCCGTCGAGGAAGACGGAGATTCCCTGCGGCAGGCCGACAACAGGCGACGCGAAGAACCCGCGGGAGGAGAGCGACATCTTGTAGCTCGCGCCGAGGTCGTCGTAACTCGAGATGCCTGCCTGGGTCACCAGCAGGTCGCTGATGAGGCGCGGCTCGCTGGCCTCGACCTGGTCGCGGGTGATGATCGTGGTCCGCGCCGGCACCCCCGACCCCACCTTGGGACTGGAGGGCCCGAGGATCGAGCCGACGACTTCGATCGGCTTCAGCTCCACCGCGCTGGGTGAATCGCGCCGGGTGCTGTCGGGCTGTTGTGCCGCGAGTGGCGCAGCGAGCGCGAGGGCCAGCAGGAGGCTGGTCGGTGGAAGACGAAGCGGCATGGAGTTCCGAGTGTGATGACGGGCGACGGTGCGGGTCGCCAGGAAATGGTCGCCTAGCGCAGCGGCCCCGGTGACGCATGATGCTCGTAGATGGCGGCCATCGCGATCATGTCCGGCGGCCGGCCGACGATCAGCAGGGCATCATCGCTGGGGCCACCGCCGTCGTAGTCGAGACAACAGAACTGGATGGTCCGGTGGTCGCCGGTCATCTCGCCCTGCACTACCGGGGCGCCATGGCGCTCGAAGCGCATCGTGTCCGGCGGCGAAAATGTCCGGCTGCCGTCACGGTCCTCATAGATCATGAGCCGCTTGACCGCGCTGCCGTGCTCGCTCACCACCAGGAGCCCGTCATCCATGCTCCCGCCGCCATCGAGGTCCTGGCAGCACCGGTCCACCGTCACGGCGCCCAGCGGGCGCAGCGCGATCATCCAGAAGGTGACGAGGCCGAGGCCGAGCAGCAGCGCCGCGGCGGCGAGACCGAGCACCCGGCGGCGTGGGAGGAATCGGGGCAGCTCCGCGACGCGCTCGCCGTGCCGCCACCGCCCCACGACCTCGGCGCCGAGCGAAGCGCGAGGCGCGAATCGGACGCCACGCAGCAGGCCGTCAAGGTCCTTCAGGTCATCCGGCGGGCCGCTCATTCCGGCTGACAATCCATGATGGTTCGCAACCGGCTGAGCGCGCGCCACAGCCGGGTACGCACGCCGGATTCGCCGATGCCGAGCACGGCGGCGATCGCCGCATTGTCCAGCTCGCTGCCGTAGCGGAGCCCGACGATCTCCCGGTCGTTGGCATTCAGTTCGTTGACCGCGAGGAGCAGGCGGCCCACCTGCTCTTCCCAGAGCAGGCGTTCTTCCGGAGAGGGCGCGTCGAAGACGAGGTCCCGCATGGCCCCAAGCGAGGTGTGGCGCCGAACCCGTTCCCGCCGGAGATGGTCCCGCAGCGTATTTCGGGCGATTCCGAACACCCAGATCCGCGCCTCGCCGCGGCTCGCATCGTACCGATCCGCCGCGCGAAACACCTTGAGGAAGCTGTCGGCGGTGACGTCATCGGCCACATCGGCGGAGCTCACATGGAACCGGATGTAGCTGTAGACCGCCTGGCCGTAGGCCGCATACCAGACGCGGCAGCGTTCCTCCGCGGTGGCAGGGAGGGCGGGCGGGGGCGGGCTGGCGAGCTGAGTGCGGAGCATAGGCAGGAGATAATACGCACGACCCGGCCGGGCGTCACACCGGCGGGGTCGCGGACGGGGAGCGTCTCAGTTGGAGGGCTTGCAGCAGCCGCGCTGAAGGCACGAAATCCAGGGTTGGGACGCCGCTTCAACCAGCAGGTGCGTGGCGCCGGCGCCCATCCCTGCCACCGGGCCGGGGAGCTGCCACTGGGCGATTGTCTGGCGCCATGGCCGGGTGGGAATATGCAGATCGGTCGGCACCGCGGACCGGTCGTAGTGCGCGTCTTTTGCATCGGCAATGAAATCGGAGAGGAGCTGCCCTTCGCGTCGGTAGATCAGCCAGTAGGTCACGGCACCGGGCGCGAGCCCGAGCCGGGGGAGGGAATCCTGGCCATGATTGATGAAGCGGGCGACGACAACGCCCTTGGCCAGGGTCGAGGAATCGGCGGCGTAGGCATCGTCCATCGGCTCGAGCGTAACATCGATGGCACTCTCGAGCACCGTCCGCGCGGCCGCACCGATGTTTGCATCGTAGACCTGGCGCCGGCCCAGCGCGAGTACCGAATCCCGCGCTCCGGGCTGCGCCGGATCAATGCCAAGCGTTTCGGGCGGTTTCGGGGGGACGACGGTTGGCGGCAACGTGCAGGCCCCCAGCCCGGTCAAGACGATCAGTGAAAGGGTCCAGCGCGAACGGACCAGTTGAAGCACATGACCTCCCGGGAATGAATCAGGCGGCACTCAGCGCAGCCCCGCCATTCGGCGCAACTCCACGACGATGGGTTGCAGCGGCGGATCGGCGGATGCCCAGAGAATAGCCGCGGGACCGGCCCATCGGCGAGCCCCCGCGGCATCCCCCTGGGCGGAGGCGAGCCGGGCCCGCAGGATCATGGCGCGGACCAGGGAGCCGGCCTGGGGCACCTGCTCCACCAGGCTCATGCCGAGGGCACTGAGGGCGTTCAGCGATCCATCCAGCCGGCGAATCGCCCCGGCGGTGTCGCCGAGCTGCAGGGCGATCTCCGCTTCAATGCCCGTGGCGTCCACCGAGATATCGCCGGGACGGGCGGTGCGCCGCAGGGCATCAAGGTCCAGCAGGCGCCGGCGCACCGCCGCGGTGTCACGACCGCGCAGCGTGCTCTGCAGGTCAAGCAGGTAATCCGCCTCCGGCGACAGGGGTCGCAGGGGCTTCGATTCGGGAGCAGGATAGAGCGTGGCGTAGACTCGAGAGAGCAGCGCCGCGTCGACCGCGGCGCGGTCTCCCGGCTTGAGCAGTGCCTGAGACTGTTGCTCGTAGCGCTGGAAGAATGCGTTCAGGGAATCGCCGCGCAGGCCGAGGGCGGCGAACGCTTCGAGGGCGGAGGCGGTTTCGCGGAGCTCCGCAGGAAACAGCCGCCGGCGGTGGGGCAGCACGGGCGGCGGGAGCGCGACTCCGACCCGATTGAATGCGGCCGTCAGTGTCGCACGGCCCGTCAGCGCCGCGATGGCCGCGAGAAAGCCATCGGCCTCGGACGGTCCGCCGCTGGGCTCCTTCAGGAGCGTATCGGCCCGGGCCTTGGCTTCGGCAAAGCGCCCGGCCCGGAGCAGCACGCGGACCTCTCCCGCCCCCACTCGCACGCGATCATCGCGATTCGTTGCGAGGTGGCCCGCCGCGCGCAGCCGCCCGAGGGTCGAATCGAGCAGTGCCGGTGTGCCGGCGCGCTCGGGGAGCAGTTCCAGCGCGCGGGCATCTGCCTCCAAGGCGGCGGAACTGGCCGGGAAGGCGGCGACCCAGCTCTCGGTCACCTCGTGCAACTGGAGCCGGGAGTGATCCACCGCTTCCACATTCGACGCCGGCACCACCGGACGGTTCCAGTCGTTAAGGGCGGTCCGCGGATAGGGGGTGAAACTCAGGGTGTCGGCCACCAGCGCCGGAAACGCCACGAAGCCGAGGCTGTCATCCGGTCCGCTTGTGCCCTGACGAAAGACATTAGTCTCGGCGAACAGCAGGCTCACCACCCGCTCGAAGGCCGCGCCACGGAAGGCACGATGCACCGAGGGAATTACCCGCAGCGCCCTCGCATAGTCGACGGTCGCCGCCTGGTAACTCGAACGAAAGGCATAGCCTGACGGACTCCCGGGATCACGCAGCACTGCCGGATCCTGGGCCCGGCACTCCGCCCGGCCGAACCAGCCGCGGAAATCGAGCGAATCCCGTGCGATCATCCGGCTGAAGCGCTCGCACGCTTCCGGATAGCGGCGGTCGGCCAGGTCCGAGAGCGCCTCGGCCCACTGCCGCGCATGCGGCGTCAGCGGCTGGTCGGCACGCAGTGCCGCCTGCAGGTCTTCGCGCCACTCGGCGGCGTCGACCCCGGCCCACGAGCGGGTCTGGGCCAGCCAGAGGTGGGCCATCGCGTAGCCGGGATCGCGGACCGTCGCGGTGCGGAACAGCAGCGTCGCGCGGTCGAGATCCCACTGGTCCAGCGCGACGTGGGCGGAATCATAGGACCGCCACGCCGAGAGGAACCGTGTACCCATCGCCCCGCCTGCGGCGGCAGCGCTCTGCGGCCGGGGAACCAGCAGCGAGTCGGCCAGCGCAGCGAAGTGCGCGTCGGCCTGCGCGAGCCCGGCCGACAGCATGACCACCGGCTCCCGCAGGGCCCGTTCCTGATTGTCGACATCGTACAGCACGCCCCGCACGCGGATCGAATCCTGTTCGGCGGAAACCTCGCCGGTGATCAACCGACCGGCCCCGGCCCGCCGCGCGATACCCACCAGGTCCTCCAGCGTGGGCTCATGTCCAAGCCGGGCGAGTTGATCCGCCGCCCACCGTTCATCCACCAGGGCGATATCCTGCCAGCGGGTCAGCGCGTCGTGGATCAGGCGGGCGCACTGGTCGCCGTTGAGCAGTTCAGGAGCGGCACCGGCGCGATGAAGGAACGGCGCCACGAGATAGCGCGATGGATCAAGGACCGGCCCGCGTGGCCGGCCGACACCGAGCGTGACGTAGACCAGAATGGCGAGCCCGGCGGCAACGACGCCGAGCACACCCCAGCCCCGGGGCGCCCGCTGGACCTGCTCCGCCAGACTGCGGCGCCGCGGCGGAGCCGCCGCCATCGAACCACCGGCGGGTGGATCCAGCGGCAGCCGGGCCAGGGCGTCGGCCAGCTGCTGCGCGGTCTGATACCGGTCGGCGGGGTGTTTCTCGAGCGCGCGGGCGACGACCTGCTGCATGCTCGCGGACAGGGTGGGCCGCACGATGTGCACCGGGGGCGGGGTCGCCTCCTGGTGCTGCACCGCGATCTCCTCCGGCGTCGTCCCGCGGAACGGGGGGGCGCCGGCGAGCATCTCGTAGAGCACGCAGCCCAGACTGTAGACATCACTGCGGCCGTCCACCCGCGAGCCCCCCTGCGCCTGCTCCGGACTCATGTAGGTCGGAGTACCGACGGGGCCACCGACGAGATGCTTCTCCTCCCAGCCGCCGGCGCTGATCGCCCGGGCAATCCCGAAGTCGGCGACCACGGCCTGGCCGGCCTGGAACAGGATGTTTTCCGGCTTGATGTCGCGATGAATCACGCCGTGGCTGTGCGCGTGGGTGAGCGCACTCGCCACCTGCGCGGCGATCGCCAGCGCGTCGGCCACGGGCAGCGCACCCTCCCGCTCCAAGCGCTGGCGCAGCGTCTCGCCCGGCACGTACGGCATGACGTAGTAGAGCAGGCCCTCCGCTTCGCCCGAATCGTAGAGCGGCAGGATGTTGGGATGCGACAGGCGGGCGGCGATCTGGATCTCGGACAGGAACCGGCCCGCACCATCGGGCGGCGCGGTGTCGCTGCGGAAGATCTTGACCGCGACATCCCGGCCATGCCGCTGGTCCCGGGCCAGGTACACCACCGCCATGCCCCCCTGGCCCACCACGCGTTCCATCGCGTAGCGGCCGGCGAGCAGCTGGGGGACCGGGAGGGGGGTGTCGCTCAGGGCGGGTCTCTGGCAGGGGTCGCTGCGAAGGTATGCCGCGGTTCGGCCGGCGGCTACCATCTGGGTCACAACATGCTAGAACGCGGCCAGACCGGTAATCGTCTCACCCAGGATCAGGGAATGCATATCGTGCGTGCCCTCATAGGTATAGACCGACTCCAGATTGGCCATATGCCGCATGGCATGATATTCGGCCAGGATGCCGTTGGCGCCGAGCAGCCGGCGCGCCTCGCGGGCGCAGTTGCAGGCCATGTCGACATTGTTGCGCTTGGCGAGGGATACCTGCTGCGGCGTCATCGTCCCGGCATCCTTGAGCCGTCCGAGCTGCAGGGCGAGGAGCTGGGCCTTGGTGATCTCGGTGAGCATGTCGGCCAGGCGGACCTGCTGGATCTGGGTCTGGGCGATCGGGCGATCGAACATCACCCGCGTTCTGGCGTACTGCAGCGCCTCGTCGTAACAGGCCATCGCCGCGCCGGTGGCTCCCCAGGCGATGCCATACCGCGCCTGGGTCAGGCACATCAGCGGCGACTTGAGCCCGCCACTCTCCGGCAGCAGCGCGTCCGCCGGGACGAGCACATCCTGCAGCACCAGCTCGCTGGTGTCGGAGGCGCGCAGGCTGAGCTTCCCCTTCTGGTCCCGGGCGGTGAACCCCTTCGTGGCAGTCGGGACGATGAAGCCGCGGATCGACTTCGAATCACTGAGGTCGCCGGTTTTGGCCCAGATGATGGCGACCGTGGCCTGCGAGCCGTTGGTGATCCACATTTTGGCCCCGTTCAGCAGCCAGCCGTCGGCCGTCTTCCGGGCCGTGGTGATCATGCCGCCGGGATTGGAACCGAAGTCCGGCTCGGTCAGCCCGAAGCAGCCGATGTCGGTGCCGGCGGCGAGCGGCGGGAGCCAGCGCTGCCGCTGCGCTTCGCTGCCAAAGGCGTAGATCGGGTACATGACCAGGGCCCCCTGCACCGAGGCGAAGGACCGGATACCGCTGTCGCCCCGCTCCAGCTCCTGCATGATCAGGCCATAGGCGACGTTGTTCAGCCCGGCGCAGCCGTACTTCTCCGGCAGGTTGGCGCCGAACAGGCCCAGCTCCGCCATGCCGGGGATCAGTTCCCGGGGAAAACGGCCGGCGACGTAGCAGTCGCCGATGATCGGCATGAGATGGTCCTCCACCCAGGCACGCACGGTGTCGCGGACGGCGCGCTCCTCTTCCGAGAGCAGCCCGTTGATATCGTAGAAGTCGACGGCGGAGTAGGAGGACATTGGGAGTAGGTGGCAGGTGGCAGGTGGCAGCGAACGGCTGACGGCTGACGGCTGACGGCTATCGCAAGATACCGCCGCGGAGGGATCGAGTCAGTCCACCCGCACCGCCCGTGGCGTGATCCCCACCGCCATCGCCTTGCGGCGAAACTCGGTGCCGTGGTCCACCGGCTGGCCGGTCTCCGCCTGCCACTGGTGCACCATCTCATGCAGCAGCGTCTCGCGCACCGCGACCCAGCCGTCGCGGCGGAGGTGGCGCCGGCTCAGCGTGATGCGTTCCGCCCGCCCGTTTTGCCGGTCGAGTCGGAGCTCGCCGAGCCGGGTACGCATCCGGTCGGAGAGGTGCAGTGGAATGGGGCCGAGCGTCCCGCCGAAGTGCGCCGCATTCAGCTCGTCAAACAATCGCCGCAGTTCGGCCATGAGCGGCGCATCGCCGGAGCGGAGCCGGGGAATCCGCTGACGGGGGGGCGCGGGATCGGCAAACTGGGTAAGGGAGAAGTCGAGAAAGAGCCGCCGCGCCGCGAGTCGCGCCGGCCTGCGGAGGCCCGGCCGGAGAAAGGTGACGATCGCCCTGAGCACCGCATCAGGTGCCTGGCCGTATCCCTCGTGAATCCGGAGCAGGACGCCGGGCTTCCACGACAGCATCACCTGCCGGTTGCGATGCAGTTCGATGTGGCGGACCGGGGGCAGGCCGAGCGCGAGCAATCGTGTCGCCAGTGAAGGCGGTTCGGCCGGCGCCGGGGACGGTAGGGGCCGCATACATGCGGCCCCTCCTTCCCCCGGCGCGGCCCCATCGTCGGACAATGCGATTCCTGCATCGCGCGCCGCCGGCCGGATCACCCCGACAAGATCAGCCCAGAGGCTAAGCTGGAACACGGCTGCGGACGAACTGCGAGGTATCGGCCCGGCGGAAGGTGCCGGCGTCGCGGGCGTAGGCGTAGTGGGTGACGGCGATGTGCGTCGCCTCGATGGTGATCAGGTTGAACGCCGACGGCAGCCCCCCGCGGGTCCGGGTGGAGTGCGTCCCCGCGGTGCTGACCACAAGACGGCCGTCGATCTGTCCCGCACCCTCGGTGTGGTCGTGTCCACAGAGCACCGCGTCGGCGTCGAGCGTGAGCAGCGCCCGTTGCGCTGCCTCGGGCCGGGCCAGTCCCCAGCGATGCGAGAGGACCCCGGGCAGCACATTGTGGTGCAGCACCGCGAGCCGCGCTTTGTGCGCCGGGGCAGCTGCGAAGATGGCCCGCACCCGCGCCACCTCGGGGGCGGGCAGGTGCCCCTTCACCGCCGTGTCGTTGAGATTGGCTGTCATCGATCCGAGGGCGACCCCGTGCGCCGAGAGCATGCCCGCGATGATGACCCGATCCAGTTCCAGCGTCGGGGTGAGCTGCTCGCCGAAATACTGCCGGTACTTCCGGAACAGCACCGCTTCCCCCCGAATCCCCAGCGGGCTGCCCCACCACTGCACATCGTGATTGCCGGGGATGACGAGCACCGGCGCGGTGCGCGCCAGCTCGCCGAGGTAGTATCTGGCCGCCTGGAATTCCCCATGCCGGGCCCGCAGGGTGAGATCGCCGGAGACGACGATCGCCTGCGGGGCCAGCGTGGGGAGGAACCGTTCCAGCACCGCGAGCTGCGGCAGGTCCACTCGCCCGCCGAAATGCGGATCGGAGATATGAGCGACGGTGGTGCCGCTCACCAGATGACTCGTACCCGGTAGGTGAGGGTGGCCTTGCCCGCCGCCGGCACCAGCACCCTGAACCGGGTGCGGGTCGACGAGAGCTTCTCCGCCTTGATGCTGCTGCTCACCACACTCCACTCCCCACCCCGCTCCTCCAGCACCTCGACCGTCGCCGGTTCGCTACCGGCGTTGGTGAGGGTCACCTTGTAATCCGCGGTGGCGATGGTGCGGTTCACGCCGGCGACCGTGGTATCGCGCCGGGTGGAGTAGGTCGTCTGAATCCGCTTGGCGGTCAGGTCGAATGCCGTCCCGGCGTTGAGCCGGAGATCCTCCCCAGCCGGCGTGTGGTCGGTCGCCGCCTCGCCGACGAGCTGCAGCCGGCCGGCGCTGTCGGGTTCGAACAGACGGACGACACCCGCGGGAATCGGCCGGTCGCCGAAGTCCGTCTTCCGCGCCCGCAGCACAGTGTACACCACGTTCACCGGTTCCTCGGCCTCATCCCCGTTCTGCGGCAGGCCACCCCACCAGGGAATCTGGCCGTGGACCTGATAGGTCTTGGTGGTCTTCGCGTCAGCGGCGGGGAACAGGGCGACGGTGGTGATGACGCCCGGCTCCAGCGTGACCCGACCCGGCAGGGTGTAGAGATGGAATTCGCCCACCTTCTGTTCACTCGCCATCGCATCGGCAAAACCCACCGCGCTCTTGGCCACCATCATCGCTTCGGCGCGACCGCGATTCTCCTGCGGTGATGCCACATTCACCTGCCCGGCGAGCAGCTGCACCTCGGCGCCCTCCACCCGCAGCGGTCCGCCGTTGACGACCGCCGCGCCGGTGATGCGCGCTGTGGCGCCGCCGAGGATGACCTGGTAGCTCGCGCCCCAGCCCCCGCCCTGAGTGAAGTAGCCGAGTCTGAGGTCCTTGCGGGCCCGGTCGCTGCCGAGGGAGAGCGCGAGCGTGGGCTGCAGCGAGACCAGTTCTGCCGGAAAGCGGGGCGTGCCGGGGCGCTGGAACGAGACCGTCCCGTCGGTCAGGCGATACCGCTCCGGATTCACGCCCAGGACCTCGGCGCTCACGATCTCCTTCCCGACCTGGAAGGTGAGGGTGCGCCCGATCGCCCGGTTGAGGGCACGGGACTCGTCAACCGCGGCGTCGTAGCGGGTACCCAGCAGGGTGACGCCGCTGTCGAGGGTGAAGAGCGTCGCGGGATCCACCTCGCCGATCGGGACGAGCTGGGTCGACTCGCCCTTCTTCAGGTCGAGGCTGACGAGCCGGCGAACCAGCACACGGCCGTCGTTATAGAGCGTGAGGCTGGTGGCGGGCGCCTGGGCCATGAGCGGGGGAGTGACGAGGATGGAGGCAAGCAGGAAGGCGGCGCGGATCCCGTGACGACGGGGAGGCGACGCGGAAAGGGCGCGGGACGCGGGGTCGATCATGAGTTCCTCAGGGTTCGGCTGTCAGTCGGCAGCAGTTCCAGCGCGACGCGCTGGACCACCTTCCGGACGACGATGTAGGTCACCAGGATCGCGATGACCCCATACAGCCGCGCGAGCGGGAGGGGGGGCATGCGCAGGAAGACGTACAGGCCGACCAGGAGGGTTGCCGGGACTGAGATGCGGCTGGCGAGTCGATTTGCACGGCGGGCCCGTTCGCCGCGGCAGGCGGGGCAGAGTTCCCCCCAGGCGAGCCCGGCCACCCGCGCGGCACAGCGGGCGCAGGGAACTTCAGGCGGCCACCCGGCGAGCGACGGCATCACCGAACTCCACAGTGGACGCAGTACCGCCGAGATCGCGGGTGCGGATGTTGTCCTGCACGATCACCTGTTCGATGGCCTCGCGAATGCGCCGGGCAGGCTTGAGCTGCTCCAGGTGATCCAGCATCATCGCCGCGGCCAGCATCTGGGCGGCGGGGTTGGCGATGCCCTTCCCGGCGATGTCGGGGGCGCTGCCGTGGACCGCCTCGAAGATCGACGCGTGGGTGCCGATGTTCGCTCCGGGCGCGAGACCGAGGCCGCCCACCAGGCCGGACACTTCATCACTGAGGATATCGCCGAACATGTTGGTCGTCACCATCACGTCGAACTGTTCCGGCTTGAGCACTAGCTGCATGGCGCAGTTGTCCACGATCATGTCGTTCGACTGGATCCGGCCCTCGTACTCCTTCTGTATCCGCTTACCCACCTCGAGGAACAGCCCGCTCACCATCTTGAGGATGTTGGCCTTGTGAACGATCGTGACCTTCTTGCGCCCCTGCTTGATGGCGAACTCGAAGGCGTAGCGGATGATCCGCTCGCAGCCGGCCCGGGTCACGATGGCGATCGACTCGCCCACCGCGCGCGGGTCGCCGCCGATGGCGATGAAATGCTCGACCCCGACGTACAGCCCTTCCAGGTTTTCCCGCACCATGACGATGTCGACGTTGCTGAACCGCCCGCCCGGGACGAACGACCGGGCCGGACGGATGTTGGCGAAGAGCTCGAACTCCCGGCGCAGCTGCACATTGACCGAACGGAATCCGGTGCCGACCGGCGTGGTCAGCGGGCCCTTGAGCGCCAGCTTGCGGTGGCGGATGCTCTCGATGGTGGAGTCGGGCAGCGGCGTGCCGGTCGCGTCGACGGCGGCGACACCCGCGAGCTGCTCATCCCACTCGAACTTGAGCCCGGTGGCTTCCAGCACCTTCACCGTTTCAGCGGTGATCTCCGGGCCGATCCCGTCGCCGGGAATGAGCGTCACATTGTAGGTCATCGGTAGCCCAGTCCAACGGGAAGCACGGTATCGAGCGCCGCGCTCAGGGCGCGCGCCGGGGTGGAACCGGCGGCCCAGGCCAGGGTGCGCCAGACGACCTTGCCGGTACGGGTGTCGGCCATTGCCAGCGCCAGTTCCGCCCGGATCTGGCCATCGGCTTCCTGGACGAAGCTGAGCGCGGCGGGGACCAGCACCAGTCGCCCACCGACCAGCGCCATCAGCGATCGCAGGTGGCCCCGCAGCGGATCGGGCACGTCTTCCAGCTTGGCCCGCAGGATGGCCTGACCCATCCGATCCGGATCCGGTGCCACGGTCGGCGCCCGGCGCGCGATGCGGCGAAGTTCCGCGGGCATCACCCATTTCACTTCCGGACCGCGCACCGTCAGCGCGGTCCCGATCATCGAATCCGCCCAGGTCAGTAGCGCCGCATGATTGCCCAGCGCGGCGAAGCCGCTCACACTGTCGGCGGCGATGACCAGGGTGATCGGCGTGACCGCGACGGACTGTCCGGCAAATGCCGCCGTGAGCAGTGGCCGGACCGGTTCATGCTTGATGTCGTTCTTGGGCGAGGCCGCGGAGGGGGACGACTTGCCGCCACAGCTGGCGAGCAGCAGGGCGAGCACCACCGGGATCACGGAGCGCGAAGAGGGTTTCTGCACGGCAGGAAACGTACACCGGGGGTGGGAAACGGGGAACGGGGCGGGCCGGGATTCACTCCAGCGACAGCCCCCCGTCGACCACGAGGGTCTGCCCCGTGATGTGCCGCGCCTCGTCGCTGCAGAGGAAGCTGATCACGTGGGCGACATCCTCCGGCTCCGCCACCCGGCCCAGCACGCTGTGTTTCCGGGCCCGATCGATGACATCGGCCGGCAGCATCATCATGCGCTCGGTGCGGATGAACCCCGGGGCCACCGCGTTGACATTGACGTTCGCCGGGCCAAGCTCCACGGCAGCGGCCCGGGTCAGCCCCTCGAGCGCCGCCTTGCTGGCGGCGTAGTTCGCCACCCCGAAGCCGGGGCGCCCGGCCTGGTGGGCGCTGACGCTGACGATCTTGCCGTAATGTTGTTTGCGGTAGATCGGGGCGACGGTCCGGATGAAGTTGAACGCTCCGGTCACGTTGGTGTCCAGCACCGCCCGCCAGGCCTCGTCGGCCATGCGCCAGATGGCGCCGTCCATGGCGATGCCGGCGTTGTTGATCAGGCAGTGCACGGTCCCGAAGCGGGTGACCGTGTCGAAGAGGAACCGCTCGACCTGGGCCCGGTCCCGCACATCACAGCGCGCGGCGTACACCTCGGCGCCCATCGCCGAACAGGTGGTTTCAGTGAGCAGCGCCTGCTCGGTCACATCCCGTCCCGGCAGGTCCACGAAGCAGAACGCGACCCGGTAGCCCTGCCGGGCGAACTCGATGGCGATCGAGCGACCCAGCCCGGTCGCTCCGCCGGTGATCACGACGACACGGGCCGTGCTGGCCACCGGCGCCGGCTGCGGCAGTGGCTGTTCGAGGGTGGTGCCGGAGGACTCATGCTCCGGCTCCCAGGCGCCGCGGCCGTACCCTTCAGGGAAGGATGCCATCGGGGGCAAGCTACGGGTCGGCGGCGGACCCGGCAAGCCGAACATGGGGGTGGCGCAGTGCGCGTGGCCCGGGGCATCTTGGACCATGCGCATGCTTGGGTGGATCATGATCGCCATCGCCGGCGCCGCCGGCTGGGCCATGCTGGCGCTCTCGCGAGGCGAGACGATCAGCGCCGCCTGGCTGGTTCTCGCCGCCGTCAGCACCTACATCATCGGTTACCGCTTCTACAGCCGGTTCCTCGCCTCCAGAGTCTTCGAGCTCGATCCGCGTCGCGCCACGCCGGCGGAACGGCTGAATAACGGCCGCGACTACATGCCCACGGGGCGGTGGGTGCTCTTCGGCCACCACTTCGCGGCAATCGCCGGCGCCGGCCCACTGGTGGGCCCGGTGCTCGCCGCGCAGTTCGGCTACCTGCCCGGCACGATCTGGATCGTGGTGGGCGTCGTGCTCGCCGGCGCGGTGCAGGACTTCGTCATCCTCTTCGCCTCGATGCGCCGGGACGGGAAGTCGCTCGGCCAGATGGCCAAGGAGGAGATCGGACCCTTCACCGGCATCCTCGCGATGGTCGCGGTGCTGCTGATCATGCTGATCCTGCTCGCGCCGCTCGCGCTGATCGTGGTGAACGCGCTCCGCAGCAGTCCGTGGGGCGCCTTCACCCTCGCCTGCACGATTCCCATCGCGGTGCTGATGGGTTTCTGGATGAAGGTCTGGCGGCCGGGCCGCACCATGGAGGCCTCGGTGGGCGGCGTCATCCTGCTCATGGCGGCGCTGGTCGGCGGGCGCTACGTCGCCGAGCACCCCACCCTCGCCCCGCTGTTCACGTTTTCGGGTACGACGCTCGCCTACGCCCTCATCGTCTACGGCTTCTTCGCCAGCGTGCTGCCCTGCTGGATGCTGCTGCTGCCGCGCGACTATCTCTCCACCTTCATGAAGATCGGCGCGATCCTGCTGCTCGCGCTGGGCATCCTGATCGTGCTGCCGCCGCTCCGCATGCCGGCCCTCACCCGGTTCACCGACGGCACCGGGCCGGTCTTTGCCGGCGGGGTCTTTCCCTTCGCGTTCATCACGATCGCCTGCGGCGCCATCAGCGGGTTCCACGCACTGGTCGCCTCCGGCACCACGCCCAAGCTGCTCCGGACGGAAACCGACGCGCGCCTGATCGGCTACGGCGGCATGCTGATGGAATCGTTCGTCGCGGTGATGGCGATGTGCGCCGCCTCGGTGCTCGACCCGGGCGTCTATTTCGCCATCAATACGCCACTCGCCACGCTCGGTGGCGACGCGGCGCATGCCGCCGAGACGATCCGGCAATGGGGCTTCACGGTGACGCCGGAGCAGATGGCGGCGCTGGCGCGCTCCGTCGGCGAGGAATCGCTGCTCAGCCGGGTGGGGGGCGCTCCCTCGCTGGCCGTGGGCATGGCGCAGATCTTCAGTGGGGCGTTCGGCCCGTCGCTGATCGCGCTCTGGTACCACTTCGCCATCATGTTCGAGGCGCTGTTCATCCTGACGACGCTCGATGCCGGCACCCGCGTCGGCCGCTTCATGCTGCAGGAGCTGCTGGGCCACGTCTGGGAACCGCTCGGCCGCACCTCCTGGTACCCCAGCATCATCCTTGCCTCGGCACTCATCGTGACGGGCTGGGGCTACTTCCTGGTGCAGGGGGTGCTCGATCCGCTGGGCGGCATCAATTCGCTCTGGCCGCTGTTCGGCATTGCCAACCAGCTGCTCGCCGGAGTGGCGCTCTCGGTCGGGACCACGATCATCATCAAGAGCGGGAAGGCCCGCTATGCCTGGGTGACGATCCTGCCGCTCACCTGGGTGCTTCTCGTGACGCTCACCGCCGGCTGGCTCAAGATCACCTCGCCCGACCCGCGGCTGGGCTTCCTGGCGCATGCGCAGGACACCGCGGCGAAGGTCGCCTCCGGCGCCATCGACCCCACCCGCGGCGCCCGCCTCATCTTCAACGACCGGCTCGATGCGGCGCTCGCCGGACTGTTCATGACCGCAGTGGTCCTCGTGGTGCTCAGCTCCGTACGGGAGTGGGCGCTGGTCCTGCGCGGCCGGAAGCCGACAACGACCCGCGAGACGGTGTTCACGGAGACGGCGTATGGCGCGTGAGCGCAGGCCGGCCGGCGAGGTGGCGCACCCCGGGTTCGAGAAGCGGGGCAGCCTCTGGCTCCGCACCTCGCTCACCCTGCAGAGCTGCCTGACCACCTTTCGCCGCGTCGTCGGCATGCCCGACTATTCGGCCTACCTCGAGCACCTCGCGCAGCGGCATCCTGACTGGCCGGTGCCCTCGGAGCAGGAGTTCTTCCAGGTGTACGTCGAGACACGTTACGGCGGCGGCGTGTCACGCTGCTGCTGAGCCCACCCCCTCCGGCGGGATCCCAGATGAAGCGGTTGATCGGCTACTTCCTCAACGGACTGATCTTCACCGCCCCCGTGGCGTTCACCATCTACGTCGTGTGGCAGATTCTCACGACCGTCGACGGCTGGCTCCGCATTCCGATTCCCGGCGTGGGATTCGTCGCGACGCTGGTCCTCATCACGCTGGTGGGGTTCGTCGCCTCGAATTTTCTCGCCCGTCGGCTGCTCGACTGGATCGAGACCCTGCTGGAAAAGCTGCCGGGGATCCGGCTGCTCTATTCCAGCGTGAAGGATGTGCTCGGCGCGTTCGTGGGGGAGAAGCGGCGGTTCCAGCAACCGGTCCTCGTCACCCTGGACCCGGTGGCCGGATCCAAGGCCATCGGCTTCCTCACCCAGGACTCGCTGGACGAGCTGGGCATCGCGGACCATGTCACCGTCTACCTCCCGTTCTCCTACAGCTTCGCCGGGCAATTGATGCTTTTTCCCCGGGACCGGATCACCCGGCTGAACGCGTCGAGCGCCAAGGTGATGGCATTCGTCGTGTCGGGAGGGGTGGCGGACGTGTCGGAGGAGATGAAGCGAGAGGGGTGAGGGGAAGAGGGAACGGGGGACGGGCGGACGGGCGGACGGGCGACAGGCGACAGGGAACCGGGAACCGGGAACGGGGAACGGGAATCCGCTGAACGCCTGAGCTTCCCTGGTCAGACTGCTCTCGTATCCTCGCACCATTCCCCATTCCCGGTTCCCCGTTCCCCGTTCCCCAGCTACTGGGTCCCGCCCGGCAGGATCGCGAGCCAGTCGGTCAGCCACCTCCCGGTCCGGCTGATCACCTGCGAGCTGTCATTCCCCAGGAAATCGAGATCGGCATGACCCAGGCGCGGGTCGGCGTAGGTGCCCCGCGCTTTGGCGCGGGCGCGCGCGTCGAGCAGGGCGACGACACTGGCCCGGGTCCCGATCCAGAGCAGCCCGTCGGAGGCGCGGGTCCCAATTCTGGGGGGAAGGTTGAAACTGTCTGGGGCGACGTAGAGGCGGGCCAGCAGCGGGATCAGCGCCGTGTCGCTCGAAAACGAGAGCAGCGTCAGGTAGCGAATGCGGAGCCGGGGATCGGTGGCGTCGAGCAGGCGGCGTCCCACGGTGTCCGCGGCGCCCTCACCCAGCCGGCCGAACACCCAGGCATCGCCCAGATCGTAGTCGCCACCCGGGATGCGGGGCAGCAGGTCCGCCAGCACGGCGAGATCGGATGTCCGGCCGCGCTGGAGTTCCAGGTCGACGGCATGCAGGCCCGGCAGGAGGTCGCGGAGATCAATCCCCGGCGGTGGGGTGAGGGCGCCGCTTTCGATCCGCTCACGCCACCGGCGCGCGCTGTCCTGACTGGCCGGTTCCCGCAACTCGGCGATCCGGTTGAGCGCGAGCAGACCGCTGTTCCAGTCGCCCTGCCCCGCCACGGCCCGCCGTACCAGCGGCCACAGCGTCCGTGAGCCCGACGCGCGGAGAATCGCCAGGACCGAATCTGCCGCCGCCGTGGCGGGACGCAGCGCCTCGTGGAGCTCGGAATAGGTGGTGCGGGCAGGATCCCCGACCCGGACCTGCACCTGGGCCGCAACGGGTGCCGCCCCGAACATGAGCACGACGCTCAGCGGGAGGCTGACCCGTGCCCCGGCGACAACCAGGCCCGTACCGCTCCCCGGTCGGCCGCTGTCCAGCGCCCCCCACCAGCCGTATCTCATGCCATCTCGCCTATCGCCTCGCGCCCGATAGCTGCCACCTGCCCGCTGCCACCTGCCACCGTCACTCATCGATCCCCAACCCCATCCCCCACCGGATCAACGACACCGGCAGGCCACCGTACGCGAGCACCCGGCTGTGGAACTCGCGGATCGGTACGTCGGGCCCCACCTCGGCACGCCACGATTCCCGCAGCCGCAGCAGTTCGCGCCGCCCGACCGCATAGCTCAGCTGATACGTCGGCCAGGCGCAGTAGCGGCTCACCTCGGCCTCGGCACGGGGCCGGTCCATCGCCACCCGGTCGACCAGCATGTCGACCGCCTGTTCGGGGGTCATGCCGCGGGTGTGCAACCCGACGTCGAGCACGATCCGGATGGCGCGCCACAGCAGGTGCAGGCGCTGGAAGAGGCGTTCCTCGATCGTGGTGTAGAAGCCCTCCTCCAGCATCAGTTCTTCGCAGTAGAGCGCCCAGCCCTCCACGGTGACGGGCGTCCAGCTCACCTGCCGCACCAGCGAAGCACTGCTCTGGGCAGTGACCATCTGCAGATGATGGCCGGGCCACGCCTCGTGAATCGCGGTGGCGGCGATCTCGTGGATCGAATGGGTTCCAGGATTGTGGCCCGGCGCGGGGGAGGTGACGTAGAACGTCCCCGTCGCGTCGCCGGAGAGCACCGCCGGCGGAATGTAGGCGGCAAAGGGCATCAGGGGGCGGAGAAACGACGGCGTCTCCCGCACCAGCAGCGTGCCATCGGGGATGGCAACGAGGTTCCGCGCTTGGACGAACGCCCGGGCCCGATCCACGTTCCGCTGGAAGGCGTCCACCAGGTCCGGACCGGGAGGCGCATGGAGCCGCAGGCGTTCGACGACCGTGCGCCACGAGGCCGATGGATCGATCTGCCGGGCGAGCGCGATCAACTCGGCCTCCACCTCATCCGCGAGGTGAAGGCCGTAGCGGTAGAGCATCGGTGCGTTGGCGCCGAGCGCATGCTCGTGATGCAACCGGCGATTGAACTGCTCCTCGCCGATGGCAAACGACTGGTCATCGTGATGCGCGCGGCACTCGCCCTTGAGCGCCAGCCCGAAGCGGGCCAGGGCGGACACCGCTTCCGCCATCACGTCATCCACCACCGCGGCGCCCTCCGGATCGGCGTCCCGGATCGCGTCGGCCGCCTCGTGCAGCAGCTGCGGGCCGGCGCCGACCAGCTGCACCGCCGTATCGAGAAAGACCTGCGGTGGCTCCGCGATCGTCTCCCTGGCGCTGCGCAGGAAGGCCGGCGTCGCCCGCAACCGGCCGAGCAGGGCGCGGGCCCGGTCCGCCGGGGTGGCGTGGCGGCGGCGGAGAATCGAGTGGAACGCCCGGTAGAGATGCGCGAGCCAGAAGGCGGGATCGTGGATGTGGGGCCGTTCCCGCTCGAAGCGGGAGATGGTGACCCGCACCTCGTCGAGGAAGGCGGTGCGGTCGATCTCCTCCTCCTGGTCCTCGACGTCGAGTGCCTCCACCGCAGCCGCCATCGCCTTGTAGGCGACGAGATGCTCCCGCATCCGCTCGACCGAGAAGTCGCCCAGCCGCTCGTCGTACGTCGTGAGCCCGGCCGCGCTTCCCGCGGCCGGGTCGAAGTGCCAGCGGAGGTCGAGGTACGAGTGGTAGAGGTCAGTGGTTGCGGACATGGCGGCGAGGTGATGGTTGAGGCGTCGCAGATCCCGACCTGCGCGCCGGAGGGGCCGATCTGCGGTCGGCCCGCTGGTACGACGCGCTAGCCCAGGACCTCGGAGTCGTCGCCCAGCGTCGCGGTGCCGCGCAGCCCCTGCACCGTCACCCGGTCGCCCAGCATCGAGTGGTGCAGCTGGCTGTCGCGGATGACGCTCTTCTGACCCACGATCACATGCGCCAGCGTGCTGCCGCTCACTCTCGTACCGGCCTCCAGGGTCACGTTGGGCCCGATCACACTGTGCTCCACCACGACGTCGTCCTGGATCAGCACCGGATCGTGGATGGTGACGCCCGGGAAGTCCCGGCGGCGGGCCGAGCCCTTCCGCAACAGGATTTCGTTGGTCTCGAGCAGCGTGTCGAGCTTGCCGCAGTCGTACCAGCCCCCCACCTCGGCGGTGAGGATCTTGCGCCCATGCTCGATCATGTGCTGGAAGGCATCGGTGAGATAGTACTCGCCCTTGTTCGTCGGGCTCTGCAGCACATGATCGATGCCCCGCCAGAGCGCTTCGACATCCCGGATGTAGTACAGCCCGATATTGGCCAGCTTGGAGATCGGGGTGGAGGGCTTCTCGACGATTTTCGTCATGTAGCCGTCCTTGTCCGTCACCACCACGCCGAAGCGCTGGTAGTCCTCCACCTCCTTGGCCCAGATGATCCCGTCGGCCTTGGTCCGGTTGATGAGGCCCAGATCGGCTTCGAACACGGTATCGACGAAGACGATGAGCACCGGCTCCTTCACGAACGGCCGGGCGAGATTCACGGCGCCGGCGGTGCCGTCCTGAACTTTCTGTTCGATGTAGCGCCCGGGATAGGGATAGCGCTTCGTGCTGTAGGCCTCGACCTGTTCCTTCAGGTGCCCGGTGATATAGATCATCTCCGACACACCAAGCCCATCGAGCCGGTCCATGACCCAGTCCATGACCGGGCGCCCGGCCACCTTGAGCATCGGCTTGGGGATGAGGTGGGTGTGGGGCCGGAGCCGGGTGCCCTTGCCGGCGAGGGGGACGATTACCTGCATGGTCAGCTTCTCCCGTAGCGGTCGGTCAGGCGGACGAGATCGTCCAGTTCCGGCGTCGAGGCTTCCAGTACATCACTATCCACCACCGCTTCGATCTGGTGCACGAGGAGCGGCGGAATGTGCACGCTCTCGCCGGCCCGGAACGCCCGCTCCACCAGCGTGTCGCCCGGGCGGGTGCGGAGAATCAGCTCGCCGCTCAAGACATGCATCGTCTCATCCTTCCGATTGTGATACTGCAGGCTGAGCACCTGTCCCGCCGTCACATGCAGAATCTTGCCAACGTACCGATCGGTCCGGGCCCAGATGAGCTCGTATCCCCATGGCTTGTCGACTCGGTACGGGACCTCCGGCATCAGCCCTCCAGGGGGCGGAGTGTGAATGACGATGGCGACGTGATGCAGCCGCGGACGCAGGCGCCGCAGCCCACACACCCCTCGATCTTGAGCGACGGATGCCCGGTGTCATCGATGGCGAGCGCGCGCTCGCCGACCGGGCAGATATCGACGCAGGCCCGGCACGGCGTCCCGGCAAAGGTGACACACCGCTCCGGCACCAGTTCCACGACCGCAAGACGATACCCTTCCCAGCCCTCGGGGGGGAGGGTCAGGGCATCGGTCGGGCAGGCCGCGACGCACGGCATGGTGGGACAGACCACACAGGCCTGGATGGTCGGATCGATGTAAGGTGTCCCGCCCTGCAGTCCCGCGTCGGCCGGTGCTTTCCGGATCGCCATTGGCGGGCAGACCCGCACACACTCGCCGCACCGGGTACACGCGGTGAGAAACGCCATCTCCGGCAGCGACCCCGGCGGCCGCAGGTAGCGTTCCGGCGCGACCCGGAGCTCGGCCTTTTCCACCACCTGCTGCAGCCAGCGGCCGACGGTGCTGCGGAACAGGTCGCGGCGATCGGGGATGATCATCCCTGAGCCTGCGGGCATTTGGCAGCACTCACCCCATTCACCATGAGGGCTGGAACGAGACCGTCCAGCGGAAACCGACCCGGTCGCGCCCCGGATCGGTGTCCTGCGCCACGGTCGGGCGGCTGACGTAGAGCGGCAGATCAAGCCGGGTGGTGAACGCCGTGGCGCCGATCTGATGATCCGCCCTCAGCCCCACGCCGGCGTCGGCGAGCCAGCGCAACTGGCTGGCGCTGGTTGGATCGAAGCTGTCGCCAATGGTATGGCCGACGTCGCCGAACGCCGCGAACCGGATCCGCCGGAAGAGTTTCGCCCGGGTGCGCGAGATGAGGGTCCGTTCGACTTCGGCATTCAGCGCCACGACCCCCTCAGCCGAGAGCCGCGGATCGAAGCCGCGCAGCATCCCGCCACCGGGAGCCTGGTAGTACAGATCGGGCCGGACGAACAACGCCCCGTTCGACCGCAGGAAGGGACTGCCGAACTGCTCCAGCGGGTCCGCGCCGGCAAGATAGACCTGCCGCTGCTTCACCGTGCGCTCGCCGCTGGTGCTGATCGCGGTGAAGAACCGGAGCCGGAAGCCGGCGTGCGCCCCCAGCGGACGCGCCGCCGTGGTCGTCAGGCTGGCCCGGCCGTAGAACTGGTCCAGGTCGGTGCGCCCGGTCGTCGCCGCGAGTCCGCGCCGGCTGTAGGCCAGCCCGCCGCCACCGCGCAGCTCCGCGGCCAGCGCCCACGGCCCGCTCCGGTCCTGCACGGCGGTGTGCAGCTCGAGCTCCACCGTGCCGGCGTCGTCGTAGTAACCGCGATCGAGATAGCGGAAGTCATCCGGCTGGAGCCAGGTCAGCTGCAGGCCCCATTTCCGTCGCGGGCCATAGCCGAGGTGATCGCGCCGGGCCCAGTCGAGGGCGAGCGAGGCGCCGAAGCGGCCTTCGATGTTGTAGGCCTCGAGCTGCTGCGTCATCCCCGGCGCCCGGAGAAAGACCGGGTTGCGCATGCGCATCAGGAAGTCCCTGTCCTTCACCTTTCGGTCCGACTCCCAGCCGGTGCTCCAGTTGAACTGGGTGACGTTCTGCTCGAAGCGACCGAAGTAGTTCTCCCGGCTGCGCAGCCCCAGCGTCACGCCACCGGCGTCGTTGTACCAGAGGGTGGGGGAGAGCCCACGCGTCAGATGATCGCGGGCGACGCGCTCGGTGAACCAGGTATCGAGGTAGACCTCGTCCTTCGGCTTCCGGGTCGCCCCAATCCAGCCGCGGCGCCAGGCGTTGTTGAGCATGTTCCAGTCGCGGGTCCGCAGGCGCGGATCGAGCAGGACCTGCCGGGGCCGGCTGCGGGTGACGATCGTCGCCCATTCACGCACCGCCTGACCGTCGGTGCGCACCACCGCCGTGTCGGACTCACCAATGACCCACACCTCCACCGGCATCCGCCCCTCCGCCTTGCGCCGCACCTCAACGCGTGTCTCCCAGCCCGCACCGTCACCGACCGCCCGACCGCCTGACCGTCCGGCGGATCGCCGGACCGTCTTCACCCTCCCCACCGCATAGTCCACCAGCGCCGTCCCGTGCAGCCCCTGGGCGAAGAACCCGCTCAGGTCCTGGCCCGAGACCTCCTCAGCCACGGCCCGGAACGCCGCCTCATCGACGTGCTTCAGCTTCCAGCGGTCGTAGAAGGTGCGCATGATCTGCGCGAGCGCCGCGTCGCCCACGATGTAGCGCAGCTGGTGGAAGAACAGCTCGCCGCGAGTGTAGATGCTGGTGTTGTAGCTGGCGAAATCGTCGTAGGCCTCGCCCCGGAGGCTGGCCGGTTCGCCCATGCCGTCGAGATCCAGTCCGGTGATGAAGGGCTCATCCTGCGAAAAGGCGTCGTAACCCTGCCGCTCCGCCTCATCGAAGAGGGAGCCCTGGAAACTGGTGAAGCCCTCGTCCAGCCAGCCCTCGCGCCACTCGTTGTTGGCCAGAATCCCCATCACGTAGTTGTGGCCCAGTTCGTGGACGATCAGCCCCTGACTGGCCGAGCCGTCGTGGATCATCATGGGAAATTCAGTGCCGCCACCGTCGATACGGTGGATGTTGCTGATCTGCGGCCACGCAAATGGTCCGAAGAATCCATCCAGCCACGCCAGTGCCTTTGCGGTCCGCTGCACCGCGATCCCCCGGCCCCAGCTCTCTTCGTCGCCCGGACGCCAGAGGACGTGAATGGCGACGTTGCCCCAGGCGCCGCCCTCGTAGCGATACTCCGGATTCAGCGTCAGCGCGACATGGTGCACCTGCTCCGCATACCACACCACCCGCTTGCGGCCCGCCGCCACCGGCGCCGCGACACCGTCCGGCTGCTCGGCGACGCAGTCCGCCCCCACGGCGCGGTAGCGCGGCGCGTCCGGGTAGAAATCCCGGCGGTACTGCACCGGGCGGTCCGGCACCTGGTTCGCGCGTTCCCAGCCGGGGTCGCCGCAGAGCGGGACACCGGTGGCCGCGAGCACCTGGTCCTCGGGCACATCGAGGTCGAAGAGGTAGGTGGCAAACTCGCCGTAGAATTCCCCGCCCGGATAGAGCGGGTGCTCCTGCCAGCCGTGCTTGTCGTAGACCACCACTTTGGGATACCACTGGGCAAAATCGAACTGCCGGCCCCGGCGCCCCTGCCGGCGCGGCACGGTGGATGGCCGAGCATCCCACTCCATCTCGATCACCATCGAATCGCCGGGCGCCAGCGGCGCGGGCAGCACGAAGCGCACGATGGTGCTGTCCGGGGCGACGGGCCACACCGCCTCGACCGGCTGGCCCATGATCCGGACATTCCGGACGTGATTGAAGGCGTAGTCGGGATCTCGCAGGTCGTTGAATCGCCGGCGGCGCTCCACCGAATCCGCGTCGGCCCACTTCGACCCGGGTCGGAACGCGTTCAGATGCAGATGCAGCGCGAAGGTCGTCAGCGTGTCCGGCGAGCGGTTCAGGTAGACCACCCGCTGAGTGCCGGAGAGGACGCCGGTCGCCTCGTCGAGCCGGGCGCGGATTTCGTAGCGGACCCCCTGCTGCCAGTAGGCCGGGGCGGGATTCGGCGTGGGCGCCTGCAGCAGGACGGCGAGGGCGAGAAGTGCTGGAGTCATAGGGCTGGAAAAGGTAGACGGTCCCCCGCGGCTGGGGAACCAACCAGCCCGACCAGCGGGCCTACCATGCCCGATGGAACGATGCGCCGTCGAAGTCCGGAACGCGCAATTCGGACACCCGCCCCGCCGGATCCACGATGAACTGCACCAGCGTCGGAGTAGACCGTCCATCGCCAAGTTCGGCGCTGAAGGTGTCGTAATTCCAGTGGTGGAGCGGCCCCCTGAGCTCCGATGCGGTCCCCATGTGCACGACCAGCGAGTCGCCCACCGTCTCGATCACCAGGTCGCCCCAGATCGGGTGCGAGTAGCTCCCGGCGTAACTCGCGAGAGGAAGTGTCGGCCGGGTGTTCGGCACCCGCGCCTGCTCGGCCGCCAGCTGTGCTGCCTTGCCCCGTGCGCGAATGTCGCCGTACAGCTTGAGGAGCTCCGTGCTCCAGTCGCCGGGCGATCCGCCGAGGAACAGATCGAACACCTTGAGCATGACCGCATGCCGGAGCTCGGCGTGATCGAGATTTCCGAAGACGTAGACCCCGATTTTGAGATCGGGCAGCAGTCCGATGATCGCCGTCCGCCCGTCGAGGCTGCCGGTATGAAAGGCGACGAAGTGGCCGCGATAGTCCTGCTGGAACCAGCCGAGCCCGTAACTCCGCCAGTGCGGCTGGGTCAGCTCCGCGGTAGGATAGAACTCCTCGGCACCGATGAGAGCGTGGGGAGCGAACAGCATCCGGAACGAAGAGTCGCTCACGATGCGCCGGCCGGAGCTGACACCACCGCCGATCAGGAATCGGAGCCAGGTCGACATGTCCGACGCCGTGGACCAGACGGCGCCCGCCGCCGGGAGCACGTCGACCAGGCTCTCGTCGATCACCCGGACGGTATCCCGGATCCGGAAGTGGGGCGCCGAGACGTTGTCACCGCCGGCTGACAGCATCGCCGCATGACTCGGGTAGGTCTCCGTCATTCCCAGTGGGTTGAACACCCGGCGACGCAGGAACTCCCCGTAGCTCATGCCCGAGACCCGGGCGATGACCTCACCCGCCAGGCCGTACATGACGTTTTGATAGATGAAATCGCCGCGAAGCGGGTAGGCCGGTGTGAGGAGGCGGAGCCGGCGGAAGATCTCCGGCGCGTCGAGGTCGGCACGGACCCAGAGCAGATCGGCATTGCCCAGCCCGGCGTTGTGCGTGAGCAGATCGACGACCCGGAGGTCATGGCTCACGTAGGCATCGGGCATTTCGAACTCCGGCACCCAGCGGGACACCGGGTCGGACCAGCTCAGCTTGCCGTCGTCCACCAGGAGCGCGATCGCAAGTGCGGTCATCGCCTTGGTGGTGGACATGATCCCGAATCGGGTCTGCCCGTCGACCAGGGCCGTCTCTCCCAGACGCCGCACCCCGTAGCCCCGGAGGAAGAGCACGCTGTCGCCCTGCACCACCGCCACGGAGAGCCCCGGCACTTCCCACTCCTTCATCCCGCGGCGGATGAACTGATCCAGCTCCCGCTCCAGCGAGACCGGCGCCGGCGCCGGCACACGTTGCGCCGCGACCGGGAGACTGGAGCCCAGCAGGAGAGTCAGGACGAGGGACGCATGGCGGGCGCGATACATGAAATAACCTGTCGGGGGATCGCCAAGGGTGGGCGGCAGGTCGATCGGGCACAAGTGCCGCACGGCAAACTGCGCCGAGTCGGGAGGCTCGGCGCAGACGGTGCAAGGGTTCGGTTAACGAACCACCGGCCAGGTCCTGTTTAGGCGGACCGTAACCGGGGTCTGCGGTACCGTAGGGGCGGGTCTAAGACCCGCCCCTACGGCCGCCGCAGGGTCATCTCCAGATAGGCCAGCGTCGCCGAGTCACCGGCGTAGATGGCCCGCACGACCTTTGAGCCCCACGCATGGCCCACATACCCGTACACACTCCACCACGGGCGCACGGTCCAGTCCACCGAGAGATCTGCCAGCGTCGCCAGACGGGTTTCCCCGTTGCTGGGGCGACCACCGAAGCCGAAGCTCCCCCGCCGCTGGTAGGCCCCAGACCCGCCGTACCAGAGATCGTTCTTCTCGGCGAGGCGGATCGAATGCACATCGGTGCGGACCAGCAGCTTCCCGGGAATCGGCCGGACCATCAGTTGCGCGAAGAGGTCCTCGTTGTTCATCAGGTTGAAGAAGGGGAACTGGGCGAACGGGCGCACCGTCGTCAGCGCCTGGAAGAAGGTCGCGTGCTTGCCGTCAGCGGCATTGTCGTCGCCCGAGGAGCGATTGTAGCCGACCCGCAGCCACGGCTTCCACCCGGAGCCGCTGAACTGGTAGCCACCCTCGGCGGCCATGGCCCACGCCCGGTGATCGAGCCCGCCCCACGAACCGCCCTGATACACCCCCCAGAGCATCGCGTCCCACTGACCCTTCCCCAGCGCGCCGTGGCGGATGTAGTGCCCGCCGATCATCGGCATCGAGATGGAGGCGGAATCGATGTTGCGGACCGCGCTCGGCCGATTGTCCACCTTGAAAACCGAGTCCGCCGGGTTGCGCCGGTCGCCGTAGTACATCACGAAAACCCGCGCCTCGCCGTTGCCGCCGAGCAGCGCGGGCTTCAGCGTGAGGGTCGCGGCCGCGATGTCCACCTCCGTCATGTCCTTCCAGCCATCGAGCTCGAAACCGCCCTGACGCGGATGGGCCGCGAAGAGCGTGAGGTTGGACCGGGTACCGTCAAGTGCGGCGCTCGCGCCGTCAAAGGTCCGTTGCACCTGGCTGAAACCGAAATTGGCAATCAGGCGCCCCGACACCCGCGCGCGGCGGATCCACTCGATCGTGGGGTCGGCGGTGATCGCCTCGGTGCCGTCCATGTAGTCGAACCGTCCGGCGCGGACGAATGTGGCTCCATGCCCCGGCTGCTTGAAGGTCACGAACCCCTGATTCAGGAAGACCCGGGTGTCGTTGGACTTCTGATGTGGGGAAAAGTGCGAGGCGCCACCGCCCATTTCGCCGATCGGCGCGGGGCCCTTGGCGTCGTCGGGAAGGCCCAGAAGGGTGGTGTTCTGGAACTCGGCTGTGGCGTCGAACCAGCGGTGGCTGTCGTATCGCAGCCCCGCCTTGAGCAGGCCGGCGGCATAGCCGTAGCTGTTGTTATTGGCGCCCGCCGGGGCCGCCGCCCCGGGATCAAACCAGTTCCACCCCTCGTAGCGCAGCCGGACCGAGCCGTAGTACGTCAGGGCCGGCTTTGGCGCCGGAGTCGGTGCCTGGGCGGGCAAGGAGACCGCCACGACGGAAAGCGACGCCACGAGGGCGACAGAGCGCAGAGGCTGGAATGACATCAGCTTATGACCTGAAGAGGGTGGGCCTCATAGGGCAAAACCCGTACCGAACCAGCCGCAGGAGGGCACAAACAGATTCCGCTCGACTCGACCCCAGATGCGCCGAAGGCGGGTCAGTGACCCGCCTCCGTCTGCACCATGATACAGGTGGGGGCGGGGCTAAGCCACGCCCCCACGAGATTCTGCAACCGCCCGGGGGGTCAGGAGACCCACCCCTGCCCCTACCGCGCCAGCAGCGTCCGTCGCAGCACGGTCATCCGCCGGCGGATCGAGCCGTCGAAGACCCGGTCGCCGACCCGCACGATCACTCCGCCAAGGATACCGGCGTCTTCGTGGAATTGGGTGACGACTTCCTTGCCCATCACCTGGCTGAGCTGGGCCGTGATCGCCTGGCGCATGGCCTCATCCGCCGGACGCGCCACCGTCACTGCGGCGCGCACCCGGTTAAGCTTGATGTCCAGCAGGCCGAGGTACTCCTGCGCGATCTCGCCGAACAGCCCCTGGCGCCCGCGCTTCACCACCGCCTGCAGAAACAGCACGAATTCCCTCGGCGCGCCGGCCAGTGCCGCAGCCAGCAGTGCCGATTTCTTGCCCTTGGTGATCCGGGGCGACATCAGCACCGCCTGCACCTTGGGCGCCGCGGCGATACCGTGCGCGACGGCGTCCATCAGCTCGGCGTACTCCTGGGCCCGCCCGCTCTTCACGCCCAGGTCGAACAGCGCCTCGGCGTAGTTGCGTGCGATCGTCTCGGATCTCACTTCGACTTCTCCAGTGAGGCGAGATAACCCTCGACCAGCGCCCGGTCGGTGCTGGCATCCAGCCGCTGGCCGATCAGCTTGCCGGCGGCGGCCAGGGAGAGGTCGACGGCCTCACGGCGCAGGTCGGCGACGGCCTTGTCCCGCTCCGCGCCGATCTCGCGCCGAGCCCGCGCCAGCAGCTCCTCCGATTCATGCCGCGTCTTCTCAATTGCGCTGGTGCGCTCCTTCTCCGAGGCAAGCTTCGCATCGGCCATCAGCGTCTGCGACTGGGACCGCGCCTCGGCGAGCAACCGGCGATTCTCGTCCAGCATCGCCTTGGCGTCGGTGTTCGCCTTCGATGCTTCATCCAGCTGCTTGGCGATCGCCCGCTCCCGGTCCTCGGTCGCCTTGAGGATGGCCGGGAACGCGTACTTCCACAGCACGAACAGCAGGATGCCGAAGACGATCCAGGTCCAGAAGAAGATGCCGAAATTCACCGCGAACGGTGAGATATCGCCCCCCCCTTCTTCCGCAGCGACCGCGAGCAGCGATAGCAGCGCCATAGAACCGCCTTACTTGACGAACAGGAAAAGCAGTGCGAACACGAGGGCGATGATCGTGGCACCTTCGAGCAGGACCGCGATGAGCAGGCCGGCGCCGCGAATGTCACCACCCGCCTCGGGCTGACGCGCGATCGACTCCGCCACCGAGCCACCGATGCGGCCCAGACCCAGGCCGGCGCCGATGATTGCCAGGCCGATGCCGATACCGGCGCCGAGCCGGCCGTAGTTCGGGACCGCCGCGACCGCTTCCTGCAACAGCATGAGCATGTTCAGCATGTCATTCCTCAGTAGAACCGTGGGAGATCAATGGAGAGGGTCGAGGCAGAGCTCAACCGTGCTGCGTCCGCCGGCCGGCCACCGGGTCTCCCGGCTCGGTGCCGTCACCGTGACCCGCCAACGGCCCGAAGGCCAGCGGGTTTGACCCACCATTCGGTGGGGTACGAGGCAACGCGACCGAACGCGATCGCCCTGCCGATATTCCTGTCCTCGAGCCACCTAACTGCCCAATCGCCCAATCGCCCAATCGCCCAATCGCCTAATCGCCCAATCGCCTAATGCTCGTGCTGCATCAACCCGATGAACACCGAGCTCAGCAGCGCAAACACATACGCCTGCAGCAGGGCGACGATCAGTTCCAGCATCATCACCCCGACCACCACCAGCGCGGTGACAATGCCGATCCCCCAGCTCGCCACGCCCAGCTGGCCAAACAGGAAGACGATGCCGAACAGCGCCAGGATGACGAAGTGCCCCGCCGTCATGTTGCCGAAGAGACGGACCGCCAGGGCGAACGGCTTGACCAGCTTGCCCAGGATCTCGATCGGCGCCATGAAGATGGACATCGCTACCGCGCCGGCGCCATGCAGTCCCTCGACGTGGGGGAAGACCGTCCCGAAGTAGCCCTTGGGTCCGAGCTTGATGAGGCCCCCGAGTTCGACCACCAGGAAGACCACGATCGCGAGCGCCGCCGTCACCGCCAGGTTGCCGGTCGCGGAGCTGCCCCAGGGCATCAGGCCCAGCAGGTTGCAGTAGAGAATAAAGAAGAACAGCGTGATGATCAGCGGGGCGAACTTGGCGCCATCATGCCCGATGTTGGCGATCGCGATATCGTTGCGGACGAACAGGACCACCCCTTCCACCGCCCCGGAGAAGCCCTTCGGCGGCGAGCCGGGCTTCTGCCGGGCGATGCTCCGCGCGGCAGTCAGCATCGTCACCAGTACCAGCACCGCGGCGACGATCATCCAGACCACGTGCTTGGTCGGCGACAGCGTCATCGCCATCGGATAGGTGAGATGGCACCCGGGGATCTGCCAGGCGCCGATTGGGTAGAAATCGAGTTTGCAGGCGTCGGCGGTATGATGAAAAATCATCTCGCCCAGGTCCAGCGATTCCTGAAGCATCAGCATCATCGGACGAATCGTGCCTCGAGAAAGAGCAGCGGAATCACCACACCCAGATATCCGAACGCCGTCGGCAGCGGCGGGAATCGCTCTGCGTCAGCCAGGATGGCGATCACCAGCAGCAGCACCCCGCCCGCCCGCAGGATCAAGCCAGTGCCGAAGCCGCGGAAGAACTCGGGGAGGGTCCCGTGATATCTCCGGGCCAGCGCCCGAACCGCGACCCACTGAATGACCGTCGCCAGCAGCCCAAAACTCAACCCCGGCAAGAGCGCACTGTCGCCCCAAACCCGCCAAAGCGTCGCCGTGACCAGGATCGTCAGCCCCGCGCCCAGCATCGCGACCTTCACTCGCCCTCCGGCCGCCGCCTGGGTGGATGATCCGCCTCGTACTGCGCTTCATCCTCGCGAATCCGCTGGTAGACCCAGAGGAAGCTCACGACCGAGCCGACGATGGTACCCAGAATGGTGAGGAACGGCAGCAGACCCAGCCAGCGATCCAGCAGGAAACCCAGCGCCATGAAGGCCAGGATCCCACCGGCAAAGGTGAGCCCCAACCCGAGCGAATCGGACCGCGCTCCCGACCCCGAATCTGGCGGCTGCTGGGGCTTCATAACCGGGGAGAAACTACCCGCTTGTGAAATATTTCGCAAGCAAAAACCGGGGGCGGCTCTGGGGCGCGGGATGGCACTCAGCCGTCAGCCGTCAGCCGTCGGCCTCAACGTCAGCGGCGAGCTAAACCCCCTACTCCCTGCCACCTGCCACCTGCCACCTGCCACCTGCCAGCTACCAGCTACCAGCTTCCCCCGAAACCCGCTAACCTCAAGCCCGTACAGCGTCACGTCACCCGTTTACCGTCGCTCCCCCGCGCCTCACAGCCCAGACCTGATGACCGCTCCCGCCCCCGCCAATGACGTCGAACAGCTCGCCCGCCTGGCCACCGCCGTTGACCAGCTGCGCGGCCAGGTCGCCCGGCGCATCGTGGGCCAGCAGGAGGCGGTGGACGGGATCCTGACCGCCATCCTCGCCGGCGGCCACGCCCTGCTGATCGGTGTGCCGGGGCTGGCCAAGACGCTGATGGTTTCGACCGTCGCCGAGGCGCTCCGGCTGTCGTTCAACCGGGTCCAGTTCACCCCGGACCTCATGCCAAGCGACATCACCGGCACCGAGATCATCGAGGAGGACCTCACCACCGGGAAGCGGGCCTTCCGGTTTGTTCACGGCCCGATCTTCAGCAACGTGGTGCTGGCCGACGAGATCAACCGTACTCCGCCCAAGACCCAGGCCGCGCTGCTGCAGGCGATGCAGGAGCACGAAGTCACCGTCGGCGGCCAGACCTATCACCTCCCCGAGCCGTTCTTCGTCCTCGCGACCCAGAACCCGATCGAGCAGGAGGGCACCTACCCGCTGCCCGAGGCGCAGCTCGACCGGTTCATGCTGGAGATCCGGATCGGCTACCCGACCCGGGCGGAGGAGGAGACGATCGTCGAACAGACCACCGGTGCCCGCGGAGCGCGGCTCGAGGCGGTCCTCGACGCGGACACCGTGCGGGCGATGCAGGAGCTGGTGCGCCGGATCCCGGTCTCGAAGCAGCTGGTCCGTGCCGCCGTCTCGCTCGCACGGATGACGCGTCCCGCCGATGGCGATGCCCCGCCCTTCATCCGCGAGTACGTCGAATGGGGCGCCGGCCCCCGCGCATCGCAGTACCTCGTGCTCGGCGCCAAGGCCCGCGCGGCGCTGGCGGGGCGGCCGATGGCGGACCTGGACGACGTGAAGAGCATCGCGCTGCCGGTCCTGCGCCACCGCGTAGTGACCAATTTCGCCGCCGAGGCCGCCGGGCGGACCAACGACGACCTGGTGCGCGAGCTCCTGGCAAGCCCGGCCTGGATGGCGTAGGGTAGCCGCGGGCCTCCGTGGCCGCGATCAAACAGACAACGGCCCGGGCTTTCGCCCGGGCCGTTGTGCGTGGAGACCAGCGCGATCAGGTGCCGGCGGTATTGTCGTAGGTATTGATCACCGGCGGCGTGCCGCAGGCGGAGTAGTCGGCGGTGAAGCCGATGTTGCTGCGCCCGTTGATGGAGGCATTGAGCTGGCCGGCGTCAAACGGTGGGTCCTGCCCCTCACAGCTGCTGCTCCAGTGCAGCGGCGTCGGGGTGCTGACGTTGAAGCTCCAGTCGCCATCAGCCTGGCCGTAGGCCCCCGACCAGCCGAAGGCACCGGTCAGGTCGAACGTGCCGTCAGGCAGCGTCTGCTGGGTTGCCGGATCGATGGTGCCGGTATCCGGCGTGTAGACCAGCCCCCAGGCGTAACGCGAGGAGTACACCGGCCGATCGTTCACCCGGAAGCGGGCGGTGAAGTTCTGGTTGGTCGACGCGGTGGCCGAAGTCACCGTGGCGGTATGAGTGCCATCCCAGTCGAAGCCCGCACTCGCCGAGTCGCTGTAGAACAGGACCTTCAGGTGGTTGAAGTCGATGGCGAAGCCGAACAGCGTCGCCCCACCATCGGTGTCCTGCACGCTCACCGAGCCGGTCACGGCGAAGCCGTTGCCGAGCGTATCCTGATAGAAGCAGTTCGCGGCCGTGAAGGTGTAGGTCGCGTTGTTCTCGATCCCATCGCCGTCGGAATCGGTCGTGTCGCCCGCCACGGAGGGAGCGCAACCGCCGAGATCCCGTCGCAGCATGGCCAGCTGACCGCGGTAGCGTGCTGGTACCACCCGCTCCAGCGCGGTGATCCGCCCGCGCAGGGCCTTCCGGGAGAAGGCGCCTCCGCCGAGCGAGCCGCCGCTGAAATCAAAGCTGGCCAGCCCCGCCGCAATGTCACCGACCTGACCGGAGGCCTCGGCGCCCAATACTGCAGCCTGCACGGAGCTGACTGTGGTGGATCCCGCAGGGCCACTGTCCCCGCCGCAAGCGAAGACGGCCAGCATTCCTGCGAGACTCACGGCAAAAAGCCTAAGTGTGCGCACCGACTGCATACCACCTCCTGAGCGTGTGGGACCGAGCGATTAGCGACAATACAAGTTGTTGTCGAATCGTCACTTGGAATTCCGCTGCCGGTGAGCAACGTGATTTCCGCGGCAGGGAACGAGTGACGCAGACCAGTCCCCAGAGCCCCTAGGAACCGGACGGCGTCCACGACCGGGCAGGGTCCGTGCCGCAGGCCGACCAGACCAGGGAGAGCGTTCCGTCCTGGTTGTGGACCGTACCGCTCAGGACGAGCTGGCCGGCCCTGATCCGCTGCGGGCCGGCGCAGGTCGAGTCATAGACCAGCGGTGTGATGGTGCCGACGTCGAGCTGCCAATCCTCGGTGCTGCGGCGCCAGCGGAGCGTGCCGGCCAGAATCAGCGTGCCGCTGGGCGGTAGCTGGTCGGGGGTGAGGGTGGAACCGACGGTCGGGGTAAAGGAGGTCGTCAGCTGCACATCGACCGTCGCGTCCACCACGTTGGGGCGGTCCTGGATCGTGGTGAGAGCGGTGATGAGGGTGGCCTTCCCCCCCGTCCCGATGCCCCGTGCCCGGGTACCGTTCCTGGTCGCGGTGTAGCTGCGGATCGCCCCGGAGTCGGTCGCCTGCCACGCGAGATCGGTCAGCGTGGTGCTCCAGGCGGTGTTGTTGCCACTGCTCGCATCCTGCACCTGGATACTGCCGGTCAGGCCCAGCGTCCCACCGCGCACCCCCGTGATGCTGCACGGCGGATTGGTGAAGGTAAAGGTGGCGTTGGTGGGTACGCCGTCGCCGTCGGCATCGGCAGTCGATGACGTATCGGAGCAGCCGACCGGCAGCGTTACACCGGGCGGCAGGCCAATCCCTGCGACAGTGAAGGCGTTTGAGCTCGCCTCGATCTCGTCCTGCGTCGCGAGCATCAGCTCGTAGCGCTGGCCCACGGAGGGCCCACCACCCCCGCCGCCCGAGACGACCTCGCCGCAGCCGAGGAGAAGGAGCAGGACGGGGGCGAAAGGCGTTGGGCGGGGACGCGGCATGGCAAGGTTCCGAAGTGAGGACACCCAAATCTAGCGACCCCTTGCGGTGTCGCCCGGCGGGGGCAGAATCCCGGGATGCCCTCGCGTCCAGGTCGCCATCGTCCCCCCTCCGAGCGCCCCACCAAGGACTGCGCCCGCTGCGGCAAGCGCTTCACCTGGCGGAAGAAGTGGGAGCGGGTCTGGGCCGACGTGAAGTACTGCAGCGAGCGCTGCCGCCGGGGTTGCGGCGCCATTTGACGCTCAGTTGAGCCTCCCGCCCTACTGATCCCCCATGCCTCCCCGCCACACTCTCCGCTGCCTCGGCGTCCCGGAACTCCGGGGTCCCACCGGCGAGCCAATCCGGTTCCGCACCCGCAAGCACCTCGCGCTGCTGGTCTTCCTCGCAGTCGAGCCACGGCGCCGCCACCGGCGGGACCGCCTGGCCGATCTGCTCTGGCCGGAGGCGTCGCCCGCCGAGGGGCGCCACTCGCTCGCCACCGCCCTCTCGGTCATTCGCGGCAAGATGGGACTGCGGACCTTCGAATCCACCCGGGACACGGTACGGTTCGTCGCGGCCGACTTCGACGTGGACCTCGCGCGGCTGGCCACCGGTGACATCCTCGGCGACGAGGCCACGCCGCCGCTCGAGGTGGGCGGATTCCTGGATGACTTCGACATCGGCCGGGCGCCGGAGTTCATGATCTGGCGCGACCAGCAGCGGGCGAAGTGGTTTCCCGCCATCCGTGAGGCGTTCGTGATCCTGATGGACCGCTGCCGCCGCACTGGCGACCAGGTCCGCATCGAGCCGCTGGCCGACCGGCTGCTCGAGCTCGACGAGCTGAGCGAAGAGGCGATCCGGGCCAAGATGGAAGCCCGGGCCTTTGCCGGCGACCGCCTGAGCGCCATCCGGATCTTCCAGGCGTGGCGCAAACGGCTGGCGGATGAGGTCGGCGCCACGCCCTCGCCGCTGGTGGAGGGGATGGCGCTCCGACTGCGCCAGCGGGGCTACGAACCGCCGGGCACGGCGCACATTCCCACCGTGCCGACCGATCAGTGGCGCAACCGCGCGTTCATCGGCCGGGGCCGGCAATACCAGGTGGTCTACGAGCTGTGGGAGGGGATGCACCGGGGTCGCGGCCAGCATGCGCTGCTGCTGGGCGATTCCGGAATCGGGAAGACCACGCTCGCCGAACGGCTGGTCACCGCCGCCGGCCTGGAGGGCGCGGTGTCCAGCCGGGTGCAGTGCTACGAGGGCGAGCGGGACATCCCCTTCACCGCCATCGGCACGCTGGTGCGGGGGCTGCTCGAGCGGCCGGGCGCGAGTGCCACGCCGCCCGAGTGGCTCGCCACGGTGGCGCGCGTCGTCCCCGCCGTGCGGGATCGGTATCCCCATCTGCCGGCGGCGGCACACACCGAGGGGGAGTCGGCCCGGCTGCAGCTCGCCGAAGGGATCCATCAGCTCGTCACCGCGGTGGCCGACGAGCATCCGGTCATCCTGGTCGTGGACGACGTGCACCTGGCGGATGATGCCAGCGTCGCTGTGCTGCACCTGTTACTGCGCCGCACCCGGACCGCGCGGGTCATGATCGTCCTGGCGGCGCGGGAACCCGAGCTCAAGCAGGGCGCCCGGGCGGGGCAGCTGCTGGATCATCGCGAATCGCTGGGCCTCACGCCGGTCGATCTGCCGCCACTCACGCCGGAGGAGACCGGCGACGTCGTGCGCGCGCTAGCGGCGGCGGGCAGCGTCGTCGTCATTCCAGCGGTGCGGCGGGCGCTGGTGCGGGCCGCCGCAGGAATCCCGATGGTGCTGGAGCTGCTGTTCGATGACTGGCGGATTCACGGGGAGCAGAGCCTGGCGCTGTCGGTCGATGCCATGACCTCCGAATCGCAGGCCGATGCCGGTCAGGAGATGTACCGCCGCCTGCTCGACCGGGTCTTCCGGGACCTGCCCGACGCGGCGCGCGCGGTCCTCAACCTCGCCGCCATCCTCGGCGAACGGCTCAACGACCTGCCGATGTACCAGCTGGTGGACCTCACGCTGGCGCAGACGCTGGCGGGGATGGCGGAGCTCACCCAGCGGCGGATCCTGCGCGATGGCGGGCGGGCGATGGAGTTCCGCAACGAACTGCTGCGGGGCTATGCCTACATGCATGTCCCCTCGCCGCTGCGGCGGGCGCTGCATGGCCTGATCGCGGACCGGCTGATCGGCGCGGAGGAGCGGGGGGAGCATGTGCCGGGCCTGATGCTGGCATGGCACTGCTTCCGCTCGGCCCGGCCGCTGGAGGCGATTCCCTATCTGCTGCGCGGGGCGCGGGAGGCGATGGACGGCGGTGCGCCTTACGATGCCGAATTCGCGCTCAAGACCGCGATGGCGAGCCTGGGCGACGACGTGAAGCCGGTCGCGAAGCTGCTGCTGGCGGAAGCGCTGCAGGAGCAGGGGCGGTGGGAGGAGTCGCGGGAGGTGGTCTGCGTGACCGAGATGTTCCTCGGCAATGAATCCGGTAGACGTCGTGCTCTTGAATCTAACGCTATTGCGGCACAGCTGAGAGACAAGGAGAGCGCCGAGGCTCAGCTTCGCGACATCAGGCTGCAGCTGGAACGCGAAACCGACACGTCGAACGCAATCGAGTTGATTCGCTCAGGTGGGAAAGCGGCCTATTTTTTGTGCGATTCCGCCGAAGCGGAGTGGCTGCATGGCGAAGCAGCCAGGTTCATGAAGAGCGTAGGTACGCTACGAGACGAATTGATCCTGACAGCACCGATTGGGGTCTTAGTTTGGCTAAGTGGAAGAACCGCGGAATTCGACAGGATTGTGACTCGATCCGGGGTCTTGCTAGAGCACGCGAGGGCAGAGGGCATGAAGAATCAATCTGTCGCAAGACTACTACAGATGAAGGGATGCCTAGAGATGTCGCTCGGGCGCTACTCTGCCAGTGCCGAATCCCAAAGCCATGCGAGCGCTCTTTACCGCCAGCATTTGGACGAGGCTATGGAGGCCTCAATAGCTGGGAACATGAGCTTGGCCCACCTCAGGCTGGGGAACTATGCGCTCGCCCGCGATTGGGCAATAGCCGCCACACTAGCCGACGTGGCACCGAAGACTGCTTGGACAACAATCAATTCGAGCCTACGACTAGCTTCGGCGCAGGCGATGATGGGCGAAAGAAGCAAGGCAATTGGGATCGCCGATGCATGCTTGTGCAATTGCGTAGTCCATAGCCCGTGGGTAGCGCAGGCGCTCGGTCTGCTAGTAGCAGACGTCTATGAGCTATGCGGCGAGAGGAAGCTCGCGCTAACCACCGCCAACAACGCGCTGAGCAATTCCGGATGGGAATTGAAGACTCGCGCATTTGCAGGTGCTTTCGCCCGGTGGATTGTAAGGGTGGGTTCGGAAGGGGGCGACTGGGACTGGACGCGTCAGTGCTTCCAGCCTCTACTTCGCGATCTGAACTGCAACGACTTGGTCGATCAGGCCGAGATACTCGCCGCCTGGGGCTGGTTTCGAAGGAACAGTGGACTTGGGGAAGGGAGAAAGTACCCGGCGCTTGAAGTCACGCTCTCCGGACTTCCGGAAGCTTCTGGGCATCAGCTACGCAGATTGGGATTTCCACCCGCCTAAAACACGCGAATCTTCGGCCAGCTTGCCCGATTTCTCCACGAAGGGACTTGTTGCCTAGGGGATACTTTCTTGGATCCTCCCTCTATGACCTTCGGCTCATCGACTGGCTGTGAAGACTGCAATTCTGACATGACTCGTCGAACCGCCATTGAGCTAATAGCAATGTCAACAAGTTTTGGGTCGAACTGAGTTCCACGATACTTCTGTAGCTCGGACACGACCGCTTCGATCGGCAACTTCTTTCGGTAGGGCCTGTCGGTGGTCATCGCGTCGGTAGTATCGGAGATCATGATGATCCGCGCCCCGAGCGGAATCTCCTCGCCGGCGATCCCATCGGGATACCCGCCGCCATCCCAACGCTCGTGGTGGCTACGCACCGCATCCTGGACTACTCCGCGGAACGCGGAAATAATGCCGACGAGGTCGGCGCTCTTCACTGAGTGGGTCTGGAGGAGTGCGGTTTCCTCAGGCGTCAGCTTCGAATCCTTCCGGAGGAGAGGCGCAAATTCCTCGTGGATCTTGCCGACGTCATGCAAGATCGCTGCGGTATATACCAACTCGACTTCTTCCGCCGACATCTTGGCTTCCTGGGCAATCGCTCTTGCGAGCGAAGCAACCCGCACCGAGTGCCCAGAGGTGTACGGGTCTCGTGCCTCGATGGCCTTCACCATCAAGTCGAGGAGTTCCCGCCCACTATTCTGCAATCGCCGGTAGAGGCCATAGACGTGCCTCGTGACCAGGATAGGAGCGAGAACGGCCACAAAGCCGAGGACACCCAAGCCAATCGCGCGCTCGGATATGACATAAACGAATGCAAGGACAATAGACAGGGTACTCGCGGCGATATCGTATCCGAAAACTCCTCTGGCATTCAAGTTCCAGGCTTCTCGGAATTGGCGCCCAGAACTGAATGCCACCACCGCGTTCAACAGTACCGTATTAATAGCGAAATACGAAAATGAAACCACGAAGAACAACGCGAGATCTTTTTGCGCGTTCGGGCTGCCGAGAAGCGCACCCTCTGACAAATAGCCGGGAGGTGTGCCTCCACCCACCGCCTGATAGATCAGCATTCCCGCGGCCACACACAGTGCCCGTTGGGAGACATTAAAGACCACTTTTAGCCAATTCGAATCTTGATGCCACTGGAACAGCAGAGTTGAAGTGGCCGAAATGGCCCCGCCCCAGAATGGCCCAAATAGAATCCCTGCAGCCAAGTGGACAACGAAGCTCGTGGACCCAATCGCCCCGAGTTGGAGTGGGTTGTTGCTAAGGTCTAGGAGGAATGAGACCAGAATGAACATGAAAAGCGGCCAAAGACCCGGGGATGGCACACTCGCCTGCCAAGCGTTGACCATTACGGCAACGCTGGCAGTGGCGACGAGCGCCACAAAGAGTTGGGTCTTCGAGCTGTGGGTCATAAAAATATGTTGGCAGCGGCCCCAGTCATTAAAACAGGATTATTGCCACAATCCGCCCTCAGAAGCAGTGATCACCTTCACCGCAGCCTTGGCGATAAACCCCGCGATCAGGGCCCACACTGTTGCGTGCATGAGCGTCTCCTTGCTCGAGTCAGGAAAAATCTCTCGGGAAGGACCAAGCCCCGCTAAGGCTCAGCCGACGCTCCGCTCTCAAAAATTCCGCTAGTCTCCGCTACTGCAAACAAAGACCAGGGCCGCTGCCATTTTTTCCTCGTTGATGTTCCAGGTAAAGGTTCATCCTGCCGATCGGACCCATCACCCCACTCCACCTCACCCCGGCCGGCGCGACTCCGCCCACCGGTTGGTCGCATCCAGCACCGCAAAGACCGCCGCGCGTTCCGCGCTCTCCTTGACCTCCGCGGTGCCGATCAGCAGCACCGCCTCGCGTCCGCCCAGCCCCTGCACCGCCACGATCACGAACTCGCGGTCAAAGGCGTCGATGATTTTGGCCCCTTCCAGCGCCACGGAGTGATCCGACAGCAGCTGATCCAGCACCGACACCGCCGCCCGCGCCGCCGCCTCGACCTTGCTGCGCGGCGTATCGCTTGACTCCTCCTCCGCCGAGGCCGCCCGGCCCGCGAACGACAGCGAGACGGTCAGGCTCACCCGGTGCGGCCGCTTGCCCGGCGCCACGAACAGCGACTCGAACAGCGCCGCCCGGCGCATGGCCCGCTCCCGCACGATCCCCTTCTCCACCACTTCGATGGGCCGCACATCCGCCGTCTGCGCGATCGAGATCTTGCGATGATCGATCTTGAGGCCGAGCTGGGCCAGCAGGGCGGATTCGATGTTCCGCACCAGCTGCTTGGGGGCCAGCCCCGCCTGCGCCAGGATGTGCACCTCGCTCACCTCGCCGAGCGGGGTAGTCACGACCCGGGCGGAGAGGACGCCTTCCAGGCTGGTGAGCAGGTTCTCCGCCCGGCGGACACCCCATGGGTCCGGCGCGTTGTCAAACGCGTTCGGGTTCCGGCTCGGGGCCGAAGATTCGGGATGGCGGATGGGAGACGGTCCAGTCACGATTGCTCGCTTTCGATTCCGGCGGCCTAGGCCACGGCGTTTCGGCCAGCGGACTTGGCCTGGTACAGCGCCCGGTCGGCCTGCACGAGGAGATCGCCCTCATGCGGCCGTCGTACATCGTACTCTGCCACGCCGATGCTGGCCGTGACCAGTCCCACAGGATAGCCCAGACGACGCCCCACCCCTTCGATCCCGGCCCGGATGGCTTCCGCGACCCGATTGGCGCCCGCAAAGTCGGTGCGGGTCAGGATCACCACGAACTCATCCCCCCCGTACCGGGCCGCGAGGTCCGAGGCCCGGATGGCGCTGCGGATCTCGGTGGCGACGGCGCGCAGCACCTCGTTGCCTGCCTCGTGCCCGAACTGGTCGTTGACCTGCTTGAAGTAGTCGAGGTCGATGAACAGCACCGCGAACCCTTCCAGGCTCCGCTTGCTGCGCTCGATCTCGTATTGCATGCGGTCGTGCAGCACCCGGTAGGCCGCCAGCCCGCTCAGCGCATCCACCGCCGAATCCCGCTCCGCCACCTCGACCTTGCGGGCCTGGAACGGCGGGCACTGCCGCAGAGACGCGCGGCCCATCGCTGCCGCATGGGCGAACGCGTCACAGGTATCGAAACCGCACGCCCGGCAGTCCCACGCCCGGCCATTGGGCCCCGGACCGATCGAGTCCAGCAGCTCCTGCACCCTGGTCGGGTCGGCCTGCACCAGCCGGGGCTCGACCACGAAGGTGGCGCCGTAGCTGGCCACCACCGCGCCGTCGACCACCGGGTACCGGCTCCGCTGCGGCTCGGTGCTCTCGACCACCGACCGGCGCCAGAACAACTCCTCGGGCGGACCCGACAGCGGATGATCGAGCCACCCCTCATGCGACAGCAGGTCGACAAAACCCAGGTCCAGCCGATCCACGGTGATGGCCCGGGCCAGCGACCGCAGCTCCTTCAGCCCGCGCACCTTCCGGAACCGGCGACTGGAATAGGCCGCTTCCTGCAGCATTTCGATCGGCAGTCCACCAGCGGTGCTCAGGTGTCGCCGCCGCTCGCTTGGCACCCGTACGAAAAAGCTGGGCTGCTCCAGGGGAGCGACGCCCCGCAACTTGAACAGCTGTTCCAGATCGCGGAAGGTGACCGCGGCATCCAGCTCGGTGCGCCCCGCCGGGGGACAGACCCCGGCGAAGACGATCTCCAGCGATTCCCCGAACAGCGAGCGCAGGTACCGCGCTTCGGCCACCGTCGGGATGGTGATCGGGGCGAGGTAGGGCACCAGCTCGGGATAGTCCCGCCGGATGGTGTCGACCACGACCGGATCGGTGGAACGCAGCAGTGTTCCCCAACCGGGTTCCCGCCACAGCCGCAGGTACTCGGCGGCGATCAGTTCGTCGCCCAGCACGCCGCGATTGACCATCCGAAAGCCCGCCGCGTAGGCCGCGTTCACCACCTGCTCCGGCGAGGCGGGATAGAAATGCGCCGCCGCCTCCGGTGCCAGGATCAGCACGCCGCCCCCCCGGGCGGCGACCGACATCGCGCGGCCTAACTCACCCGTGACCTCGATGGCGTCGTGCGGACAGGCGGGCAGGCAGAGCCCGCACCGGATACACGACTCGTCCTCGATCCGGACGAGCGGATCCTGCACCTCCACGGCGCCCGTTGGGCAGACACGGACGCAGGCCAAGCACGTGACACACGCGCCAGGGTCTATCGAGAAAATCACGGATTGAGACCCTGTTCGGACGTGGGGGGTAAGGGTCTCGGTGAATATGGGGTCCCCGGGGTCCGGGTGTCAAGCATTTGAACCTCCCGAAATCCGGATAATTACACGACTTAGCTCTGGTCACCTACTCTAGTTTGTAAGCCTTGATCTTCCGGTACAAAGTCCGCTCCCCGATGCCCAGGACCTCGGCTGCTTTCCGCCGGTTTCCCCGTGACTGGCTGAGGGCGACGGCGATCGCCTCCTTCTCCAGATCGGCCATGGTCATCCCAGGGCGATAGACCACCGCACCCCTCTCTTCCACCTCTCCAGCAGGCAAGACATCGGCCATCGGCTGGCTCTCGCCCAGCTCGATGACCTGGACCCGCTGCGGCCGGTCATCCAGGCGTCGCCTGACCTCCTCAAGCTGCAGCCGTAAGTCCATGATATTACGGAGGATAAACTCCAATTCCTGCCCACCGGCCTGGGGCCCACCACCCCCCACCCTGACCGGGAGGAGACGGCCTCCCCCCTCGGTCACATCGGGGGGGATGTCGCTACCACGTATCTCCCTGCCGGGGGCGAGCACCACCATGGATTCAATAAGGTTGCGTAGCTGCCGCACATTGCCCGGCCAGGGCGCCTCGGTCAGGATCTGCATCGCCTCGGCGGTCATGCCCCGAAACGGCCGCTCGTGGGCCTGGCTGAACTCGTGGATGAACCGCCGCACCAGCAGCGGGATATCGCTCCGGCGCTCCCGAAGCGGGGGCAGGTAGACGTTCAGGACGTTGAGCCGGTAGTAGAGGTCGTCCCGGAACTCCCCCAGTCCGACCGAGTCCCGCAGGCTCCGGTTGGTGGCGGCGACAACCCGCACGTCGACCTTGATCGGCAGGACCCCGCCGAGCCGGAAAAAGGCGCGGGTCTCGAGGACGCGCAGCAACTTCACCTGCACGCTGGCGGGGATCTCGCCGATCTCGTCGAGGAAGATCGTTCCGGTGTCGGCCAGCTCGAACCGACCGAGGCGACGCTCCGCCGCGCCGGTGAAGGCCCCCTTCTCATGCCCGAACAGCTCCGACTCAAGCAGCGTTTCCGGCAGCGCGGCGCAATTCACCGCGATGAACGGCTTCCCCCGCCGGGGCGAAAGGTCGTGGATGGCGCGGGCGACCAGTTCCTTGCCGGTGCCGCTCTCGCCCTGGATGAGGACGGTGCTCGAGACCGGCGCCATCTGCTCGATGCGGATGAGCAGCTCCTGGATTGCCGCGCTCTCCCCCATGATGCCGGTGTGGTGCTGCAGCTGGCGGCGTGCAATCAGCCGCTCGGCCAGGTGGACCACCTCCGCCGGCGGGACCGGCTTGGCGACGACCTCGGTCACGTCGACCGGGCGATGTTCCCGGTCGCCGGCACTGGCATCGGTGGACTCGAGCAGGCCGAGGGTGGAGATCTCCGCGTCGCGCGCCAGGGCGGCGATGGTGCGGGTCGTGGTCTCGTAGAGGGAGCCGGTGAGGATGACCAGCTCCGGTGCTTCCCGGCGCAGGACCTGGCGTGCGTCGTCCAGCGACGAGACCATCGCCGTCTTGTGCCCCGCCGCTTCGAGCGCGGCGTTGACCCGGACCGCGGTCTCGAGATCGTCCATCGTGAGCAGGATCTTTGAGGCCATGACACTCTCTGAGTGAGGCGACAAGCAGGCGGCGCGGGGCGGGGCGGATCTTCCCGCTCACCCCCGCCACATCAATGTCCGGTCCGGTGCCCTCGAATCAACTCCACCGCATGGCGGACCAGGTCATCCAGGACCGCGAGACCATCGCGGACGCCGCCGGGACTTCCCGGCAAGTTGACGATCAGGGTGCGCCCGCGCACCCCCGCCACGCCCCGGGCGAGCGCCGCCCGGTGAAATCGGGGATAGACGCTCATGCGGATCGCCTCGGCGATGCCGGGGGCTTCCTTGTGCAGCACCGCCCGGGTGGCCTCCGGCGTCACGTCCCGGGGGGTGAGTCCGGTGCCTCCGGTCGTCAGCACCAGGTCCGCCCGGTCGGCATCGGCCCAGTCCATGAGCACCGCGCCGATGCGGGCCGATTCATCCGGCACCAGCGCGCGCACGGCGAGCAGGTCATCGCGGGCGGCGACCCAGGCCACGATGGTATCGCCGGAGATATCCTGCCGCTCGCCCCGCGCCCCCGCATCGGAAATCGTGAGCACGCCGACCCGGAGCTTCATGATCGGGCCCTCGGTGGCATGTGGATTGCCCATCTCTGGCCCCAGTTATATAGTGACCCGTCCCGTCCCATGCGTCGCGCTGACGCTGCCTTCCCGCCCTGCTCCGGAGCCGGTATGAACCCCCGTCGGACGACCCCAGTTGTGTTCGCACTTCTGCTGCTGCTGATCGCCCCGCGCGGCCTCGCGGCGCAGTCCTACGCCCAGCAGGTGTGGGACCAGCTGCAGGCGCACTACAAGACGATCGCCAAGAATTCGTCCGACTGGTACCTGCGCAACTACGTCATGGGCAAGCTCAAGGAGGACGGCACCGACAGCTGGACCTTCTACTTCGACAGCGACAACTCCTCCATCCTGACCGCCGCCTGCGACAACGACTGCAAGGATGTCGACATGGTGATCAAGGACGATAACGACAAGGTAGTGGGGAAGGATACCAAGGACGATGACACGCCGGTGATCGCCTTCAAGCCGGATGAATCGGGCAAGTACACCATCGAGATCACGATGGTGAAGTGCAAGAACGATCCCTGTTATTTCGGGTTCGGCATCTTCCAGAAGTAGGCCGCGCAGCGTGGCACCGCCCCCCGGCGGGGCCACCCCCCGGTCGCATCAGCGCCGCACCGACCCCGTGGTCCAGAACCGCTTCTGCACCACCACCGCCACCAGTCGCTCGCCGCCGGACTCCACCAGGACCCCGCAT
>JANMYS010000093.1:0-43758 GCA_031382385.1 Gemmatimonadota bacterium
GCCCGGACCTTCGAGGTGGCCCTCCAGGTCCTCCACCCGATCATGCCCTACATCACCGAGACGCTGTGGCAGCGTCTCCCCGGCCGCGCACCGCAGGCCAGCATCATGCGGAGCCCCTGGCCCCGTCCCGCGCGCCGCGCGCTGGACGATGCCGCCGAGCGCGATTTCACGCTGGTGCAGGAACTGGTTGGCGCGGTACGGCAGATCCGGGCGGAGTACGGCGTCGAGCCGGGCAAGCCGGTGAATGTCCGCGCCTCCCGGGCCCACGCCGCATTCCGCGCGGAGGAGCAGACCATCATGCGCCTCGCCAAGATCGGCAGCCTCACCTACGGAGCGCCGCTCGCGGAACCTGGCGCGAACGCCGTGCTCCTGGACGGCACGACCCTGTACATCGCCCTCGGCGATCTGGTCGACGTGAAGAAGGAATGTCAGCGGCTGGGTGCGGAGCTCGCCCGCATCACCGGGCTCATCGGGGCACAGCAGAAGAAGCTGGGCAACGAGCAGTTCGTGAGCCGGGCACCGGCCGCGGTGGTCGAGGGTGAACGGGCCAAGCTGGTCCAGTTCGAGCAGCAGGCGGCGGCGCTCACCGAGAAACGCGGACAGCTGGGATGCTGATGCACCGGGGCGGGTCCGCCCTCTCCCTCCTGATGCTCGCCGCCTGTGCTCGCATCGGCTCACCGGCGGGCGGGCCGGACGACAAGGTGCCGCCGGTCCTGGTTGGCACGGTACCGGAATCGGTGGGGGTCTACCCCGGCTGGAAGCAAAACGCCGAGTTCCGCTTCGACGAGATCATTTCCGAGGGCGGCTCCCCCAACCAGGGGCTCGGCACCGGTGACCTCGAAAAGCTCATCCTCCTTTCGCCGACCGAGGGCATACCCGTCGTGCGGTGGAAGCGAAACCGCATCACCGTGCACCCGCGTGAAGGCTGGAAGGCCGACCGGGTCTACCGCCTCGAACTGCTGCCCGGGATCACCGATCTCAGGCGCAACCGGCTCGACACCACCACGGTCCTCACCTTCAGCACCGGCGGGCCGCAGCCGACCGACACGCTGGCGGGGCTGGTCATCGACTGGGTCGCGGGCCGGCCGGCGCGCGCCGCGCTCGTAGAGCTGGTGCTGTCGCCCGACAGCCTCATCTATCGCACCCTCACGGACAGCAGCGGCCGGTTTTCGCTGGGCCCCCTGCCCCGCGGCGACTACGCCGTCTACGCCGCGATCGACCAGAACCACAACTTGCGGCGTGAGCGACGGGAGAACTACGATTCCGCGACGGCCGCCTCCGGGACGCTCCTCGTCCCTCCGCTCTGGCTGCTGCCGCGTGACACCCTGGGACCCCGCATCCAGGGCATCGCGCCGGACGACAGCCTGAGCGCCACGATCACCTTCGGCGGCCCGCTCGATCCGTCGCAGCGTTTCGACAGCCTGCGGGTGCGACTGCTGCTGCAGAAGGATTCGGTGGCGGTCCCGTTCCGGTCGCTGCTGCCGAAGGCCGTGGATGACAGCCTGCAGAAGATCGTGCGCGCCGCCGCCGATTCGCTCAAGGCGGCGGCGGATACCACAAAGAGGGATTCTGCCCAGGCCAAGCCCTCGAGACCGCCGCTGCCGGCACCGCCCCCACGGGGAAAATCCGGCGTGCCGGCCGCCGCCACCGATCCCGGTGCGGACTCCATTCTGGCCTCGCGGCCGAAGCTGTTCGACCGGCTGGTGCTGCGAGTGGACAGTGCCTTCGTACCCGAGACCAAGTACGTCGTGCTGATCGAGGGGATCAGGAGTGCCGCGGGCGTCGCCGGGAACCCCAAGGCCGTGCTGGCTATCCCGAAGCCGAAGCCGGTGCCCACGCCCACCGCAGCCGACAGCACAAAGGCGGCCGGTGCGCTGGACTCGCTGTTCACGGCACCGGACAGCACTCCCCCCGCTCCCAAACCGTAGCGACCAGGCGACTTCCCATGACCGATGAGCGGCGCCAGCTCCCCTCGGTAGATCGGCTGCTGCGGGAACCGGGCATCGCCGCGCTGCTCCTCTCCACGCCGCGCAACGCCGTGCTTGCCGCGGTTCGTTCGGCGGTCGACGCCGCGCGGGGCAACCGGGCCGGTGTGCCGGAGGACTGGACCGCCGAGGTCCTCGAGCATCTCCACCTCGGCACGGCGCATTCGCTCCGGCCCGTCCTCAACGCCACCGGGGTCGTCCTCCACACCAACCTCGGCCGGGCGCCGCTGGCGCGCGCCGCGATCGAGTCGATGACCGCTGTCGCCGAGGGCTACAGTACGCTGGAATACGACCTGGGCAACGGCACGCGCGGTCATCGCTCCGATCACTGCCGTCAGCTCCTCGCCTCGCTTGCGGGCGCGGAGGACGCGCTGGTAGTCAACAATGCGGCTGGCGCGCTGGTCCTCGCGCTCAATGCGGTCGCCACGGGGCGGCCGGTCGTGATCTCCCGAGGCGAACTGATCGAGATCGGTGGCTCCTTCCGGATTCCCGATATCATCGCGAAGAGCGGCGCCGTCCTGCGGGAGGTCGGCACCACCAACCGCACCCACCTGGCCGACTACGAGCAGGCCATCACGGTCGCCGGCGCCCCCGCGGCCGCGATCCTCACCGTGCATCGCTCCAACTTCGAGCAGCGCGGCTTTGTCACCACGCCGGAGCCCGGTGCGCTGGCGGCGCTGGCGGCGAAGCACAGCATTCCTTTCATCTATGATGTGGGCAGCGGTCTGCTGGCCGATCTGTCGCCGTATGGCCTGGTCTCTGAGCCTCGAGTCGCTGGCGCTGTGGCGACGGGCGCCGGACTGGTCCTCTTCTCCGGCGACAAGCTGCTCGGCGGGCCGCAGTCGGGGTGCATTGTGGGGACACGGAGTCATATCGCCACCTGCCGGGAGAATCCCTTTGCCCGCGCGATGCGGGCCGACAAGTTCACCCTGGCCGCGCTCGAGACCACCCTCCTGTTGTATCGTGATCCGGCGGTGGCACTGCGGGAGATTCCGGTACTCCGCATGCTCACCCTGGGCGCGGCAGCGTTGCGGCAGCGGGCGGAGCAGCTTGCGGCAGCCTGCCCGCCTGCGTTCTCAGCCCGGCTGGAGCCGGGCGATTCCGCAGTGGGCGGCGGCGCGTTTCCCGCCGAGCGGCTGCCGACGACGCTCGTCACGTTGGCGCCTGGCAGAGGCGCGAACCACCTCGCGTTGCGGCTCAGGCTGGGAGACCCACCCGTGATCACACGAATTCTGGACGACCGGGTGGCCCTCGATCCGCGAACGCTGGCCGTCGAGCAGTTCGAGCTGGTGGGCCGTGCCCTCCAGGCAGCGTTGGAGGAGTAGGCGACTCGGTACGAGTGGGTTGACCGCAGTGAAACGATCGAGGGACCCCTCCGGACGCCGGTCCGGAAGGATCCCTCGATCTGCTTGCCGCGGTCGGCTGACCGCTGCTGCGGTCAGTAGGTGAAGGTGGTCACATTGGCGTCGGGTGCGCCGGCGCCGACGAAGCTGCCGGTAAAGATCTGGGCCGCGGCGCCGGTCCGCTGGACCGTGACAACCCAGTCGGTCTGGCTGAAGCCGCAGGGCGACCAGTAGTCGAGCACCACGGTGTAAGTGCCGGGGATGGCGGTGCCCACCGGCCAGACGGTGTTCTCGTTGTTCTTGTGGAAACCGTTCGGCGGTCCGTCGTCGCTGCAGGCAGCGTTGGAATCGATGTCGAGGTGTCCACCGCTGGCCGCGTCGCGGTGACCGAAGTACACCTCTTCGCCGTTCGGATCGATGACGTGGAGGTCCACGTCGCTGGTATCACTCCATGAGACGCTGACCTGGATGTCGCCGGTGGCGGCGGTGATGAACTGCACCGTCTGGTTGGCGTAGGCCCCCACTGCTGCGGGATCGCCCACCGCGTACGCAAACGACCAGGTGTACGGCGGCGCCGACTCCTTGGCCGTCAGCAGGAGACCTTCACTCGAGACGCCCGCTGGCAGGGTCAGTTCGTAATAGTCCTTGAGCCCCTCGACCGCCACGATGACCCGGGTATAGGCGGCGCTGCCGGCTACCGTCTGCTGGGCGCTGCCGCCGTTCAGCATCACGCTGATGCCGGACACCGTCGCCGTCGGACCGGCACCGGGATCGGGACGATCGCCCTCAACGAACACCGCCGTGACTGTCCCGGAGGCATCGGTCACGTTGCTGATGATGTCCCTGATGCTTGTCCCGCTATTGGGGCGGAGGCTCGAAGTGCAGCCGGCCAGAACGGAAAGCCCGAGCATGGCACCGGCGCGGACCAGGGTCCGCAGTGAGTTCGCTGTCATCGGAATACCCTCATGGCCGAGCGTGAAATGAGCTGGATTTCCCTGTGATGGTTGGCAAGGCGGGGGCCATCCCCCATCCCCGGCCCCGCCACACCCCCGGGATCGGGGCCTAACCCCATGCTTCTCTTGGGATTATCGGCCGGAGACCGGCCGGACCTGAGCCCCGGAATTGGCGGGGTCGAGGGTCGCGCTCCCCTACTCCCCCCGGGGTGGGGCCGCTAACTTCTTGCGCCATGCCAATGCGGATTGCCATCTGCGTCTCAGGGAGGGGCAGCAACCTGGTCGCCCTGCTGGACGCCCTCGTGGGGGAGCCCCTCGCGGAGCCGGTGCTGGTCCTCAGCAACCGGGTCGACGCCCCCGCCCTGGAACGTGCGCGGGAGCGCGGAATTGCCGCCGAACCGTTCCACGATTGGAAGCATGGGGCGGAGTGGCTGGAGCGCCTGACCCGGCACCGCGTCGATCTGATCGTGCTGGCAGGCTACCTGAAGCTCGTCCCGGCCGAGGTGATCGCCGCCTATCGCGGCCGGATTCTCAACATCCACCCGGCCCTGCTGCCGGCATTCGGCGGGCCGGGGATGTTCGGTCACCATGTGCATGAAGCAGTGCTCGCCAGCGGGGCGACCCACACCGGCGCCACGGTGCATCTGGTAGACGAGCACTACGACAAGGGCGCCATCCTGGCCCAGGTCCGGGTAGCGGTGCTGCCGGCCGACACCCCCGACACGCTGGCGGCACGCGTGCTCGTGGCCGAGCATGGGCTGCTGCCTGCAGTGGTGCTGGCTGCCGTCCGAGCTGGTCACCCGATCCCCCTGCCCGAACCGCTGGCCCTGCCCGCGTGAGGAGTACGCCGTGCCCCGTGCATTGATTTCGGTAAGCGACAAGCGGGGGATCGTCCCCTTCGCCCAGGGACTTGTGGACCTCGGCTGGGAGCTGATTTCCACTGGCGGGACCTACGCCGCCCTGCGGCAGGCGGGCGTGCCGGTCACCGCCGTGGAAGCGGTGACGGGCTTTCCCGAGATCCTCGATGGGCGGCTCAAGACGCTCCACCCCATGGTCCATGGCGGGCTGCTCGCCCGGCGGGATGTCCCGGAACACATGGCCGCGCTGGAGGCGTGGAAGATCACGCCGATCGATCTACTCGCGGTGAACCTCTATCCCTTCCGCGAGACGATCGCCAAGCCGAGCGTGAGTTTTGAGGACGCCATCGAGAACATTGATATCGGCGGGCCAGCAATGCTCCGTTCCGCCGCGAAGAATCACGAGTCGGTCATCGTGATCGTGGACCCGACCGACTACGGCCGCGTGCTCGAGATGCTCCGCGCCGGCCCGATCCTGCAGGCCGAACGGCAGGCGCTCGCCGCCAAGGTCTACGGCCACACCGCCGACTACGACGGGGCAATCGCCCGCTACCTGACCCCAGCGAGCGAGGGGATGCCCCACCGGATCGGCTTCGCGTTCGAGCGGCTGATGGCGCTGCGCTACGGCGAGAACCCCAGCCAGCGTGCTGGACTGTACGTCGACGAGGAACCGCGCGGCATGCGGGATCTCAAGCAGCGGCAGGGCAAGGAACTCTCCTTCAACAACATCCTGGACCTCGATGCGGCGATGTGGGCCGCGGCGCTGTGGCCCACCCGCCCCGCCTGCGTGATCGTCAAGCACACGACGCCCTGCGGCATCGCCATCGCCGCGACCGGCGTGGAGGCCTTCCGGAAGGCGCTCGCCTGCGATCCACAGTCCGCCTTCGGCGGCGTGGTGGCCCTCAACACCGTGGTGGACAAGGCGACCGCCGAGGCGATGAGCGAGCTGTTCCTCGAGGTGGTGGTCGCCCCGTCGTTCCACGCCGAGGCGCTCGCGGTGCTGGCCGCCAAGAAGAACCTGCGGGCCGTGGAGCTGCCGGTGAGCCGCGGTCCGGGCGGGCTCGACTTCAAGCGGGTGCGCGGCGGCATCCTGCTGCAGGACCGGTTCGTCCCCGAGCTGGGCGACTCGGAGTGGAAGGTGGCGACGAAGCGCCAGCCAACCGAGCAGGAGTGGATCGATCTCCGCTTCGCCTGGGGCGCAGTGGCTTCGGTCAAGTCGAATGCCGTCCTGCTGGCGCGCAACGAGCAGACGATCGGCATCGGCGCCGGACAGATGAGCCGGGTGGACAGCTCCTTCATGGCGGTCCACAAGGCACGGCAACAGGGGCATGACCCCCGCGGGTCGGTGATGGCCTCCGATGCCTTTTTTCCCTTTGCCGATGGCGTCGAGGAAGCCGCCGCCGCCGGCGTCACGGCAATCATCCAGCCGGGCGGCTCCGTGCGTGACGCCGAAGTCATCACGGCCGCGGACGCGCATGACCTGACGATGGTGCTGACCGGTAAACGGCAGTTCCGACACTGACACCGGGAACGGGGAATGGGGCAAAGGGAACGGGAGGGACAACCTCACGTCGTCCCCAAGCCCCCGTTCCCTTTCCCCGTTCCCCTTTCCCCTTAGCCCCATCTCATGACCAACCCCTCCGTCCCGGCCACCCGCGAACCGCCGCCGTATCTTTTCGCGGCACTCACCGCTGCCGTCGTCCTCGGCATCTACATCTTCACGCTGGCGCCGACCACCGCCTTCTGGGACACCTCGGAATACATCGCGGCAGCCTACGTGCTGGGCATTCCGCATCCGCCTGGCAATCCGCTGTTCACCATGCTGGCCCACGTGTGGGGCGCCCTGCCGCTGAGCCCGCTCTACGCCGTGCGAATCAACCTGTTCGCCGCGGTGACCAGCGCACTCACCGCCGGGTTCCTCTTTCTTGTCGCCGACCGGTGGATGCGCAACGTGGTCCCGGTGCGCTGGGCCCGGCTGGCGGCGGCCTTCGCCGGCATCCTGGTCGGTGCCCTGGCCTGGACGGTGTGGAACCAGTCGACCGTGAACGAAAAGGTGTACACCGTCTCGATGCTCTCCACCGCGCTGGTCCTCTGGCTCGGCGTCCACTGGGCCGACGACAGCCCGGGGCAGCACCGCGACCGGTGGCTGGTGCTGATCGCGTATCTCATCGCGCTCAGTTCAACCAACCACATGATGGGCGTGCTGGCCGGCCCGGCGGTGGCGGTGTACGTGCTGCTGACCGATCCGGGCATGATGCTCAAGCCGTGGGTCCTGCTGATGGGCTACACCCTGGCGCTCGCCGTCTCGGGGAAATGGGCGGTGCTGGTGAATGGCCCGGCGCCGGAGGCCACGATCGTCGGCGTGCTCTTTGCCGTCCTGCTGGCCTACGCCGCGTGGAAGGACATCGGCGAGTTCCGTCGCCCGATCCTCTACCTGGCCCTCGCGGCCGTCGTAATCGGTGTCTCGCTCAACTACATCTTCCTTCCCATCCGCGCCCTGCAGTATCCGGCGATCAACGAGGGGGAGCCGACCACCTGGGAGGCGCTCAACCAGGTGCTCAACCGGGCCCAGTACGGCAAGCCACCGGTCACCTTCCGCCAGGCCGATATCGTCTCGCAGTTCGGCAACTACCTGCAGTACTTCAACTGGCAGTTCGCCCGGGACTGGGGCAACGCCGGGATGCGGATCGGCACGATCATCTTCACCCTGCTCGGCCTGAGCGGCGCGACGGCGTTGTGGCAGCGCGACCGACGCGCCTTCTGGGCCTCGCTCACGCTGATGGGGACGATCACCGTCGCCCTCATCTTCTACCTCAACTTCAAGTATGGCTACTCGTATCCGGTGGACCCGAGTCGGGGCCAGGTGGCCCGTGAGGTGCGCGAGCGCGACTACTTCTACGTGGTCTCCTTTGCCGCCTTCGGCCTCTGGGTGGCCGTCGGCTTCGGGGCGATGCTCCAGGCTATTGCCGAATCGCTGCGCGGGCGGCTGAGCGAGACGGGGCGCTGGGCCGCGGCGACGCCGATCCTCGGACTCGCGCTGATCCCGCTCTTCGCCAACCACACCACGGCCAGCCGCAAGGGCGAGACGCTGGCCCGGGACTTTGCCCGCGACCTGCTGGAATCGGTCGAGCCCTACGGCATCCTCATCACCGCCGGCGACAACGACACCTTCCCGCTCTGGTATGCCCAGGAAGTGGAGGGCATCCGGCGGGACGTGACGCTGGCCAACTTGTCTCTGATGAACACCCGCTGGCACCTGCAGCAGCTGCGGAGGCGGGTGACGCCGGAGTTCGACCAGGCCCGCGCCGCGAAGCTGTGGCAGAGCGGCACCTGGACCAGGCCCGCCGATCCGGTGCTGGCCCTGAGCGAGCAGGAGCTCAACGAACTGCCGGAGGCGCAACTGGTCCCGCATGGCAGCGGGGTCAAGTTCGGCAATGTCCAGATCGCCTTCGGGCGCGACACCCTGGTGCTGTCGGACCTGATGACCGTCTTCCTGATCCGCGACAATATCGGCAAGCGGCCGATCTACTTCTCCTGGAGCGACGGCGGTTTCCCGGACCAGCTGCTCGGCCTCACCGGGTACCTCACGACCGAGGGCCTGGTGCGGAAGCTGCACAACGGACCGCTCGACGTCGCCGGTCCGATCGTCATCAACCGCAGCCTGGGCTATGTGGAGCTGGAGCGCACCCGGAAGCTGCTGTTCGAGACCTACAACTTCGACGCCGCCAGCAAGGCACGGCCCTTCGGGTGGGTGGACCGGCCCAGCCAGTCGATCCTCTCGCTGTACAGCGTCGTCTACGGCGCCGCTTCCAGCTCTATGACCGCGGCGGGCGACACTGCCCTCGGCCAGCGGTCGGATTCGATCGCCCGCGCGGTGGAGGCGAACCTCGAGCGGTAGCCGGACCTTTGACCAATGCCGGGGTGAGCCGTAACTTCCTTCCAACACCCCGCTGCTCCAGACCAGACCACTACCGATCAATTCCCCGCCCCCGGCAACCCGGGTGGCGGGGGAGTGCTCAGCCAGGGACCATGTATGCGGCCTGACGCCGTCCGCCGATGCTCCCGCGCCGCCGGCACTGCCGGCATCGCCCGCCTCCTGCTCCTGCTGCTCAGCGGGAGTGCCCTCGCCGGCTGCTCCGACGCGTCGGACATCGGGCCGGGCAGCGTCATCACGGTGCGAGTCGTGCCTGACACGATGACGCTGTTCTTCGCTGCCGGGCAGGATACCGCTACCGCACAGGCATTCCCGCTGGACGATCTGGGGGCCTTCCTCCCCGGCAAGACCATCACCTGGGTCACCGACGACCCGCTCGTGGCGCAGGTGGACAGCGCGGGTGGCGTCACGGCGATAGGCCTCGGCACGACACAGGTCACCGCCACGGTCGACGGCATTGCCGGGACGCTCGTCGTCAATGTGGCCGTGCCGCCGGCCATCGGGGTCTCGCTCAGTCCGGTGCCGCTCGCGGTCATCGCCAACAGCGGAACTTCCTCCGCCACCACCGTCGCCGTGACCAACGTCGGGGGCGGCAGCCTGACCGGTCTCGCCGTGGGCAGCATCACCTACCTCGTCGGCGCCCCCGGCTGGCTCAGCGCGAGCCTCAATCAGACCACCGCTCCCGCGACGCTCACCCTGAGCGCGGCCCCAGGCACACTGGCGCTGGGGAGCTACTCAGCGCAGGTCCTCATCACCTCCCCAGTTGCGGTCAACAGCCCGCTGACTATGTCGGTCAACTTGACCATTGGGACGGGACCGGCGACCACGATTGCCATCCAGGCGGGGAATGGCCAGGCGGCGCAGGTGGGCACCGCGGTCACGACGCCACCAGCGGTCCTGGTCACCGACCAGTTCGGCAATCCGGTCAGCGGCACATCAGTGACCTTTGCGGTCGCGTCCGGCGGGGGCTCCGTGGTGGGCGGTGCCGCCACTACCGGGACCAACGGCATCGCTGCGGTCACGAGCTGGACGATGGGGACCGTCGTGGGCGCCAACACCCTCACCGCCACCTCCGCCGGCCTGACTGGCTCCCCCCTCACCTTCACCGCCACTGCCACCGTGGGCGCCGCGCTGCAGATCGCCATCAGTTCCGGCGATGGCCAGAGCGCCACGGTCAATCAGGCCGTTGCCACTGCCCCGGCAGTGCTGGTGACCGACCAGTTCGGCAATCCCGTGAGCGGTGCCGCAGTGACGTTCGCGGTCACGGTCGGTGGCGGCGGCCTTACCGGGGCCACACCGACGACCAATGCGAGCGGCATTGCAACTGTGGGGAGCTGGACACTGGGCACCGTGGCCACCGCCCCGGCCAGCGCCAACAACTCGCTTCAGGCCACGGTCACCGGCGGAGGGAGCGTGGCGTTCACGGCCACCGCCAACCCGGGAGCGGTGACGTCGGTCGTTGTCTCGCAGGGCAACGGACAGAGCGCCCGACCGGGCACCGCGGTCGCCACCACTCCAGGCGTCCGAGTGCGCGATACTTTCGGCAATGATGTCTGCGGGGCCGCGGTGACCTTCGCGGTAACTGCAGGCGGCGGCTCGGTGACCGGTGCCAGCACCACCGCCGCCTGCGGCGGCTTCGGCGCCATTGCGACGGTGGGCAGCTGGACCGTCGGCATCACCGGCACGCTCACGAGCGGAGCCTACGCCAACGGGCTGAGTGCCACATCCAACGGGATAGCGGCCGGGTTCACCGCCACCGCCCGGTATTCCTACAGTCTCGACGTGCAGCCGATCTACAACACCAGCTGTGCCGGCTGCCACCCGGGCCTCAGCCTCCCCAACCTCGGCAGCGGCAGCTCATACGCCGCGACGGTGGGCGTTGCCTCCGCCTGCGGCGGACTGGTGTATGTGGTCGCGTCAAGCTCGGCGACCAGCTACCTGTACCAGAAGATCATCAACGCCATCCCGGCCTGCGGTAACCGGATGCCCCCTGGCGGACCGTTCCTCCCCGCCGCGACATCGAACATCATCCGGGACTGGATCGATAACGGGGCGCCGAATAACTAGGCGCTGGGGAGTAGGGAGTAGGGAGTAGGTGGCAGGTAGCAGGTGGCAGGAGGTAGGAGGTAGGAGGTGACAGGGCGTGCGGGAGAGGGTGTCGCCGGGCATGGAGGAAGCATCTTGTTTCGGCAGGGCAGGCATCTCGCCTGACCGCACGGGGCAGGCTTCCGAGATACTGCCAGAGCGCTGCAATCGACATCCTGAGTGACACCACTCGCTTGCGAATGGCAGTCGTGCAGCCGAAGGGGCCAGGAAAATTCCTGGCCCCTTCTGCATTCCACCTCGAAACGCCCACGACCGGACTCTCTCCGTGGCAGCGCCGTCAGCCGGTAGGGTAACCCTGCCGAGGGACCAGCGCCCCGAAGAAGGAAACCGCACGAGGCGCCTGCCCCGTGCGGTAAACCCTGCCACGAATCCCTATCAGGATGCCAATCGATTCCCCGCCAATGGCCAACGGCCAACGGCTAACGGCTAAGCGCTGACGGCTGACGGCTGACGGCTGACGGCTGACCTAGAAGTTAAACTCCACCCCCGTCGTCCACGTCACGTTGGGCTGCAGGCCGCCACGCAGCAGCGGGATCAGCGCGTTGGTGACGATGGTCGGGGCACCGGCGCGGAACTTGAACCCGATCGACGCGTTCATCCGGTTGTCCCGCTTGTTGGGGATCTCGGTTGGATTCACCACGCGATCGAACGGAATCGTGTAAATCACCGGTCCCGGCAGGACGAGCTTCCTCGATCCGACTTCCCACTCCGACAGCACTTCGGCGGCGATCGTAGCCCAGTCGCTCAGCGCCTGATCGAAGCCGATGTTGGCCAGCACGGCATCGCTGGCCAGATCCCCACCGCGCCAGAGGTAGCCCGCGTTCAGATGCGGACTGAAGGTTCCGAAGCGGCTCGAAACCGCCCCGATGGCACGGAACGAGGCGTTCCCCGCCCCCAGCAGCTGCTTCTCGTTGCCGGTGGCGAAGCGCGCATCGCCCAGCAGCGCCATGCCGAAGTGCTCCGAGTTGGCGAGGTTGATCTTGAGCCGAGCCGCCACGTCACCGATGCCCGTGGCGGAGCCGAAGGTGGAGGTGGAGGCGCGCAGGATCGGGTCGGCGGAGGTGCCGCCAAAAAAGTGAAAGGCCGGGGTGCCGAACGGAATGATGTCGGCGGTACTGCGCCCCTGGAAGGAGGTGTGGACCAGCGGAACCGCCACGCCGATATCCACCTTGTCCAGCAGTCCGTATGTCATGAAGAACGACGAGACCAGCAGGTCGACGAACATCGACAAGCGGAGCTGGATGACGTCGTTCTCGAAATCGGGATCGCCCAGCCCCGGGTTGCCGACGTCCTGGTGCGTGAAATTGAGTGTCAGGTTGTCGATCGGCACGCCGCGCAGCGTCTTGAACCGGATGCCGCTCAGGTTGGCACCCATCAGGAAGCGGCCCTTCCCGAGCGTCTGGGCGCGCTCGCCGAAGATCGGGCCGCTTGAGCCCGAGGACTTGACCGGTACGCCACCGATGAACTTGAAGGTCACGCCGCTCGAGGAGGAACTCAGCGGAAAATTCGAGGCGTTGCTCGCGATCGCATCGGTGACGAAGGAGATGACGGCAAGGTTTCCGCCAGCCACGGAGCCAAGAAAGTGACTCCCATGACCATTCCCGGCGTTAACCGAGCCATCGAGGCAGAGTGGCTCGCCACAGCTGCCGAAGGTGAAGAGGTCGGAAATCCGGTCCTTGAGGTTGCCGGACTGGGCGGTGGCCGGTGCGGCCGTTATGGCGAGAGCTGCGAACGCGAGCAGGGCTCGACGATACATGACGCCTCCGGCTTTTCTATTCTGGGATGCTACAGAGTAAGACCGGCCGAGCGAGGCCGCAAGCGGGGTCCGGCCGGCGAGGAACAGGCGATCGTCGCGTCCGCACCGCCGTGGTCAGTTGATGGAGGTGATCCGCCAGCCCGAGCTCAGCTTGTCCAGGACCGCGGTGCGCGGCGGTGGCGCCTCACTCTGCTTTCCCTTCTTGTCCCGCTGAATCGAGGTGCCACCGATCTGGGCCGTCGCTGTGCCCCCGTTGACTTCGATGTTGAGGATCTTCCAGCGGCTCGTATCGAGTGAGTACTTCTGCCGGAAGAACTCCTGCCACGCCTGCTTCACCTGCCCTGCCATTCCGGGAAAGGTCGCCGTCATGCCCTGCAGGTCGCTGGCGGACAGGGCCCGGGCGTATTCCCGCAGCACCAGCTCGACCGCTGGCCGCTCGTCGACTGGAGCACTCACCGGCGCTGGAACAGGTGCCTGCGTCACGACCGGGACCGGCGCCGTAACCGGCGGCTCAGCTGTCGGACGGCGGGCCGGCTCGGACTGCGGAATCGATTCCGGCGTGGTCGCCGGGTGCATGCGAGCGGGGTCGGTCGCGGCAAGCTGCTGCGCCACCCGGAGCCGGGCGTTGTTCTCGGCAACTCCGTAGGCCGCCGCCGCGCCCGAGACGGGCCGCATGGCATCCGCCGGCTTGCCGCTTCCCGCCAACTGTTCCGCCTGCCGCCGCAGATTGTCTGCCGGGCTCAGCTCCGCTCCGGTGGCGCCAGCCGTCACGGCGCGCGCGCGCGCCTGATTGGCGGTGACCAGCGCGCGGTCGTACTCGCGGCGGTCGCGGCGCAACTGGGCCGGGCTGACCGCAGGTACGCCGGGCTGCGGCTCCGACATCGCCGGAGTGGTCCCGGCCGACTCCGCCGGGGCGCCCGACGGCGCGCTGCTGTCGACCACCGGCGCGGGGGGTGGGGGCTCCGTTTGCGCCGGCGCTGGCCCGGCAACCTGCTGTGATTCCGTCGCCACCTCCGGCGACCCACTCAATGGTGCCGGCTGCTTCCATGGCTGCCACACTGCAAGGGCCGCCGCGAGAGCCACTACTCCCAGGCCGCCGCCGATCAGCAGCCCCTTGCCCGTCTTCCGGGCGGGAAGCCCGCTGGTGACGACCGTCGCCGCGCTGGCCATCGCCATCGCCGAGCGCGGATTCCCCGGTCGGCTCTGGTTCCCGGGGCCGGTCCGGGGGGAGGGGGGAACCGCGGCCCCCGCCTTGGTGCGCTTGGTGATGGGCGTCGGGCTGACCGGCGTGCTCAGCCGCTGCAGCAGCTTGGTATTCTCGCTCTTCCTGGCCAGCTCGATCAGCTGGCTGCGCATCAGATCATCCGTCTTGGGCGTCGGGTCGCCGAACGCCTCGACGGCGGCCTCCATGTTGGGCCACCGCTCCGCCGGATCCTTGGCCAGCATCCGCAGCACCGCCAGGCGCAGGTCATCGGGGCAATCAGGACGCGCCACCTCGATCGGCGGGGGGGGATCGTTGAAGTGGCCGTACATGATGGCCATCATCGACCCGCCGGCGAACGGCGGCCGGCCGGTGATCATCTCGTAGGCGACGACGCCGAGCGAATACTGGTCCGATGCGCCGGTGACGTCCTGCGCCATGCACTGCTCCGGGCTCATGTAGGTCGGGGTGCCGACCGTCATGCCGGTCATCGTCAGACCTTCCGCCTGGGAGACCTTCGCGATCCCGAAGTCGGTGATCACCGCCCAGCCTTCATCGTCGATCATGATGTTGGCCGGCTTGATGTCGCGGTGGATGATGCCGCGCCGGTGGGCGTAGCCGAAGGCCTGGCCCACCTGCCGCAGGATCATCTGAACCATCGGGATCGGGAGCGGGCCCAGCTCCTTCAGTACCGAATCCAGCGGCCGCCCCGAGATGAACTTCATCACGAAGTAGAGCAGCTCGTCGGTCTCGCGCACGGCGTAGACCGGGATGATGTTGGGATGGCTGAGGGAGGCGGCGGTGCGGGCTTCGCGCTTGAACCGCTCGACCATGCCGTCGCCGTGGACCAGCGACGGGGACATCACCTTGATGGCGACCTTCCGGTCCAGCGCCAGCTCATGCGCCAGATAGACCGCCGCCATGCCGCCGCGGCCGAGTTCGCCCAGGACGTCGTATTCACCGAGCGTGGCCTGGCGGAGGAGGTTTTCCTGCTCCTGCCACATCCCATCGGCGCCGCCGCCGCGCGGCGCCGGCGCGACGAACTGCTCGGTGGCCAGGGAGCCCTGCTGACCGGAGACATCGTCGCCACAGACCGTGCAGTAGTGCGCCCCGGCGGTCACCGGGTTGCCGCAACGGGCACAGAATGAAGGGGCGATGGGCAGGGTCACGCGGGTTCCTTGCGGGGGCCTGGCCGGCTCAACAGGAGAACACAAATTAACACACTCTGGCGGAGAAGGCTCGCTAACTGCCGGCTGGATATCGCACTCCAGAGGTCGTGACCGCCGGCCGGACCTCCACCGGAACCGTCGCCCGGCGACCGCTGGCACTGGCCGCAATCCGGGCAGTGCCGAAGCGGTGACCGCTTACCGCCCCGCCGGCATCGACGGTCGCGATCGCAGGATCGCTTGATACCCACTCGACGGGAAAACCGGGCAGCAACCCGCCATGCGCGCTCTGGATGATGGCCTTCAGCTGGGCCACCTCACCAGCCCGCAGGACCAGCGCCACTGGCTCGATGCGGATAGCCGCCAGTGCGACCGGGGTGACCTTGATCTCGAATGAGGCAAGTCCCGCGCCGATGGAGGCACTGATCCGGGCACTGCCCGGCCCGATTCCGCGCAGCCGCCCATCTGATTCCACCACAGCGACTTCAGCATGGCTCGAAGCCCAGGTGACCAGCCGCCCGGGGAGGCTGGATCCCAGCCGGTCGGCGGCCTGGGTCTGAAGCCGCAGTTCCTCCCCCACGCCGAGCACCGAGATTTGTGGCAGGATGCGAACCGAGGCGACATCGACCCGGGTGATCAGGTACGTCGCCTCTGCCACCCTGCCACCATGCCGCACCCTGATCTGGGCCGTCCCGGGACGGATGGCGACCAGGTCACCCTCGCCGGAAACGCGAAGCACCTCGGCGTCACTCGATTCCCATGACGCACCGGCCGCCGCATGTGTCTCACCCTCCGCGAGCTGCCAGAGTGCCGCGAGCCGGACCACCTGGCCGGTGGCCAGCGATCCCCCGTCCGGAATGATCGTCAGGACCCCCGGGGCGGCCTGGATCTCCAGCGTCAGCTCGGAAAGCTGCGCCTCACAACTCGCCCGGATTCGGGCGGGCCCCTCGCTCAGGCCCTGTACCGTCCCATCGCATTCAACGCTGGCGCGCGAGGGATCGAGGGAGGTCCACCGCACCTGGAGCCCGGGCAGTACGGCACCGGCCTGGTCCTGCACCGCCACGGTGATCCGGCGGCGTTCCCCAGTGTACCACGGCCCCTCAGGCGGCGACAGGCGCAGTTGGGCGACGGGTACCGGGGCAACCCTGACCTGCACCACCGCGCCGGCCTGCTCGCACCGGGCGGAGATCTCGGCGACCCCCTCACTCAGCCCGGTGATGACCCCGGCGCTCGAGACGGCAACGATGCACGGCGAGGTCGAGTGCCACTCCATCCGGGCGTCGTGCACCGGGAGCCCGGCCCGATCCCGGGCCAGCGCCTGCAGACGCAGCCCCGCCCCCGCCTGCAGCACCGCCCCATTGGGCTCGATCGTCAGGCTCAGCACCGGACCCGACACGACCGGCGGCGGAGCGTCGCGGCTCGACGGCGGTACCGGACTCAGCGGCACGCTCGGCCGATGCACCACGGCCGAACCCCGGGGCGCCTGAGCCAGGGCCCGCAGCGTTGCCCGGAGCTGCGGGTCCGATGGCAGCAGCGCTTCCGCCGCGGTAATCGCCTCCGCGACCGAGGGCCAGCGCGCCTCCGGTCGCTTCGCCAGCATCCGTTCGACCGTCCCCGCCAGCGATAGGGGGCAATCCGGCCGCAGCGGGAGCAGCGGCGGCGGCGGGTCGGACAGATGGGCCAGCATGACGGGCATGACCTCCTGATGCACGAACGGCGCGCGGCCGGTCAGCATCTCGAAGGCCACGCAGCCCAGTGCATACTGGTCCGAGGCCCCGGTCACCGACTTGCCGCTGCACTGCTCCGGACTCATGTACGTCGGCGTGCCGACGGCTGACCCGGGCTGCGTGAGCCCGGTGCCCTGCGCCACCTTGGCGATGCCGAAGTCGGCGACGATCGCCTGACCGTCCTCATCCAGCATGATGTTGGCCGGCTTGATGTCGCGGTGAATCACGCCGCGACCATGCGCATGATCGAGGGCGGCTCCCACCTGCGCGAGGATGGCCAGCACGACCGGGACCGCCAGGGGACCGGTGGCGAGGACCCGGTCAAGCGGGCGGCCGGGTACGTACTTCATCACGAAGAAGCGCAACTCCCCCGTGGTGCGCACCGCATAAATCGGAATGATGTTGGGATGACTGAGCTGGGCGGCGGTCCGGGCTTCCTGCAGGAACCGATCGGCCATGCCGGCCGTCGCCTCAAGGCCGGGGGTCATGACCTTGATCGCGACCTGACGGCCCAGCGCCAGATCCTCGGCGAGAAAAACCGACGCCATCCCGCCGTGACCGAGTTCGCCGACCACCTGGTACTCCCCGAGGGTCGCGCTGGCCAGCTGGGCCGGCAATGAATCCGGCAGACCCCGGGAGCCACGCGCCACCTCGTCGGTCAGGGGAGCGCCGCACTGCATGCAGAAACTGGCATCACCCTGGGCCACCCACTGGCAGTCAGGACAGGTCAGGGCAATTCCGGAGGTCATCTCCGGAGTATCGGCGCGGGGGACAGTGGGGTGAAGGACGGCGGTAGGCGGTAGTCCGGAAAATGCAGGCAGTCGCCAACGGCTAATGGCTGACGGCTGACGGCTGACGGCTGATGGCTGATGGCTGACGGCTGACGGCTGACGGCTATCTAATCCCCTCCCCCGCCTCGAAATCAAACAACGTCACCAGCCGCAACCGGAAGTGCGTCGTCCAGTAGCCGCGCAGCGCCTGAACGTACTGGGTCACCGCCGCGTTCTTTTCCGACTGCGCCAGGTACAGGTTGTCGATCGCGATCCGTCCGATGACGTAGCGATTGTAGGCGACATCGAATCGCCGCCCGGCCACGGTATCGGCCTTGGCCGACAGGGCGAGACTGCGCCGCGCCTGCGGCAGTTCCAGCGCGACGAAGTGCGCCTGCTGCGCGATCTCCTCCAGGCTCGACCGGGTCGTGTTGGCAACGCGTTCCCGGTCTGCCTCAGCCGCCTGAACCGCTTCCTTCCGCGCGCCCCACTGGATCAGGGGCACCTGCACCGACAGGATGAACTGGCGCGCTTCGAGCAGGTTCCGGTAGGCCGCATTGACTCCGGGACCAGTCGCATTGAAGCCGTAGCTCGCCTCGACGGTGGCACCCATCCCGTTGTTGAGCTTCGCTTCGGTCACCCGGCGGCGGGCCTGCACCGCCTGCAGTTCCGCCTCGCTCGCGCTCGCCCGGTTGCGGAGCGCCTCCGTCACGGCGCGGGCGGTATCGGGCTCGAACTGGGGCACATCGGTGGGCGCGACAATCTCGATCGGCTGATTCGGCGGCAGATTGAGCGCCAGCCGGAGCGCGGCCAGGGCGCGCCCTAGTTCCAGTCGGGCTCCATCGGCGGAGTTGCGAGCCCGCAGCAACGCCAGTTCGCTCTGCAGCAGGTCGTCCTCCCCGATCTTGCCCACCTCGTAGCGGCCCTTGTTCAGGGTGTAGAGCGTATCGTTGACGGCGGCGTTTCCGGTGGCGTTGTCGAATTCGACTCGCGCGGAATAGACATCGAAGAAGAGGTTGGTCGTCTGCAGCGCGATCTCTTCACGCGCCTCGCGATACTGCCGTTCCGCCAGTTCAAAGCGTACCGGTTGCTCCTGCCGGTCCCAGCCCCGGCTGTTGGGCCGGAAAATCGGCTGCCGGAGACCCACCGTGACGGGGGTGGACGACCAGGTCCGGAGCGACTGCTGACCACTCACCGAAAGCCGCGCCAGCGAGGAGGAGACGAACAGATCCCCTCCCGTCAGCGGGAGGGACTGTGAGACCGTTGCGGTGAGCGAGCTGTTCACCTGATCCTGCGGCCGGAACAGCGTGCTGCCATCTGGTTGCAGCACCTGGATGATGGACCGGTTGTACGACGGGAGCGTCCCGCCGAGCGAGAGCTGCGGCAGCAGACGCGAGTAGAAGCCCCGGTCGGTGTAGCGTGCGGCGTCACGCGCGGCCAGCGCGGCGCGAGCCCGATAGCCGTTCGACTGAGCCAGCCGAATTGCCTCCGGCAGCGTGATCGGCGTCTGGGCGGTCAGTGGCCCGGCAAGGAATGCGAGCGTGATCAGCGCGGCGAACGGACGGGGGTAGCAGGGCATCATTGGGCTCATTCGTAGCGGAGGCAGGTCACCGGGTCCTGCTGCGCCGCGCGGTGGGCCGGCACGATCCCGAACACCGCCCCGACGGCGAACGAGACCCCGAACGCAATGATCACCGACAGGGACGACACGATCGTCCGCACGCCCGCTGCGCGCTCGATGACCGCACTGAAGCCGACCCCCAGCAGAATCCCCGCCACGCCGCCTGCGACACTGATCAACGTCGCCTCGGCGATGAACTGGAACAGGATTTCCTTCTGGGTGGCGCCGAGGGCTCGGCGAACCCCGATCTCCCGGATGCGCTCCAGTACCGACGCCAGCATGATGTTCATGATCCCGATGCCACCGACGAGCAGTGAAATCGAGGCGATCGCGCCGAGCACCACGTTGAAAATTGTCTTGGTCCGCTGTTCCTGCTTGAGCAGCAGCTCCGGAATCGCGATCTCGAAATCGATCACCGCGTTGTGCCGCCGCGCCAGCATTCGCTGGGTCACCTCGGCGACGCCCGGCACCTGCCGCGCGTCGGCCACTCGCACGATGATCCGGTCAAGCTGGTTGCGGTTGGTCCGTTCCTGCCGCTGGTCGTCCGTCTCGGTGTCATCCCCATTCGCGGTGAAGCGACCGGCCTGCGCCGCCTCCTCGATGTCGCGCTGGGTCAGCTGCGCCCGGTCGCGGAACCGCAGCAGCATCGTATGCACCGGCACGAAGACATCCATGCTGGCGTCGCGGATCCCGAGTCGGGTTGCCGTTTCCGCCGCGACCCGCCGGTCGGCCAGGACCCCGACCACCGTCACCCAGGTCTCCCCGACCTTGAGCGGCTTGCCGATCGGATCCTCGGTGGTGAAGAAGCGGACCCGGACGCCATGCCCGATGATGGCGACCGGGAGTCCATGCGAGACCTGCAGCGGCGTGAACCACGAACCCCGGGCCAGGGCGAGGTTGGTCAGCCGGAAGTAGGTCGTGTCGACCCCAAGCACCTTGCCGCTGCGGCGCAGCCCCTCCCGCGTGAGCGAGGTATTGAGGACGATCTCGGCGCTGGTGACTTCCACCGCGGGAATGGTCCGGGCGATGGCCTGGGCATCGGCATAAGTGAGGCCCGGCGAGTACTTTTTCACCTGCCTTTCCGGCTCCTCCTTTGCCGCGCCTTCCTTCTGTTCCACGAGCGGGGTGATGATCACGTTGTTGGACCCCAGCAGACGCATCTGCTCCAGGATCTCCTGCTCGGCGCCCTTCCCGATCGCCAGCATCGCGATCACCGAGGCGACGCCGAACAGGATCCCGAGGGACGTGAGCGCGGCGCGGAGCTTGTTGTGCTGGACCGCCTCGAACGCCGTGCGCAGCGCGAATCCTCCGTGCGCCACAACATCCCGGGTCAACCGCCTGACTGCCTCTCGATCGAGAACCACCGCCTCAACTCTTTCCCGCACCGGCGCCCGCCGGTGCCGCGGGAGTCGTGCTGCCGGCGGCAGGCGGGTTGGTCGGGAGTGGCGTCGCCGAACGGGCGGTATCCCCACCGGCGGGGGCGCCGGCAGTGGAGCCAGGCAGACGCACGAGGGGGAGCCGGTCTCCGCCGCGCGGGGGGGCCAGCAGGACGAGATCATTCTCGGCGAGCCCGCGTTCGATGATCACCTCGTCATCGTTCGTCGCGCCGGTGACGACTTCCTGCTTCGTGAGGCGGGACCCCGACTGGCGGTAGACGAACGGCACGCCATTCTCGTTGTTGACCGCCTCGAAGGGCAGGAAGAGCGCGTCGGGTGAACGGTGGGTTTCAATACCATTGGCCGTGGTCATGCCCGGCCGCAGCGTGGTATCGGCCTGGAGCACTTCGACCTTCACCTCGAACACCTTCGCGTCGGTATTCGGTCGCTGCTCGCCGACGTTGGCGACACTGGTCACCTTGCCCTGCAGCTTCCTGGTCGGATCCGAATCGAGCCCGAGCTCGACCGGCTGCCCCACGGCAATCTTCCGGACGTCGATCTCGTTGACGTACGTGACCGACTCCATCTGGGTGAGATCGGGGAGAGTTGCGACCCCGGGATCCCAGGCATTCACCTGCGACCCCGTCGTCCGCTTCCGGCCATTCCATTCCTTCACGTAGATCACCATGCCGGGCGCCGGCGCCTTGACGGTGAATCCCTGCATCACGTCCTGCACCACCTGCAACTGGTTGCGCTGCCGGCTCAGGTCGGCACCCACCTCCCGCATTTTGGCCTGGGCCTGCTCGGTCTTGGTGGTGTAATCCAGCCGGGCCTGGGCCAGCGCCCGCTCCGCCTTCTCGAGGTCGATCTCGGCCTGGCGTCTCACGGTGGGTGCCTCGAACGCGGCCTGCTCTTTGGCGAGCCGCTTTTCCTCGAGCCCGAGCTCCATGCTGCGGATTTCCTCGCGGGCCTTGGAGAGGTTCAGGGTCGAGTCGAGGCTGGCCTGTTCGTAGACCGCCTCCGCCTTCTGCAGCGCCAGCGTCACTTCGGCGATCTTCGATGCGAGGGTCGACCGGTCCAGCTCCGCGACCACATCTCCCTCCTTTACCACGGTGCCCTCGGGAACGATCGACGAGATCTTCATCTGGTAGATCTCGGCTTCCTGGGCACCGGCCGGCGCGGTGATCTGGACGAACTTGCGGGCCCGCAATTCGCCGGAGGTCGTGACGGTCACCTTGAACTCGCCCCGCTTCACCCGGGCAGTGACCGCGGTGCCGGTATCCTCCGTGTCCCGCGCGAAGAGCCATGCGCCCGGCAGCCCGACCAGCGCCACGCCGGCCACGATGAGGAATTTGCGCGATTTGAGGAAACCCATGGGCTCCCCTTCCTGAAGGAGAATCAAGCTGGCCGCAGGAGCAGGACGCACGACGACCTGACAGAATCAATCTGCCGACCGGACCGGGCAACGGCAATTGCGTATTGCCGATGCCACCGGAAGCCTCTGCCGGGTCTCGGTATCGGATTGGGACATGAATCTGATTGGAGTCGGACGCCGGACGACCTGCCATCCGACCGCAGTGGGATGCGGTGAAGCCATGAACGGTTGCAGGGGCACCCGCCGGCCGGCGAGAGCCCCTGCCGCGAAGGCGTCCGCAATAGCGCGGAAGGGAGCCGTCGCCTAATTTCCCGCGGCGCGGGACAGACTCGATCTGGGCGTGGTGGCCGAGTGGTTTAAGGCAGCGGTCTTGAAAACCGCCGAACCCGCAAGGGTTCCGTGAGTTCGAATCTCACCCACGCCGCTCGCAGCCCGGTAGCTCCGGACGGCTTGACGGAACGGGAGGGCGACGGTACGTTGAGGTCACAACTGAAGCGCTCGTGGTCATTTGCCGCCTATTGCAGCCACGTTAAATAAATGCTAAAACGCGCGCCCGGCGGCCCGTTCGTGGGGCTTTTTTCATTTCCAGGAGGTCCGCCGATGCATCGTCTCCCCCGCTCCATTGCCGCCGAAGTGTGTCCATGAGCCGCCGCGACCTGGAACCCGCCACCCGGGCGGTTCGCGCTGGTGTCGGCACCGACCGGCAGCACGGTGCCGTGATTCCGCCGATCTACCTCTCCTCGACCTATTCCTTTGCCGGGTTCAAGGAGAAGCGGCCCTACGACTACAGTCGCACCGCCAACCCGACGCGTGACACCCTGGGCGATGCCCTCTCCGCGTTGGAGGAAGGGGCGGGTGCGGTGGTGACCTCGACCGGTCTCTCCGCCGTCCTGCTGGTGCTCCACCTGCTCAAGCCCGCCGACCGCCTTGTGGCACCGCACGACTGCTACGGTGGCACCCGCCGGCTGCTGGATACTCTCGCCGGCCGGGGGCACTTCACGGTCGAGTATATCAATCAGAGCGATGCAGGTGAACTGACCGCGGCCTTTGCCCGGCCGGCCCGGATGCTCTGGGTGGAGACGCCGAGCAACCCGCTGCTCAGGATCACCGACCTCACCCTGGCCGTGTCGCTGTCACGCGAGGCCGGCGCGCTCCTCGTGGTGGACAACACCTTTCTCTCGCCGGTACTCCAGCGGCCGCTCACGCTGGGCGCCGACCTCGTGGTCCATTCCACCACCAAGTATCTCAACGGCCACAGTGACGTGGTGGGTGGAGCGGTGGTTGCGCGGGAACAGGCGCTGGCCGAGCAGCTCGCAGCACTGGCGAACGTACTGGGCGTGACCGGATCGCCGTTCGATGCCTACCTCACGCTGCGTGGCATCCGTAGTCTGCATTCGCGGATGCGCTCCCATCTCGAAAACGCCGCCGCGGTTGCCAACCTCCTTGCCAGTCATCCCGCCGTCTCTGCAGTGCACTACCCGGGGCTGCCCGATCACCCAGGCCACGCCCTCGCGGCGCGGCAGCAGGATGGCTTCGGCGCGATGGTGAGCTTCGAACTTGAGGGGGGAGAGACCACGATCCCGGCATTCCTCGACGGCCTGAACTGCTTCACGCTGGCCGAGTCGCTGGGTGGGGTGGAGTCGCTGGTCGCCCATCCGGTGACGATGACCCATGCCTCTATGACGCCTGAGCAGCAGGCGGCGGCCGGTATCACGGACGGGCTGCTCCGTCTTTCGGTCGGCATCGAGGCCACCGAAGATCTCATCGAGGACCTGTCGCTCGCGCTCGACCGCGCCCTCGCGGCGGTACCTGCCGAAGTTGGCGTCTGACCCATCGGTTGCGTGGGCACCCGCCTGGGGTGCCTACGGGGCGGTGAGCGGTCCCGTCTGCACCACTTCAAAATCTCCGCCCCGCAGTTGCTTCAGGGTATTCAGCTCGCTGTCATCCCACCGGGGATCCGGTGCGCCACTCAGGTACCAGTCGCTGCCGTTGTCGGCCAGGATCATCCCGTAGGTCTTCAGTGCCCGCAGGATCACCTGCGCCGAGGCGGGATAGCTGCTCAGGTCGAACCCTGCCTTCAGCCGAACCCGCAGGCCCATTGGCGGACGGCTGGAACTGGTGTCGCTGCTGGCGTAGTGGCGTGCCGGACTGAAATAGGCCTTGCGAGTGAATCGTGCGGTGAAGCGGAGCGCGTGGAGAATCTCCTCCTCCTCCACCGCCTCATCGTAGCGCACCAGGCCGGGAAAGATTGGTAGCCCGGCGGCATCGGCCGAGGTCCAGCCGGCGGGCCTGAGGGCGTTGCTGTTGAGATCGAAGATGGCGCCGGACCCCGCCTGCCACGCGCCACCGGAGGGATAGGCGCTGAACAGCTCGTACAGGGTCCAGCTGTCGCGGTCGACCACGAGGACGTGCCGGTCGCCGCTGGCATTGCTGCCCCCTTCGATCGGCGCTCCGCGCGGAATCGGGTAGGGCCCCGGGTCGCTCTCGTCGGCGTAATCGAAGGAGACCGGGACACCACTCGTCTGGTGGTCAACCACGATGTACGGGATGCCGAACGGTCCGCCGTTGTAGTCCGCCCCGAAATCGGGATGCAGCGCCGTCCCGACGCCGATGCTGGCGATCAGAAGATCGGAGTTGGCCGCAACCGGCGCCTGGTCAACCGGCGTGTTCCAGGGATTGTCGTCGGGAAAGGGGCGGCGACCATGCAGGCTCGCACCGGGACCCAGGTCGGGGTCGCTGCCCGGCGGCGGTGGACCGGCCGGGGCGCCATCGGCCGGGGCGCAGGCGAGCAGGAGCAGGCCCAGGCAGACGGCGAAGCCCGGAAGTGGAGTGGTCATGACATGCACAATTGGGCCACGCCACTCCCCAACGATGTAACGCGGCGCACACGCCGGCCTCTGGCCCCGGCGAGGAGGAGGAGAGAGGCGCCGCGTGCCGCCTTGCCGTCGCCGCCAAGGCCCTGCTCCCCTGAGACTTGTCGCGGCTCACGGGCAGGGCTAGAATGGGGCTCGCTGGAGCGGTGGCCGAGTGGCTCAAGGCACCGGTTTGCTAAACCGGCATAGGGTTGAAAAGCTCTATCGAGGGTTCGAATCCCTCCCGCTCCGTTTGAGGTCAGAGCTCTCAGGTTGCAGGTGGCAGGGGACCGGCCTGACGCGGTCCCCTTGCTGATTTTCGGACCCAGCACCACCTCCTGACTGCCCGCTGCTCCCTGTCACCCGCCACCAGTCATCTCGCCTATGCCTCCCCGCGTCCGATTCGCTCCGTCGCCAACCGGCTACCTCCATGTAGGCGGTGCGCGTACCGCACTGCTCAACTGGCTCTACGCCCGGAAGACTGGCGGCACCTTCATCCTGCGGATCGAGGACACCGACCAGGAGCGGAGCACCGAGGCGCATACCCAGGTCATCCTCGACGGCCTCAAGTGGTTGGGGATCACTTTCGACGAAGGGCCGTTCTTCCAGGCCCAGTACAGCCCGCGGCACCGGGCCGACGCCGAGAAGCTATTGGCAGAGCACAAGGCGTATCGCTGTTTCTGCACCCGGGAGGAACTCGAAACCGCTCGGCAGGCGGCGATCAAGGCCGGCTCCAGCTTCCGCTACGACGGGCGCTGTGGGCGGCTGACTCCCGCCGAAGCGGCCGCGCGGGTCCAGCAGGGCGATCCGTCGAGCATCCGCCTCCGGATGGTGGATGGCGAGATTGCCTGGGAGGACGCGGTGCATGACCGGATTAGCTTTCAGGGGCATGATCTCGACGACTTCATCATCCTGCGCAGCGATGGCACCCCGATCTACAACCTCGCCGTCGTCTCGGACGACATCGAAATGGCCGTCACCCACGTGATCCGTGGCGACGACCACATCTCCAACACGCCGAAGCAGATCGCGCTGTATCGGGCGCTCGACCAGCCCGCGCCGATCTTCGCCCATGTGCCGATGATCCTCGGGCCCGACGGGAAGAAACTCTCCAAGCGGCATGGCGCCACCGCGGTGGGCGATTACCAGCACCAGGGCATCCTCCCGCTCGCGATGCGGAACTTCCTCGCCCTGCTGGGCTGGTCGCCGGGTGGCGACCGGGAGATCCTCCCCGAGGCGGAGATGATCGAGTTGTTCTCGCTGGAGGGAATCCAGAAGAAGGCGGCGGTGTTCGACGTCGCCAAGCTGGAGTGGATGAATGGGCAGTATCTCTCCGCCCGTCCCGCGGCGGAGCTGCTCGAGCCGGTGCGCCTGCACCTGCGGGAGCTGGGTGTGACCGAGTCGGGGCGCGACCTGATCCCGCTGATCGACGCGGTGAAGGCGCGCTCACGCACGCTGCTGGATATCGCCACGCAGGTCGGGGTGCGGCTTGACGCCAGCCGGGTCGTGCGCGATGCCAAGGGGACCCAGCTCGCCGCCAAGCTCGGCGCCGCCTTTAGCGCCAACCTGCTCATCGGGCACGCCGCCCTGTCCGCGCTGACGCCGTCGCAGTGGAATCCAGCCGATCTCGAGACCGCCATCAAGGCGCTGGCCGAGCGGGAGGGAAAGAAGCTGGGCGACCTGATGCAGCCGGTGCGGGTCGCGCTCACTGGCGGGACGGTCTCGGAACCGGTGAATGAGCTGCTCGCGGTCATCGGACGTGACGAGAGCCTGGACCGGATCCGTGCCGCGGCCCAGTAGCAGGCTCGCGCTCCTGGTCGTCGGCCTGCTGGCGGTCACGCTGGCGCCGGGCATCCACGCCCAGGGAGTGGTCCACGGCACCTTCCCTCTCCGGCTCGTCTTCACCGGCGACATCAATCTTGGCACCCGCACTCTCCCCGATGGCATCCCGCCCGACAGCGGGCGCGGGCGGTTCAGCGGAGTGGATTCCCTGCTCCGCGGCGACCTGGTCATCGGCAATTTCGAGGGGGTGCTCTCCGATTCCGGCGAATCGAGCAAGTGCGCACCACGTTCGACCCGGTGCTACGCCTTTGCCACGCCGACCTGGCTGTCAGCTCGAATTCGCGATGCCGGCTTCACCCACCTGAACCTCGCCAACAACCACGCCAACGATTACGGGGACGATGCCCGCCGCCACACCGAGGCGACGATCCGCGATCTCGGCATGACGCCCTATGGCCCCCTGGAGACGATCGCGATCACGCCGGTGGTGCGCGACGGGGTGACGATGCTGGTGGGGGTCGTGGGGTTCACGACCTATCCGCATTCGTACAATCTGCTCGACCTGGCCCACAGCGCGGCGATCGTCGACTCGGTCCGGCCCCTGGTGGACATCTTGATCGTCACATTTCACGGTGGCCGGGAGGGGGCGACGGCTATCCGAACCGGTGCGGGGCCGGAATACCTGGGGAAGGAACCGCGGGGAAACCTGCGGAAGTTTTCCCGCCTGGTGATCGATGCCGGCGCGGACGCGGTGGTGGGACATGGACCGCATGTGCTGCGCGGCGTGGAGTTCTACCGCGGCCGGCCGATTGTCTACTCGCTGGGCAACTTCCTGACCTATCGAGGCTTCAATCTGGATGGCCCGCTCGGCATCACCAGCCTGCTGGTGCTCGATCTCGACGGCGACGGGCGCTTCGTCGGAGGGCGACTACCGCCACTGTTGCAATCGCCACAGATCGGGCCGCAACCCGATCCGGCCGGCACGGCCGTTTCACTGCTGCAGCGCATCACGAAGCTCGACTTCCCGCTCACCGGGGCGCGGATCGGGGCGGACGGATCTCTGTCACCGCCGTGAGGCGATAGGCGATTGCGGTAAGCGGTAGGCAATGGGCGATGGGCGATGGGCGATGGGCGATGGGCGATGGGCGATGGGCGATGGGCGATGGGCGGAGCGAAGGTACTAAGCCAATGGCCAACGGCTAACGGCCAACGGCCCCCCGCCCACTACACCAGAATCCCATCCCGAAACCGCCAGATTCGCCGCAGCAGATCGTCCAGAAATCCCTGCGACACGAACGCCTGCACCGCGACCATCGTGCTCTCAGCATCGACTCCCCACAGCACGGCGCGCTTGGGATCGGCCTCGAAATCTGTCTGGACGTAGGCCCGCTGGTCCTGACTCCAGCTCACCGGGACATTCTGGGAAAAGCCGGCCGCGACTCCGTTCACGCCGGGACCGCCCACCGCGATCGTCGGATTGAGGTGAAAGATCCGGTTCTGCATGTACCAGGCATCGCCCACCACCACGGCGCGGCGGAAGACCTGCCCGTCGCTCCGCTGGTCGATCTCCTGTTTCAGCCGGTAGGCGGTGGGGCGATCGCGCTCCTCGGACCGAATGTCCGATCCGGTGACGATCACGACGGTTTCATCGGTATCAACCAGCTTCATGCGGGTGCAGCTCCAGTCAGGACGGAGGTTCCGGGCTCAGATGCGTTCGTATTCGATGACGGTGCGGGCGTCGACGATATCACCGGTGTGGCGAATCGCGCGCGGCTCGACCAGCAGCAGGTGGACTTCCTCCTCCGCGACCGGCCGATGCTCCACACCCTTCGGGATCACGGCGAACTCGCCGGGCCGGATCAGGATGTCGCCATCGCGCAGCTCGATGCGGAGCATACCCCGCAGCACGAGGAAGAGTTCATCCTCATCGGCATGGGAATGCCAGACGAACTCTCCCTGGACCTTGACCAGCTTGACCTGGGCGTCGTTGACGTCGGCGACGATCTTGGGACTCCACTGGTCGTGGAACAGCGCGAGTTTTTCCGCGAGATTGATGACCGGTACCATCTGCTCCCCGCTCCCCTTGATGGTCAGCGTTCGGAGCCGCCGCTGTCCGGCCGCTCCCGTTGGGCCCGCTCGAGTGCCTTCTCTTCCTTCTTTCGCGCCCGCAAGTCCTGGACGGCGCGCTTGAACTCATCCAGCGTGTTGGCCCGCTGGGCGGCGCGGCGCAGATCGTCGGCAATCCATTGCCCGGTGTGATCCAGCGCCCGCTGCTGGTTGCCCGCCTGCGGCAGGGGCAGCAGGGCGAGTACGATGGCGGGAATCTTCAGCCCGGCGACGTAGATGTTGCGGGAATCCAGCCCGAACTTGCGACCCTCCACCTCGGTGGTCCAGTCCGGCAGCTGCACCTGGTCCGCGCCGGGTTCCAGCGCGATCGAGTCGAGATACCCCTGGACGATTGCGGTGACCGCGCTGTCCACCAGCTCGATATGCGTCTTGCTGAGCCGGCGCGCGAGTTCCTGCGGTGGGACCGGCAGGGGACGCACCCAGAGGCGGCCATCACCGGCGCCGGGGCGGATCGGCGCGGCCGGAACGCGCGGCTTCACGGCGGTGTCGGGATGCAGGACGATTTCCGCCTCTGGCTCGCGCCGGCTCGCTGTGTCGACCGGCAGCGGATTCTCCGGCGGGCGGGGACGTGGCAGCGTACCCTGGCCCTGCTCGACCCTGGGCTGGAAGAGCGGGATGACGACGGTCCGTTCCTGTTCCGGGAGGCGCGGGACGACGAGCAGCGGTCGGACCAGCGGTGAGACGTTGGGCAGCCAGCCCCGGATCACCACGAGGAAGAGCAGCGAGTGCACTGCCGCACTGACCAGCAGCGCCAGCAGCCGGCCACGATCCCTCCACCGCCGCGGCCGGTCAGGCCACATGCCCCGCTGCTCCAGCGGCGCTGAAACTCGCCAGGCTCTGGCCCAGCCGCGCGATCCCCTGGCGGAGTCGCTCCGGCCCGACCGTGAGCGCCACGCGGAAATACCCTTCTCCGCCAGCGCCAAAGGCACTCCCCGGCAGGACGATCACACCCTCGTGGTCCAGCGCCCGATCGGCGAATGCCGCGGACGGCAACCCCGCCGGCAGCGGGATCCAGAGGTACATCGCCGCCCGGGGCACCTCGACGGTGAAGCCCGCCTGCCGGAGCGCTTCCACCCCTGCATCGCGCCGGGCCTTGAGCTCCGCGACGTTGGGCGGAATGAGCCGCTCGGCGTTATCGAGTGTAAACGCCGCGGCATCCTGGATGGCCAGCCACGGGCCAGTATCCACGTAGGACTTGACCCGGGTCAGCGCGGTGATGAACCGGCTGGCGCCCGCCACCCAACCGATCCGCCAGCCCGTCATCGAGAAGCTCTTGCTGAGCGAGAAGAATTCCACGGCGACATCACGGGCGCCGGGAATCTCGAAGATGCTCGGTGCGCGGTACCCGTCGTACGTCAAATCGCAGTACGGATTGTCGTAGGCCAGGACGATGCCGTGGCGCCGGCAGGTCGCCACCGTGCGCTCCAGATACTCCATCGGCGCCGTCGCGGCGGTCGGGTTGTTGGGATAGTTGAGGAACAGCAGCCTGGTCCGCCGCAGCGTCTCCTCGGGCAGTTCATCGAGATCGACCAGAAACCTGGTCCTGGGCGTCAGGGGATAGCGGAGTGGCTCGGCACCGGCGAGGATGGTGCCGCCGAGGTAGGCCTGATAGCCCGGCTCGGGGCAGATCACGATGTCGCCGGGATTGGTGATGGCCAGGGGAAGATGGGACAGCCCCTCCTTGCTTCCGATCAGCGGCAGGACTTCAGTGGTGGGATCGAAGCTGATGCCGAACCGGCGCTGCATCCAGTCACAGGTGGCGCGACGATAGTCTCCCAGCCCCTGCTGGAAACCGTACTTGCTGAACCGGGTCTCGCCCGTCGCGCGTTGCATCCGCTCGATCACCTCCGCCGGCGGCGGGTAGTCCGCGTCGCCAGCGCCGAGGTCGATCAGATCGACCCCGGCGGCGAGCAATTCCCGCTTGCGGCCCGGGAGGCTGGCGAGTGGGTAACCGGGCAGCTTGTCGAGGCGGGAGGAGAGCTGAGTCATCGGGTTCACGACACCGGATTCGTCAGCATCCCAACACCCGGCACTTCGACCTCGACGAGGTCGCCGGAGGCGAGGACTGTGGTTCCGGCCGGCGTGCCCGTCGCAATGACGTCGCCGGGGTCGAGGGTCATCACCTCGGAGATGAAGCTGAGCAGGAAGGGGATCGAGAAGGCCATGTCGCCTGCTTTTCCCCGCTGCACTTCACGACCGTTCACCCGGCCGATGACCTCGAGCGAGCGCCAGTCGAGCCCCTCGACAACCCGAGGCCCGATAGGGCAGAAGGTGTCGAACCCCTTGGCTCGGCTCCACTGCCCATCGACTTTCTGCAGATCCCGCGCAGTGACGTCATTCACACAGGTGAAGCCGATCCGCGCCCGCTCGGCCTGCTCCACCGTGATGTGACGCAGTCGCTCCAGCACGACGACGCCGATTTCCGCCTCCGCTTCGACCTTCTGCGACATCGCAGGCAGCACAATCGGCATGCCGGGGTCGATCAGCCCGGAGGTGGGTTTGAAGAAGATGATCGGCTGCGCCGGCATGGGGTTGCCGAGTTCCTCGGCGTGGGCGCGGTAGTTCCGGCCGACACCGATGATCTTGCCGGGGCGAATCGCTGTCATACGCTGGCTCCGATGCCGTGACGGGCGAAGAAATCCTCGATGCGGGTGCGGACCTCGCTCCAGCTGCCGATGACCCGGTCGGCACGGGGAAGCCCGCTCAGCACCAGCGGCCCGTAGCGCTTGGTGACGACCCGCTTGTCCAGCAGCACCACGGCGCCGAGGTCGGTGCGGGTGCGGATCAGCCGCCCGAAGCCCTGCTTGAGCTTGAGCGCCGCATGGGGCAGCAGGTAGTGCATGAATCCGTCCTCGCCAGCCTCCGCCAGCCGCTCGAGCCGCGCGGCGGTGAGGGGTTCGGACGGCACCTTGAAAGGTAACTTCGTGAGCACCAGCGACCGGAGCGCCCGCCCAGGGACGTCGACCCCTTCCCAGAAGGAATCGGTGCCCAGCAGAATCGCGCGGCCGAGGTCGCGGAACCGGCGGAGCAGCACGTCGCGCGGGGCCTCGCCCTGCACCAGGATGGGCCAGCGCTCACCGACCGCTGCGCGCAGCTCGACGGCGGCCCGCCGGAGCGCGGTGTGGCTGGTGAAGAGGACGAACATGCCGCCATCGGCGGCGCAGGCCAGGTCATGAACCACCTGCACCACCGCGGCCGCATGGCCCGGCTCGTCCTCCCGCGGATCGGGAATGTCGTTCGGGATGCCGAAGATGCACTGCTCGGAGTAGACGAACGGCGAGGGCAGAATCGTCTTGACCGTTACCGGGTTGGGCGCGATCCCGAGCCCCAGGCGCGACTCGAGGAACTCGAATTCCCCGCTGGCGGCGAGCGTCGCGCTGGTGAGCGTCACGGTCTTCAACCGGTCGAAGATCATCTCCCGGAGGAGCGGGGCCAGGTCGAGCGGCACTGCCGCCAGGGCGAGCTGCTGGCCCCTGGTCCCCGAGCGCTGCAGCCAGCGCACTGTTGGTGGGCCACCGGCGGCCGGCCGCAGCGACTGGTTCAGGCCATCCGACACCGTCTCCAGCCGGCGCATGACGCCGCGCAATTCACCCAGCAGCTGGACCCGGCGGTCGCTCACCTCGCTGCCCGCCATGCGGTCGGCGATGGTCTCGATGTAGTCACGGATGGACCGGAATGAGCTCAGCGCGAAATCGAGTTCGCGCGACAGCCCTTCGGCCCAGACAGTGTCGTCCTTGAAGCTGTCCACCATCCGCAGCACCCCGCCCTGCTCCCGTTCCAGCCGCTCATGCAGCCGCAGCAGCAGCTGGTCCGCACCGCGACGGCCGTCGGCGACGGCCGGCAGCAGCCGCTCGCGCAGCAGGTCGAGGCTCGCCCGACTCAGGAGGTCGCCCGTGGCGGTGAGATCCGCGGCGAGCGCGGGCAGCAGGCCCCGACCATTTCGCTCAAACCGCCCCAGCAGTCGCCGGATGCCGCGGCTGGTGACCTGCGCCCCGAGGTGCGATGCGGCGACATCCTCGAGATGATGTGCCTCATCGAGAATCAGCCGGTCATAGGGCGGCAGGACGGCCGCTTCCTTCCAGTTCTCCGATGAACGCCGCACCTGCAGGTCCGCCGCCAGCAGGTGATGGTTCACCACCACCACATCCGCCTCGGCGGCCTGCCGCCGCGCGGCAAAGAGAAAGCAGCCGTCGAAGTGCGGGCACTGCAGCCGGGGACAGAGATCGGACTCGGCGCTCACTTCATCCCACACTTCCGGGCTGGGATTCACCCCGAGGTCGGCGAGGGTGCCGTCGCTGGTCCGGCCGGCCCACACGGCGATGGACTGGAGCTCGTCGTACTTGTCGGGCTCGAGCAGGGAGCGCTGTCCCGCGACAGCCTGGTGCAGTCGCGCGAGGCAGAGATAGTTGCGCCAGCCCTTGAGCAACGCGAACGTCGGCGTGTGTTCCGCCGTGCCGAGGGCATCGCGCAGCAGCGGGAGGTCCTTGCCGACCAGCTGCTCCTGCAGGTTGATCGTGTTGGTGCTGATCACGGTGCGCTCACCATTGGCCTTGGCCCAGGCGAGCGCGGGCACAAGGTAGGCGAACGACTTGCCGACACCGGTCCCCGCTTCGAGCAGCAGGACGCCACCATCGTTGTAGGCGTCCGCGATATGCGCCGCCATGTCGCGCTGGCTGGGCCGATCCTCGTACTGGCCCAGCTGGCGGGCGACGGCGCCGTCCTCACCCAGCTGCGCCACGACATCGAGCACATCCAGCCGCTTCTCCCGCCGGTCGTGCGGCACCTCGACGACGACGTAGAGCTCGCTCGCATCGTTGTTGAGGATGCCGAACCCGATCCCGCCATCATGCAGCCGGGCGGCGACGGAGAGATCCGCCATGGAGGGCTCAAGCACACCGCTGGGATGGTTGTGCAGCAGCATTTCGCCGCGGGTCGCGACGGCGGGCAGGGCCAGCACCCGGTCGACAGTCCCGCGGGCCACCGCACGCGCACTGGTGAGCCGCCCGTCGCCATCGACCTGGGCCACGAAGGACACTTCACGGCCCCCCGCCCCGATGATCTCGCGGGCGAGGAGCTGCTGCAGGTCCGGCGGGATACGGGACAGGGGAGCGATCACGGTGGCGCGGTTTGCCGGGTCAGGGAGGGCGAAAGGTAACTACGGTGTTGCTTCGGGCCGAGCGCTGGGGCCGGCCATGGTGTGAGCCGGTAGGGGCCGACCGCCGGTCGACCCGTACCCGGAGGGTCGAACGGGATGGATGCGAGCGGGGAGAAGACGAATCAGGTCTTCAGTTCCCGCTTCTTCGCGGCGGGGAACAACACGTTGTTGAGAATCAGCCGGTAGCCCGGCGAGTGCGGGTGCAGCGAGAGGTCGGTCGGCGGGTCGCCGATCTGGTGTTGCGGATCCTCCGGATCGTGCCCACCGTAAAACGTCCAGGTCCCCTGCCCCAGTTCGCCGTGGATGTACTTGGCCCATGCGGCACCCGGTTCATCCGCCAGGATCGTGACCGACGACTTGAGCGTCCGCTTGTTGAACGAGGTAGTCAGTCCGTAGAAGTCGGGAATGACATCGCGATGATTCTGCACCAGCATCGTCGGCACCGGGTCGATCGTCGCGCTGAAGTTGAACAGCTTGAAGGCGCCCAGCGGCTGGCGCCGGTCGAGGCTGTTCACCTGGTGCCCGTCGATGTCGGAAAACGCCGGCACGTTGGGTGAGAGCTCGAGCTGGGCGTCCCGAAAGGCGAGAGCGCGGTTCCAGTCGAGCTTGCGGGCCGCCTCCGGGTCGATCGGTGTGCCATCGGCGTAGGCCGCGGCGATATCGACCCCGGTTGCGGCCAGCGCCAGGTCCAGCGTCTCGGTCGCAGTGCACATGGCGAACAGAAACCCGCCGCGCTCGACGAACGCGCGGATTTCGTTGGCCACCGCCTTTTTCTCTGCTGGCACATTGGGATAGCCCAGCGCCTTGGCCACCCGCTGGTTCTGCTTCACCATGTCGGCCAGCCAGGGCGCGCCGGAGTAGTTCAGGAAGAACTTGGAGTATTGTCCGGTGAAATCCTCATGATGCAGGTGCAGCCAGTCGTACTTCTTCAGCCCCTGACTGCCGACCTCGGCATCCCACACCTTGTCGAACTCGATGCCGGCGTAGTTCAGCACCATGGTGACCGCGTCGTCCCACGGCGAGGCGTTGGGCGGAGCATAGACCGCCACCTTGGGCGGCTTCTCCAGCGGCACCGCGTCGGTATTGCCCTGCTTCAGTTGTGCCCGCAGGTCGATCAGCTGCCCCTCGCTCACCGGCTCGGAGCTGACGCCGGCCAGCGCCGCGTCCCGGGTAGTGGCCTGGTCGCCGGGCACGAGGAACGATCCTCCCCGATGATTGAGGAACCATTCCGCCCGCCCGCCGCGCTGCAGCACCCGGAAGGTGACGCCGTACGCCTTGAGGTGATCCGACTGGCGATCGTCCATCGGCAGCAGCAGCCAGGGCGAGGCGGTGCGGTCGACCAGGTCAAGCCACGAAGGCCATGCGCCACGCAGGACGCCGGCCCCGGGCACGCCGAGCGCCATCAGGGTGGCGGAGGATGCCCGGAGCAGCTCGCGCCGCCTCATGTCCGCGGCACCGCGTTACGGCTCTGATCCAGCAGCCGACGGGCCTGCGGCACAAGCGCGCTGGTGGGGTAGTCGAGGATCATCTCTTCCAGTGTCCGAGTGGCTTCGGCCCGGCGCTCGGTCGCGAGCTGGAGTCGGCCGAGTTCGAGCAGGGCAGCAGCGGCGGTCCCGGGCATCTCTTTGATGACCGCCGTGCGAAAGAGGCGTTCGGCTTCCGCCACCTGACCCGCCGCCGCCTGCAGCCGACCGGCCAGGAGGCGCAGGTCGGCGCCACCTCCCGTCGGCGGCAGGCCGGCCGCGATCCGTTCGAAGGACTGCGCCGCCTGGAGCGTATCGCCTCGATCGAGGAGTTGCAGCGCCAGCCCGAACGACACGAGCGTGTCGGGCTGAATCGGCTGGAGCAGGGCCAGCCAGATTGAACGATCGGTGGCCTCCTCCCGCGTGCCGGCGAACGGTCCCGCTTCGCGCCAGCAGTCCGACGCGCCCTTGAGATCTCCGGCGTACAGCCGGATCCGGCCGCGCACCGCCAGCGCCTCGATCGTCGAATCGGACTGGAGCATCTGCTCGGCCCGTGCCACGGCACCGGATTGAGCCCAGCGCAACGCGACGGCGCGCCGCAGTCGCAGGTAGTCGTCCACCGCCACGGTACTCCGGTACTTCTCCAGTTGCCCGGCCGCTTCATCGGCCCTGCCGTCGCGCACCAGGAGTTCGATGAGCGTCGTCGTCGCCCCCGCGGCCACTGCCGGTCCGCTCGCGGGATCGGCAGCGATCTGGCCGAGGACCCGGCGGGCCGGATCGGGCTGCCCCGCCGCGGCGTAGGCCCGCGCCGCGTCCAGCCGGAAGCGCGCCCGCTGTGGTGGATTGGTCCAGCGATCAGCCAGCGCTTCCATCGTGCGGGCCTGCGCCACCAGGTACGTCGGACTGCCCTGCAGTCGGGTGAGTTCGAGAAACGCCTGCAGGGCATCGAGCTGTTGTGGCACCGGCTTTGGCAGAATACCGAGCAGGGTCTCGAAGGCGCCGACCGGATCTCCCCAGCGAGCCCGCAAGTCCACGCCGATCCGCGCCGCATCGGGCCCGCCTTCCGCCGCGAGCGACGCGAGAATGACGGGCCGGGCGCCAGCCGGTGCCATGGCCAGCGCCGTAGTCGCGGAAGAGCGGTAGCCCTGCAGCTGACGGACCGCGCCGACCCACTCACGCGCCGCGGTGGGCCAGTCTTCTTCGGCCGTGGCCAGCTGCGCCAGCTCCGCCGCAAGCGCATCCGGCTTGCCCAGACGTTCGCGGCCGATCTGGTACGCTCGGCGCGCCATTGGCCGATCCCGCCGTTGCAGTGCGGATGCGGCCCACTCGCGGAAGGGCGACTCGTCGCCCGGCGCGGCCCGGGCCCAGAGATCCACCAGATGCGGCAGGCTGTCGAGCAGATTGGCGGCGGCGTAGGCCCGCAGCCCGATACTGTAGACCGGCGCCGCGGAGGGATTCGCCACGATCGCCGCCCGGACGGCGGGCAGCAGCTCCGGCAGCCGATTGATCGGCGTGAGCGACCGCTCGAGGCCAAGCAATGCCGTCAACTCACCCGGCTCCTTCTGCAGGACCCCCCGATAGATCTCGGCGGCCTGCGCAAAGCTGCCGCGCCGCTCCAGATCGAAAGCGCGGGAGAGCGGGTCCTGGGCGTGGGCCGGGGTGGACAGGACCACCAGGAAGACAACCAGCAGGGAACCGGGAACGGGGAACCGGAAAAGCGCTGACGCTGGCTTCATCGTTGCTCCGCCTCAACCCCGTTTCCCGTTCCCCGTTCCCGGTTCCCGGTTCCCGCTTCCCCGTTCCCCCCATGTTCCGCCAGGCGCCTGAAATATTCGATCACCTGCCGCCGCTCATCCGGCGTCAGCCGCTGCAGTTCCTCCCACGATGGCACCCGGCGCAGTGCGTCGCCGGGATCGAGACGGGTCCGGAGGGCCGGAGGCAGCCGCAGGCTGTCCTCGTTGCCCGCGGTGCTCTGTCGCTCCTGTTTCTCGTCTTCCTCCTGGCCCTGCAGGGTCCGCCCCGCATCCAGCATGCGCCGGAACAGCCGCTCCTGCCGCTCGACCGTCTGGCGGTCGAGCCGGCCCGCTTCCAGCGACCGCGCAAGTTCTTTCGCTTCCTGCGCCAGTTCGGCCGCGCCGGGAATCTGCCCGCCGGCCCGCATCCGGTCGAGCCGTTCGGCCAGCGCCCGCTGCTGCGCGCCTAACTGGCGCAGCTGCTCCTGCATCGCGCTCCCGCCCTGACCCATCCTGGGCAGCAGGCCGCCCGACTGCTGACCCACCTGCCCCTGCTGGGCCGCCATCTGGGCCATCTGCTCCATCGCCTCCTGCATGCCCGATCCTGAACCCGAGCCCTCTACCTGTCCCCGGCTCCGCAGCAGGGTGTACGCGGCGGCGTTCAGCGCATCAACCGCCTCGCCCGCCTGCGCGCTCGCCTCGCGGGAATTGGGCGCGGCATTCGCCAGGGCCTCACGCGCCCGCCGCATCCTGTCGCGCCCGGCGGCCAGCGCCACACTCGACTGATTGGACACCAGCGCATTCTTCCCTGCCGTCTCCTTGGTCTGCTCCAGCACCCGCTCGACTCCTTCCTCGATGGCGCCCTGCTCCGACCGGACCTGGGGGGAAGTATCCCCCCGCCGCATCGCCTCGCTGACGGCCAGCTGGCGCTCCGCCAGCCGCCCGACATCCCCCAGCGCGCGGTCGAGTGCTTCCATCACCTCATTGCGCATGCGCTCGGCCATGGCGTCGCGCTGCTGCGCGAGTTCATCGCTCAACGGTTCGAGCTGTTTCGATGCCTCCTCACCCTGCTGCTTCGCCTCGGCCCGCTTCCCCTGGCTCGCGCTCTTGCCCGCCTGCTGCATCTTCTGCGCGGCCTGCCGGGCCTGTTCTGCCGCGTCTGCCACCGCCTTCTGCTGTTCCGGGTTGGCGGCGCCGAGGTCCTCCGAGAGCTGCTCCAGGGCGGCGCCGAGGGAATCGGCCCGCTGGGCCAGGCTCTCCTGCTCCCGCGCCGCACGTGCGGTGTCGATCGCCGGCACCTGCTGGGTCCACTGCCGCTCCGCCTGGGCCAGGTCCTTCGCTTCCGCTTGCAGATTGGCCATGTCGCCCTCGAGCGCGGCGCGCTTGAACAGCTCGCGGCTCTGCTCGAGCGCCTCACGCATCTGCTGCTGAGCCTCGGCCAGCTTCTCGAGCGCCTCCCGGGTCCGTTCGGGGTCGAGATCCTTCAGCGCCTGTTGCAGCTCCGCGAGTCGCTCCCTGAGCTCCGGGGTCATGGCGCGTTCAAGCAGCTTCTGCACCTCTTCCAGCCGCGCCTGCCAGGCCGGATCGCTGAGACCGGCCGCTTCCGCGTTCTGGCGCAGCGACTCGATCATCTGCTGGGTCAGTTCGGCCTGCTTCTGGAGCTCCTGCTCCGCGGCAGCGACCGCCTCGGCGCGCTTGGCGTTCTCGAAGCTGAGGGACTCCTCGGTTCCGCCATTCTGCTGGGCGCCCTGACGAGGACGCTCCTGCGCGAGGTCCTCCGTCTGCCGTTCCAGCTTCCGGCTCGCCGCCGCGATACTGTCCAGCCGTTGCCCGATCTCACTGGCGGTCTGCCGCGCCGCCTCGCGCACTTCACTCAGGGTCGGCAGGCGGAGCGCATACTCCCGCGAGCGTCCGGTGTGCGCCGCGGGGGCGTTATCCACCGCGCGCACGATGAATCGCACCGAGTCGCCCGGCACCAGGCCGCGCCCGTTGAGGTCGAGCTGCCACGGCAGCACCGCCCGATCGGGGGTGGAGCCGGGGAGTTCGACCGTTTCCACCCGGGCCGGATCCTCGAAACCGAGACGGCTGATTCTCCGGCTCTCGACCAGGAGCCGAGTGAGTCCGTGATCATCCTGGGCATCGATGACGAGCGGCACACGCAGCGTGAGGGGAATGATCGTATCGGCGCCAGGGACGGGCACATCGACCCTCGGCGCGCTGTCGGCGACGGTGCGGATGGGAATGTGAATTGTGTCGCCCGCGAGAGGGACACCACCCAGGGTGGCGAGAGTGAGCGTCCATTCCCGGTTACCCACCGGAGTGAATCGGCCGCGGAACCGGCTGCCATCGACCGCCAGCGAAGCGCGGCTCGCCCCCGCCTGCCAGGCCGCCGAGGTGAGTGGCGTGGTGGCCTCGCCGGTTGTCTCCATCATGGTGCCTTCCGGCACGATGACGGTATCACCGTCCGTCGGGACCGCCTCATCCTCTAGCGCCAGGTAGCGCGGGTAGCGGGCGGTGACGGCGAGGGCGCCAAGGAACGCCGGCAGTAGGACTCGCACCTGCAGCGTGTCGGAGCTCCGGCTGCCGCTGGTGAGCCGGATGAAGAGGTCGTTCTCCAGCGGCCCAAGCGTCGTGCTGGCACGTCCGAGGGAATCGAGCGCAAGGCCCGTCCCGCGCCACGACTCTCCGGGGGCTCGCACCCAGAGGATCGCATGGGTCCGGCCGCGGGCGCTGGCCTGTACCTGCACCAGGCCTCCACGCTGCACTTCATCCGCGGAGAGCACGACCCGCAGCGGGGCAACGGTGGCCGACCAGGCTTCCACCGGATGCCACAACAGCGCGGGATGACCGTGGGTGGGACGGGCAGAGAGCAGCAGCGCCGCTCCCGCGAGCAGCGTGGCTCCGCCCTGGACCACGCGTCGCCGGAACGGTGCTCGCAGCGACGTGAGCAGTGGCGGAGCCTGTTCGGAGAGGGTGACCGCCTGTCGTTGATCCGCCATTTCGAGGAGCATCGGGCTGGTGCCGGACGCCGGCGCCTCAAGGAGGCCGCCCAGCGCCCCGCGGCGGAAGCCCAGCGCTTCGAGCTCCGCCGCCAGCCACCCCGCCGAGAGGCGCAGCTGCCCGCGGTGATACAGAGCGGCGAGGATGCCGACGCCGATGATGCCGATCGCCCAGGTGACGAGCACCCACCAGGGCTGATCGAACCAGCCGAGTCGGGCGCCCCACGCCGCCCCGCCGAAGAGCAGCGCAAGCGCGCCGGCGGCACCCGCCACCCGCGCGAACAGATCCAGCCGGCGGAACCCGCCAACAAAGGCCTGCAGCAGGCTGGCCGTCCGGCTCATGGCGTTCCCCCGTAGCCGACCGCATACGCAAAGAGGTTCACACCCATCCTGAGTGCCGCCTCGTGCTTCTCGGCGGCGTCATGATGCACTTCCGCATCTTCCCAGCCGTCGCCCAGGTCTGACTGATAGTCGTAGAATACCGCGAGGCGCCCGTCTGTGAAGATCCCGAATCCCTGCGCCGGCTTCCCGTCGTGTTCGTGGATCTTGGGCAGACCCCGGGGGAAGTCGTAGACCAGATGGTACACCGGGTGGGTGAGGGGTACCTCTTCCAGCGGACGGTCGGGGAAGAGCCGGGTCATCTCCCGGCGGAAGGACTCATCCATTCCGTAGTTGTCGCTCGCATGCAGGAACCCTCCGGCCAGCAGCCAGCGGCGCAGCGTCGTCAGCTCCCCATCGCTGAAGCGCACGTTGCCATGGCCGGTCATATGGAGGTAGGTGACGCTCCACAGGTCATCATCACCGAGCTGGACCACCTTCTCCCGGGGGCCCACGCGCAACACCGTCCGGGTCGCAATGGCCTTCAACAGGTTGGGCAGGCTCGACGGGTTGGCGTACCAGTCGCCCCCCCCATCGTAATGCAGCCGGCCGATGGTCATCGTCGCAACCGGCGCCGGGCGCTGGGCCGGCAGCGGCGCGGCGAGTACCAGCATCAGGGGAAGCAGGAGGCGACGTGGGCTCATGGCAGGGCAGTAACGATCCGGTAGGCTTCGTTGCGCGGCAATCCCGTCTCCGCGATCAGGCGCTGTACGACTTCCTTGCGGGTGAGCCCGGTGGCGAGCAGCCCGGCTGCGCGACTCGCGACGTCCACAACATCCAGGGCTGCTTCCGGAACGTCACCGCGGCCGGCGAGCACCACCGTGATCTCTCCCCGGGGCGGCGTCTCCTCGTAGTACGGCGCCAGCTCCCCCAGGGTTCCGCGGCGGAATTCCTCATGCAGCTTGGTCAATTCCCGCGCTACCACCACGACGCGTTCGGCCCCCGCAAGGGACACAAGATCCGTCAGCAGCGCACCGAGCCGGTGCGGTGATTCAAACAGCACCACGGTCCAGGCGGCGTCGGCCGCCTGCTGGAGCAGCCGCTCCCGCTCCCGGCCTTTGCGCGGCACGAAGCCGAGGAACAGATAGCGGTCGGCCGGGAGCCCGCTGGCGGAAAGGGCGACGGTCACCGCACTCGGACCGGGAATCGGGACGATGACGTGCCCGGCGTCGCGCGCCGCCGCCACGAGCGAGGGCCCCGGGTCGCTGACACCGGGTGTCCCGGCATCGGTCACCAGCGCGACGTCCTTCCCCTCGGCGAGCAACTCGAGCAGCACGGCCTGGCGGCGCTCGGGGGAGTGGGCGTGAAAGCTGAGCACCTGGGGTGGATGGGCATCCAGATGGGTCAGCAGGCCACGAATCCGCCGGGTGTCCTCGGCCGCCACCACAGGGACCTGGCGGAGCGTCTCGATGGCCCGGTGGGAAAGATCCCCCAGGTGCCCGAGCGGTGTCGCGACGACAAACAGGGTGGCTGACATGGATATAAGGTAAGTGCGGCGGGGGAACGTGAGGACCGGGAATGGGGAACGGGGAACGGGGAACGGCGTACGGGGAACGGGGAACGGGACGCTGCGCGGGGTGGGATCAGAAGCTCGGCCATACGAAAGGGGCTCCCTGCGAGGAGCCCCCGTTCCCGGTTCCCCGTTCCCCGGTGATTACCCCAGGTGCTGGGTGATCTTCCCTTCGAGGATGGTCTTGATCCGCGGGTCGGCGCCGATCACCGTATCAACGTGCTTGCCATCCTTGAACAGCATGATGGTGGGGATCGAACGCACGTTGAACCGGACGGCGGTCCCCTGGTTCGAGTCGGTGTCGAGCTTGGCGATCTTCACCTTGCCCGCGTACTGATCGGCCAGCTGGTCGATCACCGGAGCAATCGCCTGACAGGGGCCGCACCAGACGGCCCAGAAATCGACGATGGCCAGCCCCTTGGCCTGTTCGACCTCGGATGCGAAGCTGGCGTCGGTGACGTGTACGACGTTACTGCTGGCCATGCGGTCCCGGTCCTTTCGAGATATCTTGCCGTGGCGCGGCGTCCGCCGCGCCGGTGAATACTGACATCTGCCATGGGGAGCGGTCGAGCATCCGGCCGCCCGGTCTGCCGTGATTGCACACCCGGTCATCGCTCACATCGGCATCGCCGTCGAGAGTATCGAAGGGGCGTTGCCATTCTACCGTGATGTCCTCGGGCTGACCCCGGGACTGCCCGAAGCGGCCGATGGGGCCCGCATCGTCTCGCTGCCTCTGGGCGACACCGACGTCGAACTGCTGGAACCGCTCTCGCCCGACAGTCCGATCGCGAAGTTCCTCGCCCGGCGGGGTCCCGGCATTCATCATGTCTGCTACCGCGTGGCCAACCTCGATGCCGCCTTGCTGGCCTGCCGCGCCGCGGGCTACCGCCTGGTCGACGAGGTGCCGCGACTGGGCGCCGGCGGGCATCGGATCGCGTTCATCCACCCCAAGAGCACCGCGGGCATCCTCATCGAATTGACGGAATAGTTCCCCGGCTCAGTTGGCCCGCCTGGGAGCGGTGCATGCGTGTCCCGGGGTCCCGACCAGGGTCAGGTCAACCGAGGTCACGATCCAGCCGGTCTTCCCGGTATTCACGACGATGAAGGGGGCGGTACGCACGCAGGTGGAACCATCGTTGTCGGTGCGGTCGAAGCTGAGGTTCACCTGCAACCGCTTGGCATCTCCGGTTACCGGATCGGTGCTCATCACCTTGTAGGGCGAGTTGCGCAGGAACAGCTGAGTGACCGTGAGACGCTGTTCGTAGCCCGCCGGCTGGCCGGTGATGGCGGCTGGTCCGTTGGAGGAGCCCCAGTAACGGGCCATCCGGGTGATATTGCTGTCGGCGACGGCCTGGAGGAATGCGCGGACCGCGCCTTCGCCGGTTGTCGCCAGATCCGCCGGCGCAGCCGAGGAGGCCTGGCCGCCACCGCAGGCGGCGAGCAGGAGCAGCAGGAGCAGCAGGAGCGAGCCAGGACGCAGTACCACGTGATCCTCCAGCTGTGCTGAGTCGAAAGACGAGTCAACTTACACGGAGGCTTGGGGCCGGGCAATGCACCGCGCGCGACTATACGTCAACATCGATCACATC
>JANMYS010000113.1:0-2268 GCA_031382385.1 Gemmatimonadota bacterium
CCAGCGGAAGTCCATCCCGCCGCAGGTCGAGGCGGCGGTGCTCACCGCGCTGGAGAAACTGCCGGCGGATCGATTCGCCACCGCCGCCGAGTTCGCTGCCGCGCTGGCGGATTCGGGCTACCTCACCCGGCCGGGGACCGCCGCGCGCACCGGCGTACCCGCGAAGAGGGTGTCCGCGCGGCCTGGAGTCGCCGCCGTAGTGTCCGGTCTGGTGCTCGGGACGCTCGGGTTGGGGGCGGGATGGCTGCTGGCACGACCCCGAGCCGAGCCGGCTCGTACGGTGCAGTTCACCCTCGCGCTGCCGGATTCTGCCCGCTACGTGGACACCTTCGGCCGCTCAGTTGCGGTGTCGCCTGACGGCTCGGCGCTGGTCTACACCGGCGGCAGCGTTGGGCAGCACCGGCTCTTCCTGCGCCGACTGGACGAGCAGCTGCCCAGCCCGATCCTCGGCACGGAGGGCAGCTACATGCCGTTCTTCTCGCCTGACGGCGAGTGGATCGGCTTTGTGGCCAACCAGCGGCTCATGAAGGTGCGACTGTCGGGCGGGGCACCGACCATCGTGGCACAGCTGCTCGGCAACGTCGTCGCCGGCGCCACCTGGGGCACCGGCGACGAGATTGTGCTGGAGGACATCTCCGGACTCTCGAGGGTCAAGGCATCGGGCGGACGGCTGGAACAGCTGGTGCCGCAGGACACGCTCGCTCGGCTCATCGAATGGCCGAGCTTCCTTCCCGATGGCCATGCGGTACTGTGCACCGTGAGCGACAACATCGGGAAGACGCGACTCGGCCTGGTCACGGTTCCGGAGGGAAGGCTGACGGTCTTCGACGACATCGCGGGAACCGATCCACGATTCCTGCCGCCGGGGACCGTGCTCTGGATGTCACCCGATGGCGTCATGCTCGCGGCGCCATTCGACGTGGAGACGCGCCGGTTTACCGGGAAGCCGGTGCCAATGATCGAAGGAGTGATCCAGGAGTCCCGCGGTGCAAAGGTGGCGATCGGCACGGGTATCACCGTACGGGTGGAGGGTACATCGCAGCGCGGCCAGCTGCTCCGGCTCGATCGCCGGGGCGGCGCGCGGATCGAAATGGCTGGCGGGCTGGACTACGCCAACCCCCGGTTCTCCCCGGACGGCCGGCGGGTCGCTTTTATCACCTCGCCGTTCGGCGGGGAACTCTGGGTTGCCGACCGTGGCCAGGGCACCCGACAGCGCCTGGCGCTGGCCGGTCAGGCCATCGGCCCCGAGTGGTCCCGCGACGGGCGGCGGCTCTTGTTCGGATACATTCTCCCTACCAGTACCAGCTGGGACATCTACGCGACCTCTCCCGATGGCTCAGGCACCGCCGAATTACTGGTGGACAGCCCCCAGACGGAGTTCCCCGTAGGATCGTCTTCGGAGGGCACGCTTGCCTTCTGGCGGTTGACTCAGAAGGGTGGTGACATCTTCTACCGGGATTCCACTGCCGAGCACCCCTTCGCGGTCTCGCCGGCCGATGAACGCTCGCCGGTGCTCTCGCCCGACGGGCGCTGGCTGGCCTACGTCTCGGACGAGTCGGGCCGGCGCGAGGTTTACGTGCGGCCATTCCCTTCGGGCGCCGGGCGCTGGCAGATTTCCAGCGAGGGCGGCATCGAGCCGCGCTGGTCCAAGCGCGGTCGCGAGATCACCTACCGCGATCGCGGCTGGTTCCTCGGGGTGCCGGTGGTGCCTGGAGCGGATTTCAGGATGGGCCGGGTGGATTCCTTGTTCCAGGGATCGTATCTGCTCAGCGGTGGCCGGGCGGAATACGATGTTTCCGCCGACGGCTCCGAGTTTCTCGTTGTGGGAACCCCGGGAGAAACCCGAACGCTGATGGTGACCCTTCATCCCCTCGCCCGGTTGGCCGACCAGAACCGGACTGGAGCACGGCCGTGAGCGACGCGCCAGGCCGCCTCGCCGCCGCCCTCGCTGACCGCTACCGCCTCGAGCGGGAGCTCGGCCAGGGCGGCATGGCCACGGTGTATCTCGCGCACGACCTGAAGCACGACCGCAAGGTCGCCATCAAGGTCTTGCGGCCGGAGCTGGCCGCGGTCATCGGCGCCGACCGATTCCTCTCCGAGATCAAGACCACCGCCAATCTGCAGCACCCGCATATCCTGCCGCTGTTTGACAGCGGTCAGGCGGTCGGACGGTCAGACGGTCAGGAGGCGTCTTACCTCTTCTATGTGATGCCGTTCATCGAAGGAGAGAGCCTTCGCGACCGACTGAATCGCGAGAAGCAGCTGCCT
>JANMYS010000122.1:0-35292 GCA_031382385.1 Gemmatimonadota bacterium
CTTTCGCGAGGCGCTGCTGTCCTTCCGTCGCGCCCCGCTCCTCTCCGCGCTCTCCATCACCACAATCGGATTCTCGCTGTACGCCGTCGGGCTCTTTGCCCTGGTGGCGGTGAACCTGCGGGCGGCGCTGCACACCGTGGAGCAGCGGGTCGAAGTCGTCGCCTACCTCCTGAGCGGAACGCCGGCCGAGACGATCGCGCTGGCGTCCCAGGACATCACCGCCTTTCCCGAGGTGCAGCGCGTCACCTTTGTGAGCGAGGATGAGGCGCTCAAGCGGGCTCGCGCCGAACTGGTGGAGTTCCGCGACGCCTACCGCGACCTCTCGGTCAATCCGTTGCCGGCCTCGCTGGAAATCCAGATGAAGGAGGGTTTCCGCGACGGCGCCCACGTCGCCGCCGTCGCCACCCGCCTCAAGGGATACGGATTCGTCGACGATGTCCGCTACGGACGCGAATGGATCGAAAAGCTGGACCGGCTGCGCAACATCGCCGGTCTGGTGGGACTCACGATCGGACTGGCCTTTGCCGCGGTGGCGGTCGTGATCATCGGGGTCACGATCCGCATCACGGTGCTGCAGCGCGCCCGCGAGATCGCGGTCATGCGCCTGGTCGGCGCCACCAACGGCTTCATTCGCGGCCCCTTCCTCCTCGAGGGCGCGCTGAAGGGGCTGCTGGGCGGCGGCGTCGCATTGGCGCTCTCCTACGGGACCTTTCTCCTCTTCCGGGGGCAGTCGGAGCTCGCCACCTCCGGCATCGTCTTCCTCGACCCGCAGCATCTCCTGCTCGGCATCCTGTTCGGCGTGGCCATCGGCCTCGGCGGGAGCCTGGTGAGCGTGGGGCGGCACCTGCGGAATGTATAGCTCGACGACGCACCTATCGAATGGGGAACGGGGAACGGGGAACCGGACCGGGAAAGACGCGCTTCCCGTTCCCTGTTCCCCGTTCCCGGTTCTGCTCGCGTGGCTGATCCTGTTCGCCAGCGTGCTGCCCCGTCCTGTCACCGCCCAATCCGACCTCGACGACTCGCGCCGCCGGCTGGAGGAGGTGCGCCGGGAGCGGGCCCGCCTGGAGGATGAACGGAGCCGCTTGCAGGGCCAGGCGCACGATATCGGCGAAGAGCTCCGGAACCTCGAGCGCCAGCGACAGACCACCAACCGGATCGTGAACGAAATCGAAACCCAGATCGGCGGGCTGAATGCCCACGCCGATCAGGCGGCGAGCGACCTGGCGCTGGCCCAGGACAACCTCGCCGAGAAGCGCGCCGTGCTGGCCCGGCGGCTGGCGGAGATCTACAAACGCGGTTCGATGTACACCTTCGAGGTCATGGTGGCCGCGCAATCGTTCGGCGATCTGCTGTCGCGCTACAAGTACCTCTTTCTGCAGTCGCGGCAGGACCGGAGCCTGGTGGACGACGTCGAGAAGCTGACCGCCCGGGTGGATCGGCGGCGCAAGGAGATCCTGCAGGTGCGCTCGGAGCTGGACCGGAGCCGGGACGATCGGGCGACGGAACTCAAGCGCTACGGCGCCCTGGTCGAGGAGAGTGGCCGGCGTCTCCGCGACGTCCGGAAGAGCACGAAGACCACCGAGCAGCGTCTGACGGCGCTCCAGCGTGATGAGGCCCAGCTCAATACCCTCCTCGCCGAGCTGGAGGCGGCCCGCCGCAACTCGGCCAGGCGCAATCCGCCGGAGGCGAGCGCCGCGGGTGCCGGCACGCTGACCACCGCGGATATCGGCAAGCTCGACTGGCCGGTGGACGGGCAGATCGTGGTGACCTTCGGGCGGGAGCGACTGGCCTCGGGAGCGACGATTCGCAACAACGGGATCGGCATCGGCGCCGCAGTGGGAACACCGGTCAAGGCGGTAGAGTCCGCAACGGTCGAGCGGGTCCAGCGGCTGGGAACCTACGGCCTCACGGTGATCCTCGATCATGGCAACGGCTATCGATCGCTGTATACCCAGCTCGATCAGGCCAAGGTGGTGGTCGGCGACAAAGTGACCCGGGGGATGATCATCGGAACGGTGGGGGGAGAGACCACGGACCAGGGTCCGCACCTGTACTTCGAGATCCGCGGGGAAGACGGGATCGCGCTGGATCCGTCCGACTGGCTCAAGCGGCGGCGGTAGGAGGTGCTTGCAGGAGCGGGTCTGAGACCCGCCCCTGCGAGCACCTCCTCCCCTACGCTGCCACGGTGTCCGCCGTCCCGATCCGCCCGTCGGTCTGCGCCTTGCCCCGCAACAGCGCCGCTTCGACCAAGGCGAAGATGTCCTGCGTGTCACTGGCGGCGGGATGGGGGAACGTCACGATGCCGGCCGAGAAGGTCGGCCGGTCATCGAGACTCAGGTCGGGAAAGTCGTGCGCATCGATCCGGGCGCGCACCCGGCCGATCGAGGCCCGGGCGCCGACGAGATCCGTCTCCGGCAGCAGCAGCGCGAATTCATCGCCGCCGTAGCGGCTGACGAAGTCCGGGGCCCGGACCTCGCGCAGGAGCAGACCGCCCAGTTCGGCCAGGACCCGGTCGCCCACGACCGTGCCGAACCGCTCGTTGTACCCCCGCAGGTGGTCCACATCGAGCAGGACCAGGCTGAAGCTCAAGGCGTAGCGACGGGCCCGCTCGAATTCCTCCTGAATCCGCCGGTCGAGCGCATCGGGATTGCTGCAGCCGGTGAGCATGTCGGTCGCGAGTGCGCTGGCCTGGCGCCGGGCGACGCCGGCGCGGCGCTCCTCGTTCTCCAGCAGCCGCGCCGCGGCCCGAAGCAGTCGCTCGGCGAAGCTGAGCTGTTCCTGCGTCAGCGGCGGATCTTCGCGACGGGTCCGCAGCAGAAAGACCCCCGCCGGGCGGCCATGCAGGTTCACCGGGATGACGGCCACACTGCGCACGTCGGCGGTGACCCCGAGTTCCTTCCAGAGTGGCCGGATCTCGGCGAAGTAGGCGTGGTGCTCGAGGTCCGGGATGAAGACGGTCTGCTCGGTGCGGAGCGCCTCGCGGATCTCCGGATAGCGGTACAGGTCCACCCGGAGGTCGCGGGTGGCGGGCTTCTCGCAGACGGCCACCACGCGGCCGTAGCGTTCCCACGGGGACGCCAGCAGGAAGGAACAGCGGGGCAGTTCGAGGGCGAGTCCGACCCGGCGCACCAGCGTCTCGACGATCGCATCTGAGCGGAGCGATGACGAGAGCTCTTCGAGGATGTCGAACATCAGCTCCTGACGCCACACTCCACGGCGCTCGGGGGCTTCCCCACCGGGGGCTCGCCGGAGCCGGGCCGCGAGACGCGCGGTCAGTTCGCCGAGATGCACTGGTGCGGACAGCGCATCATCGGCCCCCATCGTGAGCGCCTTGACCGCGCCGTCGCTATCATGCTCCGCCAGCATCACGACGCGGGGAATTTCGGCCCAGGCTTCCCCGGCGAGCGTGTGCAGGGCGCGCTCCAGATGCTCATCGGCGCGGGGCGCGGCGATGAGCACCAGATCGGGCGCGAGTGCGGGCGGCGTGCCGTTTTCGCCCTCGGACTCGAGCAGGTGGTAGCCGCCGCGCGCCAGAGCCCGCTCCAGCCCTTCGGGCCGGACGGCAGCGTCACCGAGCAGCAGAATCCGGCGCGGCGGAGTGGGGGAAGTCACAGTGGAATCAACGATGGTGTCCCGGCGTGGCGGCGGAACGTACCCGGGCGCTTCCTGGTGTCAAGGAACTCTTCAGCATGGCGCAGACTCCCGCTCCACCAATCGGACTGCTCGGGGCCCATGTTTCGACCCAGGGCGGGGTACCGACGGCACCAGCCCGGGCCGCGGCCATCGGCGCCTCGGCCCTGCAACTTTTCACCAAGACCCCAAACCAGTGGCGAGAGCCCGCCATTGGCGAGGAGACCTGCGCGGCGTTCCGTGATGAGCTGGAGAAATCGGGGGTACAGGCGGTGGTGTCGCACGATTCGTACCTCATCAACCTGGCCTCCCCTGATCCCGAGCTAAGTGCGCGCTCAGTCGCGTCTTTCATCGCGGAACTCCAGCGCTGCGAGCTGCTGGGGATTCCCCACCTGGTGTCGCATCCGGGCAACTATATCGATGACCGGGAGCGCGGGACCGAACGCAACGCCGCGAATTATGCTCGCTGCCTCGCCGCGGTCCCCGGCAGGGTCATGGTCCTCATGGAGACCACGGCGGGCACCGGGACCGCCCTCGGGCGGGACTTCGGCGAACTTGCCGCCCTGCGCCACCTCATCCCCGAACCGCAGCGTTCCCGCGTCGGTTTCTGTGCCGATACCTGCCACCTCTATTCCGCCGGCTACGACCTGGTCCAGGACTCGGACGCGGTCTGGGCCGAGTTTGACGACCTTCTGGGCCTGAAGCACCTGCGCTGCCTCCACCTGAACGATTCGAAGACGCCATTCGCGTCGCACCGGGACCGGCATGAGCTGATCGGCGAGGGGAGCCTCGGCCCCATCCCGTTCCAGTATCTGATGCGCGACCGCCGATTCGATCACGTGGTGAAGATCATCGAGACTCCGAAAGGGGACGACATGGTCACACTGGACCGCAAGATGCTGCGCCGGCTGCGTGCGTACGGTCGAGGGGCTGCACGTCCCCCGCGTTGACGATCCTCTCACCCGACAGCATCTTAGGCACCATGAGAATTCTCCGCTGCACGCTGGTCTTCGCGCTGCTAGGCCCCGCCGCGCTCGCCGGACAGATTCGCTACAGTGCCAGCCTCGACTTCATGGGCGGCACCAAGCTCAGCACCGACCGCATCTTTCAGGATATCACGGTAAACCAGAAGCTGGCGCCCACCGTGGTGCTCGGCGCCTCGCTGCCGGTCTCGGCCCGGGAACGCTTCGGGGTCGAGTTGGGGCTCGGATTCGGTGGCACCAGAATCAAGGAGCCCGGCTTCCCGACGACCAGCGGGCCATCCTACCGGACGTTGAGTCTCACCGGTGGCGTCGAGGGTCCGATCTTCCGCCGGCTGCGCTACCGGGCCGGCGCAGGCATCCTCAAGTACCTCCCGGACAAGCGGGACTTCTTCCGCACTGGTGGTCCGACGCTGCTGCTGCTCACCGGTGGCGCCAGCTACCATATCCCGCTGAAGGGCGACCTGGCCCTCGTGGCCCGGATTCGTTACGACTATCAGCGGTTTTCTTCGGATGAATTCGCCGCCAACGGATTCACCCGGACCCAGGATGTCCACCGCCTCGGCGGCGGCCTCGGAATCGAGTTCCAGCTCCCATGAACCGCTCAACCGCCCTCAGCCTCGTGGCCGGCCTCGCTCTCGCCGGCGGCATCGCATGCAGCGACATCATCTCCCCCTCACGCAGTGCGCGCTACGACTGGCGCCTCGTCATCACCTATGACAGCGGCGGGCCGCAGGTCGACACGCTCAGCTTTCATTGGCCGCGCACCTCGCTTCCGGTCAAGATCTGGGTGGAGGATCAATTCAGCGTTCCGCAGCGCATCCAGCAGGGGATCTCGCTCTGGCGGAACGCCTTCCTCTATGGCGAGTGGGACGGACGGATCGTCGCGGATTCCACCACCGCCGATGTCATCGTCCGCACCATCCAGCCACCACCATTGACGCTGCCCGCTCCCCCGCGGCTCGGGGCGTTCGTCCCCTCCTGCCTCGGCGCGACGGACATCGACACGGTCAACACCCGCTTCCAGCTGCGGCTGCCGATTCGGATTTACATCTATCCCAGCATCCCGGGGGCACCGGACATCGATGAATGTCTCCGCACCGTCGCGGCGCACGAGCTGGGACATTCCCTCGGGCTGTTCCAGCACTCCCCCGATTCGCTGGACCTGATGTACGCGGTGCCGACCGCCGACGCCCTCACCAATCGGGATCACGGAACGGCGGAAAACGCCTACCACTTCCGGGCCGACATGGTGCCGTTCCGCCCGTAGGCCAACGCTGAATAATCATTCATCGTTGGCCCCACGGTTGCCCCGCGGTTGCCCGCGGATGATCTTTCCGTCCCCGCGCGAGGGCCGCTGGTGGTATCCGGACGGCCCGTCGTGCCCAGCGACGGAGTCTTTCGGATGACCGCGACGACCAAGCCCCGGCAGGCAGCCGCTTCGATTCCCGCGTGGGTGACGAATAGCCGGCTCAAGGAGTGGATCGCCGAGATGACGGGGCTGTGTCAGCCCGACCGGATCCACTGGTGCGACGGCTCCGACACCGAGTACAACATGCTGTGCGACCAGATGGTCGCCTCCGGCACCCTCCGCCGCCTGAACCCCGACAAGCGTCCCAACAGCTACCTGGCCCTCTCCGACCCGAGCGATGTCGCGCGGGTCGAGGATCGCACCTTCATCTGCAGCAAGCGCCGCGCGGACGCCGGCCCGACCAACAACTGGGTCGACCCCCGGGAGATGCGCGCCACCCTGAAGCGGGTCTTCTCCGGCAGCATGCGCGGCCGCACGATGTACGTGGTGCCGTTCAGCATGGGCCCCATCGGCTCGCGCCTCGCCCACATCGGCGTCGAACTGACCGATTCCCCCTACGTCGTGGTGAACATGCGGATCATGACCCGCATGGGGCGCCAGGCGCTGGAGGCCCTGGGCGACGGCGAGTTTGTTCCCTGCGTGCACTCGGTGGGCTACCCGCTCGCACCCGGCACCGAGGACATCGCGTGGCCATCGAACAAGGACGAGAAGTACATCGTCCACTTCCCCGATGATCGCAGCATCTGGTCCTACGGCAGCGGCTACGGCGGCAACGCGCTGCTGGGCAAGAAGTGCTTCGCGCTGCGCATCGCGTCGGTGATGGCCCGGGATGAAGGCTGGATGGCAGAGCACATGCTCATCCTCGGGCTCAAGAGCCCCGATGGCGAAAAGCGCTACGTCGCCGCCGGCTTTCCCAGCGCCTGCGGCAAGACCAACCTGGCGATGCTGGTGCCCCCGGCGGGCTGCGAAGGCTGGACCGTCACCACGGTGGGCGACGACATCGCATGGATCCGGCCGGGTCAGGATGGCCGGCTGCATGCGATCAATCCGGAGGCGGGCTTCTTCGGCGTGGCGCCGGGAACATCGGCGGAGTCGAATCCCAACGCCATGGCCACGATCGCCCGGAACACCATCTTCACCAATGTCGCCCTGACCCCGGATGGCGATGTCTGGTGGGAAGGCATGACCGACTCGGCGCCGCCCGTGCTCACCGACTGGCAGGGCCAGCCGTGGACCCCGGGATGCGGCCGGAAGGCGGCCCACCCGAACGCCCGCTTCACCGCGCCGGCGTCGCAGTGCCCCTCCATCGACCCGGAGTGGGAGAATCCCGATGGCGTCGTGGTCAGCGCCTTCATCTTCGGCGGACGCCGTGCGTCACTCGTGCCGCTGGTCTACCAGGCGGTGAACTGGAATTTCGGCGTCTACCTCGCCGCGACGATCGGCTCGGAAACCACGGCCGCGGCCACCGGCGCCGTTGGACAGGTGCGCCGCGATCCGATGTCGATGCTGCCCTTCTGCGGCTACCACATGGGTGACTACTTCAACCACTGGCTGCAGATGGGGCGGCAGATCGCCGATCCGCCACGGATCTTCTGCGTCAACTGGTTCCGCAAGGATGCGAACGGGAACTTCATCTGGCCGGGCTACAGCCAGAATCTCCGCGTGCTCAAGTGGATCTTCGGGCGCATCCGTGGAAAGAGTGGGGCGACGGAGAGCCCGTTGGGCTGGATGCCGCGCTACGAGGACCTGGACTGGAACGGCCTCGCGTTTGCGCCCGAGACCTTTCGCGACCTCATGTCCGTCCCGCGGGAGGCGTGGAAGTCGGAGGTGCTGACCCACCAGGAGCTCTTCGAGCGGCTCTACGACCGCATTCCGAAGGACTTCATCCTCATGCGCGAACTGGTGGTCTCCAGCCTGTGGCGCTCGCCGGAGGAATGGAAGCTGGCCTCCGAGCGCGACGAGGAGTAGGCGAAGCCGGAATCGGCGGGGCGCCGGCGGCAGGTTGCCGGCCTTCCCCCCCGCCCCTTCGCGCCCCAACTTCCTGCATGCCCGACCTCGAAGTCATCCGTGACCCGTTGTGGGACAACATCCGTCTGGACCAAGCGGCGCTCGCGGCGCTGGACACCGCCCCGATGCAGCGCCTCAGGTACATCCGCCAGCTCGGGCACGCCTTTCTGGTCTATCCCGGCGCCACCCACACCCGCTTCGAGCACGCCCTCGGCGCCTACCACCTCACCCGGCGCGCGCTCGCCGCACTGCAGGAGCGGGGGGAACTGGTCCTTGCGCCGGAGGCGGACCAGCAGGCGGCGCGTCTCGCGGCACTGCTGCACGACATTGGCCACTACCCCTTCTCCCACGCGCTTGAGGAAGCTGGGTTCCCCCACCATGAGGGACTCGGCGTCGGCCGCCTGGGTCGGGCCCCCCTGCAGGAGACGCTGGAGGCAGTGGGCGGGCCAGCCCTCGCGGCCCGGATCGGCGAGTTCATCACCGGAAAAAGCCAGAGCCCGCTCCGGGGTCTGATCTCCGGCTCGCTCGACCTCGACAAGATCGACTACCTCAGCCGCGATGCGTTGATGTGTGGTGTGCCCTACGGGGCCGTCGATGTCGACCGCCTCCTCGCCTCACTGACGCTGATCGACGTGGGGGGCGGTCGGGTGGAGCTAGGGGTGCAGGAAAAGGGCATCAGCGCCCTCGAGTCCCTCCTGTTTGCCAAGTACCAGATGTACCGCAACTGCTACTGGCATCATGCGGTCCGGAGCGCCACCTGCATGTTCAAGCGAGCGGTCCGGGCCACCGTGCACGCGGGCGAGCTGACCGTCGATGCCATTGCGGACGCGACCGATGATGGTCTCACGGAACGGCTGCTCGCGCGTGACCCGAGCGGGCTGGCCCGGCCAGTCCGCGAACGCCGACTGCACAAGCGCGCCCTCGATCTCCCCGCGAGCGAAGTACCGACCGAGGCCGCGTCGCCCTGGTTTCGTGATCGCGCCGACCTGCTGGAACGGGCGGAGAATCGCCTGGCCGATGAACTTCGCATGAGCCATGGCGACATCCTGCTCGACTTTCCGTCGAATCCCACGATGCTCGCGGTGGACCTCCCGCTCCGCACCCGCAGCGGCAGTGTGGAGCGTCTGACGGGCGAAGGCCGCACCGGGCAATTCGGATTGCCGCGGGTGGCGACCGAGCTGTACCAGAGCGCCCGGCGCTTTCGCGTCTTCACCGTCCGGCCCATCACCCGGTCCATCGATGCCGTGCGCGAACTGGTGGGGATGACGGCGGCGGAGTTGGAGCATCGGCTGGGGGAAACGCGAGCCCTGCTGGCATGAGCGACGCCCGTAGGGGCGAGGCTTGGCCTCGCCCTGGCACCGTGGGCGACAGATTATTCGTGCCGGATCGCGTCGATCGGTGATAGCCGCGAGGCCCGGAGCGCGGGATAGAGCCCGAAGGCCAGACCGACCGTCAGCGCCGCCACCGCGCATACCAGGACGGTGCCCCACGTGAACGCCGCGTAGATATCCGCCTTGGTCTGTTGCCGCATGACTGCGGTGACGGCGAACGCCCCGCCCAGGCCAAGCCCGGCGCCGAGTGCGCTGCCCAATCCGGAAATAGTCACCGACTCGGCCAGGAACTGGATCAGGATATCCCGCCGACTCGCCCCGACCGCCTTGCGGACCCCGATCTCGCGGGTGCGCTCCGTAACGGAGGCGAGCAGCACGTTCATGATTCCGATGCCACCGACGATGAGGGAGATCCCAGTGATGGCACCCATGAACAGCCGGAAGAGGATCATCCCCTGCTCCACATCTTCGAGCTGCTTCCGGTTGGTTTCCACCAGAGCCACCCGCTTCCAGTCCCCGAAGCGTTCCTCCAGCCACCGCTCTGCCGCGAGCTGCACCGGCGTCACATCCTCGATCGTACGGGCGCGAAGCACCATGGTCGGGGCTCGCGGTCTTGGCGTGGGCGCGAGCGCATCGACAACGCCCTGGATCGGGATGTAGGCAGCGCCGAGTTGCTCCCCGTCCGCTGCCACCAGTACCCCGACGATTGTTCGCTCCCGTTCCCGGATCCGCACCGTCGCGCCGACCGCGTCTTCCGGGCGCCTGCCCGTGAGGCGCCGCGCGAGTGTCGAGCTGAGCACCACGACCGGGCTGTTGCCATCCGCCTCCGCACTGGTGAAGTACCGACCCGCCGCGAACTCGAATCCGACCTGGGTGGCCAGACTGGGCAACGTTGCCGCGATACCCACTTCCTCGATGGATCCTGCGCTCCCCGTGATCGCCGATCTGCCGCTCATGGTAAGCGTGGCCTGCTCGGCACCGGGACTCGCCGCCACGATGGCCTCGGCGTCCGCCGGTGTGAAGACGGGGTAGTCGTCCACGGGAAACGTCTGCCCGTCGATGGTCACCGAGGTCTTCGACGCCACTAGGATCGACTGGACGTCGGTGGAGCGCGCGATCTGTTCGCGGACAAATCGCTCCATCCCGTCGCCGAGAGCCAGCACGGCTACCAGCGCAGCGGCTCCGATCACGACCCCAAGGGTGGAAAGCGTGGTGCGGAGGGGATTGGCGCGAAGGGTGGCGAATCCAGCGACGATCGATGCGGTATTGGGTAGATGCATGCCGAGAGTACGGGGCACCGGCCGGCATGTTTCACTGCGCCCCATCGCGAACGGCAGGACGTGATGCGAATGGCAGCCGCCGCCGCGCTCTAGATCTTCTTCGGCTTGGCGACGGCGGCGATCGTCGGGTTCGTGGTCTCGGTCGGCACGTCCTGTTCGATGCGGATGATGATCGCGGTGATGTTGTCGAGCCCGCCCCGCCGATTGGCGTCGTTGATCATCCGGTCGACCCACTGCTGCGGCCCGCCCTCGGCCTGCAGGATGGCGGCGAGGTGCTCATCCTCCAGCATGCCGGTGAGGCCATCGGAGGCGAGCAGCAGCACGTCGCCCGGCCGCAGGTGGCCGAAGTACAGATCCGGCACCACCTCGGCATTCGCGCCGATACAGCGGGTGATCACGTTGCTGTAGGGGTGGACCCGCGCCTGCTCGGCGGTGAGCAGGCCGAGATCCACCTGTTCCTGCACGTAGGAATGATCCTTGGTAACCTGCAGGAAGTTGCCGTTGCGCAGCAAATACGCCCGGCTGTCGCCCACCTGACCGACGAGGAACCGCTGCGGCAGCAGCGTCAGCACTGTCGTCGTCGTGCCCATGCCGCGCTTGTCGTGTTCGGTGAGCGTGCGGTCGAAGATCAGGGCGTTGGCCTCGATGATCGAGTTCCGCATCCGCTCGCCGGCCTGGTCGTCGCTCAGGCCACGCAGGCTGCCCAGCTCGCGCGAGATGATGCGGACCGCCATCTCGCTGGCGACCTCGCCCGCCGCATGCCCCCCCATGCCGTCCGCCACGATGAACACACCGCGGTCGGCCAGCATGAGATAGTTGTCTTCGTTCCCTGACCGGACGATGCCGGTGTCGGTACGGGCTGCGCAGGTGAACCGCACGAGTTCGGGCTACCTCGTCAGGAGAACGACAGCGACGATCGCGAGGACCACCAGTATGACCGCGGGGACGACCCACGACGGCAACCCGCGCGGCGGCGGCGAAGACACCATGACCGGTCGCCGCGCGCCCGACTTGCTGAGCGCCGGCTCCGCTGGAGGCATGGGACGGGGTGGTCTCGCCGGCTCGACCTGCGGCACGGGGGCCATGGCTGCCGGGGCCATCGGCGGTGGCGCTGCCGGTGGCATCGGCGTAGCCGCAATTGGCACCGCCGGCGTCGGCGCTGCCGCGGAGGCGGCGACAGGTGCGGGAGCCGGTGGCGGCGCCGGTGGCGGCGCCGGGGCCGGGGGCGGGGCCGGGGCGCCCGGTGCCTTGATGGCCCCCATCACCTTTGTACCCGAGCCGCTGCCCATGCCGAGATGCTCGTCGGTCGGCTCGAACATGACGGAGATCTCGCCGAAGCGAACCACCGCGCCGGGCCCCAGCACCGTCTCGCCCTGCAATCGCTCACCGTCGACCCAGGTGCCGTTGGTCGAATCGGTGTCGGTGAGCACCCAGACCCCGTCCCGCCGCTGCAGCTTGGCGTGGGTGCTGCTCACGCTGTCGTCCGGGATCACGAGGTCATTGTACTCCGCCCGCCCGACATTGACCACCGGCACCCGCACCATCAGCCGTTGCCCCTTGAGCGACCCGCTCCGTACCAGCAGGGTCGCGAGCGTCGTGGTGGGGCCCGAGGAGCGCATCACCGGTTTGGGGGCCACGGCAGGCGGGGCGGCCGGGGCCGGGGCCGGAGCCGACGCTGGCGGTGCCATCGGTGGCGGGGTCGGCATGCCATGCATCGTGTGGGACAATCGCTCAACCGCGCCCGAAGGGGGTACCGGCGCCGGTGGAGTGGGTGCGGCGGCCTCGACCGGCGCGGCGCTGGACGGTACCGGGGGCGGCGCCGGTGCGGGTGGTGCGACCGGCGCGGGGACCGGCACCGGATCCGCGGCGCGGTCGGCGTAGAACCGGAACTCATGATCCCCGACCCGGAGCACATCGGCGCGGGCCAGCACCCGCTGGGCCTCGATGCGCTCCCCGTTCACGAAGGTCCCGTTCGTGCTGCTGTCGACCAGGACGTAGCCCTGCGGTGACGAAAAAATCTCCGCATGGCGGCGCGAGACGTCCTTGTTGGGCACCACGATATCGCAGCCCGCCTCCCGCCCCAGCACCATCGGTGCAACGCCGATCGTGTACTCCCGGCCATCCGTCAGGCAGACGAGACGACCACCCGTGGCGGCCGTCGCCGGTTTGGGAGCACCCGCCTTGGCGGTCGCCGCGACCATCTTCGCGACATCGGAGGCGTTGACGAACTGGGTGCTGCCGCTGCGCCGGGGGTCGTGGACCAGCAGCTCATGAATGCCGAGCTGAATCTTGTCGCCGTGCAGCACTGGAGCGGGGTCAACCCCCAGGCGCATGCCATTCAGCAGGACATCGTGATCGCCCACTCGACGGACCGAGATGCTTCCATCCGGTGCGCCTACCACCACGGCGTGGGCCGCCGCAACGCCGGACAGGCGCAATCCGCATGACGGATCAGCACCGATAACCAGCTCGCCGGTGGGGATCGGGTGGCGCTCCCCGCCGATTTCAAGTTCCATCATCAGGCACGCCTTCGTTGCGGACGGAAAGCCAATTGTATCCGGCACCTTCTAACCGCGCAAGCGATTTGGGGTTACGCACTCAAGCAGGCTGGCCCCTCTTGCCCCCGGAGCTGCAACTGGTACAGCCGTTCGTACAGCCCCCCCTGCTCCAGCAGCGCACGGTGGGTCCCCCGCTCCTGAATGACCCCATGGTGCAGCACCAGGATCTCATCGGCGTGGAGGATCGTGCTCAGCCGGTGGGCCACCACAATGCTGGTACGCCCGGACATCAGGGTGCCCAGCGCGAGCTGGATGGCCGCTTCGGCTTCGGCGTCGACGGAACTGGTGGCCTCATCGAGAATCAGGATGCGCGGATCACGGGCCAGGGCCCGGGCAAAGGAAAGCAGCTGCCGCTCCCCCACCGACAGCGACTTGCCCCGCTCACCGAGCACGTGCCCATAGCCCCCCGGGAGCCGCGCGACAAAGCGATCCGCCCCCACCTGTCTCGCCGCCGCGATCGCCCGCTCCGGAGCCACCGGGGCGTCGAGCCGCAGGTTATGGAGCAGGTCGCCGCTGAACAGGAAGAGATCCTGCTGGACGAAGCCGATCAGCCCGCGCAGCTCCGCCAGATCGAGGTCGCGGATGTCGACTCCATCGATCGTGATCCGGCCCCGTTGCGGGTCGTAGAAGCGCAGCAGCAGGCTGATGATCGTCGTCTTGCCGGCGCCGGTGTGCCCCACCAGCGCTGTCGTCTGGCCCGGACGGACAGTAAAGGAAACATCGCGCAGGACCCAGGACGGTTCCCGGCCGGAGGCAGGGCCTGTTTCCGCCCGCCCCTCCGTCCGCCCGTCTACCCCATCCTGGTCGTAGCTGAACCACACCCCTTCGAATGCGATCGCGCCCAGCACCGGCGAAGAGAGACGCATCGGCTCGGGCCGCATTCTCACGACCGGCTCGGTATCCAGCAGTCGGAAGATCCGCTCTGACGAGGCCATCGCGCTCTGCAGCAGGTTGTACTTCTCCGAAAGGTCCTGCAGCGGCTGGAAGAACCGCCGGGTCAGCTGGAGAAAGGCGGCCAGTACACCCACGGTGAGCGTCCCCTGCACGATGCGACCCCCGCCGTACCAGAGGATCAGCGCGAGCGCGACCGACGTGAGGAACTCGACCACGGGAAAGAATATGGCGTAGACCGTGATCGACTTGAGGTGTGCATCGAGGTGCTCCCGGTTGACCTGCGCGAACGCCGCCGCCTCGGCCCGCTCCCGGCTGAACAGCTGGATGACCCGCACGCCGGAAAGCCGCTCCTGCAGAAAGGCGTTCAGCCGCGCCAGCCGGGAGCGGATTTCCCGGAACGACTCCCGCACGTGGCGGCGAAAGGTGCTCGCCGCGAGTCCCATCACCGGGATGACCGCCAGCGTGACCAGCGCCAGCCGCCAGTCGACCCACAGCAGCATCCCCACGATCGCGATGATCGTGAACAGATCCCCGAAGACCGTGACCACGCCGGAGGAGAACAGCTCGTTCAGCGTCTCGACATCCGAGGTGACGCGCGTCATCAGCCGGCCGACTGGGTGACGATCGAAGTAGGGAATGCTCAGTCGTTGCAGGTGGGTGAAGAGCGCCTGTCGCAGGTCGCCCATGACCCGCTGGCCCATCCAGGAGGTGAGATAGGCCTGGGCGTAGTCGAGGGTGAACTCGAGCACCAGAGCGGCCACGAACAGCATCGCGAGCCGGCCAAGCATGCCGACATCCCCCGCCGGCACCGCCACATCGAGCGCACGCTGGGTCAGCAGCGGACCGACCAGCGTGAGGCCCGCCGTGCCCAGCAGCAGCACCAGCGCGACCAGCGCCGTACCCCGGTACGGCCGGATGTAGCCGATCAGCCGCCGCATCAGGACGGCATCGTAACTCCGTTCCGCGGCCTCCCCGTCGGGCAGCGACATCAGGCGCCGACCGGGCGATTGACATCGTCCGGCAAGTCGACTGGATCGTCCAGCGCCACATCACTCGTCAGCTCCGTCGCGCCCCGCTTGCGGCCATGCACCCAGCGCCAGAAGACCACAAACCCGAACGCGAGCGTGAAATACGAGAGAAAGCTCCGCCAGATCAGGATGTAGAGCGGGCTCAACTCCTTGGGCAGGTAGACCGAGCCCATCACCGCGGTCGAGAGGATCTCCGCGATGCCCGATGCGCCCGGCGTCGGCGCGAAATAGAGCAGAAAGGTGATCAGCGTCTGCACCAGCAGGACGTCGACGAAGTTGGCGTGAATACCCACCGCCCGCAGGGCGACGTAGCCGGCCAGCAGCTTGTTGGCGTGCGACGGCCCCGAAAGCAGGACGGCCCAGGCCAGCGCGCCCCAGCCGCGCGGGCTGTTGAAGGCGAGGACGCTCCGGTGAGCATCATCGATGCCGCGGGTGAGCCCCTCGATACGGTCGGCGATCCGCCGGCTGCGGCGGGAGAGTCGCTCCGCCACCCAGTGCAACCCGCGGCGGAAGAGCTCGGGAAAGAGGATGACCACGACCAGCACGATGCCGATGCCGATGAACAGGCCGAGGCTGCCGATGAACAGATCGTAGAGGGTGAAGCCGAGGACGTTCCCGTGCTCCCCGAGGGCCTTCCCGGCGCCGAGGTAGATCGCCAGCGGCCCCGCCATCGCGAAGAACAGCACCGTCGCGATGAACGACATGAGCGCCGTCGTCACGGCCACCGGCAGCGGCACACCGGCGCGCCGCATGGCGTAGATCATCATTGGCCCGGCGCCGGAGTTGAGCGGCGTCAGGTACCCGGCCCAGGCGCCCATCCCGCCCGAGAGGATCATCCCACCCACCGGCGGCGTCTTGTCGACGGCGCGCACCAGCACCCAGTTGCGCAGTCCGCCACCCACCCAGTCCATCGAGGCGAGCCCCAGCCCCGCGAGAATCCAGATCCAGTGGATACGGCCGACCGCCTGAATGAACGCCGGGAGGTTGTTGCCGTAAATCAGCAGCCCGGCATATCCAAGCACCGAGATGCCGACAAAGACCATGAACCCGCGGATCAGCAGGCGGGGAGTGAGGATGGATGCCATGCGCGGGAAAATCTAGGCGGACAGCCGGTTCGGGCGTAGGGGGAAACCCCGCCCCTCCTTGCCGGCGCCGCGCCCCACCCCGGTGGTCCAGCTCCCGATTATCGTTCCCCGCCCATGGGTCAGTCCGTCCTTCGTATCGTCAACGCGCGGCAGCACAATCTCCGCGGCGTCACCGTCGATCTGCCGCGTCGCTCGCTGATTGTCATCACCGGTCCGTCGGGCTCGGGGAAGAGTTCGCTCGCCTTCGATACGCTCTACGCCGAAGGCCAGCGGCGGTACATCGAATCGCTGTCCACTTACGCCAAGCAGTTTCTCGAGCGAATGCCCAAGCCGCTGGTCGACCGGCTCGAAGGGCTCGCGCCCGCCGTCGCCATCGAGCAGCACAACCCGACCGTGTCCAGCCGCTCCACCGTCGGCACAGCGACCGAGATCTACGACTACCTCCGGCTGCTCTGGGCCCGGGCGGGGCGACAGCAGTGCCGCCTCTGCGGCGGCCCGGTCGGCCGCGACACACCCCAGTCGGCCGCCCTGGTGGTGACCCAGCGCGACGGACCGGCGGACCCGGCGCGCCAGGCCGATCGGCTACAGGTCACCTTTCCGCTCCCCGCCTCCGCCCGGCACGATCACGCCGCGGTGGTCGAGAATCTCCAGGCCCTCGGCTTTGTCCGTGTCATCGCCGATGGCATGCCGCTGCACCTGCAGGAATTGCCCTCGGGGCTGGATCTCGCCCGCGCCGGGGAACTCCTCGTCGTGGTCGACCGGCTCAGCTTCACCGAGGTGTCGACTCGTCTCACCGAGTCCATCGCCACCGCGTTCGCGGAAGGCGAAGGCATTGCGATCCTCCTCACCGACACCGAGCGACGGCGCTTCACTGAGCGGCCCGCCTGCAGCCGCTGCGATACCCCGGCCGTCACGGTGACGCCGGCGCTGTTCTCCTTCAACAACCCGCGCGGGGCATGCGACACCTGCAAGGGCTTTGGCGCGGTGCTGGAGTATGCCGAGTCGCTGATCGTTCCCGATCCCTCACTAAGCCTCGCGGACGGCGCCATCGATCCATGGACCAAGCCGCGCTACGAGACCCGGCGCCGCCTCCTGCTCACCACCGCACGTGCGCTCGGCGCCGACTCGGACAAGCCCTGGTCCGCCCTGAAGGCGGCGCACCGCAAGGAATTGCTCCACGGGAAGACCGGCCGCTACCTCGGCATCTTTCCCTTCCTCAAGGGACTGGAGGAGAAACGCTACAAGCAGTACATCCGGGTCTTCCTCCGGCAATACCAGTTGGCGAATCCCTGTCCGAGCTGCGGCGGGGCCCGTCTCAATGCCGAAGCCCTCGCCGTTCGCATCGGCGGCGAGACCATCGCCCAGGCCGCGGCCCGGCCGGTGGAGCAGCTCGCCGCCTGGCTGGCGGCGCTGCCGCTGTCGGAGTTCGAGCGTCAGGTCGCGCAACTCATCCTCGAACAACTCAACCAGCGGGTCACCTTCCTCCGGGACGTCGGACTCGGCTACCTCACCCTCGACCGGCTCACCCGGACCCTGTCCGGTGGCGAAGCGCAGCGGATCGCACTCGCCAACGCCCTCGGCTCGCGCCTCGTCGATGCGCTCTATGTGCTCGACGAACCGTCCATCGGTCTGCATCCACGGGACATCGACCGGATGCTCGCCCTGCTCCTGAAGCTGCGCGATCAGGGCAACACCGTCATCGTCGTCGAGCACGATCTCTCCGCCATGCGCCACGCCGACTTCATGCTGGAGCTCGGGCCGGGCGCCGGCGAGCAGGGGGGACAGGTGGTCTACGCCGGACCGGTGGCGGGCGCCACCGCGTCGCTGACCGGCGAATACCTCTCCGGCAGGAAGCGAATCGGGATCCCCAGCGTCCGGCGGGCGCTGGGCCCATGGATCATGCTGCGCGGCGCGACACTGCACAACCTGCAGGCGGTCGATGTCGACATTCCCATCGGCGCTCTCACCGCGGTGACCGGGGTCTCCGGCTCGGGCAAGAGCACGCTGGTGCACGACATTCTCTACCGCCAGCTCGAGGGTCGCTTCCACGGCGGGCACTCCGCCAAGGAGCATCTTGGTGAAGTGGTCGGCGCCGTCCGGGAGATTCGCGGCGCCGAACGGATCGAGAACGTGCTGCTGATCGACCAGTCACCGATCGGCCGCACCCCACGCTCCAATCCCATCACCTATGTGAAGGGCTTCGACGAGATCCGCGAGCTCTTCGCCGCCCAGCCGGAGGCCCGGCGCCGGAAATTCACCGCCGCCCACTTCTCCTTCAACCTCAAGGGCGGTCGCTGCACCCCCAGCGAGGGCGCAGGTGCGGTGCTGGTCGAGATGGTCTTTCTTGCCGATGTCTATGTGCCCTGCGAGACCTGCGGCGGCACCCGCTACCGTCGCGATATTCTTGATGTGAAGATCCGCGGCTATTCGATCGCCGATGTGCTCCAGTTCACCGTGGACCAGGCCATCACCCGATTTCGACGCCAGCCGCGCCTCGGGCAGGCGCTCTGGCAGCTCCAGCAGGTGGGGCTCGGCTACCTCCGGCTCGGCCAGCCGGCCACGACGCTCTCGGGGGGAGAAGCGCAGCGCCTCAAGATTGCCCGGGAACTCGCCCAGTCGGGCAAGCGCGGCGGGCGCCGGCTCTACATCCTCGACGAACCCACCACCGGCCTGCACCTGGACGACGTGCGGGTGCTCATGCTCGTGCTGGACCGGCTGGTCGACGCGGGCCACACCGTGCTCGTCATCGAGCACCATCTCGACGTGATCAAGCGCGCCGACTGGGTCATCGATCTCGGACCCGAGGCCGGAGGGGAGGGAGGCCGGGTTGTGGCTCAGGGCACGCCCGAAGCCGTGGCGAAGGTGGCTGAGTCGCACACCGGGCGCTACCTGCGGGAAGTCCTGCGCGAGACCCAGGAGCCTGCTGGATGACTCGCCGAGGCGCGGTCCTGGCACTGTGGACGACGTGCCTCATCTGGGGAGCCGCGTTCCCGTTAGGCAAGGTGGCGCTGCACGACGCCACGCCGATGGCCTTCACCGCGGCGCGCTTCGTCATCGCGACCCTGTTGCTGACGCCCTGGCTCGGGCAGCCCACCCGCGCCGAGTGGCGAGCCGGCGGGCTCCTCGGCGCCCTGCTCGCGCTAGGCTTCGCCACCCAGACCATCGGACTCGGGATCACGACGGCCAGCCGATCCGGCTTCCTGACCGCGCTCTACATCCCCTTCACGCCGCTGATCGTATTCGCGGTCTATCGGCTCCGTCCCGGTCGGTTCGCAACGGCAGGGCTGGCCCTCGGCCTCATCGGCCTGGTGCTCCTCACTCGCCCGGAAACGCTCGCCGGTGGCTTCAATAGCGGCGACCTGCTCACCGTGGCCTGTGCCGTCTGCTTCGCTGCGCACATGGTGGCCACCGGCACCCTCACCCGGCGGCACCCGCCCGTGCGCCTCATGATCACTCAGATTGTCACGGCGACGCTGTTGACCCTGGTGTTCCTTCCGGCGATCGAAACCCCCGTCATCCGCCCGACGCCGACATTGATCGCCATCATCGGCTACGAGGCGATCCTCGCCAGCGTCGTCGCGCTCCGCCTGCAGCTGGCCGCCCAGCAGGTCCTCTCGCCCACCTACACCGCGCTGATCTACACCCTTGAGCCGGTGATTGCCGCCGTCGCCAGCTACCTCATTACTGGCGACCGGCTTTCACCGCTTCAGTGGGGCGGAGGCGTCCTGATCCTGACCGGGAGTCTGCTGCCCGAACTCAATACGATGTTGCGTCGCGAGTCCGCCGCGAAACCCTGACCCGTCTCCGACGGTGATCCAGTCGCCAATGAAGAAGGGCGACAGGCGTATCGCCGTCGCCCTTCTTCCCGTTCTGCACTCCCGCTCGGCGTGCTAGCCGACGCTGGCTCGACGGGCCCCGTCCTTCAGCCCGACCCCCCGCCCAGCCGCCCGCAGTGCCGCATCCGCCTCACGGAGAATCCGCTCGGTCGTTTGCCAGTCGATGCAGGCATCGGTCACCGAGACGCCGTAGGCGAGTCCTTCCCCGCCGGGCGTGAGCGACTGGCTGCCGCCATGCAGGTGACTCTCGATCATCACCCCCAGCAGATGCGGACTGCCGCTCGCCGCCTGGGCCACGACATCCTGGAACACATCGGGTTGCCGGGTATGGTCCTTGTTGGAGTTGCCGTGGCTGCAGTCCACCATGACCCGGGCAGGCAGGCCCCGCGCCGCGCAGAGCCGGGCCGCCTCGGTGACGGATGCGGCATCGAAATTGGTGCCCCCACCGCCTCCCCGCAGAACCAGATGGCGATCGGGATTCCCGGTCGTATGGATGATCGCCCCACGGCCGTCGTCGTCCATGCCGAGAAAGGTGTGTGGCGCACCAGCGGCCTGCATGGCGTCGAGCGCCACCTGCAGGTTGCCGTCGGTCGTGTTCTTGAATCCGACCGGCATCGACAGGCCGCTGGCCATCTCCCGATGCGTCTGGGATTCCGCGGTTCGCGCGCCGATCGCGGTCCAGGCCACCAGGTCCGCGATATACTGGGGCACCACGGCACCGAGGAGCTCGGTGGCCGCGGGGAGGCCGAGGGCATTGATATCGATCAGCAGGCGGCGCGCAATCATGAGTCCGCCCGCCATGTCCCGGGTGCCGTCGAGGTGCGGATCATTGATCAGCCCCTTCCAGCCCACCGTCGTGCGCGGCTTCTCGAAATAGACCCGCATGACGATCGCGAGCGTGGCCCCGAGCTCCCCTCTGAGTGTCGCGAGACGACTGGCGTACTCCAGCGCAGCCACAGGGTCGTGGATGCTGCAGGGCCCGACCACGACGAGGAGGCGCGGATCCTGGCCGCTCAGGATGTTCCGGACGGCGGACCGCCCCTCCAAGACCGTGGCCGCCACGCTCCGGGTGATCGGCAACTCGCTCAGGACCACGCGCGGCGGCACCAGCGGTTCGAACCGGGTGACATGCAGGTTGCTGGTTTCGGGCACCAGCGGCTTCATCGAGGACATCGCCACCCCCAGGCCATGGTCACATCAGAAGCATAAAGATGCCCGCCAGTGGATGGTCGCGCCAGAGCGCCCCGACGCCTAACTTCGCCCCATGCCCGAACTGCCGGACATACGGCTCTACCTGCATGCGCTGACACCGCGGCTGAATGGCGCCGTGCTCGAGCAGGTCCGACTCGGCAGCCCCTTCCTGCTGCGGACCGTCACCCCTACCCTCTCCGAGGCCGCGGGGCGCACCGTGCTCGGAGTGGATCGCATCGGGAAGCGAATCGTCCTGTCGCTCGACGCCGAATACCATCTCGTCATTCACCTGATGATTGCGGGTCGATTCCGCTGGGTGGCACCCGGGGCCAAACTGCCGGGACGTGCGGGGCTAGCGGCCTTTGACTTCTCGACCGGGACGCTGGTGCTCACGGAAGCAGGCTCGAAACGCCGGGCATCACTGCATGTCGTCAGTGGGGCACCCGCCCTCGATCAGTTTCGCCGCGGGGGACTCGATGTGGAGGGTGCGAGCGTTGATGAATTCAGTTCGGCACTCCTCCGGGAGAATCACACCCTCAAGCGGGCGCTCACCGATCCGACCATTCTGGACGGCATCGGGAACGCCTATTCCGACGAGATCCTCCACCGCGCCCGCCTCTCGCCGCTCGCTCTGACGACTCGGCTCGACCCGTCCGAGATGCTCCGATTGTACCAGGCGACCCGGACGATGCTCCGCGAATGGACAGAGCGGTTGATCCACGATTGTGGCGAGGGCTTTCCGGCGAAAGTCACGGCATTTCGGCCTGGCATGGCCGTCCACGGCCGGTATCGCGAGCCCTGTCCCGACTGCGGGTCGCCGGTACAGCGGATCCGCTACGCGGAGAACGAGACCAACTACTGCCCAACCTGCCAGACTGGGGGACGGCTGCTGGCGGACCGGGGAATGAGTCGGCTATTGAAGGCCGACTGGCCCCGCAGTCTGGCGGAGCTGGAGGAGCGGCTGCACCGATGAGCGCGTCCCTGGTCCGTGCGATCGGGCGATGGAGCCTCGCAGCCCTGATGCTGAACGGCGTCATCGGGAGCAGCGTCTTCGGGCTGCCGTCCGTCATTGCCGGCAAGCTGGGCGCCCTGAGTCCATGGGCCTGGCTCGTCGCGGCCGTCGGCATTGGTGTCGTGATCGCCTGTTTTGCCGAAGTGGCATCGCGCTTCGGTGAGGCCGGAGGGCCGTACCTCTACGCCCGCACGGCATTCGGCCGCCTCGCGGGGATCGAGATGGGCTGGATGGCCTACCTCGTCCGGCTCACCGCCGCAGCCACCAATGCCAACCTGCTGGTGATCTACCTCGCCGAGCTCTGGCCCGCCGTGGAGGGACCCGTCGCGTCGCGACTCGTTCTGGCCGGCCTGATTGCACCGCTCGCGGTCATCAACTATCGCGGCGTGATCCATGGCACGCGCATCAGCACGCTGACGGTGGCCGCAAAGCTCACCCCATTGATCTTCTTCGTGCTGCTCGGCCTGGCGCTGGCGGTGCCGCATCCCGTCACGCCGGCCATGATCACGGAGATCGAGCCGCATGCGTGGCTCGACGCGGTCCTGTTACTGGTATTTGCCTATGGCGGCTTCGAGGCAGCACTCGTGCCGCTCGGCGAAGCCCGCGATCCCCGTCGGGATGCGCCCTTCGCCCTCTTTCTCGTCCTCGCGATCTGCGCCGTGCTCTACACTCTGGTGCAGGTGGTGGTGATCGCCACATTGCCGGATCCGGCCGCGGCGGTCCGACCGCTGGCGGCATCCGCCCGGGTCATTGCCGGACCCGCCGGCGCGATCACGATGGCGCTAGCTGCTGTGATTTCCGTTTACGGCTATATCGCTGGTGCCATGGTCAACGTGCCGCGCCTGACCTTCGCCATGGCTGAAGGGGGGGATCTCCCCTCCCTTTTCGCCCGGATCCACCCACGGTTCAGGACCCCTCATATCTCGGTAGTCATCTACGCCGTGCTGGTCTGGGGACTGGCCGCTTCAGGAGGATTCCTGCAAAACCTCTCATTATCTGCTGTTTCGCGGCTCGTTACCTACGGGATGGTATGTGCCGCGTTGCCAGTGCTTCGTGGCAGAGACGGAGGCGCTGGGTCCGCGGCACTGCCCCCGGCCCGATTCCGCCTGCCAGCGGGCGCCTTGTGGGCGGCGTTGGGTATCGCCTTTTCACTGACGCTTTCGACCCGGATGACTCGGCAGGAATTCCTGGTGCTCTCGGCGACGGCGCTTCTCGGGCTGCTGAACTGGGTGTGGGCGCGCCCGAAATCACGTTGAGCCGGGCCAGACGTGCCGGCCGCTCGGGCGGCGGTGTGTCCTGCACCGCGGATCACCGGTGCCCGACCCCGCCTCAGCTTCAGTCACCACCCTGTTGAATCGAGTCCAGACACCGACATGCGAAAACGGCGCCCTTGGGGGGGGCGCCTTCGAGTACAGGTAGAGGCAGACAAACGGTGTAGCTCCCGAGACAGGACTCGAACCTGTGACCCGCTGATTAACAGTCAGCTGCTCTACCAACTGAGCTACTCGGGAAGGGGGGCATCAGCCGCGACGGCCGATCGGACCGGGCCACCGGCTCGACTGCGCCGGTTTGGCCTTTCAGCCGGCGGTGAATCTCGACTGATCCCCGCCTGCGGTCAACCCGGCGACCCATTACTTCCCCAAGCTATCCCTGTGTCGCCTTCCCCCATGGGACCGGTTCTTCCGTTCACGGATGGACCCCGGAGGTGCGCTGGATCACCGATGAAATTTAGCTATAACGACACTATTAAGCCATCATCACACTATCGTCGACGCACTACAACGCCTGAAGTGTCGGAAACACCGAGCCGACCGGCCACTTCGGCGCAGACCATCAAAATCACGCCAGGCGCATCGACTTGCTTCTAAGCTCAACTCATGCAGCAAATTAGAATACATGCGAGCACATCCTCACAAACGATAGTCAATGAGCGAACACTCACATCCACTTAGCTCCTGTTTGCCCGATCATTGTCGCATGCCGTCATTGTCAATATGACCTGTAAGTGATTGTTGAAAATGATTTTACAATACTTCGCAGTAGCCATTTTCTTGCCCCCCCTTACTATCCCACCATGTCAATTCACCCTCTCGTCGGGCACATCGACGAGCGCACCAAGGTGCTCGAGTCGCTCCGCCTCGGTCGACTCCCTCAGCTCCTCCTGCTGACGGGGCCTGAGGGGATCGGCAAGCAGCGATTCGGACTGTGGCTCGCCCAGGCCGTTCTATGCGAAGCGCCGGATCAGCGCCCGTGTGGCAGGTGCCGGTCCTGCGTCCTGGTTTTGGGCCTTGGGCATCCGGACCTCCACTGGCTCATGCCCGTAGCTCGGCCGAAGGCATCTGACCCGGACAAGCAGGTGGAGGAACTCGCGGACACTCTCGGGCAGGTAGTGGCGGAGCGTCGCAAGAACCCGCTCTACCAGCCGGCCGATGGCCTGGCGGGACATTTCATGGCGACCGCACGCCTGATCCTGCGGCGGGCCGCCCTGACGCCCGCAATGGGGCGCCAGAAGGTGTTCCTGGTCGCCGAAGCGGAACGCCTCGTGCCGCAGGAGGCCAACCCGGAAGCGGCGAATGCCCTGCTCAAGCTGCTGGAGGAGCCGACGGCGGACACGGTCGTGATCCTGACGGCACAGGACCCCAACCGGCTGCTGCCCACGATCCGATCGAGGATGGTCCAGCTCCGCCTGGGGCGGTTGCCGGACCAGATGGTTTCAGATTTCCTGGCGGAGCGGCTGGGGCTGGCTGGGGAGCAGCTACGGCTCCGCACCCGGGCCGCCGCAGGCTCGATTGGCCGAGCCCTGGCGCTGGGCGAGGACGAAGCGAAGGCCCACCGTGCCGCCGATGAATTCCTGGCGGCCGTCGTCGCCGGGGCAGGCACCCGGGCCGAACGGGCACTGAAGCAGGGGCCGTTCGCGGCCCGGGGCGATTTCACCGCCATGCTCGATGCCCTCGCCGAGTCCCTGGGTGAGGCGGGCCGCACCTCGACCGGACAGGCGAACCGTGGTGCGCTTCCGGAGGCGCTTCGGCGGCCCGCCACGCTTGCGGCCCTGGTTCAGGCAGGGGGTCGGGTCCAGGTCGCCCGGGAGGCGGCACAGGGGAACGTGAACCCACAATTGCTGCTCGCGCAGCTTGGTGACGACCTGGCGGAGGTGCTGTGAGCTTGAGCCATGTGGACGAGGCGGGTCGGGCCCGGATGGTGGATGTGTCGGCGAAACCGCTCTCGCGACGGACTGCGGTGGCCGAAGGCGCAGTGCGGATGAGTCACGAGGCCTTCGAGCTTGTCAGCCGCAATGCGATCGCGAAGGGAGACGTCCTGCGGATCGCAGAGGTTGCCGGCGTGATGGGCGGAAAGCGGACCAGTGATCTCATTCCGCTGTGCCACCCCCTCGGCCTCGACTCGATCGTCGTCGAGTGCAGTGCGGAGCCGACGTTGCCCGGCGTACGTATCATCGCCAGCGCGTCCGTCACTGGTCGTACCGGCGTTGAAATGGAGGCACTGACGGCGATTGCCGTGGCGAGCCTGACCGTCTACGACATGGTCAAGGCGGTCGATCGGAGCATGGTAATCGAAAGTATCCGCCTCCTCGAGAAGATGGGCGGAACTCGTGGGGACTGGCGACGGAGCGAGGAGTAGTCGGCCCCGATCTGATGCCAGGTGCGTCGCTGGAGCAGTATTTCTGAAACAGGGAGGTCAGTATGCACATGGAAGAACCTGATCCGCATGGACGAGCACGCTGGACCCGCCGACTGATCGGCCGCGGCGCGATGCTGGTCGGAGCGGTCTTGCTGGTGAGTGCGCTGGCCGGGTCGACCGCCGGAGTGCGGGCGGCCGAGGAGGGCGTGGCCCCCCGGATCGGCGTGGTCGCAGATGAAGTACAGGCGCTCAGCCGCAGTCTCGAGACCACCCGCGGCGAACTGGCGGTGGCCCGGGCCCAGGTGGAACGGGCGAACGCGGTCATGCGGCAGTCGTCACGGTACCAGATTCCGGCGGACCTGGCCGCGGCGATCTACGACATCGCCGTGAGTGAGGGCATCGAGACCGACGTGGCGTTCCGCCTGGTCAAGATCGAGAGCGAATTCCGCCCGAAGGCGATGTCCAACAAGGGCGCCATCGGTTTCACTCAGATCCAGATCCCGACGGCGCGGTTCTACGAGCCCGGGTTGTCGAGTGACCAGTTGTTTGAGCGGGACGTCAACCTTCGTCTTGGCTTCCGTTTCCTGCGCGATCTGATGCGCCGTTATGATGGCGATCTGGAACTCGCACTGGTGGCTTATAATCGTGGCCCTGGACGGGTCGAGGAGATCCTGCTGCAGGGCGGAGACCCGTCAAACGGCTACGCCGAAGCCGTTCTCAAGGGCACCAGGCACGATACGACGCTCATCAACTAGACCTACCACCAGACGAGCCGCGGTCGCAGAACCGATCAGTCGGGAATCACCAGCCGAGACCCGGCCTTCAGCACCGAACTGCTCGTCATTCCATTGGCGGACCGAAGGGCAGCGAGCGACACATGATGCCGCTCCGCGATTCGGGAGAGCGTATCTCCACTCCGAACGAGATAGGTGCGCCCACCTGAGGCCGAAGCAGGGGTCGCCGCAGTACGCCCGGGGGCGGGAACTCGAATCACCTGCCCCGCCTTGAGCACATCCTCGCGGCTCATGGCGTTGAGCTCGCGGAGACGAACGATCGTGGTCCGGTAGTGCGACGCGATCGTCGAAAGCGATTCCCCTCTGAGGACGCGGTGCCTCAAGGTCCCCGAGCCGGTACTCCCGGAGCGAGCGGGTGGGTCGGCCGGTTCCACGCTCGCGGGGATAACACTGGTGGGAATCGCCAGGTGCGTCCCGGTGCGGAGTCGAGTCAGGCGGATACCCGGGTTCGCCGCGCTGATCTGTGCGGTCGTCACACGGTAGAGCCTCGCAATGGCGGTCACGGTCTGACCGCGGGTCACGACATGCTCGACCAGGTTGACCCGCTCCTTCTCGGGCAGCGCTTCGTACCGGGCCGCAACCAATGCCCCGGAGCCCTCGGGAAGCCGCACCACAGCAGTGCTCCGCGGCGGGGTGACCAGGCGCAAATACTGCGGATTCATCTCGCGCATGAACGCCACCGAGGTATCCGCCAGCCGGGCAATGACGTCCAACCCGGTGGAATTGGTGACGACAATCGAGTCGTAGCCAAGGGCGGGAATTCCCGTCGCCCGGGCGAATCCATATTTTTCCGGCTGCTTCGCGATCAGCGCGGCCGCAATCAGCTTGGGGACATAATCCTTCGTCTCACGGCGCAGGAAACGAGTGTCGTAGAGTCTGAAGAAGGTCGCATCGGGATTCTCCTCCTCCTCCTCATCCTCATCCGGGAGCCGTCGCAGTCCACGGCCGACCTTTCCCGCACCGGCATTATAGGCCGCCGCCGCGAGGTACATTGAACCGAAGCGATCACGCAGGTCGGCGAGATGCCGTGCAGCGGCGTCCGTTGCCCGAACAGGATCGCGGCGTTCGTCGACCCACGAATCGATCCGGAGCCCATAGAGCTTGCCGGTACCCTTCATGAACTGCCACATCCCTGTGGCACGGGCGCGGCTCACGGCAGTGTTGGAGTAACCACTCTCAATCAGTGCCAAATAGACCATGTCTTCCGGCACCCCGTAGGTGCGGAGGCTGGTGCGGATCATCGGCTCGTAGCGCGGCATCCGCTGGAGCCAGATGCTGAAGCGTTCCCGGGCAGGACCCTGAAAGAAGTCCAGATAGTACTGCACCCGCGCGTGGGAGCCGTAGGTCTCGACATCGATGTCATAGGTCACGTCGGCCGTGCCGACCGCGTTCGCGCCACCCGGGACCTCGGTGGCTTCACCTTCCTCCAGTCCGGAATCCTGAGGTGCGGGCTTCGCCGTGGCGAGCTGCTCGAGGATCGCCGCATCGGCGGCGGAATCCGGATCGATCGGAGCAAGGACCTCGTTGCCGGCCTCAGCCAGCGTGAGGCTGTCGGCGGTGCTGTCCCGGCTGAAGCCGACCCGCGCCGTGTCGACCGCACCGGAGGCCCCCTGGGCATGGTCCCGTGCCGGAGTGACCGGCGCGGGTGCGGGATGGCCGCACGCCGAGACAATTCCCGCGAGAACCCAGAGTGTCCAGTGCTTCATGGAGTGATGCGCCTTTCTGGTGCGTAGCAGTCGGGAAAGGACTGCGGCGGGCCAGCCCGGAACCAGCCTCCGGACACCGGCTCGACGCCCCTGCCCATTCTGTTGTGCAAGATCCCTGCGCGCGGGGCAAAAGAGAACCCCCATTTCGGCGGTTCTTCGGGAGGAACGTTATCGGGCAGGAAATCGCGAAATGAGGTTTTCCATGCTTTTCCCGAGATGCGCCGCAGCGCGCCCGGGTCGCGGGGTCAGCGCATGAAAAAGCGATTGCCGAGGATACGATTGGTGGCGTGAAGCACGGCAAGCGCGGCACCGCGGACCGGATCGGCGTCCGGAGTGAGGAAACAACCGACCAGGCGCTGGGTCTGATCGTCTCCCGGCACCGCGAGCGAGACGATTACGACGTTCGAATCAAAGGCTCGGACGGCTTTCACCCCGAGCAGCTCGAATTTGAGTTCGCCCCGGACCGCTTTGGTGAGCGCGATCACGCACGCTTCCGCGGCGCAGCGCAGTTCCCCTGCCTGGGACCCCAGGCTTTCCGCTTCCCCAACGAACTCCTCCGAGTCCTGCCAACTGAGCACGACCCGTGACCGGCAGCGCCCGTTGGCGAGCCGGTCGAGTGTGAACTCGGTAAAGCGGAGTCGATCAGGAAGCCGGGACATCGTGGGTGCAGATTGCCTTATGAGGGAATACCTTACGCAAATGCGAATCCTGTGCCTTGTGGTACTGACGACGCTCACCATCCAGCCAGCCGCTGGCCAGGAGCCGGTGGTCCTGGCGGAAGCCTTTCAGGCCCGGATCGCCCGCGACACCGCCGAAGTGTCCGTCGCCTACTACGACCCCGTCCGGCGGGACAGCGTTCTGGTCGACGGGCTCAGGCGGTACCACGCAGCCAGCACGATGAAAGTCCCGGTCCTGATTGAGCTCTCCCGCCGAATCGATCGGGGCGAGTTGCGCTGGGACACGCCGTTTCTGGTCACCAACCGGTTCGAGTCGATCGTCGACGGCTCCCCCTATCAGCTGGACCTGGCAGACGATTCGGATTCGACCCTGTATGCCAGGACCGGCACCACGGTCACCGTGGCCGAGCTGGCCCGGCTGATGATCGTTCGAAGCAGCAATCTCGCCACCAACCTGCTGATTGCGCTGCTCGATCCGGCACGGGTGGAGGCCACTTCTCGCATGCTCGGGGCCGATTCCATCCGGGTCTTGCGCGGGGTGGAGGACCAGAAGGCGTACGACCGCGGCCTCAACAATACGACCACTGCCAAGGACCTCGCCATGCTCCTGCTGGCGGTCGCAGAAGGGCGTTCAGCCGGCCCGGCCTCGTCCGACTCGATGGTCAAGATGCTGTTGGCGCAGGAGTTCAACGACGCGATCCCGGCTGGGCTTCCGGCGGGGGTGCCTGTCGCGCACAAGACCGGATGGATTACCGGGCTCCTGCATGATGCGGCGATCGTCTACCCCCCGGGACGGGGTCCGTTTGTCCTGGTTGTCCTGACCCGGGGGCTGGCCGACCCGGCCGAGGCCGCACGCCTGTCGGCGGACCTGGCGACGATCGCCTACCGGTGGGCCACCCGGCGGCCCGACCCGCATGAATAGCAGGGGGGGAGGGCTATTTCTCGTTGATGCGGGCAGCGAGGGCAGCGGCGACCCGGGCGTCGGAAAGCCGGTCAGCCTGGGCGTAGAGATCGGTGCGGGAGGAGGACTGGAGCCCGGTGCTGGCCCAGAGGGAGCGGCGCGCCTGCCCATCGCAGCGGCAGCTCAGAACCAGCCGCCAGGCCTGGGTGTTGGCCACCCGCTCAGCCACTGGGGCGACCGCCCAGCGGGTCTCACCGACAGTGATCTCTCTCCACGCCATGCTTCACTCGGGGGGTTGTTAGGGTCGGCGAATGTGAGAGCCAGATCCGTGCCTGTCAAGATGCGACGGCCCCCCGGCGTTTCAGGATCCATTTGGTCAGGAAGCTGAACCCGACCAGGAGGAGCCCGGCGCCGGCCGCCCGGAGGAGCGCCGACCGGCTGGCCTCGGCGGAACCGGCCAGGAGGGCGTCGGCAAAGAAGACGTACACCACCGTCCCGGGGAGGATGCCGACTACCGTCGCCAGGGCGTAGTCCCGCCAGGGGATTGTCGTCAGCCCGGCCGCGAAGTTGAGCAGGCTGAATGGGGCGATCGGGAGGAGCCGCAGGGTCAGGAGGCCGTGAAACCCCGCCGCCCCGGAGATCCGGTCGAAGGCCCCCAGACGCGGGCCGAAGAAGCCTTCCAGCGCGGACCGGCCCAGCCGACGGGCGAGCCAAAAGGCGAGGGAGGCCCCCAGGTTCGCCCCGAGTGTGACCCAGAGCACCCCCCGCCAGAATCCGAACGCCGCCCCGCCAAGGAGGGTCAGGATGCTGGCGGGCAGCGCGAACCCCACCGCCGCGGCGTAGATCAGCGCGAAGACCGGCCCCACCCACCATTGGCCGGTGGCACCCCGAAGTGACTCGAGCGCGTGCGACCGTGCCGCTGGATCGCGCAGGATGTCCAGCAGTCCGGTCGCCTGGGCCAGGGCCACCCCTGCCCCGAGAACTGCCACCAGCAGTGCGAGCCGGCCCCAGCCGCGGTTCACAGCCCCCACCGCACAATCCGCTTCAGCAGTCGCCCGCCGAGGGAATCGAGCTGCTCCCGCCGCGAGAGATTGGCCGCCCGGAGAATGCCCTCACTCATCGTCGGGTAGGGGTAAATGAATGACGCGAGGGCGGCGAGCTTGAGCCGGCGCTGCATGGCCAGGATGACTGGCGCGATGAGATTGCCGGCACCGGTACCGACGATTGTCGCGCCGAGTATGGTCCCCGAGGGCGTCGCCACGAGTTTGACGAAGCCGTCGCGGCGGCGGTCGGTGATGGCTCGATCAAGGTCGGCGAAGTCGTATTGCCAGATGCGTGCGTCCACCCCAGCCGCGCGGGCCTCGTGCTCGGTCTGACCGACGCGGGCGATCTCCGGGTCACAGTAGGTGACCCAGGGCACCACCCGATAGTCCGCCTTCGCGCGAAACGGCGTGAGTGCGTTTCGCACCACCAGCTTCGCCTGATAATCCGCCATGTGGGTGAACTGCAAGCCCCCGGAGACGTCACCGGCCGCCCAGATGCCGGGAATGGTGGTCCGGAGCCGCGAGTCCACCACGACACCGGCCTTGTTCGTGGCGACCCCGATCCGCTCCAGCCCGAGTCCATCAACGTTAGGCAGCCGCCCGGCGGCCACGAAGATCTGGCCGACGACGGATCGCTGTTCGGAGCCATCCTTCGGCCGCCAGACGACCGTCTTGTCATCTGCGCCTGACTCTACCCGGAGAATCGAGACGCCGGTATGGATGGTCACACCCTCCGCCTCGAGCTGGGCCCGTACCACGGCGGCGGCGGCGGGATCCTCCTTGATCAGGATCTGCGGCGCGACCTCGAAGACGACCACGGGCACGCCGAGTCGCTGGAAGATCTGGGCAAACTCGACACCGATCGGGCCCGCCCCGATGAGCGCCACGGAGCTCGGAGCATCCTCCAGGTCGAAGACGGTGAGATGGGTGAGAAATCCGGCCTCAGCGAGCCCAGGAATGGGGGGGATACCGGGCCGGGACCCGGTCGCAATGACGATGCGTTTGGCGCGGAGCGTCCGGTCACCGACACGCACGGTATCCGGGGCCACGAACTCCGCAACACCGAATGCAACGTCGACACCCATCGCGCGGAAGCGAGCCGGATCATCATGCTGGCTCACGACCTCGCGGGCAGCGCGCATGGAACTCATGACGGCGGAGAACTCCACTGGCCTCGCCTTTCCGTGAAGGCCCAGCAGGCCGCTGTCGCGGCGCGCCTGGGCGGCATGGGCGCTGGCGACCAGCGCCTTGCTCGGGACGCAGCCGGTCCAGAGGCAATCCCCACCGAGCCGATCGCGCTCGACCAGGGCGGCATGGGCACCCAGATAGGAGGCACCCGCGGCACTGACGAGTCCCGCGGTTCCCCCGCCGATGGCGAGGAGATCGAACTGCTCAGGCATGACCGCTCCGTGAATTTGCTGTCCACAGTACGCCGACATCGGCGGGCCGGATCTGTGACCGCTCGCCAGGGTGGGGCGGGAAACACGAAGTCAGGCAACTCGCCGTCTGGCGCGCTGCCTGACTCGGGGGGATCGGGGGGGACGCCGCGCGAACGGCCTTAGCCTCGCACGGCCTTCTGGAAGCGGGCCCGGAGGTCGCGGGTGACAGGCCCGGCCTTGCCCGCGCCGATTACGCGGCCATCGACCCTGCCGATCGGGGCGACTTCCGCCGCCGTTCCGGTGAGGAAGGCCTCCTCGGCGGTGTAGAGATCGTAGCGGTTGAGGATGGTCTCGACCACGCGGTATCCCGCCTCGCCGGCGATCTCGATGATCACGTCGCGGGTCACACCCTTGAGCAGGCCGGAATAGACCGCCGGGGTGTACAGCACGTCTTTTTTCCAGATGAACAGGTTCATGCCGGTCGCCTCGGCGATGTGGCCGGAGCTGTCGAGCATAATGGCGTCATCGGCGCCCGCGTTGGTCGCTTCGATCTTGGCGAGGATGTGATTGAGGTAGTTCAGCGACTTGATCCGGGGCGAGAGGGACTCGCGGTGCATGATCGGCGTACCGGCGGTGACGAGGGTCAGCCCGGTCTCGTACCGCTCAGGCGGCCAGATGGCGATGGTATCGAAAATGATGACGTTCGACGGGCGGGCACATTTCCGCGGGTCGAGACCGAGGTCGCCGACGCCCCGGGAAATGACGTGGCGCAGGTAGCCGTCCGCAATGCCACAGCGCTTCACCCCTTCCTCGGTCACGGCGATGAGTTCCTCGCGCGAGAGGGTGGGAGTGAGCAGGATCGCCTTGGCGGAGTCGTAGAGCCGGTCGACGTGCTCCTTCAGCCGGAAGGTCCGGCCCCCGTAGGTGCGCATCCCCTCGAACACCCCATCTCCATACAGAAATCCGTGATCGAACACCGACACCTTGGCGGTGTCGCGATCGAGCCACTGGCCGTCGAGGTACACGAGCGTCACGGGAGCTCCTGGTGCGGAAATGGGATGTACGACGGGGTGTTACCGGGGAGAAATCTGGCGCAGGGTCTTGATCGAGGCAACTCTCCAGCCGGAAACGACGGATGAGTCCCGTGCGGGGGCGGAAAGCGAACCTGAGCAGCGCCGCGAAGGGTGGGGACGCTGCCGCCAATCAGGTTACCGGGGCAGCCCGGAGCGACACCGCACAATCAGGGCCGGGCCCCGACGGCGCACCGGCCCGGTCAGCTGCGCGGTTTGTGCATCGGGTGCCCGGGAAGTAAGATGAGGGCGGTGGGACTCGAACCCACGACCTAGAGATTAAAAGTCTCTTGCTCTAGCCAGTTGAGCTACGCCCCCGGTGCGACAAACGTGGTCCGGGTGCGCAGGAAACTCAAGCCTTTGACCGTGAGGTGTCCATGCATGGTCTCCGTCGCGTCGTCGCGCTCCTTCTGCTGCTGCCCGCGGTCACCTCGACGCTCCGCGCCCAGACCACCCGCGATGACCGCTGGCAGATTGCGCTCGAGAACGGCGAGTACATCTGGGACATCCGCCTGGTCCGGCTCTCCGGGGACTCGCTGGTCTTTCGCCGGGCGGACAGCGTCGGCGCGGTCAGCCTGCAGCGAATCGACGAGTTGCGGCTCATCCGCAAGACCGAATTCCGGGTGGGGACCGATGGGGGCGGGGCGCTGCCGGCCCTCATGGGAGCGGATGACGAAGTCTACTCCTTTGCCCCACTGGATTATGCCGCCCGCATCCGGGCGGTGCAGCAGATCCTCCTGGCGCATCCGCCCAAATCGTAGCCGGCTTCTGCGGCGGGGCCCGGCGCTGGCCGGAGACCGCCGGGTCCTCCCGCACGCGAATCGTGATACCTTGCGCAGTGTTCCTCGTCGCCCTCCGCCCTCACTCCCCGCCCCATGACCCACTGGAACGACCTCGCCGACCGCGTCCTTGCAGGGGACTCCGTGTCCACCGACGACGCTCTGTCCGTGCTGGCATCGCCGGATGACGAGCTGCTCGCCGTGCTGCATGGGGCGTTTCGCCTGCGGGAGCGGTACCATGGCACCGATGTACGGATCCACGTGCTGAAAAACGCGAAGAGCGGGCTCTGCCCGGAGGACTGCGCGTTCTGCAGCCAATCGACCAGGTTCGAGACCGGAGTCGAACGCTTCGGTCTGCTCTCGGTGGAGGAGCTGGTCGCGGGGGCGCGCGAAGCGGCGGCGATGGGCGCGGTCAAGTACTGCATGGTGACCAGTACGCGGGGGCCGTCGGAGCGTGATCTCGAGACGATCTGCACCGCCGTGCGCCAGATCAAGCGCGAGCTCAACCTCAATGTCTGCACCTCACTCGGGCTGCTCAAGGATGGCCAGGCGGAGCAGCTCGCCGCCGCCGGGGTCACTCGCTTCAATCACAACCTGGAGAGCTCGCGGGGCCACTTCCCAGAGGTCTGCAGCACCCACGACTACGATGCCCGCATCCGCACCGTCAAAGCGGCCAAGGCGGCCGGCATGGAGGCCTGCTGCGGCGGCATCATGGGGATGGGGGAGAGCCTGGACGATCGCGTGGCGCTTGCCATGGAGCTGCGTGACCTCGAGGTCGAATCCATTCCGGTGAATTTCCTGGACCCGCGACCGGGAACGCCGCTGGGCGACCGGCCGCGGCTGACCCCGCAGGATTGCCTCCGGGCGCTGGCCATGTTCCGCTTCGTGAATCCCACGCGCGACATTCGCGTCGCCGGCGGGCGCGAGGTCAACCTGCGGCACCTGCAGCCCCTCGCCCTCTATCCAGCGAACTCCCTCTTCTGCAACGGCTACCTCACCACGCCGGGCCAGGGGCCCGACGCCGATATCCGGATGATCGAAGATCTCGGCTTCCGGGTCGCCGAACTGGTGCCGGCGCTGTAGGGGCCCCCAAAAAGCGGCCCCGACACGCCGACACAACCCCGCAACCCCACAACCCGCCGGACCCCGCAAACGACGAC
>JANMYS010000156.1:0-5298 GCA_031382385.1 Gemmatimonadota bacterium
CCTGCGCGTGGGATATTTCAGCCGAGACTTCATCCGCGGCGCGGCGACCAGTGTGCCGGACTATCGCTTCGGTGCGTTCACCGGCGAAAAGATCGGTATCGTCGGCGAAGATCTGGCGCGCTCGCAGGACACCGCCCGCGCGGCGGTGCCCATTTCCGGTCTCATCGCGCCGACGTTCAGCGACAACACACCGTGGGGCGTGCCCGCCTTCTTCCAAGGCCGCGGCCCCCGTGGCGACCTGGCGTGGAACCGCTTCAGGGAGGTGCGGACCCGGCTCGACCTGAGCATTCCGGCGGGCCGGAACACCGACTTCTACGTCGGCGGCGAATACTCCCGCCAGGGGGTCAAGACCTTTCAGCGTGTGCTCGGCTACCTGCCGGCGGGCGACACCGTCCCCTCGGCCACCGCCGCCAACTTCTCTCCGTGGGCTGGCTCCATCTACACCGAGGTCCAGGGTCGCGGCACCGACCTCGCTCTCACGCTGGGGCTGCGTTTCGACCAGTTCAGCGGTCGCGATGACCTGCCGGGCAAGGCTGCCCAGACCAAGCGCTCAATCAGTCCGCGGCTGGCGGTCAGCACCGTGCTCCGGGGCGCGACCTTCATTGCCAGCATCGGCAAGTTTTCCCAGGCGCCGGATTATCAGTACCTGGTCGATGCCGCCTTTGACGACACCACCCGCACCGGCCGTTCCCGGGTGGGCAATCCCGGGCTCGGCTTCGAGTCGAGCACCCAGTACGAGTTCAGCCTGCGGCTCCGGCCAGTGCGCTTCGTCAGCGTGCGGGCCAACGTCTACATCCGTCGCCTCGATGGGCTGGTCGCCTCGGTGCCGCTCGGCGTCGATCCCGATTCCAGCATCTTCGGCAACGTCGATGCGGGATCGGTCAAGGGTGGCGAGCTCATCGTGGAGCGGGAGTTCCAGAACAACTGGGGGGTGCGGGTCAGCTATACCCTGCAGCAGGCCACCGCCAATTCCAGCAACGCCTTCTTCATCCGCCGGTCGTTCACCATCGATCCCACGACGGGCGACACCACCTTCCCCGCCAAGGTCGAGTTTCCTCTCGACTACGACCGGCGCCACACCCTCACCGCCATCGTCAGCGGCGCAGTGCCGGCCACCGCGGGGCCGCGCATCGCCGGCATCCGGCCCTTCGCTGGCATTGAGGGCACGGTCATCTACCGCATCGCGTCGGGGTTGCCGTTCACCTTCACCAATGCCGCCGGCGATTCGATTATCGGCCTGCCCAACGACGGCCGCCTGCCGAGCACCTCAACGCTGGACCTGCTGCTCCGCCGCCCCATTCGCTTCGGCGCGGTGAGCGGGAGCATCTACGTTGACGTGCGGAACTTGCTCAACCGGAGAAACATCGTGTCGGTGCGGCGGGACACGGGCAAGACGGTGCAGACCGAGGCGGGTATCCAGGCGCTGGCGGATTCGGCGCTCAGCGCCAATCCCTCGCCGATTCCCTACGAGTCGCCGCGCTACCGGCCGTGGGCGGACCTGGACGGCAACGGGTATGTGGATGGTGTGGGAGAGCTGCGGCCACTGTACCTCGCGGCAGCGCGGGACTTCACCCAGGCGCTGTTCGCGTTTGGGCCGCCAAGGTTGTTCAGGCTGGGGGTGGAGGTAGCGTTCTGATGCATTTCTTATCCCGCACTACTGCGGATACTCTTCCACGAAGTTCCCCAAAGCGTTCCAGGTCACATCGCCCGGCAGCCGCCACCAGAGACTGGTGCGCGAGCTGCCGCGGTAGGGGATGTACACCTCGAGGCCATGGTCCGCATCGCGCACCGCGATCACCCCGCCCTCCACCTCGCTAGTGACGGTGAATGGGGCGCGTGTGCCATCCGGATAGATCTCGACAAAGCGGCGCTGGTCGAGTTGTTCCCACACCCGGCGCGTACCGCCCCCGTCGGTCGAACTCCCGTTGAAGACGATTCGCCGGATCGCGCGCGCGAGTGCCCGTGGAACGGCGGGAGGCGGCACCGGAATGCGCGCCACCGCATTCGCGTCGCCCACCAGAAACGACACCAATGGCCGGTGACTCGCATCCATGATCAGCCAGACGTGGCTGGAGTATGTGGGCTGCCGGTAGGATCTGCCTGGCTCGATCCTGGCATAGGGCACCGGCTCCCCCCGTCCATTCAGCCACGCGACATCGACCGCCTGACCAGCATCATTTACGAACTCCACGGTGACGGCCGTCGTCCCCGGTCCGGAGGCGGAAGGCGCCTCATCGGGCCGAAGGGGACGCAAGGTGACGACGGCAGGTTGCGCGGCGAGTCCCGGTGCGACCGCGGGTTCCGTTCGGATCGCAGCCGGTATCGGCGTCGCCTCGGGCGCCGGCTCTGAAAGCTCGTCCGGATCGGAGGGCAAGTCGCGTAGCATCGCCTCAAGCCGCTCACGTTCGGCGGCAAGGCGCCGGGCTCGCGCGAGCTCCACTCGGTGAAGTCCATCGTACGCCACGGCAGAGGCGTCCGGGATCCGTGCTGCGACGGCGTTGTTCAACCGGCGATAGGTCGCTGCCTCGTCCCTGGACTCTTCCGCCTTCCTGCTCATGTTCGCTGCTTCATCGTTGGCGTCGTCGATGCCCCCGTCCAGGTCGTCGAGTCGTGACTGAATTTGCCCAGCCAGGTCAGACATGGAGGTAGCCTCATCGACACCATCCGTGAATGCGGTGCGCTCCTCCTGTTCGAAGCGGTCTCTCATCCGCCCGAGGTCAGCGATGCCATTCGCGACGCTATTGGCGAAATAATCTGCCAGACCCCCCACGACTGCTTGCGCCGAGCGGTTCGCTTCCTGGCTTCGGCTCGTGATGTCGGCGATCTGGCTGCGCACATCCTGCCGCCCAGCGGAGACCCCAGGTCGAGCGGCGCTCCTGACCTGTGGAGTACTGCCCTGGCCGAGGCTGCACTCCTGCACTCCACTGACCGGCGGGTCAGTTGGACGCTGACTCATTGTCCACCAGCCGGGATCCGCGCTCTCCCGACCAGGAGGGAGGGACGCGATCACTTCCGCCGGTTCCTCCCGACCCTCGGTCACGCGCGTCACGGTGAAGCAGATCCTCATCGGAGTGCTGAAAGTATTGCGGAGACGCCAGCGATGGGTCGTCACACCATAGGTCGCGACTCCGTGAGTCCACTGAATCTCGACCGCGCCGTGCTGATTGCCGTAGATCCGGGTCCACTGGGCCCGCAGCGGTACCAGTGGCAGGCAGAGCGCGACAAGCGTGAGTGCACCCATGCGACACCGGCGCGAGGCGACCGTGCGCGGGAGTCTCGAGGGCAAGCCCGGAACGGGGTCGTCCCGGTGGAGGGGGCTGACCGGGTTTCGGCCGGTAATCCGTGACTCTGGCACTATCAGCGGAACCGGATGGGGACCCGAAGTTCCGCCGCGTGCTCGGCAAGGCCCGACGGGTTGTTCTTCGCCAAGATCAAGGTGCCTGTTGGCGACGCGGGCGGAGCGAAGGTGAGCGTGGCCTTGAAGGGCACGAATGCGGCGGTCATCCAATCCCCCTGGGCTTGGGCGGGAGTCACGGCGATGGTGTCGCCGCTCGCATCGAGGAGGTAGACGGGAAAGGAGGCCTCGAAAAACCAGGGGCCTCGCGCCCTGCCTTCCACGGTGAGCGGGCTCAGCAGAATCGCCTCGCGCAGCGGCGTCCGGAGCTCGATGAGGTCCGGTGTCGCGGCCGGCTCGCGAGACGCGTTGCGGGCGGCTTCGCGCTGGCAGCCCAGCATCAAAAGCGCCACAACCAGCAGAGTTCTGTTCATGAGAGCGACAGCGCGATACGGTCCGAGGGTTTGCGCCATTCGGCGCAATCATGCGTAATCATATTCCCATTCTGCACGCTATCACCGCCCTGCGCAAGCAATCCACCCGCCCCCTCGCCCCTCACGCCTTCATCCTCACTTCCTGCCCTCCCCGCTCCTGCAGAAACTGAAGCACCTGGAGCTCCTCGCGTCGCAGGCTGGCCCGGGTGGGCTCTTCCGTTTCCAGCAGCGCCTTCTTCATCCGCCGGTCGTTCACCATCGATCCCACGACGGGCGACACCACCTTCCCCGCCAAGGTCGAGTTTCCCCTCGACTACGACCGCCGGCACAGCCTGACCGCCATTGTGAGAAGTGTTGTGCCGGCCACCGTGGGGCCGCGCATCGCCGGGGTCCGGCCCTTCGCTGGCATCGAGGGCACCGTCATCTACCGCATCGCGTCCGGCTTGCCCTTCACCTTCACCAATGCCGCCGGAGATTCGATTGTCGGCCTGCCCAACGATGGCCGCCTGCCGAGCACCTCAACGCTGGACCTGCTGCTGCGTCGCCCGATTTGCTTCGGCGCGGTGAGCGGCAGCATCTACGTTGACGTGCGGAACCTGCTCAACCGGCGGAATGTGGTGGCGGTGCGGCGGGACACCGGCAAAACGGTGCAGACCGAGGCGGGGATCCAGGCGCTGGCGGATTCCGCGCTGAGCGCCAATCCCTCACCCATTCCCTACGAGTCGCCGCGCTACCGGCCGTGGGCGGACCTCGATGGCAACGGGTATGTGGATGGTGTGGGAGAGCTCAGACCGCTCTACCTCGCGGCGGCGCGGGACTTCACCCAGGCGCTGTTCGCGTTTGGGCCGCCAAGGTTGTTCAGGTTGGGGGTGGAGGTGGTGTTTTGAGTGGGTGGGCAGGCGACGCCGCCGCTGTCCCGCGGGACAGTGGGATTCGCCGCGCCGGGCCACCTAGGGCCGGCGCCGCCGCAGGCGGCGAGCAGAGCGTGGCCGCGGAGCGGCCGCAGCTCACGTGAAGCGCACCGAGGCTCCGCAGCGGATGAATGTGAACCAGCGACCCCCTGAACCCCATTCAGTTCCGAGCATTTCCATTGCTCACCGGTCTAGCTGTTCGGACGCTGAATGCCATCCACATCAAGACGGTCTAACGGCCTAGGAGTGGCCCGTCTGGGATGGGGGCGCTAGCCCTTTGATCCAGTGGTTTGGTGGGTGTCTCGACCGATCCACGCAAAACCCTGCCGGCCCCTCGTCGCTCTAGCAACAGATCCGCCGAGCCGCCGCTTCAGCCGCGAGCTCGCCCGGCGGCCGGTGGCGGGAGACTGCGGTCCTCCAGGCGGGGTGCGGGCAGGCGGGGACGCCTGCCCTACCCGTCCTTTCTTTCCGTCCAATCGACCAATCGCCCAATCGCCCAATCGCCTAATCGCCTAATCGCCCAGCCGCCCGTGAGAATCCGCCGTGATCACTGCGTTACTCAACCAGACCTACCCCCCCTTGGAGACCAGATGCTGCGCCCCCGCCTGAGACTGGTACA
>JANMYS010000175.1:0-3147 GCA_031382385.1 Gemmatimonadota bacterium
GCCTCGGCGGCGGCGCTGGCCGGCGCCGGCGCGACGGTCATCCGCCTCTCCCGCACGCTCCCGGAGGGAACCCATGGACCCTACCGGGACCTGCGCTGCGACCTCGCCGACGTGCATGCCATTGTGCATGTCGCGACCCGGATCCTGGGCGAATGGGGGGCGCCGCAGATTGTGGTACAGAACGCGGGGCTCTTCGTGCTGAAGCCGTTCGAGGCGACGGAGCTCGCGGAACTCGAGCAACAGTATGCGCTGAACCTCCGCGCCCCCTTCGTGCTCGCCCAGTCGCTGCTGCCCGCGATGCGCGCGGCCGGGGCGGGACTCCACATCACGATCGGCAGCACCTGCGATCACCGCGCTTTCCCCGACAACGCGGCCTATACCGCGAGCAAGTTCGGCCTGCGCGGGCTGCACGAATCGCTGGCGGTGGAGTACGCCGGGACCGGGGTACGCTTCTCCCTTGTCTCGCCGGGCTCGACCGATACCGAGATCTGGGACCCGTTCGATCCCGATGCCCGGCCAGGTTTCCTGCGCCGCTCGCTCATGCTGCGCCCCGAGGATGTCGCCGAGGCGGTGTTGTTTGTCGCCACGCGCCCGTCCCACGCGACGGTGGAGTGGCTGCGGCTGTCACCAAGTCCGGTCGAAGTTGGACTGAATTCATGATGCCCGTGGGGAACGGGGAACCGGGAGCGGGAGGCGCCATACCTCCGATCCACCGGATGGTCGCGATCCTCGTCGTCCTCGCCGCCCTCCCGATCGTCGCCTTCGTTCCGTACATGCGTTCCCCGTTCCCCGTTCCCGGTTCTCCGCATCTCGATGTCGCACCGACCACGTTTCCCCCATTCCCCGCCCTCCCCGATTCCACCGGCTGGGGTGTGCCGGTCCTCAGCGTCAGCCGCGATCCGGCCGGGACGCTCTGGGTCGGCACCTACGGGCAGGGGATCTTCCGGCTGAAGCCCGGCGCGATAACCTGGGAGCAGATCCGGCGCGACACGACCGGAACGAGCATCTCGTGGGACTTCGTGCACGCCTTCGCCTTCGGGCCGCGGGGCGAAGTGTGGTATGGCACGGTGGGCAACGGCTGGGGGCTCTCACGTGACGATGGGGCGACCTGGACCAACTGGACCTTCACCCAACTCGGCCCGGAATGGCAGTATGTCGCACCCGACGGGATCGTGACCCGGGGGGACTCGACCTGGGTGGCGACCGCGGACGGGCTCCAGCTGACGGTCGACGATGGGGCGCACTGGACGGCGTTCGGCGATCGGAGCGGTCCGCCCGCGCGTGGCCCGGCGGATACCGCCATCGCCCTGCTGGGGAATGAGTACGTCCGCCGGATCGGGTTCGACCGGCAGGGCGTGGTGATCGCCACGCTACGCGGGACCGAACGGGTCCGCTATGGAGTTGCTGGCTGGACCAGCGAACCGGTTGGGGCCGGACAGGTGGCGTTCCGCCCGCGAAATCGGGTGCTGATCGATGGCGCGCTCTGGGCCGGGACGGCGTGTGGCCTCAGACCCGTCAGTGATACCCTCCCGTGCCTGCGCGGGCTGGCACGCGGGGCTGAGGTGCCGAGGGCGCCGCGCACCACCTGGTTTCTGCGCCCGATCGACCGGGCGGACAACCCCTATATTGATCAGACCTACCGGTACGGCTCGACGATGGGCGGCAACTTCCAGCAGCATCAGGGGGTCGAGTTCAACAACCCCGACGGGACTCGTGTGCTCGCGATCGCGCGGGGGCGGGTGGTGTATGCTGGACGGGCGGAGCAGGGCGCTCTCACCGTCGCCATTCGCCACGATTCGACGGTCACCGGCCCGGGTGGACTCCTGCGGATCTATTCGGTTTACTACCACAACTCGGTGCTACGGGTCAAGGTGGGACAGCAGGTGGCGGCGGGGCAGGAGATAGCGGGGGTGGGCAACAGCGGGCGCGCCACCAACGATCACATGCACCTCGAGATCCAGGCGGTTCCGGGCAATGATGCCGCGCGCGTCGTGGACAGCCTGGAGCGATTCCCTCCCTACACCACCAATCCGGAACTCTGGATCGAGCCGCTGCCCGGCACCGGTCTCGTCGCCGGTCAGGTGCTCGATGCATCGGGTCAGCCGATCCCGCAGGCCCGGGTCTACGGTCTGGTCAAGCCGGAGCCCGCCGAGACGCCGTTTGTCTACGCCGAGACCTATGGCGAACATGCCCATCCCCATCCGCTCTACAACGAGAACTTTGCCGTCAGTGATGTCCCTCCGGGGACCTACACCCTCGGTGTCGAGATTGCCGGGCGAAAGGTGCTGCGCCGGGTGACGGTCGAACCTGGCCTGCTCACCTGGGTGGTGTTCCGGCCCTGATTCCGCCGACCGGTCGTTGCCGGGTGGCGGTCGATCGCCGATCGACCGCTACCCACAATCCCGCGGCGATGACCATCCATGTTCATCGAACTCACCGACCACCTCCGCTGCCCCGCCGACCATGAGGAATCATTCCTCGTCCTGATCCCCGACGAAATGGCCGGGCGCCACGTCGTGCGCGGCACCCTCGGCTGTCCGGTGTGCCAGCGGGAGTATCAAATCGAGCAGCAGGTCGTCCGCCTGGGCCAGGCGACTGCCCCCGCCAGTCCTGCGACGGAGGCACCCGATCCCGGTGCGGCCGCCCTCCTGACGCTGCTCGGGCTGGAGGGCCCCGGCGGCTATCTGGCGCTGGTCGGGGAGGTGGCCCGTCATGCGGCCGAGATCGCCGGCCTGTTGCCGGGCGTTCACCTGGTGCTGGTGAATCCTCCGGAGGGCATAGGGCTGATGCCGGGTGCGAGTCTGGTGCACGCGGCCCGACTGCCGCTCAAGCGGCGTTCGCTGCGCGGAGCGGTGCTGGGCTGGCCCTGGGCCATGGATGCCGGGTGGACCGAGGCCGCAATCGGAGCCGTCCTGCCGGGGCTTCGGCTGGTGGGAACGGGAGCGGTGCCGACCGGGGCGGAGTTCGAGCTGCTGGGAAGTGCGGACGGATGGTGGGTCGGGCGGAAATCGTAGGGCCGGTGGGGAAGGGCGAGGTGCCGGGCAGGGCGGGTCGCAGGGGCGCGAGGGGGGGCGGGTCTCCGACCCACCCCCCCCCCGGCCCCACCCCCCCAGGGGACCAAGCTTAGATAACGGGGCGGTGGTTTTT